>NZ_JQBH01000001.1:0-3023 GCF_001438695.1 Fructobacillus fructosus KCTC 3544
CAGCCAGTCCAATGTTTGCCCGCTTGTTAAGCTCTCGATTTAGCTTGGCTTGGTCTAATTCCTTTCTCATTTGCATAAACGCGAGGACTAAATCACTCTTGAACTGTACAACTTTAGGGCTGTTTCCTAATAGCGTGATAAAGAAGGTTGCCTGTGCTTCGTTGAGCTTCCAAATCTTTTCAGGTTGTCCTGCTCCAATAATACTTACATATTCGTGAGCAAGTATTCCAAACCTTTTTAAGTCTTCCCTATGCTTATAAAACTTATTCCTAACAGCCCTATAATTTTGGTCGACGCTCTCGGCAATGATATTTAATGTTGTGTAAGGTTCATCTTTCAAACCCTTGTAATAAACTAATTCCATTCATTAACTCCTTTATAAGTTTCTAGTTTTTCCATTCTTATGCAAAACAACTCAAATACGTTTTAGCTAAGCTGGTCTTTTGTCGTATCTTCCAAGGTAGCCAAGTCAGCCAGTACATTACTAATCTTTGTTTGGGCTAGTCGCATCGATAGGATTAGTTCCTTATGGCTTGGTTCAAGTCCCGGCATTTTAGATCCGCCTAAAATAGTTTCAGCCTTGTGTAGTTCGTCTTGGTAATAACCAATAGAGATAAGCACGTCCTTGGTGTAGTCTCTGTTATCCACGGTTGTCATCCCCTTCAAACTTGTTTAGTCCTAATTTTGCCATTTCATCGCTGACAACATTACTGATACTTACTGCGTTTGATTGTGCAATCTCGATAAACTCCAACAAATCTTTTTCGGTCACGTCTCCGTTTTGATAAATTTGTTTAATCTCTTTTGCTTGGCTTGCAATATAGTCAGCCATTTCTGTTGCCCCGTTTAATTGACGTTGTGCATTTCGTTTTGTTTGTGCTTTCATGTTGCTCATTCCTCTCTATTAGCCCTTGTGCCTGCGTGACTGCTTGTCTTCATTTTCTGCCACTGTGTAGCCTGCCACATAGCCAACCACTCCAATACATGCCACTGTTACCAGCGTTGTTACAATGTTCCAAAGCTCCATGTCATCCCCTCCTAATACCAGTTCTCAATCGCTTGGTCGATTTCTTCCCGGTCGTACCGCTTACCAAAGTCTGTGACCTTTGCATGCACTCGCCCAGTGTCAATGAGGTGGCGCTTAAACGTCCCTTGGGCTACGTTGCAATACTTGGCCGCTTGTTTCCAATTAAGCCAGCGTGGCCACTCTGTGACCGTCTGTGTTGTTTGTTCCATGTTCTTGAGTGCTCCTCATTCCATAGTTTATAAAAATATAAACACCTAGACCAAAAAAATAGAAGTTAATTTAACCCCTAAGCCGTCAGCAATCTTCTTTGCTGTTGTAGGGGATGGGTTCATTTTCCCGGATACCACATTGCTCATATAAGGGACAGATACGCCAATACGTCGGCTAAATCCTGATATGCTTTCACCCCCTTGGTAGATATGTCGCTTAAGTTCTTCTGGTTCTTTCACTGTTACTTTAACTTGCATTGTGTTTTTCCTTTCATGTTTTGTTATAAAAAATATAACACTAACCTTATGTTTTTGTAAACACTTTTTATTATATTTTAATAACATTGTTTATTTTTTTATACTAAAATAGTCATATATAGGAGAGTATGAAAATGATAACTTCAAAAGAGTTTGGTTATTCGCTTAAAGATTTACGATATAACAAAGGTTACTCAGTGAGGCAGGTCGCTTTACAAGCAGGTATGGCCTCTTCTTACCTTTCACAAATTGAAAACGGACACCATAATATACCTAAGGTTGAAACACTAAAGAAAATTGCTAAAGGTCTGCGTGTTCCTGATTCTCAAATCTTCGAATTAGCCGGTATTACTTTAGCCCGTTCTAGTGATGCTGTCCCATCTAATGCCATCCCCTTTCAGATTGACCATAATAGCGTTAATCTGCCAATCTATGGGCGTATCTCTGCTGGTTATCCAGAAGGAGCTAAAGAGGACGTTGAGGGTGATATAGGCGTTAATAGTACCTTAATCAACAAGTACGGCAAGGATAACCTTTTAGCCCTCCGGATTGACGGCGAAAGCATGAACAAGATAGCGCCCAATGGATCTATTGCTATATTAGCCAAGGTGGACACGTCAGACCTTAAAAATGGGGATGTTTGTGGTGTGATTATTAACGGGGATAGTGCCACGATTAAACACGTCTATCGCTATCCTGACCATATCCGCTTTGAGCCAGATAGCTGGTTATCGGACTTTAAGGCCTACGAATATAAAAACGTTGATGTCGAAAACAACGAGCCCCCTATTCAATTTATAGGAAAGCTCGTACAAGTGGTTACAGAGTTCTACAAATAACACAGACAAAATAAAAAGCCCACTATGGGCTTACGTGGCATACTACAATCGGGCGTTCGGAAGATGAGGAAGAGTATTTATGAAAACAAAAATAGTACAAGCAATATCAGCACACGGCCTGGAGGAAAAACTAAACGAGGCGATTTTTGATATTGAACAACAAGGTCAAGAGGTTGTTAGTGTGACACCTTGGTCTGTAACATATCGAGCGCTAATTTTCTACAAATAAAAAAGCCCGCTTGGGACTTACACGATATAAAGCGCCTATATTAGTGAGGCATGTTCTCCCCTTATTGGGGATGAAAGGATATTTTTAAAATAATGATTAAACAGCTAAAGAAAAAAGGCCTCGATGCACCTTTAGTACCATTCTTATATATTTTAGGGGGCATTCTTGCATTTGCCTACGGCATTGCCTTTCATAAATACTACGATGGTTACATGTGGACAATTTTATACGGCGTTCTGATGATTCTTGCAGGCGCTATATTTATCAACACCTCCATTCGAGGAAAGCACAAGATATGGAATAGTCTTTTATCCAAAATGACGATTGATCCTAATTCAAAGGTTCTTGACTTAGGCACTGGTCATGGAATGGTCTTGCTAATGTTCGCTAAACTTTTATCAGGGAATGGTCACGCTACAGGTATTGACTTGTGGCGCAACTCTGACCAGTCTGACAATAGT
>NZ_JQBH01000001.1:3247-216029 GCF_001438695.1 Fructobacillus fructosus KCTC 3544
CGTGAAAACGGCGAACATGATCAGCCTTCCTTTTGCAGATAAAAAGTATGACTATGTCGTATCAAGTTTAGCCTTCCACAATATAAAGCCGGCTTCCGCAAGAGTACATGCACTAGAAGAAGCTGTACGTGTTCTTACTGACAATGGTTCTCTAATCATTGTAGACACTGGCCATCACAAAAAAGAATACACAGACGCGCTCTCTAGCTTGGGGCTTGAAGTCATAGAAGCTAAAACATACGGTGTATCTGGATGGTGGACAGGTCCATGGATGCCCACCTATTCCATCATTGCAAAACGAGACCATTCATAAACTATGTAATTAGCCTACTCAGACAAGTAGGCTTTTTATTTTTGGGATGTACTCAATTACTACAAAATACTATAAACCACTGCCCTATTTTGGGGATGTGGTTTGTAACTTTTTAGGTGTGACCTTGTTAATCTTTTTCATACACCTTTTTACCATGTACTCTTATTGCTTCCGACCATTGCGCTTTAATGGCCTTGTCATGCGCTTCTCTTCTCTGCTGGTAGAGTTCGTATATATCAGCTAACTGCATACTTATACGGTCAATCTGCTCTAGCTTCCTAGCGTATGTAGCCCAGTGCATTCCCTTCGGCCGTTTTGGTGTAATGTACAGTCTATAAGCTAGATCACAGGCTAATAGATGGCCTAAGCCCACATAACTGTTATACAAACCTGAGTCTAGATTGTTAATAAGATTTAGCTGTTTATCGTGTAATGCCATGATTTTATCGAACATGTTGCGTCTGGCCTTGTTATCTTGAGCAACATAATACAACCCCGCACATACTCGGCATATCACTGCCCGCCTTACTTGATACAATGCGCCTTTTCGCTTCTCACAGTAAGGACAAACAAACCAATACCGTACACCGCCATAATTAGGTTTAGTTGTTGCTAAAGCTATCTTGTGACCTTGCCATTTAACAAGATGAGCACGGGGATGTTTGCTAAAGTCTAGTTCCTTGATATTTAGTTTTGGATAGCTTGTGACCTTTTGCATTGCAACCCTTAATTTATGTCTAAATCAATAAGCAAATTTTGCAACCTTGTTGCACACTTTTTAAAACTCTTTAGTCTACTATCGTTATTATATCAACCGTTATAAGCTTGCAACCCTGTAACTTTTAGGGTGCAACCTTTTGCAACGTTGCAACACTATTTAAGTGCGTTCTTGATCGTATAGGCATAGGTTTTAACAGGTTTTCATATTAGGTTTTGTTAGGTTCATCAGCACAAAAATAGCCCTACTCGTTTGAGTAAGGCTTTTCTTATTCATACACTTTAAACATGTCATCATAACTAATGGCTAGCGTATATGTCTTTTTAGAACATACTTTAAATCCTAATTGTTTCATTTTCTACCAATTCTTAAAGCGCTTTACACCCTCATCAGATTTAGCAAAGCTAGCCTTAATCTTAGCTACATTTTTTTCTTGTTCAACCTGTGTAGGGTGGAAGATCTTACGGTACTGTTCAGCTTGTGCCTTGTTATCTAAATCAAAAACAACATGCTTGTTATCAATAATCATAGCAACCCCCCTTATACGTTACTGTTGCCAGAAACAAAGTAAAGGTATAAAAAACATCGTTCCTACACCTATCTATAAATAAATAATACAAGGAAGTCATACAAAATGTAAAGCTATTTTTTAATCGTTTTGACGTCTCTTGACGGTCAGTGACGGTCAAATAAGCGTAAAAGATAAATTGGTATAGTCGCTATATAGTTAATCATTGCCCGCTATTCAAGGTGTAACCATCCCCGTTACATACTTGCTACTTTGTAACGTTGCCATTTTTGGCAATGCTTCCCCACTACTGGGGAACGGTCTAAGTTCAACTTAGGGCATCACGTTTCATTATTCCCCTATGTCGTCCTAGATTTAATCTAGGTCGTTGAGCTGTCAGCAATATGCAGACACCTTTAATCTTTTTGAGGATGTTTAGCGTTTCTGCCACTTCTGGCAAAAAGTAAAGGGGTTGTGTCTTGCCACCTCTTCCAATCTATGCAACGCCTGTTGTTTAACTGTTATCTGTACCGACTCTACCTCGGTTCAGGTTCGAACACTTTAGAAAAAATACAAGTGTAGTTGCAACTAATGTTGTCAAAGGGGTGTCTATTTTGGACACTCCTTTTTGTTTTCGCCACTTTTGGCAAAGGAGTCGGCAAATCACCGCCCCCCTATCTTGATTATTTAAGAGAGCATACACATATCGTCATCAAACAGACAGGCGCGGGTGTATGTTTTGTTTTTTATTATATCTACGCCCAATCATACTGCAGAAAATTAAAAAGCCTATACGGGCTTTATATGGCGTATTTATTTAAGTGATATAAATAAGGCTTGTGGATCTAATACTGCTTCATCATAATCAATTTACCGCCCTTGGCTCTTTCTGATAACTTGATCGACTTGGCCAACCTGTTCAGCTCGTTGTTGACCTCTTGTATCACGGCAGTAGGCGCTACTATGTTGTAATACTCGCCAAAAGGTTTACGGTACTTGTAGTGGTCGTGTTGCATTTGTACGATTTCAGACGGTAGGGTGGCCACATACGGGTCAAGCGTCCGATGTATTTCTTCCCAAAAGTTACAGTTTTCTTCTGCAAAACGATTATTAAAGCCTGCCCGTTTTAATTGTTCGATGTTCTCCAACGTCCAACCATTGCAACCTGTAAAGTATTCTCGGAGTATTTCCCTTTTGTTCATGTCATCCCCCACAAAGACTTTTAAGACAATTATACAGGACTTACCTGACGCACTGATTCGGTGCACCAGCGTGTTTGAAAACACGGAGGTCAATAGGTGTGTGGATGTAACCACACCGCAAATATAACGGGTGTACTTTTAAGTACGCCTGTTGTTTGTTGTCCACTACTGGACAATTGGGGGATGATTCATTTTCTGCCACAACTGGCAGACTTTCTTGATTGTCTTTGTTAGATCCTAAAGTACCAAATCAGTACCGCAGATAAAGGCGTCAACTCCAATTCAGCGTATTTGTACTAAAAATGTGTTATTTTGCAAAATAAAAGACGGCACAAAGGCCGTCCTTGATAGCATCCCCGCTATAAAAAAATGTGTTAAAAATGTGTTATTTTGCTTGCAATCTATAGCAATTCATAGCAACCCTAAAAAACAAAAAGAGGTCAAGACCAGGCTTTTTGAGCCCTCTTGACCTCTCTTGAAATGTCTCAAGGAGATAGCGGGATTTGAACCCGCACACCGCCATACGACGGCTCGACGGATTTCGAGTCCGCTGCAGTACCAGATTGTGCCATATCTCCATAAGTCCGCCCTAGAATTTTACCATAAGTAAAAGCGGGCAGACAAGGTTTAAATTTAATTACTTATTCTTGCGCTTAGCAGCCTTTTCACGCTCACCAGTGTTCAAGATAGCCTTACGGATACGAACGTTTTCTGGCGTTACTTCAACGTATTCATCGTCGTTCAAGAATTCCAGAGAAGCTTCCAAGTTCATTTCGCGTGGCGTCTTGATTGAAGCCGTTTGATCCTTGTTCGATGAACGAACGTTAGACTGTGGCTTCATCTTCGTAACGTTAACTGAGATATCGTTATCACGGGCGTTCATACCCACAACCATACCTTCATACACGTCAACACCAGCACCGACGAACATTTGACCACGGTCTTCCACACCCATGATGGCGTAGTTGGTAGTTTGTCCCTGGTTGATTGAAACCAAGGCACCGTTACGACGACCTGGCGCCCAGTTCTTAACCATTGGACGGTATTCTGCATAAGTGTGGTTGTAGATTCCATAACCGTGCGTTGCCGTCATGAATTCCGTTGAATAACCAATCAAACCACGTGATGGGGCCATATAAGTCAAACGAGTCTGGCCGTTCCCAACGGATTCCATGTTTTGCATTTCACCCTTACGTTGGTTCAAAGAGTCAATAACTGATGAAGCATATTCATCAGGTGTATCGATTTGAACGGATTCGTATGGTTCAGACTTCACACCATCGATGTCACGGAAGATAACCTGTGGACGTGAAGCTTGCAATTCGAAGCCTTCACGACGCATGTTTTCAATCAAGATTGACAAGTGCAATTCACCACGACCAGAAACAAGCCATGTTCCAGCAGTTGGCATGTCTTCAACACGCAATGACACATCCGTGTGCAATTCGCGGTGCAAACGATCTTCAATTTGACGAGCCGTCACGAACTTTCCTTCACGACCAGCAAAGGGGCTGTCGTTTTGACGGAAAGTCATTTGCAACGTTGGTTCATCAATACGAAGCAAAGGCAATGCTTCAGGATGAGCAGGATCAACAACCGTTTCACCAACGTTGATGTCTTCCATACCAGAAACGGCAATCAAGTCACCGGCCTTGGCTTCTTGGATGTCAACCTGGTCCAAACCAATGAAACCAGCCAACTTCGTAACACGGAAGTCCTGTGTCGTACCGTCCAACTTCATAACGGTCACGTTGTCACCAACTTTGATGGTTCCACGCTTAACACGTCCGATACCGATACGACCAACGAAGTCGTTGTAATCCAACATGGCCACTTGGAACTGCAAAGGTTCGTCTGAGTTGTCAACGGGAGCAGGAATCGTTTCGAAGACCGTATCAAAGATTGGCTTCATTGTGTGTTCTTGCGTGTCAACTTCTGGATCCAATGACGTTGTTCCGTTCATGGCAGAAGCAAAGATAACTGGGAAGTCCAAGTCATCTTCGTCAGCACCCAATTCGATGAACAAGTCCAACACTTCGTCCACAACTTCTGAAGGACGGGCACCAGGACGGTCCACCTTGTTCACGATAACGATTGGCGTCAAGTGTTGTTCGAAGGCCTTCTTCAAAACGAAACGAGTCTGTGGCATCGTTCCTTCAAAGGCGTCGACAACCAAGAGAACACCGTCAACCATTCCCATGATACGTTCAACTTCTCCACCAAAGTCGGCGTGACCTGGGGTGTCCAAAATGTTAATTTGCTTGTCGCCGACACGGACAGCCGTGTTCTTTGACAGGATCGTGATTCCACGTTCCTTTTCAATGTCGTTCGTGTCCATGGCACGGTCGCCCAAGGATGCTTCCTTACGGGCGTCCATAGTGTCGGACTGCTTCAACAATTCGTTCACCAACGTCGTCTTTCCGTGATCGACGTGGGCGATGATAGCGATGTTACGAATATCTTCGCGAAGTTTTGCCAATTTCTTGTGCTCCTTTTACTTAGCTACTCACAAGAAAGACTAGGAGGAAGTCCCCTAGTCTTTTGCCATCTTGCTGATTTCGCGATGAATCTCGTTTGTAGCGATTAATACTGAGTTTGATAATAGCATATTTGGAAGGCTTCCGTCAAGGTTTTTTACTTGATAACCCAACCCTTCTGCCAGTGCGCGACCCGCTGCTAAATCCCAGGGAGATAGTTTCGATAAATAAGCCTGCGCTGAACCAGTAAATAGTCTGGTAAAGGAAATGCCGGCGGAACCGATAACACGCACGGCACGAGCCTGTAAAGCCATTTCACCATAGGGCTTCTCCCCCACAACCAATCGCCTCCCTGAAACGATGACAACGGCATCCCTCAGTGATTGGTTTTTCACCACTGGCAGTTCCTGACTATCCATGTAGACACCCGTTTGCTTGCCCCCGTGAAAAAGTCGGCCAGCCGGGACATCACAAATCCACCCTAGAACCGGTTCCCCATCCTGATATAAAGCCATCATGATGGCGTAGTCACGGTCCTCCAAAACAAAGTTCAAAGTCCCGTCAATTGGATCGATGAACCAGACCTGCCCGGCCATCGTGGTTGCCCGTCGTTCACCAGCCTCTTCACAGACGAAGCGAGCCTCGGGATCCAGGCTTTGAACCTTCTCAATCAAAACTCGTTGATTGGCCCGGTCCAAGTCCGTCACTAGGTTTCTCCGGTCGCCATTTTTATACGAAACATCCGGTGCCTGTCTTTGCCGTTCTTCCTTCGTTTGCTGGGCCAAACGTTTCATCCAGGAAGACACCTGTTCATCCAATTTGATTAATTGGTTTTTATCACTTAACTTAATCACGGACAATCACCCGGCTATTGCCGTCTTTGGTTAGCTTCATTGTCTGATAAATGGAACGACCGGTCTGCTCTTCAAAATCACGGTCAAACTTCTTCTGTTCTGATTTGGAAGGAATCACTTCGCAAAACTGTCGGTGGTTTTCCAAGAGCAGGTTTCGATCACAGCCACCCTCATACACTTGTAAAACAGCATCAACTAGGTTCGAAACGGCAACCATGTCTTGGACATCCCAATTGCCGTCAATTGGTAACTGATAGTTATCTGCCATATTGGCCTCCCATTTACTCGACTTTTACCTCTTTAGTTTAACAAGGAACCCCCTTGATTGCTAGGAATTGAGCATTAAAAAGTCAAAGAGAAGACCATGCACAATCTCCTGATTTTTTGCTATACTGGAAAGTACGAAAAGAAAGGTGGCGATGCCCATGACGATCCGCTTTACAATGGAAAAAATTACAAAGGATGGCGATCCGGTCCTGCGGAAAACAGCCGAAAAAGTACCCTTCCCGCTTTCTGACGAACACCGTCAGTTGGCAAAGGACATGATGACCTACTTAGTTGTCTCACAAGACCCCGAAAAAAACGAACCCTATGGACTTCGTCCAGGTGTTGGCCTAGCTGCCAATCAAGTTGGTGAATCACTTCAAATGAGCGCAATTTTAATCCCTTCTGAGGATCCCGCCGAAGAAGACGATCAGCCCTACTTCAAGGGCGTTATCTTCAACCCCGTGATTATTTCAGAAACGGTTGGCCGGACTGCCCTTGAAACGGGTGAAGGATGCCTGTCAGTTGACCAAGACGTACCCGGCTTTGTTCCCCGTTCGAAGAAAATCAAGGTTCGCTACCAAGATGAAAATGGCGAAACAAAGGAAATTACCCTTCGCAATTACCCTGCGATTGTCTTCCAGCACGAAATTGATCACCTCCATGGCAAGTTATATTACGACCACATCGATAAGGCTGACCCATGGCATGTTGATGATGAAACAAAGTATGTTTAATAAAAAAGGACTCTTGCGAGTCCTTTTTTGATTAATTTATGACAAATATTAAAATAAAATGATAAAAACTATTGACAAAAAATGATTCACTAGGTATTGTTTTAGACATCAGATACGTTGATGAGATAAGTAATTTTCAGCGGCATGCATTAGAGAGCGGATATTTTGGTGAAAGTCCGACATGCTTAGAAGACGAAAATGGTCTCGGAGTTCAATAAGTTGGTGAGTTGTCCGCAATTAGCCAACTTCGGGTGCGCCCGTTACCGCGTTAGAGTATCTCTTTATTGACGTACTTGTTAAGTGTCTACCAGTGATGTTAGACAAAACCAGGGTGGTAACGCGATCCAATCGTCCCGTAGTCTTTTGACTACGGGACTTTTTTTATGCCGCAAAGGAGAAAACAAAATGAAAATACGGACAGCCCGTTCCGTTAAAGACCCGCCAAATTGGTTCACAACCAATTGAACGAATAATCATAAAATGGAGAGAAAACATGAAAAAATCACTTAAATGGGTCATCGCCCTCATCATTTTACTTGGCATTGGCTACTTCAGTTTTGGTCGTCACGAAGCTAGCGCTAAGGAAGAAACCCTAACCGTTGGAATTATGGCTGGCGACAAGCGAACGGATGAACAATGGAAAATCATTAAAGCCAATGCAAAGAAAGAAGGTTTGAATCTTAAAATCAAAACCTTCACCGACTACACGCAGCCTAACGCCGCATTGACCTCCGGAGACATCGACGTGAACGCCTTTCAGCACTACATTTTCTTAAACGACTGGAATAAGACACATAAGTCGGACATCGTCCCAGTTGGGGAAACCATCATCGTTGCCGGTCGTCTTTATTCTGACAAGCACAAGAAACTGAGTGAAATTCCAAATGGTGGCACTGTCGCCATTTCAAATTCAAAGATTACACAAGGACGAACACTGCTCCTTCTTCAAGCAGCCGGTCTGATTAAAATCGCTGACGGTGTGAAGGATCCGACTTTGAAAGATATTACCGACAACCCTAAGAACTTACAATTCAAAGAAGTTGGCACTGATCAACTCGTTCGGGTGCTACCTGAAGTTGACTTAGCCTCTGTTGACCCAAGCTTCATTGTTGGTTCTGGTCGATCCATCAAGTCTGCCATCTATGTTCGTCCAATCGATAAGAGCCAACATGATGGCATCAACATCATTGCCACGACGAAGGCTAAAAAGAACAGTCAGGCCATCAAAAAATTCGTCAAAGCCTACCAATCAAAGAACGTTGCCGACTATATCGACAATAAGAGTGGCACGGGCGAAATCGCCGTTTGGAAAGGAGCCCCAGAAGTCAAGTAATACAAGCAATCCAGCAGATCAAGTCTAAAAAGCAGGCCGAGTAAAACACTCGACCTGCTTTTATTCATAATGTTTACTTAAACATGCCCTTTTTCGCCGCTGACTTACCAGAAGCCTTGGCAAATTCTTCAAGGGCAATCTTTTGTCCCTTATTCAACTTCGTTGGCACAACAACGTTGATAATCACGAACTCACTTCCAAAGCCTGAGCCGTGGAGGCGCGGTGCTCCCTTACCGGCCAAACGGAAGCGGCGACCGTTTTGGGTACCAGCAGGCACCTTCAACTTCACATCACCGTGGACCGTCTTCACTGGAATCTCTGCACCCAGCGTGGCTGTCAAGAAGTCGATATCCTGTTGAACATAGATATCAGCCCCATCACGTTCGAAGCCTTCCTTTGAAGCGCCAACTGTGAAGACCACGAAGAGGTCCCCATGAGGGCCACCGTTTACACCGGCTTCACCCTGACCTGCTAAGCGCATCTGCTGGCCGGTTTCAACTCCGGCCGGCACCTTAACCTTAACTTCGTGTTGCTTAGCATCCCCTTGGGATTGCGTGTACTTCACGTGCTTTTCGGTACCAAAAATAGCCTCTTCAAAAGTCAAGTGCATCCGGTACTGCAAGTCACGGCCCTTGCGCGGCGCGTTTGGATCCTGCTGGAAACCACCGCCGAACATTTGCGAGAAAATATCACCCAAGTCGGAGAAGTCACCGCCGAAACCACCTTGTGCGCCACCGAAGCCGCCAAAGCCACCTTGCCCGTTAGCACCAGCTGAACCAAATTGATCATATTGCTGACGCTTTTGTGGGTCACCTAAGGTTTCCCAAGCCTCTTGAACTTCCTTATACTTATCCTCAGCCCCAGGCTCATGGTTCAAATCGGGGTGGTACTTCTTGGACAATTTCCGGTAAGCCTTTTTGATTTCGTCTTGGCTGGCGTCCTTTGAAACGCCGAGTCGATCATAAAATTCCGTATTATTCACAAGCAGCTCCTTTATTTCTTAGTATGTACAACAGGCTAGGTTCCCCTAGCCTGTTTTTGTATTGAAAAGCTGGACTAAAAAGTCGAATTACTTCTTGTCGTCATCGTTGACTTCTTCGAAGTCACCGTCAACCGTGTTGTCATCCTTTGCTTGTCCTTGACCAGCTTCTTGGCCAGCAGCACCACCTTGTGCTTGTTGTGCCTGTTGGTAAAGCTTTGCAGCCAATTCTTGTGCAACCTTTGACAAGGCATCAGACTTGTCCTTCAAATCTGTTAAGTCGGCGTTTTCGTCCTTGGCATCTTCTTTGGCCTTCTTCAAGGCTTCCAAAGCCTCCTTTGTTGGCTTTGTGTCTTCTTCAGACAACTTGTCGCCAACTTCTTCCAAAGTCTTTTCCGTCTGGAAAATCAATTGATCCGCGTTGTTGCGCGTTTCGACAGCTTCCTTCTTCTTGTTGTCGGCTTCTTCGTTTGCCTTGGCGTCGTTCATCATCTTTTCGATTTCTTCGTCAGACAAACCACCGGCAGCTTGGATGGTGATTTTTTGTTCCTTCTGAGTACCAAGGTCCTTAGCAGAAACGTTGACGATACCGTTACGGTCAATATCGAAGGTCACTTCGATCTGAGGAACACCACGTGGGGCTGCAGGAATGTCAGCCAACTGGAAGCGTCCCAAGGTCTTGTTGTCGGCAGCCATTGAACGCTCACCTTGCAAGACGTGGATATCAACTGCTGGTTGATTATCAGCGGCCGTTGAGAAGACCTGTGACTTTGACGTAGGGATCGTCGTGTTACGGTCGATCAACTTCGTGAAGACACCACCCATCGTTTCGATACCAAGTGACAATGGCGTAACATCCAAGAGGACAACGTCTTTAACGTCACCAGTAATCACACCACCTTGAACAGCGGCACCAAGGGCAACGGCTTCATCAGGGTTGATTGAGTGGTTAGGTTCCTTACCGGTCAACTTCTTAACTGATTCTTGAACAGCTGGGATACGAGTTGAACCACCGTTCAAGATAACTTCATCGATGTCATTAAATGACAAGCCAGCATCCTTCAAGGCGTTCAAGACAGGTTGTTCCGCCTTCTTAACCAAGTCAGCCGTCAATTCGTTGAACTTTGCACGAGTCAAAGACGTTTGCAAGTGCAAAGGTCCTTGATCACCAGAAGCGATAAATGGCAAGTCAATTTGTGCTTCCGTTGCAGAAGACAAGGTCTTCTTAGCAGCTTCGGCAGCATCCTTCAAACGTTGCAAGGCCAACTTATCTTGCTTTAAATCAATGCCGTTTTCCTTCTTAAATTCGTCAGCCAAGTAGTCGATAATCTTTTCATCAAAGTTATCACCACCAAGGTGCGTGTCACCGTTCGTTGACAAAACTTCGAAGACCCCGTCACCCAATTCGAGGACAGAAACATCAAAGGTTCCACCACCCAAATCGTAAACAAGAATCTTTTCATCCTTGTCCAACTTGTCCAAACCATAAGCCAAAGCAGCGGCCGTTGGCTCGTTGATGATACGTTCTACCTTCAATCCGGCAATCTTACCAGCATCCTTGGTTGCTTGACGCTGGGCATCGTTAAAGTAAGCAGGTACCGTGATAACGGCCTGATTGACTTTTTCACCTAAGTAATCTTCGGCATAGCCCTTGATGTATTGCAAAATCATGGCTGAGATTTCTTGTGGCGTGTATTCCTTGTCGCCAACCTTAACTTTGTAACCAGCCTCACCCATGTGTGACTTGATTGATGAAATCGTGTCCGGGTTCGTGATGGCCTGACGCTTGGCCACGTCACCAACTTGGGTTTCCCCGTTCTTAAATGAGACAACAGAAGGTGTTGTCCGACCACCATCAGGGTTGGTGATAATCTTTGGCTTACCACCTTCCAAAACAGCAACAGCAGAGTTCGTCGTTCCTAAATCAATTCCAATAATCTTTGACATGTATCGATACTCCTTTGATTTTTAATCAACATTTTTAGCTTTTTTCGGTGTGGTGCGTCAAACGCTGAGTCACCATGTTTTCAATTATGTAAGTTCACTTACTGAGCAACCGCTACCATGGCCGGACGAATCACCCGATCATGAAGCATGTAGCCCTTTTGCAGAACAGAAGCAACCTGGTCGGCCTTCAACTCACCTTCCGCGGGCACCGTTTGAACACCCTGCATCGTCTGTGGGTCAAAGTCGTCGCCAACCTGGCCAACTTCAACAATCCCGTTTTCAGTTAGGGCCGCCTTCAAAGTCTTCAGGGTAATTTGAACACCCTTGTGGACCTGGGCGACTTTTTCGTCGTCGCCTGCATCAACAGCCAAGGCACGCTCTAAGTTATCAACGACCGGTAAAATGGCAGTTGCCAATTTCTGGCCATCGTACTTGCGAACGTTGGCCATCTCACGGGCGTTACGCGTCTGAATGTTTTGAATCTCAGCTTGCGCACGAAGTAAGGCATCGTCTTTGTCAGCCAACTGCTTCTTTAACTCGTCAAGCGGATTCGTTTCATCTTCCTGCTTTGAGTCATCTTGAACCTTTTCTGGATTTTCACCAGCGAAATCCTGAGCCTTTTCCTCTTCAAGGATTTCTTGTTCATCGATTTGCTGTTCTTGATCTTTCTTGGCCACAAGAGCCTCCTTTTATGCTTCGTATTCAATTAGCTTTGAGTCGAGTGCTTGAGCAAATGCCAGGAGCAACTTTGATAGTTGTGCATAAGGCATTCGCATCGGACCAACCAAGGCAATCACACCACTGTTATCCTGACCCACGGTAAAGGCCGTCGCCAACATGGCAAAGTCATTTAAGACGGGCGTGTGTAACTCATCACCCAAGCGAATGTTGACACGACCACTCTCAGCCTTGGCTAAGTGCCGAACCGCATCTGGGGAATCAAAGAGCTCCAAGATTTTACGAGCAGCTTTGACATCAAGATACGCGTCGTCAGCCACTTCCAGTAGGTTAAAGCGACCACCAAGGTGAACCGTTTCTTCCACCGAGCGGGCTAAGACGTCCCCAAACAACTGAAGGAAAGCCGCCGGACTCTCAATGTTTCGCGAGAGCAAAACCGGCAACTGCTCCGAAGTCATTAGGGAAAGAACTTCGTGAACCGGTCGGCCCACCATCGAAGCATTGATGTAAGCCACCATGCTCGACAGCGATTCAAGCGGCAATTCCTTCGGCAATCGGAAAGTCTGTGAAGTGACCTTGCCATCCGATGTAGCAAGCACGGCAATCACTTGCCGGTTCTCCATCGGAATGAGCTGAAAGGAAGAAATCTTCAGATTAATTGGCTTAGGCTTTAACACCAAAGCCGTTAACCCTGTTTCTTTCGCCAAGAGCTTGGCCGTTTGGTCCAGGAGCTCGTCTAATTCATGGAAGTTTCCTCGAATTTGCCGAGCCACCGACTGAATCTCTTCACTTGAAACGGTATCGCTACCCATTAGATGATCTAAGTAATAACGATAACCCTCCAACGAAGGAATTCGACCAGCAGAAGTATGTAACTTCTTAATCAAATCAGCCGACTCAAGACTAGACATCTCATTTCGAATCGTCGCAGGCGATACATCTAAATCTAATTCGTCGTGCAACGTCTTCGAACCGACAGCATGGGCGGTTTGCGTGTACTGGTAAATGATTGCAGCGAGTATCCGCTGTTGCCTTTCAGTTAACACCCAATCACCGCCTTTCTTCAATTAGCACTCGATTACCTCAACTGCTAATTCTTATTATACAGATGATTTTCAAGAATGCAACCCCTTTTAGCACTCTTTTTATCTGACTGCTAATTGTAATTATATGTGAGTGTTAAAAATAATACCTAAAAAAAGACCAGTCCTCAGACTAGTCTTTTTCAAAATAATTTCTGGTATCTTGTCGATCTCGTTCCAGTTGCTCAATCAGTGCTTCGGCCGACTCAAAAGCCACTTCCCCACGCAGCCGTTGCAACCACTTCACACGGACCGGCTCCCCGTAGACGGCTTGGTCAAAGTCCAGTAAGTTAATTTCAACAGTTACCGGTCGGTCCTTACCAAAAGTCACGTTACGGCCAATCGACGCCATTCCCATCACCTGTTGGCCTAAGATTGTCACAGAAACAACATAAACACCGATGGCCGGCAGAGACTCTTGCTCCGGTGTCCAAATGTTAATGGTGGGAAAGCCTAACGTCCGCCCTCTCGCATCGCCATGAACCACTACGCCCGACGTTTCGTGATGACGGCCAAGACTTGCCTTAACAAAGTCCAGGTCCCCATCGGCCAAGGCAGCCCGAATGTCACGCGAAGCGATTTTATGATTCTGACCAGCTAAAGCCGTCTTTGCGACTGTCACCACGTCAAATCGATTCCTAGCGTAGTTTGATAGGTGCGCCATGTCCGCCTGCTTATCACGAGCACCATACAGGTGGTCATAACCAGCTACCACCACTCTTGGTGAAAGTGGCATGAGCACTTCGTCTACAAAGCTTTGCGGTTCCAACTCTGACAACATTGAAGTCAGGTTCAGGCAATAAACACGTGCCACACCTAATTTTGAAAGTAGCGCTACCTTTTCATCTAGTGGTGTTAAATCGTGCCAAGGTAGCGGAAGCTTTTGAAAGACAAGACCGGGATAAGGAGTATACGTCAGCACGGCCAGCGGTAGGCCAAGCCGGTCAGCTTCTTCCTTTGCTCTTTTAATCACTGCCTGATGGCCCAAATGCACACCATCAAAGTAGCCCATCACAAGCACTTGGGGCTCGGTGACTTTCAAATTGTTATCCAATGGATAGTGAAGCTTCGTTAACTCTGTCATGTTTTTGATTATACACGTTTTCTTATAGGAAATAATAGCGGGAACGCCAAAGTGCTTCCTCATCGGAATAGGCATACACTGCCACTAACTTTCCTTGGTAATGTAACTGATAATACCCATCCTGATTTTTAGGCCAGCTACTAATCTTGCGACCATTCTTTGCCCAGGTAAACTCTTCGTCCGTTAGTTCCCGTCGTTCATAGGGTAAAACGTCAGCAATTGGCTTTAACTTTTTCTCAATTCCGCTTTCATCAAGTGTCATTAATTCAGCTAAGTCCGTTGCTTCATCAATTGAAAAGCCGGATCCTGACTGTCGGGTTAAAGAAGTCATCGTTGCCGGTAAACCAAGCTTCTGCCCCAAATCATAAGCAAGCGTTCGAATATACGTGCCCTTCGAAACCGTTGCTTCAAAGTCGATGGCTTGATAGGGCTGATTAGCCACCCATCTTAAAGACGAAGTCGGCTTAAAATGATAAATGGTGGCCGCTCGCTCAGGAAGTTCCACCGTTTCACCGGCTCGAGCATATTCGTACAGGCGCTTTCCTTTCACCTTAACGGCCGAATAAATCGGTGGAATTTGAATGATATCACCTTCTAGACTCTGAAAAGCCGCTGCTAATTTTTCTCCATCGATGGCTTCTGTCAGCGGCTCTTTTGCAACAACGGCTCCATCCGCATCCTGACTTTCGGTGGCAAAGCCAAAGGTGACGGTCCCGGTATAGGTTTTCGGCCGACTTTGCAAAAGATCAATGAGCTTTGTGGCCTTCCCTAAAGCCACAACCAAAACGCCGTCAACATTCGGATCTAACGTACCGGCATGGCCGATTTTCCGCTGCCCGGAAATTCGTCGTAATCGAGCCACGACACCGAAGGAAGTCATGTTCTTTGGTTTGTTTACCACTAATAAGCCGTTTAAATTACTCGTTTGCTTGGTCATGTCCTTCGCCTTTCAATCAACCAAAAAAGCCGGTCATTCATCGTGAAATCGTCGGCTTTTATTTTACCGGTTTGCCCGGCGCTTTTCAATGTATGCTTGAATGCGTTTCAGTCCTTCCTTCAACTGGTCGGTGTCGCCAGCATAGGATAGCCGCAGGTAGTTCTTTGCTCCATCAAACTGGGAGAAGGCTTCGCCAGGGATTACCCCGACTTTGCCATCCTTTGCTAACTTTTCAGCGAAAGTCCAACCATCTTCTTCGATGTCTGCTGGTAACTTCGCAAAGATATAGAAAGCCCCATCGGGCGACAAGACATCAAAGCCCAAATGACGCAACACTTGGACCGCCATGTCACGGCGCTTTTGATAAGTATCAATCATTGGCTTCAGCGCTTCTTTAGGCATTTGTAAAGCAGCCAACGCACCATCATAAACAAAGGTTGGAATGGCATAAACCAAGGTTGCATGAACCTTTTGAATTTGAGCGGCAACGTCTTCCGGTGCCAAGACGAAACCAACTCGATAGCCAGTCATCGCATGGGACTTTGACAGACCGTTCACCACGATGGCCCGTTCGGGTAAAAATTCACCAATGGACACGTGGTTTTGACCATAGGTCAATTCGGAGTAAATTTCGTCTGAAATTACCCAAATACCAGCTTTTTCAAATGCTTGGGCCAAAGCCTCCAGTTCTTTTCTCGTATAAGTTACACCCGTTGGGTTACTTGGATAGTTGAACAAAACGGCCTTCACAGGTACTGTTGCATTTTTAATGGACGTCGCCACCAATTCAGGAGTCAGCTTAAAGCCAGTCTTTGACGTATCGACTGAAATGGCCTTGCCGCCCGCCATGGCAATCGAAGAAAAGTAAGAACCGAAGGCTGGATCCGGAATCAAAATTCCATCACCGGTTGACAGGAGGGCTTTGAAAATCGCAAAGATGCCCTCGGTGACACCTGATGTCACAATCACCTGATTAATGGAAGCATAATCAAGGTTGTAGCGGTCCTTCATATAATCCAAAACCGCTTGGCGCAACGCGGGGGTTCCTTGTGAATCGCCGTAATGTGAATGGTTATCTTCAATTCCCTTAATCGTTGCCTGTTTAACCGCCTCCGGCGTGTCAAAGCCTGGTTCCCCAAAGGTTAAATAAACTAAATCATCAATGCCCTGAATACTTGCTTGGAAGCCCAGGAGCTTATCAGCAGGAATTTCGGTTACTTCAGGATTTAAAGCTGGAATCTCACTTGACATAAACGGCCTTCTTTCGTTTAACTAACAACATTTTAGTTATATTTTAACGCAGTCAGACTAAAAACAAAAGATGATTATGAAAGAAAAATGAGTAAAGATACCCATCTTTACTCATTTTTTAATCTTTTTGCTTGGATAAATATTTTTTCAACCGTGCTAAACCAGCTTTTAGTGTTGCCATATCAGCAGCATAGGACAACCGAACGTAGCGCTTCGCCTCGTCAAAGAGGGAAAAAGCCGTTCCAGGAATAATTGCAACGCCGCCGTTCTTTGCTAAATCCAAAGCAAAGTCCTGGGCGTCCAAGTTGACTTTATCCGGCAATTTCGCATAAAGGTAGAACGCTCCCCTTGGAGAAACCACTTCAAAGCCCAATTCTTCCAGTTCCTTTTTTGCAAAGTCACGGCGTTCTCGATAACCATCAATCATATAGGCCAGTTCGTCTCTGTCCATTTTAAAAGCGGCTACCGCTCCATCTTGTACAAAAGTCGGCAGGGAAAAAACCGACGAACCATGAACCTTCTGGATTTCTTCAATGAGCGCTAAGGGACCAGCAATCAACCCAAGCCGGTAGCCCGTCATGGCATGGGACTTGGATAAGCCATTCACAACAATCGACCGCTCAGGCAGTAACTTTCCCATTGATTGATGGTGCCCTTCATAGGTTAGCTCTGCATAGATTTCATCCGAAATCACCCACAAATCGTGCCGTTCAAAACAGTCAGCCAACGCCTGTAGTTCCGCTAATGAATAGCTCACACCAGTTGGATTGTTTGGATAGTTGAACAAGATGGCACGAACCGGAACGGTCGCACTCGCAATCACTTCATCGACTAAGGCAGGTGTCAATTTAAAGTCGGCCTTTGCCGTGTTGATTGGCAGAGCGACACCCCCCGCCAAAGACAGCGCGGCAAAATATGAACCATAAGCCGGATCCGGTATCAACAAGCCATCTCCAGCTGTGAGCAGCGTCTTAAAAATCGCCTGAATGCCTTCCGTAACCCCAGCCGTCATAATTAAATTGTCGATGCTTGGATAGTTTAGTTGGTAGCGGTCCTTCAAATAAGCCAGGGCTGCCTGACGTAATGCCAGTTCGCCCTGTGAGTTGCCATAGTGGGAGCGATCATCATCAATAGCCTTCTTTGTCGCCTCCTTAACCGCTTTCGGACTAGCAAAGCCTGGTTCACCAAAAGTTAAATAAACTAAATCAGAGTAGTTGCTCAGTGACTTTTGAAAAGTCAAAATGCGATCTGGTTCAAGTTCGGTAACAAGGGGGTTTAATGGCTGGGTCATGGACTCTATCCTTTCGAGAACAAATTGTGGAAATCGTTATGTTTAGTCTACACTTTCGACTTTACCATTTAAAGGTGAAAAAGATGAAAGTATGGACTTTTTAAGTGAAAAATATTCATGTTGAAACCAAAAGAAAAGAGCAACACTCTTTGTGTTGCTCTTTTCAGCTAATTATTTTCCCTCTTTACGGTGCAAATCCCGAATCAAGGATTCGATATGATCACCATATTGAATCGAATTATCCAAAATAAAGTGGATTTCTGGAATTTTATAAACCGTCAAACGTGAACCGAGTTCACGCCGAATCAGTCCAGAAGCCGCTTCCAAGCCGGCCTGAGCCTTCTTACGATCAGAAGCCAAATCCGAAAGAATGGAATAGTAGATGTTAGCGATCTGCAAGTCACCGGAAACATCAACGGAAGTCACCGTGACGTCTTGAACCCGTGGATCGTTGACCCGCTTCAAAAGCAAATCAGACACATCTTTTTGAATTTCCTGGGCCAAACGCCCAGCGCGTTGTGCATTTGCCATCGCTACCTCCTGAAAAATTACTTAGGCTTAACTTCTTCCATGACGTAGGCTTCGACCTCATCGCCAGGCTTAATGTCGTTAAACTTGTTAACTGTAAATCCAAAGTCGTAACCGAACTTGACTTCGTTGACAGCATCCTTACCGCGTTGCAAGGATGCCAATTCACCATCGTAGATCACTGTACCATCACGAACGATGCGGACCTTTGAGTCCTTGGTAATCTTACCTTCTTCAACCGTGGCACCGGCAATCGTTCCAACCTTAGAGAACTTAAAGAGCTCCTTAACAACGATTTGTCCGATAATCTTTTCTTCGTAGACAGGTTCAAGTTGACCCTTCATGGCTGCCGTCACGTCATCAATGGCGTCATAGATAACGGAGTAGAAGCGCATGTCGATGTGGTCAGCCGAGGCCTGGTTCTTTGCAAACGGCGTTGGGCGAACGTTGAATCCGATGATCAAGGCTCCAGAAGCTTCCGCAAGGGAAACGTCGGATTCGTTAATGGCACCAACGGCGGCGTGGACAACGTCCACACGAACACCGTCGACTTCAATCTTCTTCAATGAACCAACCAAGGCTTCAACAGAACCCTGAACGTCGGCCTTCACAACAACTGGCACCGTCTTCATGGCCTTTTCAGCCATTGTGTTAAAGAGCGTATCCAAAGTAACAACAGATGATGAATTGCGAACTTCTTCACGAGCACGCTTTTCACGTTCTTCACCAGCGGCACGGGCGGACTTTTCGTCAGCCATCACCACGAAACGGTCACCAGCAGCTGGCACTGCGTTCAAACCAGTGATTTGAACAGGTGTTGCTGGCTTGGCTTCATCCAAGTCCTGACCATTTTCATTTTGCATCGTACGAATACGACCATAAGTGTTTCCAACAACCACGGGGTCCCCAACATGAAGCGTTCCCTGTTGAACCAAGACCGTTGAAACTGGTCCACGACCCTTATCCAAACGAGCTTCAATAACGGAACCACGGGCTGGCACTGTTGGGTCAGCCTTCAATTCCAAAACATCAGCTTCAAGCAAAATCATTTCAAGCAATTGGTCAACGTTTTGTCCGAACTTAGCCGAAATCTTAACGAAGATGGTTGAACCACCATATTCTTCAGGTACCAAGTCGTAAGCCATCAATTGGTTCATGACTTGGTCAGGGTTTGCCCCTTCCTTATCAATCTTATTCACGGCTACAATAACTGGCGTTCCAGCAGCTTTGGCGTGGTTGATCGCTTCAATCGTCTGTGGTTGAACACCATCATCGGCGGCAACAACCAGAACCGTAATGTCGGTAACGTTGGCACCACGGGCACGCATTTCAGTAAAGGCCGCGTGACCAGGGGTATCCAAGAAGGTAATCAAACGACCATCCAAGCGAGCTTGATAAGCCCCGATGTGCTGTGTGATTCCACCAGCTTCACCTTCCGTAACGTTCGTCTTACGCAAGTAATCCAACAAAGTCGTCTTACCATGGTCAACGTGTCCCATGATGGTCACAACTGGTGCACGTGGCTCCAAGTTCTCTTCATTGACTTTTTCATCGTCGAAGAAGCGGTCGATGTCAGCCAAGTCTTCTTCTTCCTTCTGCTTAGCTTCGATACCGTAGTCAGCCGCCAAAATTTCGATGGTATCTTCGTCCAACGATTGGTTTTGGTTCGTAACGATTCCAAGCAAGAAAAGCTTCTTGATAATTTCAGCCGTGTCACGGTGCAAGAGTTTTGAAAGGTCCTGCACGTTCATGCCAACCTTGTATTCCAGTACTTCTGGCAATGGCTGTTCCTTACGAACCGTTGGTGCCTTCTTTGGCGCTTGCTTTGCCGCAATACGACGAGCTTTCTTTGAACCGTGTGGCTTGTCATTACGGCGTGGCGTTTGCTGACCAGTCCCGTTTGTGTTTCGCTTACGCGTGTTGTTACGGGCGGAATTGTTTCCAGAAGCCAGTGAACCACCGAAACGACCAGCACCATTACCAGCCGCAGGTTTAGCGGTCGTACTTGCTGCAGGCTTGGCTGCCGGTTTAGCCGCTGCCTTCTTTGCGACCTTTTGTTCGGCCTTCTTTTGTGCTTCCACCTTGGCACGCTTGTTTTCAGCAACGTACTCCTTCAAAGAATCATCCTTCTTTGCGGAGTAATTAATCTGGCCTTCACGTGGCTTTGTTGACCATGATTTCTTTTCACGAATCATTGGACGACCCGTGCTGTTGTTGGAACGGTTATTTGGACGGCGTGAGCCGCCACCTTGTCCAGGACGTCCGTTATTATTAGCACCCTGTTGACGGTTTTGTCCGTTGTGACCATTATGTTCAGTTCGTGGCCCATTTGACTTTGGACGTGGACGCGCTGGTGATGCTGGCTTTGCCGCACCATCTGATAACTTGGCCGCATGGCGTCGTTGCGATGCTGGCAATTCCTTTCGTTCAGGTACTGCCATCTTGCGGGTTTTGCGGTTTGAACCGGAGAATTTCTTTTCTTCTGCCATTAATTCCGCTCCTTTTCTTCAAGTAGTTGATTGATTTTTTTAGCAAAGCCAGCGTCTGAAACAGCCAGAACCGATCGGTTCAACCCGATTGCTTGACTAATTTCATCTCTCGTTAAGGTGTCAATATATTGGGCACCGTAATACTGACTTTTGTCTGAAAATTTTTTATGCTGACTAGTGCCACCATCTTTTGGAAAGAAGACAACTTTTGCCGTCTGATTCTGGATGGCTTTTAGCGTTGGGCCAGACCCTAACACGAGCTTATTGGCTCGTCGTGCCAAACCCAGGAGTTGACTCAATTCTTTAGTCGGCATCATTTTCAAACAGCTCTTTTCGTGCTTGTTGGTGATCGACGTAGGCGTACAGTTCCTCGTAAAAGGCTGGATCAATCGCTTGTGAAAATGCCTTTTCGAAAACCTTTTGTTGCTGGGCCTTCTTAGCAATTTCACGGTCTAAAGCGATATAAGCCCCACGGCCGTTTTTCTTTCCCGTTGGGTCAAGGGAGACCTCCCCCTCCTTATTTCGGACAACCCGAACGAGTTCTTTCTTTGGCACCATCTCACCAGAAACGATGTCCTTTCGCATTGGAATTTTCCGTGTCTTCATGAGGCACCTCCAAAAATTAAATTTCAGGGTTTTCGCTATCGTCGACCATGGCATCAACACTGTCATCTAAGTTTGTGTCTTCCGCATCGTTTGCTGCGTCATCAAACGCATCGTCCGAAGCTTCATCCATCGAAACGGCAAGATCAGCCGCTTCCGATTCAGGCTTGATGTCAATCTTAACACCGGTTAAACGAGCAGCCAAACGGGCATTTTGCCCCTTCTTACCGATTGCCAATGACAACTGGTCGTCAGGTACAATCACCGTCACAGCTTGATCATTTTCAGGGTCGAAAATAACATCCGTCACTTCGGCCGGGTTTAAGGCATTGGCAATGTATTGCGCTTCGTCTTCCACCCATTCCACGATATCCATATGCTCACCACCAAGTTCCGTTACCACGGCTTGGACACGGGCACCACGCTGTCCAACAAGGGCCCCAACGGGATCCAAGTCGGCATCGTGCGTGTAGACGGCAATCTTTGAACGGTCACCCGCTTCACGAGCAACGGAAACGATCTCCACCGTTCCATCGTACACTTCTGGTACTTCCTGCTCGAAAAGTCGCTTAACCAAGCCAGGTGCTGTCCGTGACACGAAGATTTGCGGTCCCTTCAGTGAATCATCGACCTTTGAAACTAAGACCTTGATACGGTCGCGCATCCGGTAGTGCTCCGTTGGCATCTGGTCACCAGGAGTCATAACGGCTTCTTGCTTACCAGGCAACATGACGTACAAGAAACGGCTATCCTGACGTTCAACTTCTCCGGTAATGATTTCGCCTTCGTAGTCCTTGTAACGGTTATAAACAGCCTGACGAGTCGCCTCACGCATCTTCTGCACGATAACCTGCTTAGCAGCTTGTGCGGCCATTCGACCAAAGTCTTTAGGCGTTACATCAAAACGAATTTCATCACCGGGTTCGTAGGCCTTATTGATTGCCTGAGCATCCGTCAACGAAATTTCAGTATCCGGATCCAAGAGGTCGTCGTCAAGCACAACGGTTTTCACCTGCTTAATGGTCATCTTGCCCTTCTTATCGTCGAAAGTCGCTTCAACGTTTTGGTTGGCGTTGTACTGCTTCTTGTAGGCAGCCTTTAAGGCGTTTTCCAAAGCCTCAACCACAACTTCGCGATCAATCCCTCGTTCTTGTTCTAAGGCATCTAGGGCCTGTACTAGTTCTTTACTCATGTACTCACTCCACTGTTAATTAAACAAAATTAAATTGAAACGACTGCCTTGGCAATCTCATCCCAGGAAAATGACTTGTCTTCACCGTCGACGGTCAGAACTAACTGTTTCTCATCGACTGCTTTAATCAGACCGGTCCACTTCTTCTGCCCGTCTTTAGCGGCAAAAAGCGCAATGGTAATTGGATCGCCGGCTTCTTTAGCCCAGGCAAAGTGCCAGGGTTCGTTTAACGCCCGATCCATTCCAGGTGAGGCGATGTCTAACATGTACTCACCCGGTACAGGGTCAACAGCTGCTCCGTCAAGTGCTTCGTTGACTGCCTGTGTAAAAGTCGTGATTTGTGCCATTGAAATGTTTTCATGCGCTGGCAAATCCACAAGCAGCTCAACGGTTTTTTGTCCAGCAACCTTCTTAATGGACAAATCCCATAATAGTAGCCCTTGTTCATCAATAATTGGTTGAACAAGGTCAATAAGGGCTTGGTTCTTTGCTTGTACCATTTGATCTCCCTTTCGATTTCTTGCCATAAAAAATGAGCCGGTCAATCTGCTCGACCCGCTCATTTACGACTGTAAATTAACTTACCCTTATAATAGTTGATTTACGACCGAAAAGCAAGGAAGTAAAGAAAAAACCACAGCAAGGCTGTGGTTAACATTCAAATTACCAAGAAGCCTTACGAACACCAGGAATTTGACCCTTGTGTGCTAATTGGCGGAAGTTCAAACGTGACAAACCAAATTCACGCATGTAACCGTGTGGACGGCCATCAATGCGGTCACGGTTGTGAACACGAACAGGTGATGAATCCTTTGGCAACTTAGCCAAACCAATATAGTCACCGGCAGCCTTCAAAGCAGCACGCTTGTCAGCGTACTTGGCAACCATTGCTTCACGTTGCTTTGCCTTTGCAATCTTTGATTTCTTAGCCATTACTTGATCTCCTTAAACGTTACAACTTTACGAAGTTTTGGTGAGTACTTCTTTAACTCCAAACGGTCAGGCGTGTTACGACGGTTCTTTGACGTCAAGTAAATACGCTCCCCAGTTTCGTCATTGCCTAATACGACATGAATACGCATAGTCCAGCTCCTCAGATTTTAGAATTTTGATAAAAAATTTATTTGCTTGTCAATACAAAATAGTATTATACATGCTTGTTTACACACTGTAAAGGGGTCTTTTTAACTTTTTCTTAAAAAGTTACCCACAAATAACAACTTAGAATTGCTTTTGCAATGGTGGCACCACTTGCTTTTTACGTGAAACAACACCTGGCAAGTCAATCACGTTGTCATCAAGCTTTTTACCGAATGCCTTTTCGATGGCAGCGGCCGTATCACCAAGGTAAAGCGCCTTAGAATTTGAATTCAAGATGTCAGTAATGACCAACAAGAAGTTTTCATAACCAGAAGCTTTCATTGCTTTTTCAAGGTCAGCTTGTCGCTTCAACACTTCGTCAATGTCAACCGTGTTGACTTGACCAATTCGGAAGTCATGGTCGCCCATCGTAAAGGATTTGGCATCCCCTTCCAACAAGTCTTCATCGGACTTCGAAGACAAGTCAGTTCCTGCCTTCAACATGGCTAATCCGTAGGCATCAACATCATCAATGCCCGCCATCTTAGCCAGTTCAGGCAAGGCGGCACGGTCGACATCCGTTGTGGTTGGGCTCTTCAACAAGAGGGTGTCCGAAATCAAACCAGAAACCAACATACCGGCAATTTTTGCTGGAATGGTCAGTCCAGCTTTGAGGTATTCATAGTACAAAATGGTTGATACAGATCCCCATGGCTTTGCTGTAATGTACAAAGGCGTGGCGTTCTGAAAATTAAACTTGTGATGATCATAAATGCCATAAACCGTCACATCAGCCAAGTTATCCACTGACTGTGCTGCTTCGTTATGGTCAACCAAGACAACTTCTTCCGTCGTCGCCTTGTCAATAATTGGCAAGGCTTGCAAGCCAAAGTGGTCTAACGCATACTGCGTTTCTTGGTTGGGCTTACCTTGTGCAACGGCTTCGGTATCGAGACCTTGTTGTGCCAATAAATCAGCGGCTGCCATTGCTGATGCAATGGTATCCGTATCCGGACTCTTGTGTCCAAAAACTTGAATCTTTGCCATGAAAAATTTTCTCCTCATTGCGGTTACCCGCATCATTACATCCCTATTGTATCAAGAAAAGCGACCGAATTTCTAGCCCTCTTCTTGTAAATCTAAGGGTTCAATTGACAGTGCCTGGCCATCCGACGATGGTTTCAACAAAGCCGAACCGTTCGCCGTTCGGTTGGATAGACCGTGGTCTTGCAATTGGATGTCAAAAGTCTTTAGGCGGTCTGTTGTAATTCTTAGAACAGACTGGTCAGAAGGAATAACCGTCGCAGCAGCAATGGCATAGTGAACCGTCTTACGTGGCGATAATACCTGCACTCCCTTGTTTGCTCGATGGGACAGTGTAATTTCGTCCAATCGTGAGTACTTGAAGGTTCCTTGGTTGGTTACCAAAGCCAAGTAAGATGACTGACTAGTGAGTACTAAGGCGGCGACTACCTGGTCGTCAGCGACTAACTTCATCGCCTTTACACCAGCGGTACGGGCCCCAACAACAGGCACTTCCGAAACTGCAAAGCGCAGGGCTAAGCCATTGGTGGATAACGTCATGACTTCTTGCTTATCATTGACAACTTGTACCTGAATCAAGCGAGAAGCAGCCGTTTTCAGCTTCATGACCACGGCGGACTTTTTCTTATAGGCCTTTGGAATTAAATCCTTCAGAACTGATTGCTTGATGTAGCCGTCGTTTGATGCCATCAGCAACTGCTGATCAGTTTCAGGATTATCGACAACCAACGCGGACAAAATGAGTTCATCAGAATCCCAATTTGACAAAGTCTGTGAGAAGTGTTCCCCCGGTTCCTTCCATTTGAAATCGGCAATTTCATAAACGGGACGATAAATCAGGTTCCCCATGTTGGTAAAGGCCAACAAGTGTTGGGTGGTGTTGACCGTTTCATTTAAGATAACCGGATCATCATCAGCTAATCCGTTTTCAGCAGCAGACGCCTTAAAGGATCGTAATGATGAACGCTTCACATACCCGTTTTGCGAAAGCAACAAACGTACGTTTTCATCTGGAACTGTCACGGCAGTATCAATGACTAACGACTCGATTTCGTCCTCAATGACCGTTTGTCGCTCCGTGGCATATTCCTTCGATACCGCCCGCAATTCTTTCCGAATCACGTTATGCAAAGCAGCTGTTTCATTCAAAATCTTTTGCAAGTCTGCAATCTTCTTTGCTAGTTCATCGTGCTCATCTTGTAGTTGTGTCACGTCAGTATTCGTCAAACGATATAGCTGTAGCGTCACGATGGCTTCGGCTTGAGCCTTCGTAAAGTCATACTGGTCAATCAAATTTTGCGTCGCATCCTTACGGTTCTTTGACGAGCGAATGGTTTGCACCACTTCATCTAGAATCGACAGCATTCGGATTAACCCTTCAACAATGTGTTGACGAGCCTGTGCTTTCTTCAAATCGTAGGCCGAACGCTTTAAAACAACGTCCTTTCGGAAATCCAAAAAGGCCGTCAAGCCATTTTGCAAGGTAACCAAAACCGGTCGTTGATCGTGAATCGCCACCATGTTGAAGTTGTATGAGATCTGTAGATCCGTCTTTTTAAAGAGGTAGGTCAAAATACCATCAGCCGAGGCATCCTTTGCCAATTCAATGACAATAGACATTCCTTCTCGGTCCGATTCATCCCGAACTTCGGAAATACCAGCCACTTCTTTATTTAAACGAATGCCGTCAATCTTGGCGACCAAGTTCGATTTCACCACTTCGTACGGAATCTCAGTGATTTCAATCTTTTGCTTACCACCCTTTAGCGGGGTGACTTCGGTCTTAGCACGGACAACCACACGCCCACGCCCAGTTTGATAAGCTTGCTTAATGCCGTCAACACCCTGAATAATGCCACCAGTTGGAAAGTCAGGACCCTTTACAAATTCCATTAACTTATCCAAAGGAGCACCAGGATGATCCAACAGGTAAATCAACGCATCGTTAATTTCCTTTAAATTGTGTGGTGGAATATCCGTCGCATAACCAGCAGAAATTCCCGTTGCGCCGTTCACAAAAAGATTAGGAACACGAGATGGGAGGACGGTTGGCTCATAGGTCGTATCATCGAAATTCAGAACCATTTCGACGGTATCTTGAGCCAAATCCTTTAGAATTTCGCCAGAAATCTTGGCCAAACGAGACTCGGTGTATCGCATGGCTGCGGCCGGATCATTATCAACCGATCCGTTGTTCCCATTCATGTCAATCAGTGGTTCGCGAACCTTCCAGTCTTGCGAAAGTCGAACCATGGCTTCGTAAATTGACGAATCACCGTGCGGGTGAAAATTACCCATGATGTTTCCAACGGCCTTAGCAGACTTTCGGTATGGATGATCATAAGTATTTGAATCCTGATCCATTGCGTAGAGAATACGACGTTGAACTGGTTTCAATCCATCACGAATGTCGGGCAGGGCTCGTTCCTGAATAATGTATTTCGAATAGCGACCGAAGCGTTCGCCCATGACGGCTTCTAATGAAAGCTCAGTAATGCGGTCTGCCATATGGAGATTTCCCTATCCTTTCGTTTTTTAGTAATTAAAACAGGTCAAGGTTCTCGAAATTTTCGGGATCCTTCTTGTTTTGGGGATGACGATCATCCTTTTTATCAGTTGACTTATTTGAAGATGACTGCTTTGAAAGACTTTCTTCTTCGGCCCTTTCAGCTTGTGCTGCTGGACTATTTTCAGCAATCTGTTCGACTTCCGCAGCTTCGCTCTCGACGTGCGGATTCTTACCAGCCATCACTTGGTCGAAGACCTGACTTGAATCAGAGTCCCCTGCCACGTTGTCCAAAATGGATCCCTCTTCTTCAAGGGTAAACTGGACGTTTTTTTCAATCCACTGACGACGTGGGTCGACTTTATCACCCATTAGAGTTGTCACTCGCTTTTCGGCTAACATGGCGTCATCAATCTTCACGCGAATCAAGGTCCGGGACTCGGGATCCATGGTTGTTTCCCAAAGCAGGGTCGCGTTCATTTCACCAAGACCCTTGAAACGGGTCAGCTCGTACTTCACCTTGGCTTCGGAGGTAATCTTAGCCAATTCATCGTTAGTCCAGGCAAAGGAATCGGCTTTCTTTCCCCGGTACTTCACACGGTAAAGCGGTGGCAAAGCGATATAGACCTTACCGGCTTCAATCAAAGGTCGCATATACTTATAGAAGAAAGTGAGCAGGAGCGTCTGGATGTGTGCTCCGTCGTCATCGGCATCGGTCATGATGATGACCTTATCAAAAGCAGCGTTCTTAATGTTAAAGTCAGGCCCAACACCCGCACCAATGGCGTATATCAAAGTCGAGATTTCCTCGTTCTTCAAAATATCAGCCAACTTGGCCTTCTGGGTGTTCAAGACTTTCCCACGCAGCGGCAAGATGGCCTGGAACTTACGGTCACGACCTTGCTTAGCCGAACCACCGGCCGAATCCCCCTCGACCAAGAAGAGTTCGTTCTTGTCGGCGTTTTTCGATTGGGCAGGCGCCAGCTTACCGGACAAAAGACGTTCCTTCTTGCCCTTAGATTTACCAGTTCGAGACTCTTCACGGGCCTTACGAGCGGCTTCACGAGCTTCACGAGCACGGAGCGCCTTGCGAACAATCTTCTGTCCGAAGTCCCCGTTTTCAAGTAGGAAGCGGGCTAACGTGTCATTCACAACAGAATCAACGGCACCACGAGCTTCCGTTGTCCCCAACTTATCCTTGGTCTGTCCTTCGAACTGCAGAATTTCTTCTGGGACACGGAGGGAGATTACCGCTGACAACCCTTCACGAACGTCGGAGCCCTCCAGGTTCTTATCCTTCTCCTTCAACAAGTTTACGCGGCGAGCGTATTCGTTAAAGGCCTTCGTCCAAGCGGCCCGGAACCCAGCTTCGTGAGTACCACCGTCTTGCGTGCGAACGTTGTTAACAAAGGATAAGAGGGTTTCAGAATAGCCATCGTTATACTGAGCAGCCACGTCAACGACGATGCCGTCGCTTTCCCCTTCAAAAGTCATGACCGGTCCAAGGCCTTCCTTTTCTTCGTTCAAAAAATCAACGAAGGATTGAAGCCCATGTTCATAATGGTAGACTTCCTGGCGAACGGGATCGACACGCTTATCCGTCAAAGTAAAACGCACCCCTGACATCAAAAAAGCAGCTTCGCGAAGGCGTTCGGCCAACGTGTCAAACTTAAAGACCGTTGTGGAAAAGATGGAAGCATCCGGCTTAAAAGTCACTGTTGTTCCCGTGTGATCTTTTGTTGCACCCAAGTCAATTAGTGTGCCAACCGGCTTGCCACCCTTTTCAAAGGTTTCTTCAAAGCGGTGACCATCACGAACGATTGTCACCTTTAAAGATTCTGACAGGGCATTAACAACGGAAGAGCCAACACCGTGTAGCCCACCAGAGGTTGCATACCCCCCCTGGCCAAACTTTCCACCAGCGTGGAGAACGGTCAAAATAACTTCAGGAGTCGGCTTTCCAGAAGCATGCATGCCAACCGGCATCCCTCTTCCTTGATCAGACACCGTAATCGCGTTATTTTCTTCAATCGTGACATCAATTTCGTTTCCGTAGCCCCCCAATGCTTCGTCAACAGCGTTATCGACGATTTCATATACGAGGTGGTGCAACCCACGGCCGTCAGTTGACCCGATGTACATACCTGGCCGTTTCCGAACGGCTTCCAGTCCTTCTAGGATTTTAATTGAATCAGAATCGTAATGTCTTTGCTCTGTCACAGTAATCATCCTTTATCTTCGTTTTCAAAAGGCCAGCCCAGCTAGCACTTTTGGCAATCTACTTAATAATAGATTAAAAATTAAAAACTGACAACAAGAAAATTTTATCAGTTTTTTCAATGTCCTTTATTTCATAACTAGGCTAATTCCCGCCACCTCCCCTTCCATTCCGCAAATACTACGTTTTTTATGGTAAAATATTAGCTGCTGTTTCAAAAAGGAGTTTTTTAAAATGGAAAAAACAATCATGGTTTTTATCCTTGCCTACCTCATCGGTTCACTAGTTCCTGGCTATTGGATTGGCAAGCTTTTCTTCCATAAAGATATTCGTACAGAAGGATCTGGTAACATCGGAACGACGAACGCCTTCCGAATTCTTGGTCCAGTAGCTGGCACTGTGGTACTTGCTGCAGACATCCTTAAGGGTGCGTTAGCCGCCATGCTACCTAGCTTTTTCGGACTGAACATCAACGTTATGCTCGTTGGTCTTTTTGCCATTCTAGGTCACACCTTTTCTTTTTGGATTGGCTTTAAGGGTGGAAAGGCCGTCGCTACCTCCGCCGGTGTGCTTTCCGTATACAACGGGCCGCTCTTCTGGATGGTTTGTGCCGTCTTTGTTTCCTGTCTGTTGCTCTTCTCCATGGTATCCGTTGCTTCCATGGTTGGTTTCACCTTTGCCACGATCATGTCCGTTTTCTATTACCATGATCTAATTCTTTCCATTATTGCCATCGTTTTGACCATTTTTGTCTTCTACCGACATCGTCAAAACATCGGCCGTATCCTTTCTGGAAAGGAATCCACCATTCCATTTGGCTTAGTTTACTGGCTGAAAAAATAATGAATATTCAAAAAGGCCCACCGGAAAATATTTCCGGTGGGCCTTTTATTACATCAAATAGTGACTACCTAATTTCAACCGTTTCCACATCCCTGGCTGCAAACGTCTAAGAAAAAGCGTCCCGTGCAGCGTCAGTAGGACCGCGTCAATCAAATTCATTTTAACTAGGTAAAGAACGAAGAAGAGTAAAGTGGTTGGTGGTAACAGAAGCAAAACGAAAAGGATCCATGCTCGTTCGAACGACCATTTGTTCTTTAAATAACGTTTTTGCTGATCATTTGGTTGAAAAGGCTGTAAATTAAGATGATTATCAACCCGTTTCTTCGCCGTTCGATAGGCCATCCACCAGAAAAAGGCAGGTAAAATGGTCGTCACAACGAATGCAAACCACCAAAGAATTGGATTACTCACCGTGATTTTGGGAATCGGAAAGAAAAACTTGCCTAACCAGAGCACCGTGCCAATAATTGCTGAAGTCAGAAAAGAAATGAATAACGCGAGATCATAGCCAGTTTTCGGTGTAATCTCCCCTTGATAATATTGTTTATCATCACTGGCATAATAAATCATTTTTCGTGACTTTCCCACCTTCATAGGAATCAAGCGAATCGGTTGGGTCAACAAGGGCCTTCTCCTTTAATCGTTAGTGAATGGTTCGTTTAACATCATAAACAGAGTGCGTTGCACTAAGAGAATCAATGATGCCATTTAGCTGTGCCAAGTTTGAAACCCCGAGTGAAGCCTGTACTTGGACCATGCCACCGCGCGTCACGTGCCCGTTAATCTCTTTGATGAAACGGGTCTTGGCATTTAAGGATTTCAAAATCGTATTTAAGATACCAGGTTCGTTTTCAGCATGAATCGTTAAATCAGCGGTGTAGTCAGGCCTTTGTCCATTGGGGTCTGCCCATACAACGTCAACCAGTCGTTCGCCCGCCTTTTGCGCAGCATGAATGTTTGGACAGTCAAAGCGATGAACTGCCACACCACGCCCCTGCGTAATGTAACCCGTGACCGAATCCCCTGGGACCGGCGTACAACACTTAGCCAAGTGAACGAGTAGGCTATCAATACCGGCAATCACCACATCTGATTCAGCTTCTCGTTGCTTTCCTTTGGAGGGCTGGTTCTCTTTTTTAATGGCGCCACCCTCTTCGAGCAAACGCTTCTCAAGATCCGCGGCTTCCTTCGCCTCTAAGGCCTCACGATGTGATTTAGTCAGCTCACGAACAACCGCCAAGCGTGTCAAATCTCCGTAACCAACGGCTGCTAGCAAATCATCCTTTGTCCCGGATTGGAAAGTATCCGCAACAGCCTGCAACTTTTCATCACTAATAAAGTCGTTGGCTTCATAGCCCTGGTCAAAGAGCTCTTTGGTAACAGCATCCAAACCAGATTGGATGTTATCAGCACGATCCCTTTTCTTCAAAGAGGACTTAATCTTATGGCGAGCTTTTCTTGTTTTAACCAAGTCAAGCCAGTCCCGCGACGGTTGTGCGTTCGGACTGGTCAGGATTTCCATGATATCACCGTTTTGGATTTGGTAATCCAAGGGAACGATGCGACCGTTTGCCTTCGCGCCAGTCGTGTGAGCGCCAACGTTTGTGTGAATGGCAAAGGCCATGTCCAAAGGACCTGCTCCCTGCGCAAGTTCATAAACATCCCCAGCCGGTGAAAAGGCATAGACGCGATCAACAAAAAGGTCGGTCTGCACAGAATCCATGAAGTCCTGGGCATCTTCTGCTGATTCCTGGAACTCCAAGATTCCCTGAATCATGTTTAAGACCTGCTCGGATTGGTCAGTCACGTTGGCCTGTTGATCAGAACCTTTATTTTTCTTATAGGCCCAATGAGCAGCCACACCAAATTCAGCGACTTGGTGCATCTTGTACGTCCGAATCTGTACTTCTAAGGGGCGACCAGAAGGTCCGATAACCGTTGTATGTAATGATTGGTAGCCGTTTGGCTTTGGTAAGGCGATGTAGTCCTTAAACCTGCCTGGCAAGGGTTTCCAATGTGCGTGGATGGCCCCCAAAACGGCGTAAGTATCCGTTAAGTTTTCCGTTAACACCCGAATCGCTGACAAATCATAGATTTCATCAAAGGACTTGTGCTTATCGACAAGCTTACGATAAATGGAGTAAATGTGCTTTGGACGTCCATATACCGAAACATCCTCGATGTGCAATTCGTCAATGCTTTCTTCAATTTGACCGATGGCTTCCTGGATAACTGCCATTCGCTCATCGCGCTTCATGGACATCATACTGGCAATCTTATGGTAAGCATCCGGCTCCAAGTATGACAAGGAGAGATCCTCTAGTTCCCACTTAATGGCGGAAATACCCAAACGGTCAGCCAATGGTGCGTAAATCGAAAGCGTTTCTTGTGAAATTCGCCGTTGCTTGTCAGGACGAAGGGCATCCAGCGTGCGCATATTATGCAGACGATCCGCTAACTTAACGATAATCACGCGGATGTCTTTTGCCATCGCTAAAAGAAGCTTGCGGTGGTTTTCGGCCAACTGTACCTTGGAGTCTTGGTACTTAATTTTGGAAATCTTGGTGACCCCATCAACAATTCGACCCACCACTGGACCAAATTTATCAACGACATCTTCCAAAGTCACAGGTGTATCTTCCACAATGTCGTGTAAGAAGCCAGCCACAATGGTAGGACCATCCATCTTTAATTCAGCAAGAATGCCTGCCACTTGAATAGGGTGTGCGATGTAGGGGATGCCCGATTGTCGCTTTTGTTCCTTATGTAGCTCGCTGGCCCAATCATAAGCTTCGGTAACTGCTTTTACTTGGTCCTCTGGCAGGTAATCGGCGACCATGGTCAAGACATCTTTCGCTTGGTAATCCTTATGCTTTGTCATGGAACCCCCTTTCAAACGGCTTTTGCCATTAACTTTTAGATAATCTTCATTATAAGCGAATAAAAGAAGAGACACAAGCAAGGAATTGTCCCGTTTGACACCTTGTCGATGCGTCGCCCTTGAAACGACTTTTTTATAAAAAGGGAGCAACAACTGCTGTATAAAAGAACGTCATTTCACTTCGTTTTCAACCATCGTTCTCCCTGAAAAATCACAGTAAAAAGAGTAAGATAGTGGAATAGTGAATTCATTTTTTGGAGGCATCATGACAAATACAAGCAAAACGATTGATTGGAAACGCAACATGTGGATTATTTGGTTGGCCGTCATGATGACTGGTGCTGCCTTTTCCGAAATCATTCCTTTTCTTTCCCTCTACATCGAAAGCATGGGTTCCTTTACAAAAGATCAGTTAAACTTTTATTCGGGAGCGGCCTTCGCCGTGACTTTCTTAGTATCGGCAATTGTTTCACCCCTCTGGGGGAAGCTAGCTGATAAAAGTGGTCGAAAACTCATGATGATGCGAGCAGCGTTAGGACTGGGTTTGGTGATGGCGTTGACCGGTCTTTGTCAAAACGTCTGGCAACTGATTCTCCTACGAGGTTTGCAGGGCGCCTTAGGTGGCTTTGTGTCAAATTCCAACGCCCTCATCGCAACGCAAACACCAAAAGATCAGGTGGGACGTGCGCTTGGCATTGTCGTGACTGGTTTCACCGGTGGTACTCTAATTGGCCCATTGATTGGTGGTTCACTCGCAACCTTCCTATCCTACCGACAGATTTTCTTTATTACTGCCACCATCTTTGTCATTGTCTTTTTCTTCATCTGGCTACTTGTTCAAGAAGAACGTCCAGACCAGTTAAGTGATGATGAAAAAGCGAAGAAACCAACCGTTCGTTTTCGTGACTTACCAAACCGGAGGATTCTCCTGGCGCTCTTCGTCACCACGATGTTAGTTCAAATCGTTAACATGGCCATCAACCCGATTGTTGCGCTCTTCGTCCGTGAAGTGCTTGCTGGTCACGGTAACGTCACCTTTATTACGGGCGTCGTCGCGGCTATGCCAGGTTGTGCCACCTTTATCTTCGCCTCTTGGTTTGGTCGTCTTGGCGATCGAATTGGTACCAAATTCATGCTTCAGATGGGGTTTGTCCTTGCTGTGATTGCTTTCGTACCGACAGCCTTCGTCACGACCGTTTTCTGGCTACTCTTCTTCCGCTTTTCAATTGGAATTGCCGATGCCACCCTTCTACCGGCTATCCAGACATTGATTTCACGTAATAGCCCGGATGACATGGTTTCCCGTGTCTTTTCCTACAACCAATCCTTCCAGTCAATTGGATCCGTTCTTGGCCCAATGTGTGGAACCCTGATTGCTTCTGCCTTTGATTATCGAGCAATTTTCCTCTTTACTGCCGCCGTTATGGCCATTAACGGTACACTCTTCTACTTCAATATTTACCGTAACGAGAAGATTCATTAGTAGCTAACTTAAAAAGTCGTCTGGACACTTATCCAGACGACTTTTTTAATGGTTATTAGTAATTCATAAAGTAGTTATCTAGTTCCCACTTTGACACGTACTGACGGTAAGACGTGTACTCAATGCGCTTTGCTTCAGTAAACTTATCGATGATATGAGTACCAATTGCATCAATAATCACGTTATCTTCTTCCAACTCTTCCAAAGCATCGAGCAGAGTGTCCGGAAGATTCTTAATACCCGCTTTCTTCCGTTCATTTTCATCCATCAAGTAGATGTTTTTATCAACAGAAGCCGTTGGCTCCAAGTGTTGTTCAATTCCATCCAAGCCGGCTGAAAGGATGGCCGCCAAACAAGTATAGGGGTTCGTTGTTGGATCAACTGTTCGAAGTTCCAAACGGGTAGCCAATCCACGCGAAGCCGGTACACGAACCATTGGTGAACGGTTCGAAGCGGACCAAGCGATATAAACGGGCGCTTCAAATCCAGGTGTCAAACGCTTATAGGAGTTAACCGTTGGGTTGGCGATGGCCGTCAAAGCCGGCGCGTGCTTCAAAACACCACCTAAGAAGTTCAAGGCCGTGTCTGATAGACCAAGGTAGTCGTCGTCTTGACCTGCAAAGGCATTCCCGTTTTCATTGAACAATGACATGTTGATGTGCATACCCGAACCGTTAATACCAGAAATTGGCTTTGGCATGAAGGTTGCATAGTAACCATTTTCGCGGGCAATGGTCTTCACAACAAGCTTAAAAGTCTGAATCTTGTCAGCGGCATCCAAAACATCATCGTAACGGAAATCCACTTCGTGCTGTCCTGCAGCCACTTCGTGGTGGGCTGCTTCCACTTCAAAGCCCATCTTTTCCAAAGCCAACACAATTTCACGACGGACATCTTCACCACGGTCCAGGGGTGCCAAATCGAAGTAGGAACCATGATCGTTTAATTCCATCGTTGGCTTACCCTCTTCGTCCAACTTAAAGAGGAAGAATTCGGGTTCAGGTCCAATGTTGAATTCCGTGAAACCTTGTTTCTGCGCGTGTTTTACCGCTTCCTTCAAGGCAATTCTGGGATCCCCGGCAAACGGCGTTCGATCCTTGTTGTATACATCGGCAATTAAACGAGCGACTTTACCGCCGTGACCGTCAGTTGCCCATGGGAAGATTAAAAAAGTCGAGAGATCGGGATAAAGGTACATATCCGATTCATTGATTCGAACGAATCCTTCGATGGAGGAACCATCAAACATTAGGTCATTATTGAGCACTTTGTCCAATTGTGACGTTGGCACTTCCACGTTTTTAATGGTTCCTAACACGTCAGTAAAAGTCACACGGATAAACTCCACGTTTTCTTCTGCAACACGCGCCTTAATTTCTTCTTTTGTCATGAACTTCTGTGTCATCATATCCCCCATGTCGTGTTTTTCGTCTGATTTGGTCAATCAACTCAAGGTTGATTAAAGCGGGCAATTTGGGCAAATTCATCTTGCAAAGAGCGACGAAGTGATGAATTGACATCCTCTTCGCGGGCCTTCTGCAGGCGCTCTGCCTTATCAAAGAGCTCCTTAATATCCTTGGTTGAATCACCAGCATCTAAGTGGTCTTTAATTCGCAAGAGTTGGTCAATGTCGTTTAAAGAGAAGCGTCGCTGGCCACCCTTCCCCCGTTCTGGCTTCACTAACCCGTGTTCTTCGTAATAACGAATTTGACGATCGGATAGCAAAGTCAGTTCGCGGACAACCGACATCGGCAAGACAGCTTTATTTCGTTGTAATTCAGAACTTTTCACGATTCACCATCCCCCTTGCTAATGATAATAGCTGAAAGAATAAAAACTGTCTAAAAATTGGTTAGGTTTCTTGACTTAACTAGCAAAATTGGTACTAGAATTGGTCTAGTTAACAAAGGAAACGACTCGAATTAATCAAAAGGTTACCGATGCCTTTTTTCTTAGTAAAAAGGAGTCGTTACCGACTCCTTCACTCCTCTTACTTTGCTTCGTACCAAGTTGGTCCTGAATGTGATTCCACCTTCAGCGGGATAGCCAACTTAACGGCTGAATCCATGACTTTTGTCACGGTATCACGTAGCTCGTCTAGTTCGCTTTCAGGGCATTCGAAGACGAGTTCATCATGCACCTGAACGAGCATATTAGCCGCCATTCCCTTCGCCTCAATGGCCTGGCTAACTTTAATCATCGCAATTTTGATAATATCAGCAGCCGACCCCTGGATGGGCGAATTCATGGCTGTTCGTTCAGCAAAAGAGCGGGTATTGAAATTCTTAGCATTGATGTCTGGCAGATAGCGACGACGGTGCTCAATCGTTTCAACAAAACCGTCCTTGTGAGCTCTTTCCTTGATTTGTCCCATCCATTGATGAATACGCGGAAACTCCCTGAAGTAAGTTTCAATGAAAGACTTGGCCTCCTTACGGGGAATGTTCAAATTCTTGGAAAGACCATAATCCGAAATTCCATAGACAATTCCAAAGTTGACCGCCTTAGCTGTCCGTCGCTGATCTGGATCAATTGGCGCATCCTCTGGTAGCCCAAAGACTTTACGTGCCGTTTCGGCGTGAATGTCTTCATCTTCAACGAAGGCGTGTTCCATGGCCGGATCACCGGTAATGGAAGCCAGTACACGGAGCTCAATTTGGGAATAGTCAGCCCCAAAAATTTGCCAGCCATCGTGTGATGGAACAAAGGCGTGACGAATCTTTCGACCAGCCTCTGTTCGCATGGGGATGTTTTGGAGGTTTGGATCCACGGAAGAAAGTCGGCCAGTCTGCGTCAATGTCTGCAAGAAACGCGTGTGGACTTTTTGATCTGCTGGATTAACAACGGACAACAAGCCATCGACATAGGTGGACTTTAACTTAGCCAATTGACGATAAGCCAAAATATGTTCAACAATTGGTGCTTCTGGGGCCAACTTCTCAAGAACTTCAACCGCAGTCGAATAACCGGTCTTGGTTTTCTTAATAACCGGCAAACCCATTTTTTCAAAAAGTAACGTACCAAGTTGTTTCGTTGAATTAATGTTGAACTCTTCACCAGCCATTTGGTAAATTTCTTGCTTTAGAGAAGCAATCTGCTCGTCCATTTCCTGGCCCATCTTCTCTAAACGGGCTTCGTTCACCTTAAATCCTTGAGCTTCCATCTTTGCTAAAACAAAGGAAAGAGGTAATTCAATGTCGCGATATAGATGACTCTGCTCGTGCTCATCCAAGTCTGAAAAGGCTTGGTCACGCAAACCAAAAATTGTTTCGGCTTTGTGCCCAACGTGGTCAATCAAGACTTTTTCTTCTTCGGGAACGGTAAATTTAGCTCCCTTACCATAAACTTCCTCATCAGAAGCCAAGTAACGTCCAAAACGTCCGGCCAAAGTTGACAAAACATTATCATTACCAACCGTGTCTAACAAATAGGCTACCAACAAGAAATCAAAATCAACAGCCCCTAACGTCAGTCCTAATCGATGCAAAAGTACCCAGTGTTCCTTCGCATTAAAGACCCGTAACTTTGTTTGACTCCCTTCAACAATTTGCCGTAACAAATCATTATCAAAGAAGGTAAAGTCGCGGGAACCATAGTAGCCAACTTCGTCATTCCCAATAGAAAAAGCGAGCATATCAGCTTGATGATAATTTTCGCCAGACGTTTCAATGTGAAAGGCTAGGTAATCTTCCTTAACTAACCGTTCCAGCGCGGCTTTTGACAAAGGATGGACTGTTTGAAAGTCGCCTTGTTTTTTTTCGGATTCTTCGGCAATTTGACCAACATCGTCAAAAAGTGTGTGGGCGCGTAACTTATTTAGTGCCTGCTTAAAGTGCAACTTTTCAAAAAGGTTAACCAATCCCTTTTCCTCAGGACCATTGTAAGTAATGTCTTTTAATCCAATGGACAACTTAGCATCCGTAATGATGGTCGCCAACTTCTGTGCCCGATAGGCCTGTTCCTTATCGTTAATTAGGTTTTCCTTCATTTTGGAAGGTTTCATCTCATCAACATGGGCATAGAGATTATCCAAATCGTGGTACTGTTTCAATAACTTCAGCGCAGTTTTTTCACCGACCTTGGTTACCCCCGGGTAGTTATCCGATGTATCCCCAGTTAATGCTTTTTTATCAATGATTTGTTCGGGTGTAATTCCAAACTCGTTCATAATAAAATCAGGCGTGTAAACCTCGACTTGGCTAACCCCTTTCTTGGTTAGCTTAACCGTCACATCATCCGTCACTAACTGAGTCAAATCCTGATCACCAGTAATGATAATGACTTGATCCCCGGCTGCCTGCCCAATCCGCGAAAGCGTTCCAATGATGTCATCAGCCTCTAGACCAACTTGTTCATAGTTGTGGAGACCGTGGACCTCCACCATCTCACGGAGGTACGGAAACTGTTCCTTAAACTCGGCCGGAGCCTTATCGCGACCGGCTTTGTAATCAGCATACAAGTCCCCACGAAAAGTCTCTCGACCTGATCGAGCATCCCAAGCCACTAACCCCATATCGGGTTGCATGGGCAAAACAATCGACTCCAAGAAGTTATTGAAGGCAACGAGGGCGTTTGTATGCAGGCCCTCCGGTGTTACCATTCGGTCGAGCTGCTGGTACATCGCATAAAAGGCACGAAAAGCCAACGAATTACCGTCAATTAGTAGAATTTTTTTACTCATTTTGCTCCCCTTGTTTCATCTTCTTGTAGTTTAGCATAAAAAAAGCTCGCCGAAGCGAGCGTCTTTTGTATTCAACTTAATCTCTTTGGTTGCCAAAAAGCTGCAGCAATGAATAGAAGATGTTAATGAAGTCCAGATAGAGCATCAAGGCACCAATAACAGCCATTCCAGTCAATTGAGCATCACCTGCTCCCTGTCCAGCCATTTGTTCGTAATTCTGACGCAACATGTTGTTATCGTATGCCGTGTACAAGGCAAAGATAATCACAGAAGCAAACGACACCAGCATCTGGAAACCGGTTGAACCCATAAAGATGTTGATGATGGATGCAACAACCAATCCAATCAACAATCCAAACAAGATGGGACCCATGCCAGCTAAGGACTTCTTAGTAAAGAAACCGTAGGCTGCCATTCCGGCAAACAGAGCGGCCGTCGAACCAAAGGCTGCTAAAACAGATGCCTGCGTATAGTAGGCCAGCAAAATGCCAAGTGTCAATCCCTGCGCAACCGCAAAGGCCATTAACAAACCAAAGGCTTTTGAAGGATTATTTCGCAACGAAGCCCCACGAATCATCGCAACCAAAACCAATTCAACGGCTACAACGGCGATAGTCCCAATCCATGAACCAGCAAAAAGCGACACAACCTGTGGCAAGAAGAAGTTCTGAACCACAAAGCCAGAAACGGCGGTAACCGCTAATGCAATTGCCATAAAGCCGTATACTCGTTGAAAGAAAAGCTTCATCCCATTATCAGCACCCGTCACATCGCGACGTGTGTTGAAATCAAAGTTATTCATTTCATACCTCCTATAAATACTTAAAATCAATTTTAAATATTATAACCTAGACACGTTAATTTAACATTAAAAATTATGAACGGTCCGGTTGAATCTGCCCGAGTAGTTTTTCAAAAGCAAATTCATACTTTTCGATATCCCCTGCCCCCATAAAGACAAAGACGGCGTCATCATGTGCCAACAGTGGTGATAAGTTATCTTCTGAGATAATCGTTGCCCCACCTGGAATTTCCTTCGCAATATCTTCAGCTGAAACGGTCCCACTGGCTTCACGGGCGGAGCCAAAAATTGGGGTTAGATAAACCGTATCAGCCTTTGAAAGAGCCTTAGCGAACTCATCCTTATAGGCAATCACTCGGGTAAAGGTATGTGGCTGGAAAACCGCCACGATTTCTTTATCGGGATGTTCCTGTCGGGCAGCGTCAAGTGTTGCCTTAATCTCAGTTGGATGATGGGCATAGTCATCAATGATAGTGGCCGCCCCGACTTTTCTTTCTGAGAACCGACGCTTCACTCCTGGGTACGTCTTCAAATGTTCACGAACACCATCCAAATCGAGTCCTTCTAAGTAAGCAACCGCAATAACAGCCGTCGCGTTAAAGATATTGTGTTGTCCAAAGATGGGAATAAAGAAACGTCCCAAATCCTGACCACGGAAGGAAACGGAAAAAGTGGAGCCGTTCGTCTCCTTATCAACGTCTTGGATTAAGAAGTCATCACGACCTGAAACATCACCGTAGTAATAGAGTGGCACGTCCACTGAAAGTTTCTGCAATGATGGGTCGTCACCCCAGGCAACAATCCCCTTCTTAACGCCCTTCGCAAAGTCTTCAAATGCAGAAAAGACATCCTCTAAATTCTTGTAGTAATCAGGATGATCGAAATCGATGTTCGTCAAAATTGCATAGTCAGGGTGGTATGGCTTGAAGTGACGACGATACTCATCGGCTTCCAGAACAAAGAATTCGGAGTTTTCAACACCGTGTCCCGTACCATCCCCAATTAGATATGAAGTCCGTGCCACATTCTTCATAACGTGGGCCAGCATACCTGTTGTCGATGTTTTTCCGTGTGCACCGGCAACCGCAATTGTCGTTGCCTGCGCAATTTGTTCCGCCACGGCCTCAGGGAAGGTTATCATTTTGACACCAGCATCAAGTGCCGCTTTCACTTCAACCTGATCATCTTCGAAAGCGTTGCCTCGAACGAAAGTGTAGTCCCGATACTTCTCAATGTTTTTTGCATCAAAAGGTAAAATCGTGATTCCGGCCTTTTCAAGGGGGGCCTGCGTATAAGTGAACTGACTAATATCAGAACCCACAACCTCATTTCCTTGGTCGTGTAAAATCTGAGCCAATGGCCCCATACCCGTGCCTTTAATTCCGATGAAATAATATTTCTTTGACATAGTCTCTCTTTTTAATAATTCGTATCAATCCGACCGTCTTTATAGAGGTCTTTCGCCTGATCAAAGTCGAATACCTCGCCAATTGAACCAAAATCATCCGGTAGGACCAAAGCACCTGGTTTATCAGGAGCCCCTGCCAACTGTAGTTCACGACCGGAAACAATCATACCGGCAGATGGAACACCGCGCAACGCACCAGGCCAGATAATTTCACCGGAAGGCATCATTGCTCCTGGTTGAGCAACCACCACCTTAATGCCGGTTGCCATGTTTGGTGAACCGGAAACAATCTGTAAGCGATCATTTTCCCCAACATCCACTTTGGTAACATGTAAATGGTCGGAATCAGGATGTTCTGTCATCTCTTCAACAACGCCAATCACCAACTTTGAAGGATCAGTGTTAATTTTGAAATCGATGCCAACCTTTGCCAATTCTTGATTGATTAAGTCAACCTGTTTTTCCGTCAAAAATACTTGACCGGCCTTATTGGTCGACAAGCCCAATTCCTGAGCTAAATTAGCGAGATTAATGGCAACGACATCCCCGTTTTCAGGGTTTTTTACCACCGTTACGTTTCCCTTTGTGTCCACTTCTTGATGTCCAGTTGATGGTGCAAAAGTCAACATCAACACATCACCCGTCGCGGCGGGATTAAAGACTGCAATCATGAATCAATTCCCTTTCCAATAAGTATACTTATTCATTTATTGTATCAAGATAAGCTAATAAGAGTTCAGCTGACTTTTGGCCGGCCTGCACAACGTACTCATCGAAGTCGATGTTCGATTCACCGTCTGCCTGATCCGACACCCCACGTAAGACAATAAATGGCTTTTTAAAGCGTGTTGCCACTTGGGCAACCGCCGCTCCTTCCATTTCAGCTAATTGAGCGTCCGTAAAGTTTTGTAAAATCTTTTCCTTCATCGACTGTTGAACAAACGTGTCCCCAGTAACAATCAGTCCTTTTTTGACATCAGTTAATTTTTCGAATGCCGAAACGAGGGAAGAATCAGCTTGAAAACGAGCAGGTTGAGCTGGGAGTTGACCATAATCATAGCCAAAAGCCGTCACATCGGCATCAAAATAAGCCAACTCACTACCAATCACCAAATCACCAATCGAAAGTCCCTCTTGGAGAGCACCAGCTGATCCAGTATTAATCACGAGGTCGACATCGAAAACCTGAGTCAGAATGGTTGTCGCAGTGGCTGCGGCCACTTTACCGATACCTGATTCAGCCAAAAAAACATCCTGGCCATTGTATTGGCCAATTAAAACTTCCAAATCAGAAAAGGCAACGGTTTCCGCATCCTTTAAGGCCGCAGTCAGGGCCTTCTTTTCTTCGGCCATCGGCGTAATAATTCCAATTTTCATAACAGCCTCCTATGGCAAAACAAAGAAAAGAACGTACATCAAAACGGTTACAACCCCAACAAAAATCATGCCGCGGTTATATCGCCACGAAAGTCGGTCCATCTTTCCTTTTTGGGTGAGCTGACCGTCTGAGCCAAGTTCAAACTTGCCCTTGTGCGTCAATCGCATTTCTGCTCGATTTGCTGGCTCAACAACGGTAATTTCATCCTCATGTGCCTTGGCATATTCACGTTCAACTTGTCGACGTTGACGTGCTCGATTTTTTTGTTCACGACTCTCTTTACTACGAGAGAAAAAACTATTGACCATTCTTTAATCTCCGAATTGTCCAATGGAAATAGGCAGTGATTGTCTTCAAATCATTTAGTTGACCAGCTTCATATAAAGACGTCATTTCATCATAAGAAATGGTCACAACATCTAAATATTCTCCTTCATCACGTGGAAGCTGATTGGCGCCATCGAGGTGCGTCAATTCCGTTGCCACATAGAGGGCAATCTTCGAATCGGTGAAGCCAACCGCCTCAAACCCATCGGCAAACGCTTCCAATTTTCCAGGATGAATGCGAATCTCTTCGTTTAATTCGCGAATGGCAGCTTCCCGGCAAGCGGTTTTAATGTCACCATGATCACGCGCATCAACTTTGCCAGCTGGGATTTCTAAAACAAAGTCCTGAACCGGTTCACGCCACTGCTTTACAAACACCGCGTGGTCCTCGTCAATGAGAGGGAGAATACCAACAGCCGGACCACGTGTAACCACGTCACGCTGGGCCAAACTACCATCAAACAACTTAACCCAGCGGGAATCAATCTTAAAGATTGGCCCCTCGTATTTGATGTCGTTTGAAACGCAAGTTTCTTTCTCCACCATGCTTACGCCTCCTCTTGAATTGGCGAAACTTGAGCAGCTTGAAAGCTATCCTTTCCCTGCACGAGCACGTACTGCACCCGTTCACCAGGATGTAAGGACTTAAAGCCTTCTCCTGCAATTCCGTTGAAATGAACGTAAACGTCATCGCCTTTTTCATCCGGAGTGATATAACCGTAACCACGGTCTTTTTGCCAAATTTTTACTGTACCTTTTTTCATACCTCTATTATAGCAAAAATTGGACTAGACTAGGTGAATTTGCTTGGAACCTTTTGACAAAAAAGAGTGTCATCAAACGATGACACTCCTCTTAAGGAAATACTGAGTTAAATAAAGGCCAACAATACAAAGTTTGCCAAGAAGAACCCTGTGATAATCAACAGAATGGGTGACAGTTCCTTCCACTTACCTTGGGCAACTTTCACAAGAATGTAGAAAATGAAACCAGCAGCGATTCCATAGGAAATGGAGAAGGAGAAGCCCATGAAAATTGAAGTGAAGAAGGCCGGAATGGCAACCGCCAAATCAGACCAATCAATTTTCTTGAATTCACCCATCATCATGATTCCGACCATAATCAAGATTGGCGCCGTCGCAGCCGTCGGCACGATGGAGACCAATGGTGACAAAACAAGCATGGCCAAGAACCCAATTGACGTCACAACGTTGGTCAAGCCAGTTCGTCCACCTGAGGCAACACCGGTTGCGGACTCAATCAAGGTTGTCGTGTTTGACGTTCCAACAGCCCCTGCCAAAGTCGTCGTAAAGGTATCAACAACCAAGGCCTTGTCCATCTTTGAGTTGAAGGAATTATCGGCAACGAAGGCTTCTTGGTCCTTCTTTGAGAAGATGCCCGTTTGGTTCCCGATTCCAATCAAAGTCCCGATGGCATCAAACAAACCAGTCAAGCCCATGGCAAAGACCGTCACGATGGCAAGCGAAGCCTTTGACCAAGATGACCAGAGAGAACCCATCCCGTTTGAACCAAAGGCGGCCCCAAAGGCATTCGTAAAGTCAGCAAAGGCGTTTGGTAATGACGTTGCGGCTGACAAGTGGGTACTCGTCACCCCCATTGGGATTCCAATCAAAGTCGTTAAAATCAGAGTAATCAAGAATGAAGCCGGCACCTTTTTAATCACCAAGAAGGTCAAAATTAAGAGGCCAATCAAGGCCAACAAGGCAGATGCCTGTGTAAAGCGGGTTAATTCAGGGGTAACGGAACCGGAAGCCAGAATCGAATCGAGAGCGCCTTTGACAGCACCACCAGAATAAGGCTTATCATTGACCGTCATGATTGACGATCCAGAAACGACGAAATTAATAAAACCGGCGTTCTTCAGACCAATATAGGTCACAAAAACACCCAAACCACCACCAATGGCGGCCTTCAATTCTTCCGGAATGGCTTTCACGATAGCCTGACGACCATGGGTCAAAGTAATCACGATGTCTAAGAGGCCGACCATGAAAACGATGGCCAGGGCTTGCTGCCACTTAAAGCCAAAGCCAAAGACGATGGTGTAAGTGAAATAGGCCTGCATTCCGATACCGGGTGCTAAAGCAAAGGGTACGTTGGCATAAAGTCCCATCAGAAGCGTCCCAAAGACAGCCACAATAATGGCGGCAATGAAAACGGCTAACTGAGACATTCCTGCCTGAGATAAAATCTGCGGGTTTAAAAAGAAAATGTAAGCCATTGAAACAAAAGTCGTTAGGCCGGCAATCACTTCCTTTTTAACCGTCGTTTGATTCTCTTTTAATTTGAAAAAATTTTCCATTTTACGAGGGCTTTCGCCCACTCCTTTTTAGTTTTTAGTTTGGCTTGCTGGTCGACAATCGCTCCAATGAAGCGGTCACGCTAAAACAGCAAGTTTCTTTAACCGTTTAAAAGTCAAAGAGTGACAATTGGTTTTCATCTGGCAAATCTGAAATGACCGAGTGCAGCGTCAAGAAATCAATGATGGTTTGCGAGACTTTTCCCCGTTTCTTCAAATCTTCCTTTGAAATAAATGGCTTTTCAGCACGCGAGGCAACAATTTGGTTCGCCACGTTATCCCCCAAGCCCGGAATAACGGAAAACGGTGGAATGAGTTCATTGCCGTCAATCACCCATTCGGTTGCTTCTGAACGATTGAGGTCAACCATCTTAAAGGAAATACCACGTTCAAGTGCCTCATTCGCCATTTCGAGCACGGTCTGTAGGTCCTGGTCGCCCTTCGTTGCTTCGTTGCCCAGGTCTTTGATTTTGGCAATCGCTGCCTTAACCGCTTCCTTTCCACGGGCCATGGCAACCACATCAAAGGCGTTTGCACGAACCGTGAAGTAGGTTGCGTAGTAAATGGCTGGGAAGTAGACCTTAAAGTAGGCAATTCGCAAAGCCATTAAGACGTAGGCCGCCGCGTGGGCACGGGGGAACATGTATTTGATTTTGAGACAGGACTCAATATACCATTCTGGCACTTGATGATCACGCATTAACTTCTGGTATTCATCCGTAATGCCCTTTCCCTTACGAACCTTTTCCATGATGTTAAAGGCAGCATCGGCAGGCAAGCCCCAGTTAATCAAATCCGTCATGATTTTATCACGGGTTCCAATCACCGTGGCAATCGTCGCCGTACCGTTTTCAACCAAGTCATGGGCGTTGCCCAGCCACACGTCCGTACCGTGGGAAAGACCAGAAATCTGTAGCAGCTCCGAATAAGTATGGGGCTGCGTATCTTCCAACATGTTTCGGACAAAGCCGGTTCCAAACTCTGGCAGACCGAGCGTTCCGGTGTTGGAATATATTTGATCCGGTGTAACCCCTAGTGGTTCGGTTGATGTGAAAAGCGCCAGAACACCGGGATCATTTGCCGGGATTGTCGTTGGATCAATACCAGATAAATCCTTTAACGTACGAACCATCGTTGGATCATCATGACCCAGAATATCCATTTTCAAGAGGTTATCGTGAATCGAATGGTAATCCATGTGGGTCGTTTGCCAAAGTGCGTTCTGGTCATCAGCTGGGTACTGAACTGGCGTAAAGTCATAAATATCGTAATCGGCAGGAACAATCAGAATTCCCCCAGGGTGCTGTCCCGTTGTTCGCTTAACGCCAGTCACACCTTGTGCTAAGCGCTCTTCCTCCGCATTACGGTACTGTTTTTCATGATCACGCTCATAGGCCTTGACGTAACCAAAAGCGGTTTTTTCGGCAACCGTAGCAATGGTTCCAGCACGAAAGACTTTTTTAACCCCGAACATGACTTTCATGTAATCGTGAGCAATCGGTTGGTAATCACCCGAGAAATTCAAATCGATATCGGGCACCTTGTTTCCCGTGAAGCCCATGAAGGTTTCAAAGGGAATGTTGTGACCGTCTCCGATTAGTAGCTCACCTGGATGGTTCGGATCCTCTTTATCTGGCAAATCATAGCCGGATCCATACTTCTTAGGATCTGCCAATTCAAAATAGTCACCGTGCGCAGAGCGGTAGTGCGGTGGCAATGGATTAACCTCGGTAATCCCAGACATCGTGGCCACGAAGGAAGAACCAACCGATCCACGGGAACCAACCAAGTAGCCGTCCTTATTGGACTTCGCCACCAATCGTTGCGAAATCATGTAGTGTGGCGCAAATCCGTGTCCAATAATGGCCTTCAGCTCTTTGTCAATTCGTTCCTGAATGGGCTCTGGTATCGGATTACCATACATTTCCTTGGCCGCCGCCAACGTCTTTTCACGTAGCTCATCCCCGGCTTCTGGAATCTGTGGCGGATAGGAACCTTCTTTCAGAGGTTGAATGTCATCCAACTCATCAGCCACTACATGGGTATTGTCAATGACAACGGCTTTTGCTTTTTCCTCGCCCAAAAAGTCAAATTCCTCTAACAAGTCAGCGGTCGTTCGGAAGTGAACCTCTGGCAGCTTTTGTCGGTTCAGTGGATTACCTGGTTGAGAACCAATCAAAATATCACGGTAAATATGATCTTCTGGATTCGTGTACTTCACATCCCCAGTTACTACCACGGGTTTCCCTAATTCGTCACCAATTTTAACCATGTCGGCCAAAATCTTCTTCAGCTTATTCGGTCCTGCAATCAATCCACTATCCAGCATAGGCTGATAATTTGGCAAGGGCTGAATCTCAAGGTAGTCATAGAAAGCCGCCTTCTTTTTAGCAGGTTCATAACCCTTTTCAATCAATGTCACGATTAGGTCACCTGCGGTGTCTCCTGAACCAACGATGAGCCCTTCTCGAAACTTTTCCAAAACGGAGCGAGGAATTCTTGGGACTTTATTAAAGTAAGAGACGTTTGATTCCGAAACCAAACGATAAAGATTCTTCAGCCCAACTTGGTTCTGTACCAACAACGAGGCGTGGAATGGACGGCCATGCCGCCAAGCGCCACCATCCAGCATGTGGTCATTCAACTCATTCAAGTTCGTTACGTCGTGAGTCTTTTTAGCCTCTTTAATCAGCTTCCAACCTAAATGACCAGTTGTTTCGGCATCATAGATGGCTCGGTGAGCCTGTTCCAACTCAATTCCAAACTTCTTGGCTAAAGTCCCCAAACGGTAGGATTTATAATCGGGATATAACCAACGAGTGAAGGGCAAGGTATCAATAACTGGTTCTTTGATTGGCCCCTCTTGATACCTGGCATAGGTAGCGTTCATAAAATCGACATCAAAAGTCACATTGTGCCCAATCAATACCGATCCCTGAATCCACTCCCGGAAACGATCAATGACTGTTTGCTCTGGCTTGGCATTGGCCACCATCGCATCAGTAATTGAAGTCAGATTGGTCGTAAATTCAGATAATGGGAACCCAGGATTAATATACTCTGAAAACTTATCAATCACGTTACCCATTTGCATTTTCACGGCCGAAAGTTCGATAATTCGATCGGAAACAGCCGAAAGTCCCGTTGTTTCCAAATCGAAAGCCACGTAGGTCAATGACGAATCTTCTAAGACCTGATCGTTTGTGTTGTACGCAATGGGATCCCCATCTTCAACAACATTCGCTTCCATCCCATAAATGATCTTCAAATCATTTTTCTTACCAGCTGCAATCGCCTGTGGATAACCTTGGACGTTCCCGTTGTCCATCACTGCCAAGGATTCCTGTCCCCAGGACCTCGCCAACTTGGCCACTTGACCAAAGTCAGTCACTGCATCCATTCCCGTCATGTTGGTATGGGTGTGGAGTTCGATCCGTTTTTCGTCACCCTGATAACTATCCTGACGGTCCTGATGGTCAACGACTTGTAAGTCATAAATATTCAATACAAGCTCACGTGCATAAGTATCTTCTTGGACTTTCCCACGAACCTTAACCCAGCAACCAGCTTTAATTTGTTCAAAAACTGCTTCATCCTGTTCATTGTTTGAGAACTTTTTGGCCGAAATTGAAGAGGAATAATCGGTAATCTTCAAATTTAACAATTGCCGTTTTGAACGGAGCACCCGAACTTCATCAGCAAACACATAGCCCTCAATGAGCACATTTGCTTCTTCCCCGTCAATTTCAGCCAGGCGAGTAACTTCGGCATCAGGGTTGATTGCTCTTCCCAAACGAAGTGGAACCCCGTCAGCCGTTTTTTTAGGCGTCGCCTTTTCAGCCCGTTCGATGGCTTGGTTAATATTTTGGCGAACCTGTTGTTGGTGTGAATCAAAATGTTCCTGGAGCTTTTGTTGTTGATCTTCATCAACAACGACCGAAAACTGCAACCCAGACATGCCAAAATCAGCATAACTCTTCGATAAATCAGCCAGTGTTTGCTCTGTTAACGCTCCTGCCAAAGTCGGTGCGGCCGTTGCAATGACGACGTGCTGCTGATCTTTTAATTCAATTCGCGAAGCTGAGGCTAACTGCTGAACCAACGCGTATGACAGGCTCCCCTGTGTTAAGGCAAAGTGGAAGTAGGCCTGCACTTCTTCCTCAGTAGAGCCAGCTTCCCTTGGCTCGACGTTTAAGTAGACCGCCTTAACCTGTTTGAAGTTAGCGGCCAATCCCTGATAAAAAGCCAGATAAGCCGCAAAAGTCAGTACACGGTCCGTTTCTAGGATAAAGCGCCATGTCTTGGCTACCGGATCAACCACCACTGATGACAAGGAAGCATCGTTTAAAACCGCCTTCAGGTTATCAGGTAATTGAGCCTGTTCCATCAATTTTTCTAATTGTTCTCTTTGACTAAGCGCCATGATACCTTCCTCGATTAAAAGTCAAAAAGCCGACGAAGCGCCGACTTTTAAAGATTACTTTTGTAGCCATTCACCAAGGCGTTCAACCACGTCTGCCGCTGGCATTTCAAAGCTTTCGCCACTTTCACGGAGATTAACTTCGACGATTCCTTCGCTGGCTTTTTTACCAACCGTAATGCGAACTGGCAAACCAATCAAGTCAGCATCCGCAAACTTGACACCCGCGCGCTCCTTACGGTCATCAATCAAATCATCGTATCCAGCTGCTTGGACCTGCTTGTCCAAATCAGCAGCCAACGCCGCCTGGTCATCATCCTTCAAGTTAATTGGCACGATGTGAACATCATATGGTGCAATTGATGCTGGCCAGACCAAGCCCTTATCGTCGGCCTTCTGTTCCGAAACAGCAGCCAAAAGACGAGAAATCCCAATGCCGTAACTTCCCATGATAATATCAACGGAGCGACCGTTCTGATCAAGGACTTTGGCACCCAATGATTCTGAATACTTGGTTCCTAGCTTAAAGATATGACCAATCTCAATTCCCTTTGTAAAGGCTAATTTACCCTTTCCATCAACAGCCAGTTCACCTTCTTTAGCCGTGCGGAAATCGCCCACTTGTTCAGGCGTAAGTGCGACATCACGATCCCAGTTAATGTTGATGTAGTGTTTGCCGTCTTCATTAGCCCCCGCTGCGAAGTTAACCAAATCGGCCGCTCGTTCATCAACCAAAAGTCGAACATCATCTGGCAGGCCGATTGGTCCAAGTGAGCCGAAAGAGGCTCCGAGCTTTTCTTTTACCATTGCTTCGTCAGCCAGTTCAACTTCAGGCAAGCCCAAGAAGTTTTGCACCTTGACCAAGTTCACTTCGAAATCACCGGTCGTCACAACGGCCGCTAACTCACCTTCCGGTCCCTGAATGATAATGGTCTTGACCAGTTCGTCGGCAGGTTGGTTAAGCAATTGCGACAGTTCGTCAATTGTCTTCGCGTTTGGTGTATCAATCTTTTTCAGTTCTTGCTTTGGTTCAGCAGAACGGTCCACTCGTTCATAAAAGTCTTGTGCCATCTCCAAGTTAGCCGCATAATCCGAACCCTCTGAATAGACGATGGTATCCTCACCAGCTGCTGCCGGAGCAGAAAACTCCTTCGAGTCGGAACCACCCATGGCACCTGCATCCCCAACAATCACACGGTAGTCCAAGCCGACGCGATCAAAAATCCGACGGTAAGCGGCTTCCATTTGGTTAAAGATGCGATCAAGGCCTTCGTAGTCACTTGTAAAGGAATACGCATCCTTCATAATAAATTCACGTGTTCGCAACAAACCAAAACGTGGTCGTCCTTCGTCACGGAACTTCGATTGAATTTGGTAAACCAATAATGGCAATTTCTTATAGGATTTGATGTCGTTCCCAATCAATTCCGTAAACGTTTCTTCGTGCGTTGGTCCCAGGATAAAGTCGCGATCCTGACGATTCTTAAACTTGTACAAATCTTGGCCATATGTCGCATAACGACCTGAACGCTGCCAGAGTTCAGCAGGTAAAATTTCGGGAACCAGCATTTCATTGGCGTTCACGGCAGCCATTTCTTCTCGAACAATGCTTTCGACTTTGTTCAAGACACGCTTAGCCAATGGTAAGTAGGCAAAAGCCCCAGCAGATACGGGACGGATGTACCCTGCTTTTAGTAATAACTGATGCGACTTGACCTCGGCATCCGCTGGCACTTCTCGCAGAGTTGGCATAAAGAGCTGTGTTTGTTTCATAATTTCCTTCTTTCCTATGACTTAGTTATGTACGGGGAAGCCTCCCCTTCTAGTTAAAATTGCAGCAAATCCTTAGCAGTGACCAAAACCATTAAAATGAGTAAGGCGACTGTCCCAACCATCATGATCCCATTGGCAAGTGCTTTAGGGAACGGATGACGGAAAATCGTTTCATATAAGTCTAAGAAGACTTTACCGCCATCCAATGGTGGAATCGGTAGCAGGTTAATCAGACCGAGGTTTACTGACAAGAAACCGAGTAAGGCCAGTACAGTCAAGAATCCTTGATTGCTAGCCGTTGACGTTGCTTTGGCTAACATGACTGGACCGCCTAATTTATTGAGTGAGAAAGTGGATGTGAATAAATCAAGAATGCCACAACCTACTTGGGTAAACCAGGAGCCAGTCATGGTCAACCCATACTGAAGACGGTTAGTAAAACCAGTTTCTCCCTTCGCCACAACCCCAATTCGATAGGTCTTTTGACCAGAAACAGCAACTGCTTCTGGGGTTACCTTTACCGACTTGGTGACGCCGGATCGCTGGTAAGAAATGAACAGCGCACTTTGACCAGCTTTGTTTACTCGACTGGCAAAGTCGGTAAAGGTCTTTACCGAATGGCCATCAACCGAAAGGATTCGATCGTTTGCTTTTAAACCAGCTTCAGCCGCCGGTTGGTGAGCCACTACTTGGCCCAACACCGGCGTATTTGTTGAAACCTGACCTAGGGAAAAGGCCAAAACCATGGCGGCCAGCAAAGCAAGCACAAAATTCATCACTGGCCCAGCAAGGTTAATGGCCAGGCGTTTCAAGGCTGATGCCGACTCAATCCAACTTGCCCGTGGCGCAATCCGTGTTTCTTGACCGGAGTCATCAATTATTAGCGCGGTTGGGGCAACAAACAACGTTTCCATCACATTGCTGCCATTCCGGTAGCCGGTCAACACCAAACCATCAACCAAGTCTGCTTGATCGATTTGAAACAGAAAACCCGCTTCCTCCCGGTCAGCCTGACAATCGATGTTTACCACTAGACCATCAGGATCCTGTTCGAGGTAAACCTGTTGACCGGCCACTAATTTGGCGTGGTCTTCTTCCGAAGCCATTCGAACATAACCACCCACCGGTAGTAACCGAATGGTATAAGACGTGCTGTTTCGATACCAAGAGAATAGCTTGGGTCCCATTCCAATGGCAAATTCTCGAACGAGCACGCCCGTTTTCTTGGCCACAATAAAATGACCAAATTCGTGAAAGGAAACAAGCAAAGCAAAAACGACAATAAAAGCTAGTATGGCAGTCAACGACATGGTGCTTTCCCCTCCTTTACAAAAACTGGCGATGGCTTAATGAAGAAAGCCAAGAATTGACAGTAACGGCATCACAACCAACATCGAATCGAATCGATCAAGAATACCACCGTGTCCGGGTAAAATTTTGCCCGAATCCTTCACGCCAAAGTGCCGTTTGAAGGAAGACTCGATCAAATCCCCTAACTGACCCCCTAGTGATAGAAGAGCAACAGCCAAAATAATTTCAAGAATTGGTCGGTGCAACCAACCAGTCAAACCATAAATCGTTGACATCACAACAATCGCAATGAGCGATCCACCAACAGAACCTTCCCAAGTCTTATTAGGTGAGATGTTGGGGGCTAACTTGTGCTTTCCAAATGCTTTTCCACAGAAATAGGCAAAGGAATCCGTTATCCATACCGTTAACATTCCGAAGAAAAGCACGGCAAGCCCACGCTGATCCGCGAGGTAAAAGTAATGGAAACCAGTTCCAATATAGACCATCGAAAGGAAAAGCACGCCAGCATCGTTAATGTTAAAGGACTTTTTGGAAAGAACTGTCCGTAACAAAAACAAAAAGGCAATGGCGTAAACGACGGTATCCGAAGCAACCGTCATTGGCCAGTTATCCGAAACCCACAACCAAAAATGCTGTGGCAAAATCAACGCAACGACCCCGGTCAACGAAAGAATTGCCTCAAAAGATACCAAAAGTGTCTTTGTCATTCGGAGCATTTCCCCCATTGCGACCCAACCCAGCGCAATGGTGAGCAGTAGCAAGGGAATGTGTCCGATAATTACCAAGGGAACAAAAACCAAGAGGGCCACAATGGCCGTAATAATGCGCGTTTGCATTGCAAATTCTCACTTTCAAAATTTAAGCTTTTACTTTACCAAAACGACGATCACGCTTCGTATACGCTGCCAGTGCGGCTTTGAAATCACCTTCAGCAAAATCAGGCCACAAAACATCGGTAAAATAGAACTCTGAATAGGCCGCCTGGAAAGGCAAGAAGTTCGAAAGACGTTCTTCACCAGACGTGCGGATGATTAAGTCGGGATTGGCTAAGTCGCCAAGAAAGGCCGTTGTTAATTCAGAAGCCAGGGTATCCGCATCAATTTGTTCGATGGCTAGCTCGCCATCAAGCATCCGCTGACCAAGTTTCTTCGCTGCGTCAACGATTTCTTGTTGACCACCATAGTTCAAGGCAAAGTTCAAAATCAGGCCATCGTTTTTCGCGGTATCCGCCTTTGCATCGAGCACGGCCTGCCTTGTAGCAGCAGGCAAATGGTCAATATCCCCGATTGTCTCCACCCGAACATTTTGTTCAAGCAATTCAGGCACAAAGGTATCGAAAAAAGTCACTGGTAACTTCATTAAAAACTTCACTTCGTCTTCTGGACGAGACCAGTTCTCTGTCGAAAAGGCATAAACGGTTAACACTTTCACGCCGGCTTGATTGGCCAATTTTGTGACTCGTTTAACCGTTTCCATCCCTTCCTTGTGTCCAGCAACACGAGGCAGATGGCGTTTCTTCGCCCAGCGGCCGTTTCCGTCCATAATGATGGCCAGGTGCTTTGGGACTTTATATTCACTAGCATCCAAGTAAGATGGCTGGCCATTTTGTTCGGATTTTTTTGGTGTAAAAAGTCCAGAAAAGATCGACATAAAAGTCACTCCTATACATGAAAAAATACTCTTCATTAGTTTACCAGAATTAAAGAAGACAAACAAAAAAACCGGTGAATTTTCACCGGCTTTTATGCTGAACCTATTAAGAATAAAAAGTCCTCTACAACAAGCTTATTGCACCGTCACAGACTTTGCTAGGTTACGAGGACGATCAACGTCCGAACCACGGTCCAACGTAGCATAGTATGCAACTAGTTGGGCTGGAATAACGGCCAGAATAGGCATCAAAAGTTCGTTTACTTCTGGCAAAACAAAGGCATCCCCATCCTGTGCCAAGCTCTCGGATGCAAAGACAACGGTGTTGGCACCACGTGCAGCAACCTGTGCAACTTCACCACGAAGCAAACCAGCCGTCTTCTTTTGCGTCAGCAAAGCAAAGACTGGCGTTCCCTCTTCAATCAAAGAAATGGTTCCGTGCTTCAACTCCCCAGCGGCAAACCCTTCCGTTTGAACATAGGAAATTTCCTTCAACTTCAAAGCGGCTTCTAGCGCAACAGCGGCGTCCAAGCCACGACCGATGTAGAAGGCCGATTGCTGATCCTTCAATGCGCTTTCAGCAATCTTTTTGAAGCTTTCCTTTTCATCCGTAATCGCTTGGATTTCAACGGCAACTTTAGCAAGTTCGGCCTTCAGATCAAAGCCGGGATTACCAAGTGCTGCCGCCAAAATGGCTTGAACTAACACTTGAGCCGTATAAGCCTTCGTTGAAGCCACGGCGATTTCAGGGCCAGCTAAGACTGGCAGCGCAAAGTCAGCTTCGCGGGTCAAAGTAGAATTCATCACGTTGGCCAAAGTCAAGGCTGGATACCCTTGCTTCTTAACGTTATCCAATACCTCACGTGAGTCGGCCGTTTCGCCAGACTGCGATAGGAAGATGAAAAATGGCTTTTCAGACAACATTGGTTGGTCGTAAGCAAATTCAGAGGCAATGTGCACTTCCGTTGGAATTTTCGCCCACTGTTCGAAATAGCGCTTACCAATCAAACCGGCATGGTAAGAAGTTCCAGCTGCCACAATATAAAGACGGTCAGCCTCTTGAATCGTGTCCGTCACGGCGCAAGGAATCCCCTGTAAATTGCCGTCTTCATCAAAGTAGTGACCAGCAATCTTACGAGCAACCACAGCTTGTTCGTCGATTTCCTTCAGCATGTAGTAAGGATAAGCACCCTTGTCAGTATCTTCAGGATCAATCTCTAGGATAAATGGCTTTCGCTCAACTTGCTTGCCAGAGACATCATAAATTGTCACTGAATCGGGACGAACAAGGGCCATGTCTCCATCCCGCAACTCAATAAATTCCTTCGTCAAATCAACCATTGCAGCCGCATCCGACGTCACGGCGTTCCCGTGATCCGAAATACCAACCAGCAATGGTGACTTCTTTTTAGCCACGTATAAAGTCTCAGGATCTTGTTGATCCACAAGAAGAAAGCCGTAAGCGGAATTACCATCTAGCAATGAAATCATCTTCCGGAAAGCTTCAGCCGTGGTCAATCCGTCCTTTGAAAACTTATCTACTAATTGAACAGCCACTTCGGTATCCGTTTCGGATACCAAGTGAACACCCTGCAAATAAGTTTCCGTCAATTCTTTATAGTTTTCAATGACACCGTTGTGAACCAAGAAGAAACGGTTATCCTCAGATTTTTGAGGGTGCGCATTTTCAACCGTCACGTTACCGTGCGTGGCCCAACGAGTATGCGCAATTCCCGCCGTTGCCTGAAAGCCTTTGGTTTCAGCAATGGCTTTTTCAGCTAGCTTGGACACCCGGCCCTTTTCTTTGATCAAGGCATCCTGCCCAGAAGGATTAGCCAAGTAGACGCCGGCTGAATCATAGCCACGGTACTCTAACTTCTGTAATCCTTGCAAGAGGTAAGGTAGTGCATCCCCGACCCCAGTAACACCAACAATTCCACACATGGTTTGAATCTCACTTTCATATCAATTGGTTTAATTAATTTAAATTTATTACAGCCCTTATTCTATCAAGGTCACACGGGAAGTAAAAGGAAAATTTGCTGATTGGTATAGACATCAACACCCCATGGTAGCCAAAACAGCCAAAAGGCATAAAAATGAAATAAAAACCGAATAATGAAGGCAAAATATGCTAAAATAAATAAAATTTACCGATTAAAAAGGAGCATTTCATGTCAATCCCTGTCGATTATTGTCTACATTCCGGATACGTTTTAAACGTTTTTACTCAGGAGTTCGAAGAGAAGACCATTTGGATTAAAGAGGACCGCGTGGTTTTCGTCGGTCCCTCAGAACAATACGTTGCAAAAGATAAGATTGACTGTTCAGGACGCTACCTAGTACCGGGTCTCATCGATGCCCATCTCCATATTGAATCATCACTATTAACACCATCCGAATTTGGTCGACTTTCATTAAAGCAAGGCGTCACGCGCATTTTCGCCGATCCCCATGAAATTGCTTCCGTTGCTGGTGTTTCAGGCATCCAATACATGCTCGATTCAGCAAAGAAAACCCCGTTGCATATTCACTATATGCTACCGTCATCAGTACCTGCTACAAACTTCGAACACGCCGGTGCGACTTTGGATGCCGAAGCATTAAAACCCTTCTACCAACACCAGGAAGTGGCTGGTTTGGCTGAGGTGATGGATTATCCTGCGGTTGCAAATCATGACGAAGACATGCTCCAAAAAATCAGTGATGCGCAAAAGGCTGGGAAACACGTCGACGGTCACGGGGCTGGTCTTGGTCCTGCTGAATTAGCCGTTTACCGCGCCTATGGCATTGATACCGATCACGAAGCAACCTCGGTTGAAGAAGCGCTAGACCGTATTTCTGCTGGAATGAACATCTTCATTCGAGAAGGTACCGTGGAACGGGATGAAAGCGCACTCTTACCCGCCGTCAATGCAGCCAACCAAAACCACTTCTCCTTCGCAACAGATGACAAGTCCGCAAAAGACATTCAAGAGGAAGGGTCCATTAACTTTAACGTTGCCTTAGCCATCCAAGAAGGCTTGCAGCCAGAGTTAGCCTATACAATGGCTTCGTTGAATGCAGCCAAGGCACACCATCTCCAAAACGTTGGGGCCATTGCGCCCGGTTTTGTCGCCGATCTACTGATTCTAGATAATCCCGAACAGGTTTCAGTCGTCAAAACCATGGTGAGTGGTCAGTTCTTTGAGGACAAAAAAGAAGAGGTCCTTTGGCTCCCTGGGCAACAAATTAACCTTAGCTTTAGCGAAGGTGATTTATCATTACCATTAGATGCTAACAAGCCCGCCCACGTCATTGAAATTGAACCGCACCACATCACCACAAAACACAGCATCGAACAAGTGCCAGTTGATGAAAACGGCCAGTTTGCACCAAACGAAGAATTTGCCAAAATCGCAGTAGTCGAGCGTTACCACGACTTAGGTCATGGCGTTGGTATCATCAAAGGGCTGCACCTAAAACAAGGCGCCATTGCCTCAACAATTGCCCACGACTCCCATAACGTCATTGTAGCCGGCCAAAACGACCAAGACATGGCGCTCGCTGTTCAGACACTGAAGAAGGTTGGAGGCGGACAAGTGGTCGTTGACAACGGCCTCGTCACCATTCTGCCTCTGGCAATTGGTGGCTTAATGTCGGACAAATCCTATGAAGAGCTCATCTCAGAACAAAATCTTTTAAATACTGCCTTTTCAAAAATTTCGGATTTGGCTTTTGATCCCTTCTTGACGCTCTCATTCATGGCACTCCCTGTCATACCGAGTCTAAAAATAACCGATCAAGGTCTCTTCGATGTTGAGAAATTTGAATTTATTCATATTCAGGATTAGGAGACAAAAATGCAAGCAATTAATATTCCAGCAAATGAATTAATCAAAGTACTCGTTGGTCAAGACGTCAGCGTTGATCAAACTATCCAAGGCAGCTTTCTATTAGTCGCCGAAGAAAACCATGACGAGGGTCTACCTTCAGCAATGGCGGCAGCCGTAGCCGATATTGCCCTTGGTCATGTTCAACTGCAAAAACTTGTTCACCCCCTACGGGTCGCAGTCAATCAACCAATCTGGACACCCTACCAGTTTGATGAATCCTTTCTCACGGCTGAACCCCATAACTGGTTTGGTCCGGAAGCCATTGTTTTAGAAAAGCGATTTGAGGACTTTACTAAGTCCTACAAAGGGCCACGTGATGCCAACGGTCGCATTCCAAGCAACCAGGTTCCAGACGAAATCGCCAAGCCACTGCTCATTGAAGACGCTTACTGGGCCGCCTATGCCAACTTTGTGAACGACCCTAACGAGCAGTTCAAAAAGCAATTACGCCCAATTTTTTCAAATCAGTAATACTAAAAAACCTCCTTGCTATACAGCAAGGAGGCTTTTATATCACTATTCAGTTTTTTTCGCCACGTTGACTTGTCGTGGCCTTGCCCCGTCTGCTGGTCCGATGTAACCAGCATTTTCAAGGTCATCAATCAATCGAGCAGCTCGATTATAACCAATCCGGAAACGTCGTTGCAGAAGCGAAGTCGAGGCCTTTTGTTGGTCGATGACAAACTCCAACGCTTCGTCAAAGAGCTCATCATCTGAATTACCAGCAACGCCTGCTTCGTCTTGCGCAATTTCTTCATCCGTCACCGTCATCTTATCATCATAAGCGACCGTTTGTTCGTCCTTAACAAAGTCGACAACTGCCGTCACGTCAGCGTTAGATATGAAAGCCCCCTGCAAACGCTTATGCGCCTTTCCAGGTGGTGCAAAAATCATGTCACCCCGACCGAGCAATTTTTCAGCACCGTTCGTGTCCAAAATCGTTCGAGAGTCAATACCGGAGGCCGTCCGAAAGGCAATTCGACCCGGTATATTGGACTTGATTGTTCCGTTAATGACTTTCACATCCGGACGCTGGGTAGCCAAAATCATGTGAATCCCGGCAGCACGGGCCTTCGCTCCAAGACGGGCAATGGAAACTTCAATTTCAGAACCCACCGTTGCCATCAAATCAGCAAACTCATCAACTACGGCCACAATGTAAGGTAATTTGGTCATCAAGGCGTTTCCCGTTTCCTTAGCATGGGCATTGTTTTCTTCAACCGCCGCGTTGTATTCACCAACGTTACGCTTGCCAAACTGAGCGAGCAAGTCATAGCGGTTTTCCATCTCCTCGACCAATTTATTCAGAGATTTAGCAGCTTTTTTAGGGTCTGACACAACTGGCGTCAGCAAGTGAGGGATGCCGTTATAAATGGAAAGCTCCACCACCTTCGGATCAACCATCATGAGCTTCACTTCCGATGGCTTGGCCTTTAACAAAAGCGAAACAATGATGCCGTTTAATCCAACCGACTTACCAGAACCCGTCGAACCGGCAATCAATAAGTGAGGCATCGCGGCAAGGTCAACGGAGACAATCTTGCCTGACACGTCACGACCGAGGGGCACGGTTAGTAGCCCCTCATTTAAGGTGTTTGATTGCTCAATCATATCTCGAAAGCCAACGACAGCCTGCGTATCGTTTGGCACTTCAATTCCAACATAGGGTTTTCCAGGAATTGGTGCTTCAATTCGAATGGATTTCGCAGCTAGAGCAAGTGCTAAATCATCAGCCAAATTCGCAATTCGGTTTACTTTAACCCCCTGCCCCGGCTTCAATTCATATTGGGTCACAGTTGGTCCCAATGAAACGGAGGAAACCGTGGCCTCCACCCCGAATGACTTTAATGTATCGTGAACCAAGCGAGATTTAGCGTTCAAGCTCTTCGCTTCCTTCGTTTGGTCCGTTGCCTTTGTTTTTGTCAACAGAGAAGTCGATGGCAACTGGTAATCGTCATCGGATAGGTTTGCTTGTTCGCTATCAAAACCACTAGCCGTTTTCTGGTCACTTGTTTCATTAGAGGGTTTGGAAGCATTCACATTCGGCAGCACGTGCTCAATCCCGTGCGTTCCATCCACGACTGGCTCTTCGTTACCCACGTCTGGTTGCTGCCAATTAATTTGCGGCTCTTCCAATTTTGTTTCTTCCGGCTCGGTCGTTTTCGGTTCATCCTCCACAACCGGCGCAAAAGGATCTTCTACCATGGATTTTGGTTCCGTCTTCGCTCCACCAAAAGGATCATCGCCAAAATCAGTTAGATCCTGTCGCTCTTTTTTGGTCAACAGCGCCCGCTGATCACGACGAGCTTCCTGCTTTTCCCGAATTTCAACGGCCTTTTCTTGCGCCTTTTGAACTGACTTTTGAGCCATATCACGAGCGGGCAATTTAAAAGTCACAATCAACCCAGCAACGAGGAGAACAACGATAATGATGATGGTCCCAACGTTTGACAGAAAGGTGCTGGTAAGCTGGTAAAAGGCGGCCCCGATGATTCCCGATCCAACAGGGGTGTGAGCAGTCTGGTTCGTCAATTCCTGTCCAATGATTCGCGTCACCTGCGACAGCGGACTACCATCGGGCAAATCCGCGCCGGTATTAAAAAGCAAGGCCGACAGTAACAAAGCAGCTAAATAAAGCATGCCACCACCAGCATAAACGCGACCTGGAACAGGTAAGACTTTGTCCATCACCAAGTAATAGCCAGCATACAGCATAACCACCGCCAACGTCACTTGATAAAGATTACCAATGAAGAACCGGACAAAGTCAGCTAAATAAACGCCAAACAAACCAATCTGGAAAATGGCAAAAACGGATAGAATCAGAATCGTCACTAAAGCAATGACCTGACTGGCTGCACCAGAACGGGTCATTTTTTGATTCTTTTTCTTATTTTTTTGCCCTCTTTTTTTAGCCTGCTTCGCCATCACAAACTCCTCTTAAACGCAGGTTCAGACACCCGCAAAGTCAAAATTATTACGTTACCTATCTTAGCACATGCCAAAAGAAGGCTCTACCCTCTCTCAATAAGCAAGATAAGTAGATTACAAACAAAAAAGGCTTCACATCAACAAATGATGTGAAACCTTTTTAGTAGCCCGTGAGAGAATCGAACTCTCGATTCCGCCGTGAAAGGGCAGCGTCTTAGCCACTTGACCAACGGGCCATGGTCAGTTGTTGTTCAACATTTCTATCAAACAACTATGTTAGTATAGCAAGGAATTCTGACCAAGGCAAGACTTTTCTGATTATTTTTTTATTTTTTTGCCATTACTTGCTTTGCACGACAACTTGTAGCTTACTTCAACTTATCCTGTTCATAGGTGTGAATCTTATCGAGCTCAGCAAAGTCTTGTTGTCGCAAAGCCTCAAAAATCACGATAGCAACAGTATTCGACAAGTTTAAGGAGCGGATGTTTTGATCGTTTTGCGGAATCCGGATGGCCTTTTCTGGATTTTGACGCATAAAGACTTCAGGCAAACCCGTTGTTTCCTTACCGAATAGGAAGTAATTGTCCCCTTTACCCTCCTGTTCACGGTAGTCAGGGTCCGTATAATCCTGGTTAGCAAACTTCGACACCAAGTAGAGGGAGTCGTTGTCACCAAGTGTTTCCAAAAAATCCGGTAACGATGGATGCGTCACTAACTGGACGTGGTCCCAATAATCCAAACCAGCACGCTTCACGGCCTTATCCGAAATATCAAAACCAAGTGGCTCGATTAAATGTAGAACGGCGTTTGTACCAGCGGCTGTTCGGGCAATATTACCCGTGTTAGCAGGCATAACCGGTTCAAATAATACAATATGATTGGTCATTTATCTTATCCTTTTTCTTGTAAAATCAACTCCCCTATTTTAGCACAGATTGCCAGTCCACCATCAGGACTGACTTTTCCATGTTATAATGACAAGGATATTAAAAAAGCAAAGGAGTGTTTCTGAACATGTCTGTTCACCACGTACTTTTTGGTACTTATACTAAGAAAACTTCAAAGGGTGTCTATGAAGCCGCCTTTGATTCTGAAACGGGTCAGTTAAGCAATGCAAAACTGGTCTATGAAGCAACTAACCCTACCTATTTAGCCTTGTCAAAGGCTAACCGGGCCTATATCGTTGACAAGCGTGGCGATTTAGGTGGCGTTGCCGCAACCGATAACAGCAAACGTCCAATGGCTGAAATTGGCGCCAACATGACGGAAGGGTCAACCCCTGCTTACATCGGTGTTGATGAGAATCGTCAACTCGTCTTTGCCGGCTACTACCACCGTGGTACCGTTGAATCCTACAAGATTCTTGACAATGGTTCACTGGAGATTCGCGATACCTGGAAAAACGAAGGCTCCGGCCCACGTCCTGAACAACAATCATCACACGTTCACTTTGCCAACCTCACCCCCGACAACCGCTTAGTTGTTGTCGACCTTGGGACTGATGAAGTCATTACCTTTGACGTTACAGAGGATGGTCAGCTCAACGAAGCCGCTCGTTTCGAGACGACTGCCGGATTCGGCCCTCGCCACATCCGCTTCTCAAAGGATGGTGAATACGCCTACCTACTCGGCGAACTTTCCTCGCTGTTGTCCGTTCTCAAGTACAATGCAGAAGACGGATCCTTTGACCACCTAATGACAGCCTCAACCATTCCAAGTGACTGGGATGACCACAATGGTGCTGCCGCCATTCGTATCTCAAAGGATGGTCGCTTCATTTACACATCAAACCGAGGACACGACACTATTGCCGTCTTTAAAACCTCAAACCTTGGCGCCGAAATTGAATTAATTCAAAACATTTCGATTGAAGGATCTTTCCCACGGGACATGGCTTTTGACCCAGAAGAAAAACACCTTGTCGTTGCAAACCAAAACACGGATAACGTTTCTGTTTTTGCTCGCGATGCCGAAAGTGGCGAACTTTCTCTTGTTCAAAAGGACTTTGTCATTCCAGAAGGCGTTCGTGTCGCCTTTGAAGATTAAGCCAAAAAGACCAGTTATGCTGGTCTTTTTTTTGACTTTATTAATAAAAAAGCCTTACAACAGACAAACTGTTGTAAGGGTTTTTATACAATAATTAACGATTCATCCGCTTCTCGGCAAAGCCAAGTGCGCGTGAAATTGAAAAAGTCAAAACAAAATAAATCATGGACGTAATAATCAATGGCACAAAGGGTTCAAAAGAAGCCCCCTGCACAACCGACGTTTCGTACATCAGTTCCCCAACGCCAATGACCGAAATAACGGACCCTTCCTTAATAACAGAAACAAATTCGTTACCAAGGGCTGGCAAAATGGTTCGAATCGCTTGGGGTAAGATAACTAAACGCATTGCCCGGTTTTTCGTAAAGCCGAGAGAGCGGGCTGCTTCCATCTGACCATCGGAAACGGATTCGATTCCCGAACGAATGATTTCGGCTACGTAAGCGGCCGAATTCAATCCCATCGCCAGGGCACCGGAAGCAAAGGCCGAAAGGTTTAGCCCAAGCACTTGGGCACCGAAGAAGACCATAAAAGCCTGAACCAGCAGAGGAGTTCCACGGACATACTCAACGTAAATGTTACCAATGGCTTTGATAACGAAAACAGACGATAACTTCATGAGAGCAAAGAGTGTCCCTAACGTTGTTCCAATCAAAACGGCTACCACGGCCAGTGCCAAGGTAATCAACGTTCCTGATACGAAGTAGTGTCCATACTTGTCCCAATAGGACTTATTCTGTCCGGAGAACATGGTTTTATTGGCTTCTTTTTGCCACTGTTTAAAAGTTCCATCGGTCGTTACTTTATCAACAACCGCATTCACTTTTGACAAAAGCACCGGCGAATTCTTTGGAACAGCAACTGCCGAGGCCCCTGTAGCATCAGCTGAAAAGCCCGGATTAACAACGGCCAAGGACTTGTTCTGTTCGGCATAAGCCTCAGCAATTGGCTTTTCAGCAACAACCCCTGCAATGACACCCTGAGTTAACTGCGAAATTAAGTTCGGGTACTTCTGCAAAGAAACAACGGAAGCCCCATCAATCTTCTTGGCTTCGTCTTCTTGGATTGTTTGCGTCTGGGCTCCGATTTTTTGACCAGAAAAGGCTGACAACGTGTCATATTTTTTGGCGTTTTTCTTCAAAACCAACATGGTTTGGGGTGCTTTTAAGTAAACATCTGAAAAGTCGACCTGGGTCTTCCGATCCTCAGTGGCGGAATAACCGGAAACAATCATGTCAATCTTGCCAGTCTTCATGGCACCAAGGAGGGCATCCATCCCCATATCCTTAATTTCAAGCTTAACGTTTAGCTTTTTAGCAATCGCCTTGGCAAGTGAAACGTCAAAGCCGACGATTTCATCCTTCCCGTTCACCTGGGTATGAAATTCATAAGGTGCGTAATCAGCTGACAGACCGACTACTAACGTCCCACGCTTTTGAATTTTTTCCAAAGTCGGATCGCTTTCTGACGCCGAAGCCCGACCAGCAGTGAGCGGTGCTGCCAACATTGTTAACAGCAAAGCCAAAACCAGGCAGAGGCTCGACCAATTAATAACTTTCTTTCCAGCCATGTTTTTTCCTTTAGTTTCTTCGAATTACAATCTCAATCATTATACAAAATATCCAGCCTTTTGTCTGCCCCTCAGAGTGCCTACCCCTTTTTATCCAATAAAAAAAGCCCGCGTTAGCGGGCTCCCCGACAGGTATCTGTAGGCCATGTTTTGTTCCAGCTAGTCTTGGGGAATACTAGCCTTCAGTAATCATCTATCTAAGCGTTACCGCCTTACCGACCATCGTTTCAATTCACTAGGTCAGCCGCCCCTACCAAAGTTTGGGTTGCCCGCTTGCGGGGTTTACCTCGTCTCAAGTTCCAAATTTTCACTTGGAAATACGTTTCTATGGCACTTTCAAACCTATTCCGACATAGAAAACCTTAGCCGTTTCAGTTGCCGTCGTACAAAGTACGCCTGGGTTTATTTCTTATCCCAGCGCAAACACTACACTCATCGCAGAGTGTGCGAGCATGGACCTTCCTCACACCGGATAACCGATGCGCAATTACTCAATACCTGCCTCGACCGTCGACTATCATCGACAAGCCTTCAACTTTAAGCTTGGTGGTCCGTTCCGAAGACGGCCCGTTCCAAGTTCGCCACGCGCTTGATCAAATCAAGGTTCGTTGGCGTTTCTTCTTGCTTAGGAGCAACGGGTGTTTCTTCCACAGGTGCAACAGGTTGCTGAACAGGTGCTTCCGTAGCCGTTGATGTGTGGGCTAATTCATCTTGAGCCGCTTGCAAAGCCGTTTGCAATTGACCGACCTGTTCCTGCAATTCCTTGATGCGCTTTGTGAAAACACCATAATCAGCAATGATGCCATCCAAGAAATCATCGACGTCTTCTGGGTCATATCCACCACCCATACGCTTTGTCTTAAAGACGCGATCATAAATATCTTTTTGAGTATACTTTACTTGTGCCAAAAGAGCTGCTCCTTTGAATTCTATTTTCGAATTGACTTTATCATACCAGTAAACGCTTGCTGTCGCAAGCAAGCTGCTAAGTCATTCATTTATTATTCGATAGTTAGATTAAATTAAGCTAAAGCACTCAACTGTTCCAATGTTCCTCGTTGATCATTTCTTGATAATCGTTGGCATATTCCTGCAGGTCTTCCATGTCAATGCGACTGAGTGGGTACGGTACCTGCTCTTTAAAAGTCTGGATTGCTTGATCATCATAAGTGGACTTACCTTCAAACTCCCTGTCATAAACCAACAAAGCACCATCCGTATGGTTGAGTAAAAATTCTTGGTAGCCCTTCAATTGAAAGGGTCCCTGGTAGTCACCTTTAAAAGTGGCAGCGTAAAAGTCAGCGCTACCCTTGGCCTTATTCAGTTTTTCTTGATTCGCCTCTTTCCAATTTTTACCAAATCCCTCAAAAGGAACAAAAATTGCTAAACGAAGCGCAGGATAATCGGCTTTTAACTCAACGGCTAACTCGGCTGCCCACAGCTCAATGCCTGGCTGTCCACCCGTTATTAACCAGTCCATTCCCTGTTCAATCTGTTCAATTAATCGTTTCTTTAAGGCATACTTAATCACCTGAACCTTGGGATCATTATCCTTAAAAACGCCCAGTTCATATGCACGATAACCTGTCACCCAAATTCGACTCACGAGTGGTTCCCCCTCGCTTGTGGCCGATCAGAACGCCGGCCACTTTCTAAATCGGCCAAGTAATCATCGACCGCTGTTAGGTAATCTAAGGAAGGATTGAGGCTCGCCTTAACTAAGTAAGCTTGTTGCACAAGTTCTTTCAACTGAATAGAACCGCGACCTTCTTGCTGCATCCAGGCTGCCACCAATTCGGGTGCAGGATACAGGTAGGTCTGGTTAAGCGTTGTGAACTTTATTAACAGGAAGCCGATGCCACCTTGTGATACCACGTTGGCCAAGTGTTGCACTTGGTGTTCGTGAATGTTTTTCATGGGAAAAACTGTCTTATTTTTGGTTTCCTTTGCATCAAAGTCCAAATAACGTCCCTGATACACGCCATTGTAATCGGTCGTCGATGGTTTTTGGAAATACGCTTCCGTAATCTTTGCGGCCGAACGGGCCGGGTAATCGACTTTCACAATGGTGACTGGCGTTGGTTTCTTATGAATAACCGCAAGATGATCGGCTAAGTAGTAGTCGTTTGCGGCATTAATTTCATCTTCTAAGCCCATTCCTCGCTTGCCAAAAGTCAGACCACGCTTTGTTCCCTTCCCAACCTTCATTTGATTTGAAATGGCCGATTGGCCCTGGTGGACACCTTTTGGATAATTAACCATTTCGTTCTCCTTCAGTAAAATTCTTCTCATCCATTTTAACATAGCAATGGCTGCCACAACTTTTTCATCTTTTTTATAAAAAGCCCTTGACTTTTTCTCATTTTATTTTAATATAAACACAACGAAACAGGATAAAAAGGAGTGAATTATGACAAAAGTTGATGCAAAGGATCTCGATTTTGATAATCTTGATTTTTCCTATCGAGACCTTCCCTATAGTTATGAAGCCGAATACCATGATGGTAAGTGGGGCAAGGGAAAGTTAACGACCGACTCCAGCATGAATATTTCAGAAGCTGCCGTCGCCTTACACTATGGTGAAGAAGTGTTCGAAGGATTGAAGGCCTACCGTCGTAAGGATGGCGGTGTGAATCTTTTCCGGCCTGATCGTAACGCAAAGCGAATGAAAAACTCAGCAGAACGTTTGTTAATGCCCGGTTACCCAGAGGCTGACTTTATTGAAGCCGTGAAGGAAGTGGTCCGCGCTAACCAAGACTTTATCCCACCATACGAATCCGGAGGCTCTCTTTACATCCGACCATTCATGATCGGAACCTCACCCATCGTTGGTGTTCATGCTGGTCAAGACTTTACTTTCCGCGTCTACGCCACACCAGTTGGCGCCTACTATCCAGGTGGCTTGACCCCAACTGCCTTTGTCACTTCCGAATTCGACCGTGCCGCTCATGGTGGAACCGGTCAGGCCAAAGTCGGTGGTAACTATGCTGCTTCGATGTTGCCAGGTGAAGAAGCCCACCGGGCAGGCTATTCTGACGTCGTCTACTTGGATCCACGTGAACATCACTATATTGAAGAATTGGGTTCGGCCAACTTCTTTGGTATCACAAAGGATGGCCAGTTTAAGACACCAAAGTCCCCTTCCATCCTTCCGTCCATCACGAAGTACTCCTTGCTCGAGTTGGCTGATGAAATGGGTATGAACCCAGTTGAAACTCCAATTGCCATCGATGAATTGGATCAATTCGCTGAGGCAGGTGCCATGGGAACCGCTGCCGTCATCTCACCAGTTGGCTCCATCACCCATAAGGGCAACAAGCATGTCTTCTACTCCGAAACAGAGGTTGGTCCAAAGACGCAAGCCTTGTATGACCGACTCATTGCCATCCAATACGGCGATGAAAAGGGACCTGCTGGCTGGGCAGTGGATGTTCCCTTGGATTAAATAAGCAAATTGCTAAATAAAAAACTCATCTTATTTGACAGCTATCCCCAAAAGTTAGAATAACTTTCGGGGTTTCAGTCATTTAAGATGAGTTTTTTTACTTCGCTAAGTTCACAAACTTAGATAGTGCGTAAATCACCACACCACCAACGACAAGCGATGCCAGTTCCCCTGGCACCAACATGATGTAGTACGAGAGCCAATTCTCCCAAATGGTTCCAGCATGGTCTGGGGCAAACGACCCAGTTGCTTTAATGGCAAAGGCAAAAGTGAATTCTGCTGCCAAGACGGCCATTCCGACGGTTAAGACAGAAATCGTCGAAATAATAATCTTCATTAACGCCGAAGCGACTTTACGAGTCAATACATAAGTCAAACTCGTCATAATCACTGTATCGAGCGTACCAAAGACCCAATCAATCCAGCCCATCGGGGAGAATAAGTTGGCAATCAAAACACCCAGAGAAAGCGCCAAAATGTAGCGCTTATTCCAAGCAGCCAAGTGATTCAATCCCTCTGACAGACGCAGCTGAACTGGCCCGAAGCCAATTGGTGCCACCATCATGGTGATGGCAGCATACAAAGCAGCCACAACGGCAGTTAAGGTCAGGTTCGTTGTCCGCGAATGCGGACGTTGGTTCAAATTATTCATCATTACTCCTAGTTTTGTTCTCGCGGGATGGTTGATGAACCGCGTGATTGTTTGAGACCAAAAAGGGACGTTAACCCCCTTTTAGTCATAAGAAAATCCGACAAAAGTCGGATAATAAAATCATTCGAAAATTAATTTTCGTCCATGAAGTCCTTCAAATGCTTTGAACGGGATGGATGGCGCAACTTACGAAGTGCCTTGGCCTCGATTTGACGAATTCGTTCACGAGTAACACCAAAGACACGACCCACTTCTTCCAACGTACGCGTACGACCATCTTCGAGTCCAAAGCGCAAACGAAGCACGTTTTCTTCACGGTCAGTCAACGTATCCAACACGGATTCCAACTGCTCACGAAGCATTTCATAGGCTGCGGAATCAGCAGGCGAAACCGCTTCATTATCTTCAATGAAATCACCAAGGTGTGAATCGTCCTCTTCACCAATTGGCGTTTCAAGTGAAACTGGTTCCTGGGCAATCTTTAAGATTTCACGAATCTTGTCCCCAGTCAAATCCATCTCTGCCCCAATTTCTTCGGGTAAAGGTTCACGACCAAGGTCCTGCAATAACTGACGTTGGATACGAATCAGCTTGTTAATGGTTTCAACCATGTGAACGGGCACTCGAATGGTACGGGCCTGATCAGCAATGGCACGTGTAATCGCCTGACGAATCCACCAAGTGGCATAGGTTGAGAACTTAAAACCCTTCGTGTAATCGAACTTATCAACGGCTTTCATCAAGCCCATGTTTCCTTCTTGAATCAAATCCAAGAACTGCATACCACGGCCAACGTAACGCTTGGCAATGGAAACAACTAAACGAAGGTTCGCTTCAGCTAATTCCTGCTTAGCCTCTTCGTCACCAGCTTCGATTCGTTTAGAAATCTCGATTTCTTCGTCACCCTTTAGCAACGGCACCTTACCGATTTCCTTCAGGTACATACGAACGGGGTCGTTAATTTTAATACCAGTGGCCGCGTCAGCAGCCTCGCGTTCTTCTTCTGAAGGCTTATTTTGCTTGGCCTTCAACACTTCAGGAGCTGGTTCACCCTTTTCGTCAACGATGGCAATTCCGGCATCTTCGACTTTTTCCATCAATCGTTCAATGTTTTCGCCATCCAAGCGGAACGGTTCAGTGATTCGCTTAGCCAAATCAGCGTAAACAATTTGTTTTGCTGGTTTATATTCCTTCAACAATTCACGAACGGCCTTATCATATGCTGCGGACTTGATGGGTCCAGACTTTTTAGCTGGCTTTTTGGAAGGCTCCTTAGCAGCGATTTCGGCTGCTTCCTCTGGTGTCTTACCTTCAGCTAAGGCCAACAATTCGGCCTTACGAGCACGGCCGTGATAAGCAATATGTTGCTCATCTAGGTATGCTTTAATATCGGAAATCTTACTTGAACTTGTAATCTTTGCCATGTTTTCTCCTATTGCTGAAAATGCTCTTTTTTCAGATTGATGAGTTCTGTCATTAATGTAATCAGCGCGGCATCATCGTGCTGGTTTTTCGCGAGTGAAATCTTTTGCTGGAGGCTTTTCACCTGTTCCTCATAAGGCGCTTCTTCAATGATGACCCTCAGGTAATCCTTAACAGCCTCCATTTGAACATCCATGGAAGCAAAAGTCCGATCCATGGACATTAACTTCTGGTTTAGTTCAGGTTTTTGAACATAATCCATAAAGGCAGCCAGGTCAAAGTCACCTTCCCCATGTTCCTTTCGATAGGCATCATAGAGTAAATACAGTAGCTGATACTGCGGGTGAATAAACGAAAAATTTGGTTGTCGTTCGACCAATTCTTCCATGTTACGATTCTTAATCATCGCCATTAGCAAGCCCTCTTCGGCTAACTCAACTCGAGAAAGTTTAGCCCGTGGTGCTGCTTGCCAATCAACTGGCGCCATGTTGGCTGACTGGTTAAAATGCTCACCATGATCTGGTGCAACATCCGGGAATTGTTGGTCATCCCAACTAGAATTAACCGAACTGGCGGGGCCGTTGGCATTTGATGGAAAAACACCATTAGTAGGCACAGGATGACGACGTTGATAGTCTTCGAATTCGGAACGAAGAGCTTCCATAGAGGAGCCGTATTCTTCCGCCAGCTTTTGTAAAAAGTAATCCTGTTCAACGGGTGAGGCATCCGCTAAAATCGGCCAGACCTCTTTTAAAAAGTCGAGATACTGCGCTTGGTTTTGAAGATTCTTCCCCAACTTAGCAGCGTTAAACAAATATTCGGTTGGTGTCTGCGTCAACTGTTCCAAAGCCTGTTTCAAGGCTGGCAATCCCAATTCGCGTCGAACCTCATCCGGATCACGGTTATCTGCTAAAGCAATCACACCGATCTCGACTTTTGGCGCCACCGTTTTGATAAGGGGAATCGACCGTTTCGCCGCCTTCTGACCCGCGGCATCGCCATCGTACACCAAGATAATCCGTTCAGTTAACTTGGCCAAACTACGAACGTGGTCTTCCGTCAAAGCCGTTCCCATCGTGGCAACGGCACCTTCAGCCCCAGCCATAGCGGCCGAGATAACGTCCATAAATCCTTCAAAGATCATCGCCGGTTGGCCTGCACGAATCGGTCCCTTTGCCAAATCCAGGTTATAAAGCAGCTTCCCCTTGTTAAAGAAGGGCGACTCCGGAGAATTCATGTACTTCGCTGGATTATCCGGGTCAAGGGAACGACCAGAAAAGCCAACAACCTGACCTCGTTCGTTCTTAATTGGCCAAACCACTCGATTATTAAACCGGTCGCGAACAAGTTCCCCATCGCGTTCAAGGAACAGTTCGGCTGCCTTCATGGTTGGCTCATCCACATCGTGTTCCCGGGCATAGGACAGTAAGACATTATTGCTAGGTACAAAGCCTAATCCGTATTTTTTTATTGTTTCTTCATCTAATTCACGCTCTTTGAGCAAGTAACGAAGAGCTTGTTCGCCTGCAGTGGTATTGAGCAAAATATGCGTATACAATTTTTGGGCGGCGTTGTAGAGCTCATAAATCCTTTGGAATTTTTCCTGCCTTGCCGATGGCTGCCCTTGATATTTCGCTAAGCCGGTAATTCCCTCGTCTTCGGCTAATTTTAAAATTGCTTGAGGATAGGTATACCCTTCTTTTTCCATTAAGAAAGAAAAAGCAGTACCGGACCTTCCACAAGAAAAGCAATGGAAAACCTGCTTCTTATCGTCAACGAAAAACGAGGGACGGCGGTCTTCGTGGAAGGGGCACGAGCCGTTCCATTCACGACCGCGTTTCACCAATTCCGTATACTGAGAGACCAAATCAACCAAATTGGTCTGTGCACGAACTTCATCAATGACTTGCTGCGGGATTCGTTCTGCCATGGCCCCTCCTTTGCTTTTTTGGGCGCATTCCACCCGTAAATTCTGTCAAACGTCTATTTACTATTATACGAGAACACCCTAGCCCCTGTCAAAAGTCATCAACGCTACTCTGACTATCCATCTCTAAAAAAAGAACTTTTTTGGTCTGGTTGTAAATAAAAATATTCCGAATATTCATAACAAGACCAACGATGGCCTGCTACAATGCAAGTGAGGTTTTCAACAACTGAAAACTTCATCAGGTTGAGTGACTCTCCCACTCAGCACCTCCTTTCTTTAAGTCTTGCTCATCAATCCGATGAGCATCACACCTCCTTTCCACTAACAGCGCTTGTCCACTTCGGCAGGCGTTGTTTTTGTCATCAAAAAAACACCATGCTTGCACATGATGTTTTTGAAGTGATTAAAGAATGGTAATGAGTAAGCCACCCAAAACAAGGATAATCGCACCACCAATTCGGTTCCCCATTTGAGCAAAGGCAATCAAGCCCATACGATCAGAGGCAGACAAAACAGCAACGTTTCCAGTACCACCCATTGAGTTGTTAATCATTCCACCAGCAATGGCTGATTCGACAGGATACAGTCCGAAGAGCTTTCCAAGCAAGCCACCGGCAATACCAATGGTCACAACCGAAATCAACGAACAAAGAACCAGCTGCCAAGTAACCGTCTGAAGCAACTTGTTCATATCAACAAGAGCCAAACCGATTCCAGCCAAAAGAGCAGGAGTCGTTGCCGAAGTAATCATACCACCAAACATGGCCGCAGATTCTTCATAAAATTTCGGTACCAAATTAAAGGCTTTTGCCAAAATAACTAACAAAATCATGAAGGCAAAGGCGTTGATTGATGGAATGAAGTGGAAGAGAATGTTTCCCATGATGTAGAAGGAAAGCGCCACCATCATACCGTTCAACAATTGTTTGTTATTCATTGTTGGCGCGGCTGATTGCTTTCCACCAACCTGTTCATCGGTCTTCAGCAAGGCACCGTGCCCATTCATTTTAGAATGAGTAGTGAACTTAACCAATAGCGATGAGCCAATGATGGCCAGCAAGTTGGCAATCACCACTGCTGGGAACAATTGATTCAAAATATCCCCAGCTGATTGATGGAGGGCTGAAGCATAGGAGGCCGAAAGCGGAACGATTCCGGCACCAATACCACCCGCCATCATTGGAAATGCCACGTATAGAGCCGCATGCTTGAACGAAAAGCCAAGGGCCATTCCAGACAATGAAACGACGAAGAAAGTAATAATCATCGCACCAAAGGCAACCGGCAAGAAACGCACCGCAGACTTCAGCAAGAGGTCCCGATCCATCTTCAAGATGGCAGAACAAATCAAGGCAACAATATAGAATTCAAGAAAGTTATCGTTTGAGATAAAAGTCTTAATGTTGACGACTGCTGCATGGGGCACCACACCCATGGCGGTCAAAGCAGAACCAGCCACAACAGCAAGTGCTGAACCACCACCCAAGTAGGACTTTAAAATCGGCGTATTGTTTCCCACATAGAAGAAAACGCCCCCTAAGATAACGAGGGCAAACAAAGCACCACCGATGTTTTCTGGCAAGGCATTGATGGTCATCACCGCAACCAAAAGTAACAACATCATGATAAAGAAAACACCACCAATGTTCGTCACTTGAATTTTTTCATTCATTTTCGCTAGCAGGCCAGCGCTTTTTTCTGAAGAATTCTCAGACATGTCACACTCCTTTAATTTTCGTTTGATGTATAAAAAATACTTGGCTAGTATAACATCTCAATTAAGAAAATAAAGCAGACATTTTTTCAAAAGTGTAGTTTTATGAGGCAAAACAATAAAAAAGCCACCCGAATGGGTGACTTTTTTATTTTAAGTGATTTTATTGAATTATTAAGAAAACTTAGCCCCAAATGGTAACCAAGAAACCGGCGATAACCAAGACAAGGGCACCACCGATACGGTTACCCATCTGAGCAAAGGCGATCAAGTTCATCCGGTTGGCTGCTGACAAAACAGCAACGTTTCCAGTTCCACCCATTGAGTTGTTGGCCATACCAGCTGCAACAGCTGATTCGACAGGGTAGAATCCAAAGAGCTTTCCAAGGAATCCACCAACAACCGTAACGGAAATAACTGAAACAACAACACAGATTGCCAATGGCAATGAGAACGTTGAGATCAACTGTGTCAAGTCAAGCAAAGCAAGACCAACACCAGCAAGCAAAGCGTGCGTCATCGTCTTAACGATCATCTGTCCAAACATAACAGAAGATTCTTCGTAATATGCTGGAACAATTCCCAAGGCCTTGATGATGATGGCAAGCAAAATCAAGAAAGCAAAGACGTTGATTTGAGGGACCAACTTATTCAGGATGGTACCAACCATGAAGAATGAGAAGGACGTCATCATACCAACAAGCAACTGCTGAACGTTCAAATCAGGAATCTTAATTCCTTCAGAGTTGGCGTCGCCAGTTTCACGCATTAACTGACCGTTTCCGTTCAACTTTGAGTTACCTTCAGTAAAGCGAGTCAACAAACCGGCTCCGATGATAACCAGCAAGTTCGACATAACCAATGGTGGAAAGAGCTGTGACAAAATAGTACCTGAAGATGCATGCATCGTCGACGCATAAATCTTTGACAATGGTACGATTCCGGCACCAACACCTCCGGCCATCATTGGGAAGGTCACGAAGAGTGACGTGTGTGAGAACTTCATACCCAACAACATTCCAACACCACCAACGATGAAGAAAGTAATGATCAACGTCAAGAAGGCAACTGGCAAGAAACGCACCGCAGCCTTCAAGACCATTTTCCGGTCCATCTTAAAGATGGCGGAAATAATCAATGAAACGATATAGAAGTCCAAAAAGTCAGAAGTTGAAATAAAGGACTTTACCGTCACAATCGTAGCGTGTGGCACCACACCAGTTCCTGCCAAGATGGCTCCACCAATCGTGGCGAAAACAGATCCACCACCAAGGTAAGACTTAAAGATTGGCAAGTGAGAACCAAGGTAGTACAAGATACCACCCATGGTTACAAGTACAAACAAAGCGCCAATCATTGTGTTTGGCAAGACCTTCATTCGCAAAACAAGAACGAGAAGGATCAACATGATGATGAACGCAACACCACCAATTCCATCAACGTTCCATTTATTTTCTAATTTCGACCAGAACCCCTTCTGGTTCGAAGCGTTTTCATTCATGATTTTTTGCTCCTCAAATACAAAATTCTATAATTCAATCACTAAAATAGTTTACCACTTCTTGTGACGATTTACATTAAGAATTTTATAAAAATAGCGTTAAATTCGTCAGGTTTTTCTAAATGTGGCAAATGCCCGGTATGGGGAATAACAGCCAATTGGTCTGCCTCCCCCATCATGGCCTTAAAATCGTCATAGTAATGACTTTTCCAGAGTGGCGACTCTTCTCCAGCAACGAATAGAAAGGGTTTGCTCAAATCATAAATATTTTCTCGCCAGTCGGCCAAAACGTGATCTTTTAGCAAAGGTAGAGCCAAATCGAAGTTAAAAGGCGCCTTATTCTTCTCAATTTGCAAGTTATCTTTTAAACTTTGTGAGACGGGCGAAACGGTCAATCGCTGTTGAAAAAATGTGCTAACCATCACAGGAAAAGTATTCCAATTCATACCAAGGATTCCAGCCGACCATTCGTTATCATTGACAAGTTTGGGAGATTCATCAATAATCACCACTTTCGCAATGCGCTTTTCACCAAAAAGGGATAGATAGGCCCAGGACGCGGCACCGCCCATTGAATGGCCAACTAAAACAAGCTCGTTTAAATCCAAAAGTTCAAATAGTTCATGCAGGTCAGCCGCCAACCGACCGATTCGTAGGTTTTTAGATGTTCGCTCGGACCGTCCGTGGGAACGCCAATCCATCGTGACCACCCGGTATCCTTTGTCTTGCAGTAGCTTTATTTGGTTTTCCCATTCTGCTTGAATACCTGAAAAGCCTGAAAGTAAAACGACCGTCTGGCCCTCTCCAGAACGATCTTCGTAATTAATGGACACGCCATCGCTTGTCTTAAAAAATGCCATCTTGTCTTCCTCACTTTTTTGAAAATATCTGAATTAAATTAGTCCCATTAACCGTGCAATAAAGGCGGTTAGAATCAAATAATCCGCCGCACCACCAATTGATAGATGCCTTGAAATAAACGTTTGATCAAGATGACTTAAAAAAGTCATCCCGGCACTCGTTTGTGCCCCACCTAATTTTTGAAACTCAGCAACCCACGCAATCATTTCTTGATTAATCGCTGGATCGCCGGCACGCTTGACCAAAGTCGAGTCCGTAATAGCCGCTGCAATGGCCATGAGTGTGTCTAACAAGCGTTCATTGGTTGTCCCTTCACTCTTTCGAAGTGCAGGCAACGCGACGTCCGATAGAGGCACTAATCCTTCATATACTTCCCCACGCACGCCGGCTAAACGGTACTTTTGATATTGCACTTGACCAGCGGTTAATTCTTGACTACTTCTATCCGCGACTTTTTCATTTTCCAAAAGTAAATGCGCACCCATGGCAGACACTGCTTTTTGCACGAAAGACAGCGTCGTGCTTTTTTGATCCTGAGTACAGTAGCCATAAGCCGCAATTAAAATTCCGAGAGTAAAGATGGCGCCTTTGTGGGTGTTCACCCCATTGGTTGCGACCTTCATGGCTTGTTCAGCCGCCAAACCGGCTGGTCGAATTAACGCTAACAATTCGGTCAGTTGTTCCTTTTTAAAGGTACGACCAGCCGTAATACACTCTTTAAAATATGGTTGGAGGGCTAGCGAAGAATCAATAAAGGTATCAACGTCCATATCATCATGAGCTCCCATGGAAACGGGATCAACTAATCCCGGCTTGGGGTTGGTCACAACCTCTGCCAAACAGGCAAAAGTCGCCGCTTCAACAACCGACCGTTCGTCCCAGTATGGGAGAAAGGGGTCCTGAACAAAGTACTGTTCATAGGTATGGTTAACAGCCTGACGTAATTCATCAAATGAATGCCGCCCGGCTTTGGCACAGGCCTTGGCGTTCTCATCACAAACAAAGCAACGTCGTGCCTCGAAACCGAGTTCCTGCCGCGATAATTGGTACCCTTCCGCTTCTTTTGCCATGACATCTGAATCGAAGAAGCGTCCCAAAGGAAAAGATTCTTCAAAACGAATGGCCACTTGCTTGACTCTGTTAATATCTTTTGACACCACAACAAAACCTTCTGGACCAGTAGGGCGACTAATGTCTAGTTCAATGCTTTGAATGGGCCAACCGTTTAATGAAGCAAGCAAGATACGCCAGCCAGCGTTAAAGAATTGCTGAATCTTTGCTGAATTTTTAACATTGCCTGGTAAATTTAATTTAACCGCCACAATGGTCGCTCTTGGAAAGCCATTTTCCAGCTTCGTCTGCTTAGCAGAACGCCATTCCCGGTTATCCAGGACCTGCTCAAGGCTTACTTCGGACCCGTTTTTAAATACATCCACTGTTTCCATGTTTTTCTCCGTTTGCTTCAGGTTCACTTTTAATATAGCAAAGATTGACCGATTTTTTGATAAGAAATGAGAAAGCTATGTACACGGGGAAAAGCCCCCGTTTGTTTCATATAAAAAGGACCAGTTCACACTGGCCCATTTTTAATAGTGATTAGTCCTTCACTTGCTTGATAACATCAATCAATGAACCATCACGGTATTCTGCCAAAGCAACAACACGATCAGTGAATTGCAATGGTTCTGCCTTACCAACAAGCTTTTCAGCCTTTTGTTGCAATTCTTCGATAGTGAAGATAGGCAAACCTGGCACCTTAGACAATGAATCAATCAAGTCCTTGCGCTTAGGGTTGATGGCAATACCAAGTTCAGTAACCACAACGTCGATTGAATCACCAGGAGTGATAACCGTCGTTACGTCAGGAACAATCGTTGCGATACGTCCACGAACCAATGGTGCAGAGATGATTGTCAACTTTGCAGTAGCGGCATCTTGGTGACCACCAATGGCACCACGGATGACACCGTCAGAACCAGACATAACGTTAACGTTGAACTTCGTATCGATTTCCAAAGCAGACAGGATGGCAACATCCAACTTGTCAACCATGGCACCCTTGTTTGCAGGATCAGCATACCATGAAGCATCGATTTCTTGCTGGTTAGCGTCGTTCTTCATTGAAGAAGCGGCACCCTTATCAAAGTCTTGCACATCCATGATGCGGCTAACAAGGCCTTCATTCAACAAATCAACCGTTGGCTTTGTGATTCCACCAAGGGCAAAGGATGCCTTAATTTGGTTTTCAATCATTGCCTTACGCAAGAAACGCGTAACAGCCAAGGCAGCCCCACCAGAACCAGTCTGGAATGAGAAGCCTTGCTTGAAGTATGGTGAGTGGACGATAACGTCGTTAACCATTTGCGCAATTTGCAATTCCTTAGGGTCCTTCGTGAAACGAGTGGCACCAGAACCAATCTTGTCAGGATCTCCAACCTTATCAACCTTCACAACGTAGTCAACTTGCGTTTGCTTGATCGAAGCAGGTGTGTTTGGGTATGGCATCAAGCTGTCCGTCAACAAGACAACCTTGTTTGCATATTGGGCATCAATCAAAGCATAACCCAATGAACCAAAGGCAGCATCCCCGTTCATACCGTTAGCGTTACCCATTTCATCGGCGTTTGGTACACCCAAGAAAGCAACATCAATCTTTACCTTACCTTCTTCAATGGCACGTGCACGGCCACCGTGAGAACGGAAGATAACTGGGTTCTTCAAGGCACCGTGAGAAACAGCGTCACCCAATGAACCACGCATACCTGATGACGTAATGTTTGTGACAACACCCTTTTGGATGGCTTCAACAACAATATCGTTCATCACGTTTGTCAATGATGAAGGTGCCAAAGTCAAATCTTTGTAACCTGCATCGATAATTTCACGCATCACCATGTTGAAGACGAAATCACCTTCACGGAAGTGGTGGTGGAATGAGATGGTCATACCATCTTTAAGCGTTTCTGAAACAACCTTCTTGACTGATTCAACAACCTTTGAAGGTCCAACTTGTGCCGTCACCTTAGGAGCAACACGTTGGATTTCAGGGTTACCAAAGTCGGTCGTCTTGAAACCTTCATACTTATAATCGTTTAAAATTTGGTCCGGAATCTCCCGGTTGACTTTATTCTCCAATGTAATTTCCCTCCGCATCAATCAGGTTATTAGCCTTTGCCAACATCATCACGCGCTCAGCACGCAAAACAACAGGGCGGTCAACCATTTGACCGTTCATGGCGATAACACCAGAACCCTTACGCTTAGCTTCTTCAATCGCAGCCATCACGTTTTGGGCGTTCAAGATTTCCTTTTGAGTTGGTGCGTAAATCTTGTTAACCGGCGCAATTTGACGAGGGTTAATCAATGACTTACCATCAAATCCAAGTTGGTGAATCAACTTTGTTTCACGGATAAAGCCTTCTTCGTCGTCCAAGTTCGTGAAGACCGTATCGAAGGCGGCAATCTTAGCAGCACGAGCGGCGTGCAAAATGGCGTTACGAGCGTAAAGCAATTCTTGACCGTCAGGGTAACGGTGCGTCTTCATATCAGTCGTGTAATCTTCGGCTGACAACGCAATACCAATCATACGATCAGAAGCTGAGGCGATTTCATAAGCGTTCACAACACCCATGGCTGATTCAATGGCAGCCATCAAGTGAGTTGAACCAACTTCGCGGCCGAATTCCTTTTCGGCAGCTTCAACCAAGTTTTCCAATTCATGAATCATGTCAGCGTTTTCCGTCTTTGGCAAACGAATAACATCGATACCAGCCTTAACCATAGCCTTGATATCGTTTTCGTAGAAAGGTGTGTCCAAACCGTTGATACGAACAACCAATTCGGCGTTTCCGTAATCAAAAGTCTGCAATGCTTCGTATACCAAGTAACGAGCAGAATCCTTCTCGTTCATGTTAACAGCATCTTCCAAATCAAACATGATTGAGTCGACACCGAAGATACCAGCATCCTTAATCAAACCTGGGTTGTTACCAGGCACGAACATCATTGTTCGGCGTAAACGTTCGTCTGCAGCCATTAGAGCACCTCCCAGTTTGGTTGATCTTTCAAGTCCAAGGCACGTTGTGCGGCCGTGATGGCACGGGCCTTGATAACGGGTGTCAAAGCACCCTTATCAACAACCTTCACTGATGCGTTTTCGATGTCGTAGGCATCCAAAACTGACTTGATGGTTGCCTTGATGTCGTTACCAAATTGCTTGGCAACGTCTGAGGTCAAGTCAAACTCAATTCCTTTTGTACCCTGGCTAAGTACGATTTGGAGATCAGAAGATTCCAGCGTACCGGCCATGGCCGTTTGCTTAATTTCCATTGATTTTCTGTCCTTTCGAAATACGATCCTGTAATTCGGTTTTCTTATCCTTGATAAAGGCAAAAGTCGTTTCCGGTACCAAATTAGTCAATTGATCAATCTGGTCGGCTTTGATATCTGCCCGGACTTCGGTCGCCGAAACCACGTCTTGCCCGCTACCCTGGGTCAAGCGTGGAATTTCCACGACCTGAACTTCCGGTGGCAGGATGGTCTTTAGGGTCTCATTGTAAAGTGCGGTAGTGTGCGACTTGGGTTCAGTGCCCAAGTAACGCTTTTGAATGCCCAAAGGCTTTGCCAATTGTTCTTTAAAGAGCGTGGCATCCAAAGCGGTTTGATACTTAATCGCAGTATCTTGATTCTTAATAAAGTAGGCGGGGAAGGACAAATAGGAAACCATGTAGTCGCCACCGTTTTCAACGGCAACGTTCTTCAAGTCCTTTGTTCCCTCTCGAACCAACATGGTACGTTCGGCCGTCGTAAAGAGCGAAACGTCCTGATTGACAACAAAGACATACACCCAGTCGTTTTCCTTAGCAGCTTGTTCGACGAGATAACGATGTCCCTTAGTAAAGGGGTTAGCATTCATCACAATGGCAGCTACCGTCTTAGCATCTGCCGGCTTTTTTTCCAGCGATGCACGGTAGGTCTCAATGTTTGGCGTTCCCTTCTCGAGAATCAAGCCGTAATCCGTCTTTGCTAACGTGTGGAAACCAACGTGTTCAAATGATGCTTGGTACTGAGGCTTTGTAAATACAAAAATTTGAAAGTGTCCAGCCTCAGCCAAATCCATTTCCAAGGCGGAAACAACTTGGTTGAAACGAGCACCAGAAGCCCCAGACCCATCATCCGAAACAGCGATGTACTTAATGGTCTTTCCAGCAATTGAACCAGTTCCGACTAACTGACCCTGATCATCAAAGAGACCAATGGTTTGGTCAATTGCTTGCACTTCCTGATCGGAAAAAACCGAAATCCCTTTTTCCATCAAAAAGTTCTCCCACTGCTTTTTTACATTGGGATTGAACAAATAGAGGTCTTTAATCTGATCAGCCATCGTTAAGCCTTCTTTGCGTAGTCCAACACTGCCTTAGTGACGGCGTCAACAACACCATCATCAAAGACTGAAGGCACAATCTTATCAGCAGCGACATTGTCAACTAATCCTGCCAAACCTTGTGCAACGTTAACTTGCAAATCCATGTCAACATGCTTCAAACCGGATTGGAGCAATCCCTTGAACAAACCTGGGAAAGCCAAAATGTTGTTGACTTGGTTTGGCCATTGCGATGAACCGGTCGCCGTGACAACAGCACCCGCTTCATGTGCATCGTCTGGTGAGATTTCAGGCACAGGGTTAGCCAAGGCAAAGACGATTGGTGAATCGGCCATGCGCTTTACTTGGTCCTTCGACAAAACATTGGCATCAGACAAACCGATGAAGGCGTCTTGACCATCAATAACGTCATCCAAAGTCTGTCCATCAGCCTGTACAACTTGATCAGCCAATTCTGTTTGGAAGTGGTTATAAGACTTGTCACCCGCACGAACGACACCGTTGATGTCAACCAGGGTAATATGCTTGATACCCGCAGCAATCAGCAAGTTGGTTGTGGCAACACCACCAGCACCAACACCGTTCATGACAACCTTCAAGTCTTCCAACTTCTTACCAACAACCTTAGCGGCGTTAATCAAACCAGCCAAAACAACAATGGCCGTTCCCGTTTGATCATCGTGGTAGACTGGCAAATCAAGATCTTCAGACAAACGACGTTCGATTTCAAAACACTGTGGTGCGGCGATGTCTTCCAAGTGAATACCAGCAAATGAAGGTGCCATCGTTTCAATAGTCTTCACAATGTCATCAACAGACACTTGGTTCAATGCCATCGGAATGGCATCAACGCCGGCAAAGGACTTGTAAATCAATGCCTTTCCTTCAACGATTGGCAAACCGGCACCAGGACCAACATTTCCCAGACCAAGAACAGCCGTTCCATCCGTAATCACCGGAATCAATTTTCCAGACATCGTATACTTTGCCTTGTCTTCAGGATGTGCTTCGATATCCTTTGATAAGCCTGCAACACCTGGCGTATAAGCCTTCCCCAAATCTGAGGGTGTCTTAATATCGAAAGTTCCTTGAACTTCCAAAACACCAGTGTGTTCTTCGTGCAACTTCTGCACATCGTTCATGTCAACCATATGACCTCCTTGATTCACCATAAAAGTGATACTAGAATCATTGTAAAACGTTCCCCATGTGAAGTAAAGATTTTTTGGCAATTTTTTTATAAAAACCAACAAAAAATCTTTTATTTTTAATTTTTAAAATGATTGGATTTTTTTGAATCAGGTCATAAATAAGAAATAATAGGAAAAAATTGTAAAAATATTCAAAAATAGTGTAAAATATATTTAACTGATTCTGTTTATTGAGTACTTTTTTACTTTATTGCGGAACATTATTAATAAATTGATAAAGAGGACAATATGCCAGCAACAGATCCAGGATTACTTGCACAAATTTCAGAAGATTATTATTTGAACAAACTTTCCTTTGGTGAAATTTCTGAAAAGTATCAAGTTTCTCGCTATCTCATTAATAAGTACTTAACCGAAGCGGTGAAGACAGGGGTAGTTAAAATTGAAATTGCATCAACTGCTTCTAGAAATTCGCAGTTAGAACAGGTTTTCAAGGAAAAGTTTCCGGAAACGTCTTGTTACATCATTCAAGACGATACGACCGCAACCGCCACTGAAGAATTATTATCAAATTATTCTGCAAACTTTGTCATTAAACACCTTGAGAAGGATCCACACATCGTCGGAATGACATGGGGTGAAACCATGTATTCCCTGATTGATGCCATCACCTCAAATCCTTTGGACCAGGTTAAATTTACACAGTTTGTTGGAGAAAACATGAAGTATAACTCCACTGCTGGATCTGTTCGCATCGTCGAACGTGCTGCTAAAAAAGTCGCAGGTGAATTTTTGACTTTGCCAGCGCCCCTTTACCTTTCAGATGATACCATTCGTAACGGCCTTTACGAGGCAGCTTCGATTAAGCGAACGCTCGATGTGGCCAAGCAAATGGATACCATCTTAACTGGTTTGGGAACAATTGCCTCCCTTGAATCCATTGCAATCTGGAATCAAAACCTAAATCTGCTGTTCCCTGATGTGCGTCTCGGCGAAGTGGCCGGCATGGTCTATGGCCGTCCCTACGACATCAATGGTAACATTTTAAATACCGAGTCAGATAAAACCGTGGGCCTTTCCCTAAACACCATTCTGGGCGTTAAAAAACGAATCGGTGTTGTCCGGTCGAAGTCCAAGGCAAGCGCTGCCATTGGTGCATTGCGTGGCAAGTTATTAACCGATTTAATCATGTCCGAATCACTCGCTTACCGTATTTTAAATCAAGAAGAAGGCATTTAAAAAGCTCCTCGCCAGCGGATGGCGAGGAGCTTTTTTTATTATTGATCAACAGAGACTGCCTTCGTCATTATTTGAAGTCCAAAACCAATCATCAAACCAGCGATGGCAAACAAAATCCAGGAAAAACCTTCTGAGGCGAGCGGCACGTGCGCCTGATACCAACCAATGTGTTGACTGCCATTTGCCGTGTAGGTAACAAAACCGTTCAACATTTTCGCAAACGGCACTTGGGTTAACCCATCACCAATCGATCCAATGAGCGTCAAGCCAATGGCCCAGTTAAAGAGCACGGTTGTCCGACCAATCCACGGCGAAACAAGGTTCAAGAAAATCAGGATAATGGCCACTGGATACATGATTAGGAGAACCGGTACTGCCCACTCAATGATTTTATCCAAACCAAGTAGAGCCACTAGAAAGGCAATGCCGACTGCTAAAGCCAACCAACGTTCGTAGGAGACTTTTTTAAAGGCACGGTGAAAGTCGTGGGCAAAGGACGACGACTCCCCCATTGCCGTTGTAAAGACTGCTACGGGACCCATCACGGCCAGAAAAACTTGTCCAAAAGAACCAAAGTAGTTCGTCATGATTTGAGTTAGCGCAATGGCCCCGTTCAAGGAAAGACTTTCCTTTCCAAGCGAAGTCGTTCCTAACATAATCAGCCCGACGTATACGAGCGACAAACCAATCAAGGCCCAAGTCCCCGTCTTCACGATGATCTTCGCCACGTGGGCGGGTTTACGGTAACCCATGTTTTCGATGGCGTGAACGATGGCCACACCCAGAACTAGGGAGGCCAAGGCATCGACTGTGTTATAACCCTCAATTGCAGAGGACAGAATCGGCGTTGACCGGTAAGCCGTCGTAACGTGCTGATGAAGATCCCCCATCGGCCATACTAAAGCAAGAATGAAGACAACAGCCAACAAAATCAAAAAGGCCGGGTTCAAGTACTTACCAATGACTGACGTGATGGCGTCAGCTTTCAGACAAGCCCAATAGACAAGAACAAAGTAAATAAATGAAAAAATCACCAAGCCAAGCTGTTGGCTACCTGCTGGCAACCAGTTTTCCAGAGAAAATGAATAAGCAACGGTAGCCGTACGCGGAGCCACAACCAGAGGTCCCAGGCAAAAGTGCAACACAACAACAAAAAAGGTAGAGACTCGCGGACCGAGGGGCTTTATCAAATCAAAAACAGAACTCGAGCGAGTCACGCCAAGTGCCACTAAGGCCAACAGTGGTAACAAGACGGCCGACAAGATAAAGCCAAAAGTCGCTTGTCCCCATGCAGCACCAGCTAATTGTCCAAGGTGAACCGGGAAAATCAAATTTCCCGCGCCAAAAAACATACCAAAAATTAATGACACCATCAGTAGGTTCTGGCGCCAAGTTAACTTTTTTTCCATTTGCGACTCTCCAATTTAATTAATCGTGGTCAAAGTTTACTCACAGTTAACCATTGTACCTTTTTTTCTGATTTTGCGCCATGACTATTGGTAGAAAAGCTAACGTCATTAAGGAAGCTTTTCATTTCAAATTCTGCTATGCTAGTAGCACGAGGTAAGAAAATGAACCATTATCAAAACGCTGATCTCGCCTTTGTTGTCGAAGGTCGTCAAGCAATGGATCGAGCCATCGCAGCCAGTCGTAACAGTCAGACGAATAAACGCTTTGTTCACGTGGCGATTTTGGAAAGAACAAGTGATGACTATCTATTCGTCATTGAATCCACTGGGAAAAGAGGCGTGATACGGCGCCCCTTCCAAGAATTCATCAACGAACATCAGCAGGCCATTGCCATCTACCGTTCCAAAAAAGTGCTTCAACACCCTGAAAAAATTATCCAGATGGCTAAAACACAACTTGGCCAACCATACAACCATGGCTTTTTCGAAAAGGGCCCGGGCCTGTACTGTTCACAACTGGTGCTCAAATGTTTTGAAAAGGAAAACCTTTTTCATGAAGAGCCGTTGTCATTCGGTCCTGAGGGAACCGTCCTTCCCCATTGGATTCATTACTATCAAAAATTAGGCAAAGACATTCCGCGAAATGAAAAAGGATCATCACCAAATAGTCTGATTGCCTCTAACCAACTAAAACTCATTGACGCCATCTAAAAAAACCTGCCTTCCGGCAGGTTTTTTTAGATTGTTTTTGCATACTCATTGAGTTTAGTCAAAGAAAAGCCCAACCAGTCACCAATTGACGATTCAACAATTGGTGTTCGCTTCTTCCCCTCTGCCTTAAACCGATCATAGAGTTCAGGATTTTTATCTAGCGAGATTTCCTGGTAAGGAACTTTACGCGTCTTCAGATAAAGTTTCGTTGCCGCGCATTCAGCACAGGTCTTTCGCGTGTATATTTTAATCATCAACCATTACCTCACCGTAATTAACTTTTCTCCACTTTTAATGAAGCAGATGACTTTTTCAAGATTTAACAAAAAAGGAGCATCCGCTCCTTTTTATTAACCCTTAATGATTTTTTCAATGGCAGACAATTCATCTGACGTAAAATCAAGGTTCTTCGTGAATTCTAGATTATCCGATAAGTGGTCAACAGAAGAAGTTCCAATCACTACGGAAGCCACTCGTTTGTCCTGCAATAGCCAAGCCAAAGACATTTGTGACAATGTTTGGTTACGGTTTTTGGCCATATCGTTCAAGGCGTTTAACTTGTTAACCAAAGCGTCTCGGCCATTATCAAAGAGGAACCCGTTGGTCTTGTGAATTGGAAAGTCCTCAGGGATTCCCTTCAGGTAACGATCCGTCAACAAGCCTTCCGCCAATGGTCCATAGGCAAACAAGCCGGCATGATGCTCATCCAGAATGTCCAACAAACCAGATTCCTTTTCTTGCTGGTTCAATAGGTTATAAGAAACTTGATTACCAATAAAGGGCGTTCCCAATTCTTTGAAGATTTCGGCAATGGCCTTTGTTTGCTCTGCTGTATAGTTAGATACGCCAACGTAAAGCGCCTTTCCCTGCTTTACCAAGTGATCCAAAGCACGGGCCGTTTCTTCCAAGTTAGTATTTGGATCAAAACGGTGGGCGTAGAAAATATCCACATAGTCCAAGTTCATCTTTTGAAGGGAGGTATCAAGGGCGTTAATCAAGGTCTTTCGGCCGGAAAACTCGCCCATTGGTCCAGGCCACATGTGGTAACCAGCCTTGGTCGTAATTACCAATTCATTTCGATAAGGCTTCAAGTCAGACTTGTAAACTTGGCCAAACGTCTCTTCAGCGGTTCCGTTGTTCGGACCGTAATTGAAAGCGTTGTCAAAAGAGAAAATACCTGAGTCAAAAGCCTTCAAAATGACTTTTCGAGAATTTTCAAGGGGCATTGTATCCCCAAGGTTACGCCAAAGGCCAAAGGAAACGGCCGGCACAATCAAGCCTGAATCCGACACGCGTCGGTAAGGCAATTTCTCGTAACGATCTTCTGCTGCTTGGTAAACCATTTCGTTTTCCTCCTATAAAATCCGTTCAAGTTCTGCTGCAATTTTCTGGTGATCAGCCACACCCGGATGATGGGGTCGCGTGCTAATCTGCCAGGGGCTCGTATCCACCACCGTGAAACAATCAAAGCGACTCGCTTCCGCCATAAAAATGTCTTTAAAGCGCCCGTTCCAGGGCGTCAATAAATAAAAATGAGCTTGGTGGAAACGTTTCACCAATTCGAGTAAGTAGACACGCAGACCAAAGGCGAAGTCCTCTTCGCTGGCGCCGTAGTTGGCATCGTTTAATCCGTAGGCCACGACCACCTGCTGACTGTGAACCCGCCGTCTGGCTACATCATCTCGCACTCGCCACAAGGCGTCAATGGCTTTTGGTTCCTGAAAAGGGGCCGAAGTCGTTAAACCAGTGCCACCATAGGCAATCCGGTTGAATGGCTGTTTCTTGGCTCGGGCAACTATGGCCGGAAACGACTGACTAGGACGATGCTGATCATGGCTAGCTCCCATCATCGCCTCACCGGCAACGATAGAATCGCCGACAAAAGTCAAATAGGGCGTCGCCTCTTTATCTTCATCATTCGGTAGTGTACTCGTTAATTGGACAGCACCAGTCACTCGAATTGATTGAACAACTAGCCCACTCTGCCAAAAAGCAACTTGTCCCGTTGCCCATTGATCGAGAACGAGCTCGACATCGTGTTGACCGGCTGGTAAATCAATGGTGAGTTCTTCTCCATCAGACGAATATGTTTGTTGGTCAGAACCATCGACATTGAGCGTCCAGCGCATGTCAGGATATTCCTGTCCAAAGGAAAGGAGAAGCTGTCCCCCCTGCCCTTCATAATGAAAAGCAAAGTAAGCACCGTATTGCGAACAAAGCACGCCGTCGCCATCGGGATTTTTGGACCATTCAGGCGAAGCGAGGGTCAGTAGTGATTCTTCTTCCACGACTAGCCCTCCTTCTCCTCTTTTGGTTTTAAGACCTTAGCCAGCGACTTTTGTTCGATGACCTGCTTCAACCCTTCTGCAAAGAGGGAAGCGACCGAAATGACTTGGAGCTTTGGGAATTGCTTTTCTTCTGGAATTGCAACCGTATCTGAAACAAAGAGATGGTCTAAATCGGAATTTTGCAGGTTTTCTGACGCTTGTTCAGAAAAGACGCCGTGAGTTGCTAGGCCATCAATCTCAGCGGCACCAGCCTTCTTTAAGGCAGTGGCCGCTTTCATCATGGTTTGCCCGGTATCAACCATATCGGCAACAATGATGGCATGCTTTCCCGCCACGTTTCCCGTCACACGAGCCGGTTGCCTGGGGTCACGGTTACCATCAATGATGGCCCATTGACTATTAATTTCGGTGGCCAACCGTTGCACTAATTTCAAAGTCGACGGACCGGAAGCCACACAAACAACTTCTTGTCCAACTAAGCCAGCCTTTTCTAAAAAGTCAACTTGTGCCGGTAAAGCAATCAAGTGGTCAACTGGGATGTCGAAGAACCCTTGCAGTTGTGGCGTGTGCAGATCCATCGTCATCACGCGCTTAATTCCCTGACTCTCCAGCATGTCAGCGACTAGGCGGGCAACGATTGGTTCGCGGGAACGGGTTTTACGATCCGAACGGGCATAGCCCATGTAGGGAATGACCACGTTAATCGATTTAGCCGACGTCCGTTTCGCCGCATCAATAGAGATCATCAATTTCATGAAGTTTTGATTGACTGGATCGGCGATGGGCGCAATCACATAAACATCGATTCCTCGCACTGAATCAACAATTCGTTCATAAATTTCATGGTCAGCAAAGGTCCGAATTTCAACTGGTGATAGTGGAACACCAAGTTGTTCCGCCACCTTTGTCGAAAGGGCGGTGTTAATACCTAAATCAAAAAGACGAAATTTTGGGTTAGCAGTCATGGTTAGCTCCAGGTGGATTCATTCAATATCATTGGGTAGCAGCTGCCTGCCACCCCACTATCTTCATTATACTAAATTTTATTGGTCAACTGGCATAAAATCCAAAGGACTTAGTTCGGCCATGCCAATCATGGGATCGATTCCCTCAGCAAGATGAGCCGCTGTTAGCGTGTCTTCTGGCAAGAACTTTTTGGAAGACACTGGCTTTTTTTCAACTGGCGTTTGGTCAGAAGCGGGTTCAATTTTGACCTTGGCCGAATCCGAAAGATCATGGGGCACTTCTTGTGAAAGGCTGGCATTCAGCGCTTTTGCTGTCTTCTTTTGAGGGGGAGTACTCTCTATCGCGTTCCCATCCGCTCCTGAATCCAGGTCGGCCAAGAGATGGGTCTGTCGGTGAGGCACCTCGTGCTCGGCCGCGTATTGGTAAGCATCGTAATCACCGACCATCACCAACGCCTCTTTGGCTCGCGTAATCGCCGTGTAAATCAAATTCTGATTCAGCATAATTTTAAACTGCGAGGTCAGCACTAAAATGACCAGCTTAAATTCGTTTCCCTGTGCCTTATGAATCGTTGTTGCATAGGCCAAAGTCAGTTGATTTAAGGTTTTTGGCGTATACCATACCTCTTGTCCGGCGAAATCGACGACCAATGCATCGGCCTTGCCCGCACCGTCTGATTGGTTGTGAATGGCCACGACTTCTCCCATATCACCGTTGTAAATATCGCGTTCCGTATCGTTTTCGAGCTGTAGGACTTTATCCCCTAAACGAAAGACCGTGTCCCCATACTGGAGTGTCTTCTGTCCGGGCTCAACGGGGTTAAAGAGGTCTTGTGCAATCTGGTTTAAAGACCTCACCCCGGCCGCCGTTTTATACATTGGCGCCAATATTTGTACTTGATCAGCGGTAAAGCCTTTTTTAATCGCCGATTGTAAGACCTGCCCGACGGCAGACGGAACCTGACTTGCGTTAGTCAGAAAAGTCGACCGGTCCCGCTTCTTGTCCTGAAAGTCCGAGGGTAACTGGCCATCATTAATCGATGCGGCTAATGTCGAAATCGAAGAACCCTTCCCCTGCCGGTAAATATGTTCGAGCGCAACGTGAGCAACCTGCTGACTGTGTATCAAATCAAACAAGACATTGCCGGGTCCCACGGAGGGAAGCTGATCTGCATCCCCAACCAACACGACGTGCATCGTCTTTGGAATTGCCGAAAAGAGCGCAGCGGCCAGGGAAATATCTAACATGGACGCCTCATCGATAATTAAGAGTCCCCCACTCAACGGGTTGTCAGCATCAAATTCGGCATCATCCCCCTCCGAAATACCCAGGAGACGGTGGATGGTTGTCGCTTCATAACCAGTGATTTCCGTCATTCGTTTAGCAGCTCGACCAGTCGGTGATGCCAAACGGACTCGGTGTTCCTTCAGCCACTCTTGATTCTGTCCTTGTTGTTCGGCTTGGGAACGCACCAGCGCTTCCCAGGTCTTAACCAGCGTTTTGGTGACGGTTGTTTTCCCGGTGCCTGGTCCTCCCGTCAAAACAAAGAGTTGGCTCGACAACGCTTGCTTTACGGCAGCTTCTTGAACATTATCAAGGGTTAACCGCCCTGGCAGAACAAAACCATCATCAATGCTTTGTTGGCTAAACTGAACGTCGGATTTTTTTTGAAACAGTTCCTGTATCTTATTAGCCACCGTCTGCTCCGCTAACGCTAATTCTCGGGGTTGGTAGCTATCATGATCAAAAACCAAACGTCCCTCTGCGACAAGCGCTCCTAAAGCCTGATCAATGGTCTCAGCTGGATTGGCTACGTCATGTCCAATTAAGGACCAGCTGGCGTTTTTCGCCTGTTCGATTGTCAGAAAAGTGTGACCATGGGCAAAGCAAGCATTTTGAATGGCCGCAAAGACCGCTGCTTTGATTCGTTCCTTCGAATCGAGTGTATACCCCGCCTGTTGAGCAATGGCATCGACTTTTTTGAAAGGCAAGCCATCCATTTCATAGACGAGTCGGTAGGGATCGTCCTGCAAGATATTCTGGGCCTCTTCCCCATAACGATCGAACAGCTTGCCAGCTAAATCAGCAGAAAGACCGACCTTGTGTCCAAGTGCAAAAAGGCGCTCCAAGCCCATGTTGTTTTGCAGGGTTTCAACCAAATTGTCAGCTACTTTTGGCTTAACCAAACCCTGTAAAACCCTGGGATCGGCCAAAATTTTATCGAGGGCCTCGGCCCCTAAAGCATCCACAATTTTTTGAGCGGTTTTCTTGCCAACTCCTGCAAAATCACCGGAGGAAAAGAAGGCGACCAGCCCCTTTTCATCGGTTGCCACTTGATTTTCATAACGAGCAGCCTGAAACTGTTGGCCGTAGCGGGGATGGGTCACTAGTTGACCAAAAAAGGCATAGGTAGAACCAGGCTTCACGGATGCAAAGGTCCCGGTGACAATCAGTTCGTCTTCATCCCAATCAAAGTCATCCGATTCAACTTGGACGGAAAGAATTTTGAAATAGGAATCCTTGGCTGCAAAAATCACATTTTGCAAGACCCCCTTTACTTGATTGTCCTCAGAAATCGTTCGTGCCATGTTCCCTTACTCTTTTTACATATGTACGGTACGAAAATCGCACCAGATGATTAAATCGTAGTTGAGGCGTCCTGCGCCTTTCCCAAATAATCCGTTTGGTTCCACTGGACTAACTGAAATTGGTGTTCAGCGGTCGTTTTAATCGTTGTTGTCGATGTGTTCGACAGTCCACCTAATTTTTCACGAATGTCTGCACGATTAACACCGAGCAAGTTCGACATTCCAAAGGTTAGGATTAATCCGTGGGCCACAATCAAGACTGAGTCGTCCGGATAGTCTTGAGCAATCTGTTCAATTAACCGGCGAAAGCGTTGAACCGCCTTCACGTATCCTTCTCCGTGGAAGCCCTCGCCATCAAAGTCTTCTAGATGGTTGCGGTAGGTATCAAAGGCCCCCGGGTAACGACGAGCGACCTCCTCTTTCTTCATTCCTTCCCAGTCGCCTAGGCCAACCTCGACAATGTTGGAGTGCAGGGAAAGTTTCGGTTCACCTGGCAACTGTCGCACGATGGTTTGGGCCGTCTTTTGTGCCCGTGGCAGTGGTGAAGCAAAGGCCCGGTGAATGTCTTTATTCTTTAAAAAAGTCGCAACTTTATCCATGTCTTCATATGAAGTCGGCAAGAGGGGGGAATCCCCATGGGCCCCTTGGAAACGCTTCTCCAGGTTCCACTCTGTTTGGCCATGTCGTACAAAATAAAAAGTGGTCATGCTACCTGCTCCAAGACCTGTCGGTCAACCATCTCATTCAAAAAGAAAGTCATTAATTTTTCGATTTCTTTTGCATCAGCGCGTTTTGTCACATCAACTGGTCCACCAGCCGCACCAACCGTTTCAATCTTCATGCCGGCCAAGTCCTTCTTAAAGACAACCTTTAGACTAATTGCCTGGTCGAGTGCTTGCTCCGGTTGAAGCGACCGCTTCAAAATATAGGCACCGGCGTTATTAGTCACAAAACCCAAATCAATTAGGGTGAACTTCTTAATCGATGAGCTAATTTGAAAATTACCAACACCATTTACTGCTACTTTTGTTTGGAAAGCCATGGTTTTCTCCTCCATCGTCTGTTAAAAAATAAAAAGTCAAACTAGTGACGCAAACCCTTTGGATAAAAATTCTTTAGTTGACCATTCACATACTTCGCCCAGCCAACTCCGTTACCCCCGGCCGTCATCAAAACAAAGCCCTTTTTCAAATCGGCCTTTGTCGAAAGCGCCTCACCATGGGTATAGGCCGTCCACTGCCGTTCATCATCGATGGCAAAAGACTGAGCGACTTGGCTGGGGTGAATGGCTAACGCCAAGGCATGGTCTGGTTCAAAACGTTTTTTCTTGAATGTCCCGAGACATAGCCCGGCCCGTAAAATCTTAATCCGACCGAAAGCTGGACAGTTATCCGGCAGCAAGAAAACCCGATCACCAAAAGTGATTAAGCGTTCTTCAGAAAAGGCCAAGCCGGGAACCGTTTCAGCCAAAAAGCCGTTTAGCAAAGCACTTTCTTCAGCTGATAGATGGCTCGGTTTTTGTTCGTTCACCTTTTTACCAACATCGGCATCGTCGGCCTTTTTCAGCTTCGCCACGAAGTGCCCTTCACCAGGTAAATCTTGCGGCCAAAGTCGTGCGGTTAACGCCAAGTCTGGATTACCATCTGCCCATTCAGGACGACCATCAGCAATGCCCGATCCCGCGACTTTATCGATTGGAAGCAGGGCCATTTCGGGATAGCGATCGAGTAGCCAGGCAATGATCTGTTCGTCTTCTTCGGGGGCAAAGGTACACGTTGAATACACTAAAACCCCACCTGGTCGAAGCATTTTCACGGCGTTCTCAAGTATCGCTTCGGAACGCTCCGCACACTCGCGTGGATAATCCTCTGACCAATAAGTAATCGCCTCGGGATCCTTACGAAACATCCCCTCCCCTGAGCAGGGAGAATCGAGTAACACACGGTCAAAGTAGGCTGGCAATTGCTTGGCCAAGTCCCTTGAGTCAGCCGAGGAAACAATGGCATTGGCAACGCCAAAACGTTCGATATTTTCTGACAGGATCTTCGCCCTTCCAAAGAAAATTTCATTCGTCCAAAGCAACCCCTGTCCATTCATTTGCGCAGCCAACTGGGTAGACTTGCCACCGGGAGCCGCCGCCAAATCTAAAACACGCTCCCCTGGTTGGGCTGACAAAACTTCTGCCACGAACTGAGCAGAGGGTTCTTGGGAATAGACAAGACCAGTTGTATGGTCGATGCCTCGACCAAGAACCTGACCAAAATAACCATCGTGTGACCATGGAATTGGCTGGTCTTTTTCTAAATCAACTAAGGTCTGACTCTCTTTTAGTGGATTTACTCGAAAGCCCTTATGGACTGGGCCTGACAAGGCCTCAAAAAAAGGCCCGCTTTCGTTTCCGAGCAGGTCTTGATATTTTGCGATGAAAGCCTTTGGTAGTGCCATGCTTACCTCGTTTTGAGACTGTGTCTCTTACAAATACTTTGCGTCTTCAACTGGATCCTGAGACGTCAGAATCTTTGGTCCGTCCTTTGTGATGGCCAAAGTGTGCTCATACTGAGCTGACCATGAACCGTCAGCCGTTCGAACCGTCCAACCATCTTCGGGGGTTTCGTCCGTCGTCACTTCCCAGCCGCCCATGTTGATCATGGGTTCGATGGTAATCGTCATCCCTTCCTTTAAGCGGAGGCCATGCCCTGCTTTTCCAAAGTGTGGGATGGCTGGGTCTTCGTGCATCGTTGGGCCGACACCGTGTCCGATGTACTGGCGAACGTCGCCATAGCCCATCTCGTCCTCGGCATACTTTTGAATGGCCGCCCCAATGTCACCCACACGGTTACCAACAACTGCCTGGTCAATCCCCAAGTAAAGCGATTTTTTAGCGACGTCCATTAGCTTTTGAACTTCGGGTGATACTTCGCCGACGGCATAAGACCAAGCGGAGTCCGAAACAGCACCATCTAATCCAACAACAGTGTCAACTTTGACCAAATCCCCGTTCTTCAACTTCAAGCCCTTGCGAGGCAATCCGTGGGCCACTTCATTATTAACCGAAACCGTTACCGCGTACTTAAACCCTTCGAACCCGATTTGTAAAGGAACGCCACCGTGGTCCTCGATATATGCCTTACACTTTGTTTCAATCTCCCAGGTATCGATACCGGGCTTGATCAAATCGCGAAGCATGTGATGCATTCCGGCAATGATGGCACCGGATTTGCGCATAGCTTCAATTTCACGTGGTGATTTCAAACTAATCATGAATGTCCCTTTCTCATTTTTAAAGTAATTTCATTATAACATTGTTGGCCCTTCTTGTCCTTTGTGAACGGTCGGTACCCACCCTAAAAAAGAATGGTTATTTATTGGCTGTTCAATTGACTTTTCTAAAGTCGCACCCCATAATATGGGATAAGAATATAAAAGGAGTGTGTCTGACATGAAGAACTTTTTACTTGGTGTTTCATTGTTTGGTAACGCCGCTTTGGCTTACCTTTTGTTGAAGGATGATGACCGCGTCGCTGATTTTAAGGAAAAGGCAAACGATGTTGCCGGTTCTGGCAAGTCTAAGGCTCAGGAATTCGTTGGCTATGGTAAGCAAAAGGCCGCCGATTTGACTGAAGTTGGTAAGGGCAAGGCGCAAGAAGCAAAGGGTAAGTTTGCTCAATTGAAGGGCAAGGCTGCTGCTAAGAAGGATGACGCAGAACACTCATTGGACGAGCAATTGGCCGATTTGGAAGAACGCGCCACTGAAGCAAACGACGGTGTTGCTGACTAAAGCAATTAAAAAAGAGGCCATCAGGCCTCTTTTTTTTGTGTCAAAATATTGTTTCCTATCACCAATTGAACAACCAGTGACGGTAATAACCCCAACGAGTGGTCTGTTCCATCATTTCTTGATTGGTTAATGGTAAATCGTGAACTTCTTTTGAAACAGTCGGTAAATAACTTGCCTTCAGTTCAGGTGAAAGCCAGCGGACGGTTTCATCATCACTTAACGATTGACTGTTTTGACGAGCAACGTGTGCAAAGGACAAAGAACTGACCTTTGTCGCTCTTTTAACCCAGTAGGTCCGTGCTTCTTTAGCGACGAGCTGAACCCTCCCCGTCTTGGACCAGGCGTTCTTTGTTTGACCAGACACCTTCGTGTTTTTTGCCACCGTGATGGGCTGCTGCTCATTGAGAACTTGATTCACCGCATCCAAAGTCACTTGGTACCGTTCCTTTGAGTCCGTGTACTTGCCAGCCCCCGAAACAACCGTAATAAATTCGTGCCCATTTTGATCTTTAATTAAGCCGGTCAGTCCCCCACCAGAACTTGGTGTCGAACCCGTCTTCAACCCTTCAACCGTCAAGTTGTTCGGGTTGTTCAGCTTCCCCTTAATTTCTTGATCAAACTTACCACCTTCAGTCAGCTTAATCTTGGTGGCAGCCTCGTTAGCATTTGGACGGTAAACCAATCCGACTTTGTCATAGTATTTTCGTACGTCGGGGTCGGCGCTGATAATCTGATAAGCCAAAACCGCCAAATCCTTGGGCGTTGCTTGGTTTTCAGCAGTGGCGCTTGCGGACTTCACTCGATAGTCAAAGGCATCATCATTCACTTGCCCGGCAGCATTGTACCAGTCACTGTTGGTCAAGCCTAGTTTCTTTGCCCAACGATGTAGGAATTCCTGTTGCGTTTCGGACTTTTTCTTAGCAAAGTCAGCTAAGGCCAAGGAGGCATCGTTGGCCGAAGTGGTAAACATAGCGTCAAACAGTTCTTTGACGGTCAAAGTCTCGCCGTTATGGACTTCGAGGTGAGCGTACATCGCATTGTCTTTGTCCGACCAGTCAGAGGACTGGGTCACCTTCACGGGCGTGTTCCAATCGTAGTCACCCTTTTTAATTGCCTGTAAAACAGCGTAGGCCGTCAACATTTTACTTTGTGAAGCAATGCCAACCTTTTGATTAGCATTTTTCTGCCCCAAAATTTGGCCCGTCGAAGCGTCAATGACCAAGGCCGAGCGAGCGTTCACTTTTAAGGCGACAGGCGAACCATCGACTTTGTGACCAGAAGCAACAACTTGATTACGATTATTCCAATAGGCAAGCCCCGCATAACAGCCAATCACCAGTAGAATGACGGCTAATAGCGAAAAAAGCAAACGCCACCAAAAGCGACGCTGCTCCTTATTTTCTTTATCATGTGGGTGGAGTGAGGAAAAACGCATTTTGAATGAAGTTTTTCGCTCAAAAGGATGTTTTACATGCATGATTCAATCATTCTAATTTATTAATGAGTACCAAACAAGCGATCACCAGCATCGCCCAATCCAGGCACAATGTAGCCATCGTCGTTCAAGCCTTCGTCAATTGAAGCCGTCACAATTGGCACGTCGGGATGTGCTTTTTGAACAGCAGCCAACCCTTCCGGTGAAGAAACCAGAGTGATTAACTTAATTTGGGTCGCTCCCCGCTTCTTCAAGGCAGCAATTCCGTCGATTGCTGAACCACCAGTTGCCAACATTGGGTCAACCAATAGTACCTCTCGTTGTTCAATGTCGTCTGGCAACTTAACGAAGTATTCAACCGGTTCCAAAGTCTCTTCATCGCGATACATCCCAATGTGGCCGACCTTGGCAGCTGGAATCAACTGCAAAATACCATCAACCATTCCCAAACCGGCACGCAAAATTGGCACAACCGCCAACTTCTTACCCGCCAAGGACTTAGCCTCAGTCTTTTGAATGGGGGTTTCCACTTCAACCGTTTCAACCGGCAAATCGCGGGAAGCCTCATAGGTTAATAACATTGCCAACTCATCAACAAGGGCACGAAAGTCCTTTGTTCCCACCTCTTTGTTTCGAATCATCGTCAACTTATGTTGCACCAACGGGTGCTTCACTTCAGTAATCTCAGCCACAGGTCTGTACCTCCATTTTCTACTAACTCTAAGTGTAGCAAAAAATACCAACTTTGTTCGTAAAAATATTCGCTGTGAATTAGACAATCGTGACAATTGTCTTTAGGGAGCAACTTCGCTATAATAAGAAATATTCGGCATCCATAGTTTAACGGGATAAAACGGGGACCTCCTAAGTCTTTGCTCCCAGTTCGAGTCTGGGTGGATGCATTGTATAACGTTGGTATACCAACGTTTACGCACTATTTGATACAATCAATAAAAAACACCCCCATCTCCATCACGAGACGAGGGTGTTTTTTTTAGCATGAACGTATCAAGCCACTTTCACTAAAACTTTGGCAAGCGCTTCAACAACACCCGCCCAATTGCAGCCACCAAGAGACCGTTTACCAAGAACTCAAAAACAAAGTTAAGGGCTAAGATACCGGCCAACCAAAGAAAAAGATTTTCCTTCGGAATGCCATAGCCACTATATGGCATTAAGGTCAGTGACAACCAAGAAAGAAAAATCACCATGAAGGTGTTGATGAAAGCCGCTAGCGCCCCCATCGTAAAGAGAAACCAGACCGGCTTTTCGCGGTCAATGAAGAAACGTTTGGCCAAGTAGCCAATGATGACCCCCACCAACAAACGGGGTACGAAGGCCACCAAGGGGTTTGAAAATAAAAGCGCGCCAAAAGTTCCGGGGTGTGTTAGCGCATGTAACCAGGAATACGTCGCCCAGAAAAAGGCCACCACGAAACCTGATCGTGGTCCTAAAGCAACGCCGGCAAGGGCAGCAGTCGCCGGCAAGATAACGGCAGAGGCCCCGACAACCACAGCACCAAGCGGCACATACCCTAGGAAGGGTACCATCGATTGCAACAAGATGATGGCCACAAACATGGTGGTAGCAACGAAAAGTTGGTTTTTTTGCTTTGATTTCATTTCAAATACTCCTCATTATTGAAAAAATGACACAAGCGTCATTTTTATAGTATAACGAGTTGAAAAAAAGCTGTCAACTTCTTGCCACAAATGGGCATGAAAACAGCTTCTCTGATTTCCCTATTTAATTAAAACTGTAAAAGCAAACGGTTCAAGCGTGGTGCATAAATATCGCCGAAACGAACAAAATGCATCAAAATATAGTAGAACTCATACCATTTGAAGCGCTCTTCATAACCTTCGTCCAAAGGATAGGCTTTCTCATAAGCGTCATAAAAGGATTGGTTAAAGCCAGGAAAGACTTTGGAAACCGCTAAATCATATTCACGGTCACCGTAGAAAGCGTTGGGATCGATAAAGACCGGTTGTCCCGAAGCATCAAACATAAAATTGCCCGCCCACAAATCGCCGTGCAATAACGAGGGCTGAACGTTTTTCACGTGCTCATCTGCTAAAATCGTCTTTTTCAAATTTTCAAAATGGTCACCACGTTGGGTCAGCCAGAACGCCTTCTTAATGGCTTGCTTCATCAATGGTTCGAGTCGTTGATGTACGAAGAAATCACCCCAGGAATCATTCCAAGTATTATCTTTTGGCACAAAGTCGTATGGATTCGATACGTCGAAACCAAAGCGGTCACCATGCGCTTGATGTAAAACAGCGAGCGCACGCCCTAAATCACCCTGTTTGGCCGGACCAGAGGGGACCCATGACAAAAGTAAGTAAGCAAAGCCCCGTGTCTCCCCTTGTTTAATTACTTTTGGCACCGTCACATATTGCCCTAATGCCTTCAAAGAAGCAACTTCGGCGTCAAAGAAATGACGATCATGATCTGGTTGTACCTTTAAAAAGTAGCGATCAGAACCTGAATAAAGTGAAAACGCCATGTTAACATCCCCACCCGAAACAGCCTTCAAATCGTGTGGATTCTGCAAATTTAATCGCGACAAAAAGTCTTGATCAATAACATTCGAATCAGCTGATGACAGCATAGAATAACCTCCTAAAATCAATAAAAAACAGCCCCCGTTATGACACGGCAGCTGTTTTTGAGCAAATAAGGGCCTCAAGTTGAACAAGTTCATCAAGTACGAATTGACTGAGTTGTCTTTCCATCTAGCCCTCCTATCGTTAATTCCACTTTACCACAGAACAAAAGAGAAGGGGCTTATTTTATAAAATAAATTTTGTGAAACATCGTCAATTAACCGTTCACACGACCTAACTGACGATTATCCTTCAAATGTCTTTCCGCACGTTCAAAAATATCAGCAATTGGTGCCGCTGTAATTTGACCGTTTTCATAAACCGTTTCCAGCAAATCTTTGCCAGCTGTCTGTTGTGGAACGGTTTGTAATTGACCATTTTCATCCACAATGACTTTTAGTAAGCCAGCCTTGGAAGCCTTTGTCGGATCCGTTTTCGGTTGCTTTTTAATGGCCAAGTCCGCCCCATCGCTCGTGTGGGCGTACGCTGCCTTAATCGCAAAACGTTCCGTATCACGGGTAAAGCCTTCTTGAAGTAGTCCACCGCCGGAACCGACAACCAGGTTGTCCGTCGACCAACCGCGATCAATTAACGCTTCATAGAGTTTGATAATCGTATCGGCCTTCATTCCGTCACCTTGAATCAAGCCGACGTTATGTCGAAGAACTTTATAACCCTTGTCGTTAACTTCGGTGCCAAAGATGTCAGCCAAAATATCAAGCACGGCCAAATCCATGGTAATGGGATCGCCAGAATCAGGACGAAGGACAACGCGGCCCTCACGCTCCTGAATCCGCTTCACCATTTCTGGTGACCCCACCACGTGTCTCACGAAGTTAAAGGTGTCATATGAATCAATGACAATGGAGACTGGTGCATCATCTGGTGTCCGGTCCAACTGGGCGTTCAAATAATCAAATTCACCCTGGCCAGAACCATAGGCCGTCGCTACGGAATGCTCCGTTGCCCAAATCGACAAAGCCCGTCCCTCTTGCCCGTAGACTTTAGCAAAGTAATTAGAAGCCGCTAGGTTATCAGACCCGCGGAAATGCAACAAGTGTGCTGCACCACCACGCTCACCAGATTCAAGCGAGGTCGCACCACGCAGGCCAAAGTCATTGACCATTAGTGGCAGCGAATCCACCGACCCGGTCTTTTCAACAAGGGGCAACAACCGCTTTTTAATGTAGAGGGAGTTCGTTGCAATGGTCGTTGGATACCAAACGTGCATCAAGACCACTTCTAAAGCATTGAGCGACGTTGCAAACCAATCTTCGGTCGACTCGATGGTGAAGAGGGCCGTCCCCGTTGGCACTTCCATCCCCTCTGGCAAGGCCTTGATTCGCACTGGGAAGTAGCCCAAGTCACGAACCTTTTCCCAAACGGAACGGTTGAAATAAGCCTTCGTACCAAAGGTCTCTTCAGCAACTTTTTCGGCTTCATCAATCATATCAGTCGTAATTTGACTTTGAAAATAATCGTGCAAAATCATGGAAAGACCAAACCAAGAGATGGTTGGGTACTTTCCGCCGACACGGGCTTCCCCGTATGAATAAAGTTTGTTAATGTTTTGCGGATACTGTAAATGGTGCGTTAATTTATAAGCATCAGTAGCAAGAATCAAATTCATGGTCATCATTCCCCCTCGATGGCTGCTTCTGTGTGGTTGAGATGGTTTGGTCTGCTTTTGGCTTCTCTTTTAACTGTCCAAGTTAGAATGGCAATCAGGGAATTGATAATGTAATAGCTATACTTACCAACGTTTGCAAAATTGCCTTGAATTAATGCTTTCCCCAAATTGGCAACGTTGTAGACCGACCAAATATACCACTGATCCTTGATGCGGAAAATGTTTAGGATATCCGCTGTCAAAGCCAGGGCAAAAGTCGTGGATGAGAACCAATACATCGCATCCAATCCCCAACCAGAAAAACGAAAGGCAAAGGCGTTTAACCCGAAGGAAACGGTAATGGATAGCAAAATCAACCCAATCAGGATGAAAGGCTTCACCCGTCCCACTCGCTGGTATCGACTCCACGTTTTGGTAGGCAGCCAATTCGTGACCATTGAAATCGGGTAGGTTAAAAAGGCCCCAACGTTTCCGTTGAAAAAGTCAACAACGCCAGCTACCACAACGTTAATCCAAGAAATCGTGTTGCCAAGCGCCTTTTGCTTGGCAATAAAGCGGGTTGACAGAATCGAAGCCACGGCGGAGGCGGTGGCAAACAGCCCGAGTAGCGGCAACCTGGTAAAGGCGTTTGACTCGCCATGGAAGAACCAGGAGGCCGATAAGGGTTTTGACCAATAGTGTAGGACGAGTGACGTCCCTAAGACAATGACAACACCCAGAATATCAAAATAGTCGACCCTCAAAAAAAATTGGAAGAATCGACTTTGACGGATGTTATTGGCAGTTTTTGAAAGCATGATGGCTTTGCTCCTCTTTGTTTTTTTACAGAGCCGCAGATGACACAAACGCTCTGGTGAGTCCTTTCTCATTCAACGAATCATTAGGACTTGCGTTAATTATAACTGACTGACCGACTTTTTGCTAGACAAAGAGCCCCTTCAACAAAAAAGACCCACCATCCTGAGCAGATGGTGGGTCTTTCATTCATGTCGTGCACTTACTTCTTTTTCTTGCCTAGCAAGGACTTAACCACCGCAATGATGGATGGTAACAAAGTCACGAAGACAATCCCAAGAATAATCGCCGAGAAGTGGTTGGCAACGAAGGGAATGTTACCAAAGAGCGCACCCGCTCCGGTCATCAAAAACGACCAAGAAAAGGCGGCCAAGAGTGTGTATTCCATGAAGCGTCGGAACGAGAAGGCCGAAAGACCAGCCACAAAGGGCATAAACGTTCGAATAATGGGAATGTAACGTCCCATGATGATGGCTGCCCCACCGTGCTTCTTGAAGAAGGCATCCGCCTCTTCAATGTTCTTTGGCTTCACCAGTGAAGAGAAAGGCCTGCGCTGCAAAAGCGCCCGTCCCCCCTCACGAGCAATGAAGTAATTCGTTGTATCACCGGCAACTGCCGCGATAAAGAAGACAATCATGAAAATCCAATGATTCAACCCAGCCGCTTGACCAGCGGGGGTCATTGAAATCGCCCCAGCCGCAAACAGCAGGGAATCACCAGGCAAGAACGGTAGCACAACGGCCCCCGTTTCAACCAAAATAATGGCAAAAAGAATCAAGTAAGTCCAAGCACCAAAATGCTGAACTAAACTGGCTATATGGTCATCAATATGCAAGATAAAGTTGATCAAAAAGGACATTCACGGTCTCCAATTCTAATTTTTAATTAGTATACGTGACGGGCATTAAACGAAAAGAAAATTATTCTTCTGAGACAGCCTTCTTTGGCTGGAAGTAGGAAACAATTCCAAAGACCACCAACCAGACCGTTGCACCAATGGCAGGAACGACGGAAGAATCGTTGAAGAAGAGTGTGACATAGACAAAGACAAAGAAAATGACTGCCAATGGCACAAAGAACTTCGGTGCCTTTAACAAGAATCCGTTAGGCATGTAACTTGAGGACTTGCGGTACTCCCAGTAAGCCCAGAGAATCATGATATAGATCATCAAGAAGAGGTCCGTTGCTGCCGACGTAACGAAGACAAAGGCATCGTTAATGGCTGGAATTGATGAAATGACAGCAGATGAAACGGAAATCAATGATGAGAAGAGCAAGGCCTTTGCTGGCAAGCCACGTGAAGACAACTTCGTAAATGGTTGCAAGAACTTAGCCCGTGATTCCTTGGCCAGTGAGTAGAAGTTACGTGAAGTCGAGAAAAGAATGGAGTTGAATGATGAAGCAGCGGCCGTCAACACAACAAAGTTGATGATAGCAGCGGCACCCTTCAAGCCAACCAATTCAAAGACCATGACAAATGGTGATTGGTGTGCTGGAATCTGCTTCCATGGGTAAATCGTCATAATGACAAAGAGCGCACCCAGGTAGAAAAACAGAACACGGAAAGGAATCTGGTTGATTGCCTTTGGCAAAATCTTACGTGGATCCTTCGTTTCAGCAACCGTCATTCCAATAAATTCCATTCCAACGAAGGCAAACATCACCATCTGGAAAGAGTTAATAAAGTTTCCCCAACCATTTGGCACCAAACTAAAGTGGTTAAAGACGTTCCCAAATGAAACAGTGCCGACTGGTGTTTGGAAATGACCAAAGGCCATCATCAAACCAGTAACAATCAACGCCAGGATGGCAATGACTTTAATCATTGAGAACCAAAATTCCATTTCACCGAAGAGGGCAACGGCAATCAAGTTTACCCCAGTCAAAGCAACCAAGAAAATGATTTGAATCAACCATTCCGGCATACTTGGAAACCAGAACTGCACGTATTTTCCAATGGCCGTCAATTCAGCCATTCCAAAGAAAATCATCGTTAACCAGTAGGACCAGCGAGCAAAGAAGCCCACCCGGTTACCAAGGTATTTCGTCATGTAAGCGATAAAAGTTGGCTGCGAGGGATCTTGATAGAGCATCTCGCCCATGGCACGCATCATGATAAACATCATGGCACCGATGATGGCATAGACGGCTAAGATACCAGGGCCGGCAAAGTGAATCGAGTTACCAGCACCCATGAAGAGTCCGGTTCCAATTGTTCCACCAATGGCAATCAACTGTACGTGGCGGTTTTGCAACCCCTTCGAGAGCTGTTGTTCCTCGATGTGCGTATTTTCTTGTGACATCGTACTTCCTTTCAAACATAGCAAGAAGACACCCAAACGTTTAGGTGTCTTCCTTCTATTCATTTAAACTTATGCGTTTTCGTCTGGACGTGAATAACGGGCCACGTCCTTTTCAATCAATGACTTAAAGGCTTCTGCAGGCATTGACTCGGTTTCTTGATGACCGTAACGACGAACCGTTACCGTACCGTTTTCTTGTTCCTGGTCTCCCAGCACAAGCGTGTACGGAATCTTCTTCGTTTGGGCATCACGAATCAAGTAACCCATCTTAGCTGATCGGTTGTCAATGTTGGCACGCAAGCCAGCCTTGGCCAAGTCTTGTTGAATCTTCTTGGCATAGGCACCGTGCGCTTCGACGTTAACTGGAATGATCTGCACTTGCATTGGCGCTAACCAAGTTGGGAAAGCCCCCTTGTACATTTCAATCAAGTAAGCCGTAAACCGTTCCATCGTTCCAACGATTCCACGGTGGAGCATTACTGGACGGTGGTTATCTTGGCCGTCTTCGCCAACATAAGTCAAGTTGAACCGTTCTGGCAACAAGAAGTCCAATTGAATTGTTGACAAAGTTTCTTCCCCACCGAGGGCCGTCTTCGTCTGGACATCCAACTTAGGACCGTAGAAGGCAGCTTCCCCTGGCGCTTCGAAGTAATCCAAGCCCATGTCATCCATGGCCCGCTTCAACTGCGCTTGGGACTTTTCCCACATCTCATCATCGTCAAAATACTTTTGCGTATTCTCAGGATCACGATATGACAAACGGAAACGGTAGTCCGTGATGTTAAAGTCATCGTAGACTTCCATCATCATGGCCAAAATGGACTTAAATTCCTCTTCCAATTGCTCTTGGGCAACGAAAGTGTGGCCGTCGTTCAACGTCATTTCACGAACACGGGACAAACCTGTCAAGGCACCGGACTTTTCGTAACGGTGCATCATGCCCAATTCGGCCACACGCATTGGCAAGTCACGGTATGAACGTGGCTTATGCTGGTAAACTGCAATGTGTGAAGGACAGTTCATTGGTCGCAATTCGAGGAATTCGCCATCGCCCATGTCCATTGGTGGGAACATGTCTTCACGGTAGTGGTCCCAGTGACCAGAAGTCTTGTACAGGTTCAAGTTTGACAAAACTGGCGTATAAACGTGCAAGTAATCGTTGGCCAATTCCTTGTCAACGATGTAACGCTCGATTTGGCGACGGATGGTTGCACCATTTGGCAACCAGACGGGCAAACCAGAGCCGACTTTTTGACTCGTAAAGAAGAGGTCCAAGTCGCGACCAATGTTTCGGTGGTCACGTTCCTTAGCTTCCGCACGACGTTGCAAGTCTTCCTCAAGCGCTTCAGCCGTCCAGAAAGCTGTTCCGTAAATACGTTGCATCACGGCCTTGTCAGAATCACCGCGCCAGTATGAACCAGCAACAGAAACCAACTTAAAATGCTTGATCCAACCGGTTGATGGAACCAAGCCACCCTTGTCCAATTCAACATGTTCACCCTGAACGGCAACGGTAATCTTTTCACCATCAGGCAAGTCGTTAATCAACTCCACCTTGTATGGATCGTCCTTGAACATGTCCAAGGCCCCTTCCTTTGACACCTGGTGAGACAAGATTGGCAAATCCTCTTTGACAATCTTCTTCATCATGGCTTCAATTTCAGGAAAGTCATCAACGGACACTTGCTTACCGGCACCATTGTCAGTGTCGTAGTAAAAGCCGTTTTCAATGGCTGGTCCAACACCAAAGTGCATATCAGCAAACTTTGGCATCCGGCGCAATGCTTGTGCCAGCAAGTGAGCGGTAGAATGACGAAGAATTTGCAACCCTTCCTCATCCGACTTGGTAATCAAGGCAAAGTCACCAGAGGTGGTCATTGGATCATTCATCCCGACGTATGCCCCATTTAACTTTCCAGATACAGACTTCTTCGCCAATGACTTTGCAATTGATTCAGCAACTTCAATTGGCTTAACACCTTCTTCAAAGGACTTTTGCGCCCCATCAGGAAAGGTTAGTGTAATTTCTGCCATTTTACTACCTTCTTTCTTTTCTCTCTTGCTGACGTGAACCGTTATCGTTTAGGTGCTAAACGAAAAGCGCCCCTCCGTGCTTTAAAAACACGAAGGGACGCTAAACCGTGGTACCACCCATTTCTCTGAGCAAAACTCAGACTCAAGAAACGTTTAACGGTGTCACCCGGGCGAAGTTTCAATCCTTACTTCTCCGCCATTCCGAGGTAGTCCAGTACCTGCCGTTAGACCGACTCACACCAACCGTCGGCTCTCTTTGCTAACATCAACAAGTGAGGTTATCCCCATCAGCAATTTATTGTTCTTATTATTGCACACTTTACGACAAGTTACAAGAAATTACTTATTATCCTCTAAAACCTGGGCAAGTGCTTGGCGAGCCTTGTCATCGTGATCCAAAATCCCGTGATCATAAACGTTTTGTAAGGCTGCTACCTGTTCTTTTGATAATGCCATGTTCTTTCCTCCAAGTATTTGTGACCATTATATGCCAGCTACAGGTAAAATACCAGACAGGTAACCGATTTTTCAGGTTCCGACATACTTTTCTAGTATAATGGATAAAAACGATGCTTCAGGAGGCCACCATGGCAGAAACAAATTTAAAGGCACAAGTTATCTTTGCCACCATTACAGGTAATAATGAAGCGGTGGCAGATAACATCATTTCCATCCTAGAAGAACGAAACGTTCAAGTTAAGAAAAGCGAAATTTCACAAACAGAACCAGAAGAATTGGCTGATTACGATCTAGCCTTTTTAGTTCCCTATACTTATGATGAAGGCTCCCTACCTGACGAAGGCCTTGACTACTTCGATGATTTAGCCGACGTTGAACTTCCTGGGTTAACTTACGGTATTGCCGGATCCGGCGACACCTTTTATGAAGGCTACTACTGCCTCGCCTTAGACAAGTTCGACAACCAAATGAAAAAGACCGGTGCCAAACGGGTTGCCGACCTCGTCCGGATTAACCTCTACCCTTCGCCAAAGGATAAAGAGCGCTTAGTTTCTCTAGTCGACGAAACCATCGCAGCCACTAAAAAATAAGCAAAGTAAAAAGTCGCATTGTCAGAAACCTGACTTTGCGACTTTTTTCAGATTATTCAGCCGTTGTATAAACAGCCAAAACATCCTCGTTATCTTCTAATTCATCGACCAGCTTATCCAACTTTTCACGGTCTTCGTCTGAAATACTCATTGGGTTTTGAGCAATCATCGTTACTTCGGCTTCAGCCAAATCGTAACCCGCTTCAGTCAAAGCAGCTTCAACAGCTTGGAAATCAGATGGAGCAGTGTAGATTTCGAAGGCTTCGTCTGACGTTTGCACGTCTTCTGCCCCCGCTTCCAAAGCGGCTTCCAAAATCGTGTCTTCATCCAAATCAGGATTTGCCTCACGATCGATGGCAAAGTAACCCTTGCGATCGAACTGGAAGGCAACAGAACCAGAAGTTCCAAGTGAACCACCAAAGTGCTTGAATGAGTTACGAACAGATGAAACTGTTCGGTTAATGTTGTCCGTTGAAGCTTCCACCAAAACGGCCACACCAGCAGTACCGTAACCTTCATAGGTTACTTCTTCGAACTTTGCGCCACCGGCACCGGAAGCCTTATCCAAAGCACGTTGGATGTTATCCTTTGGCATGTTAGCGGCCTTGGCCTTATCAACTACCAAACGGAGTGAAGCGTTCATTTCGGGATCAGCACCGCCAGCCTTTGCTGCAACATATAAGTCGTGCGCAAGCTTTTGGAAAATCTTTCCACGCTTAGCATCTTGGGCGTTTTTACGACCTTGAATGTTATGCCATTTACTATGTCCTGACATTGTGTCTTCTCCTTAAAATTTAAAAATCTTATACATTGTAACAAAGTTCGTTAAGTATTACTAGCGATTTAAGGAGAAAGATGATTCGTCTTGGAAAGGGGGATTTTTTATTTTATGACTCTCTTTTGCGAATCTGCCAACCGTCAGAAGGTTGGTCTTCCACAAAATGAGCTTCCAAAACCCTTGAAAAGAGAAAAATGGTTGAAAAAACAATGATACTGGCGGCTGTAACATCCGATAACCAATGAGCACCGTAGCGCACACGACTAAGTGCAGTTAAAATCGCAATGGTGACAGTTAGGATGACCAAATACTTCTGGGCTGTCCGCCAACTGCGGGGCAGCAGAAACGGTAGATAAAGGAGTAACCAACCCGACGTGGTGTGTCCTGATGGAAAGGAATAGTGCCCGTTCGAACCATTCGGATGGTACCAAGGAGTAAAACGACCCATGTCAGCATCCATTTGGAAAGGGCGGTAACGGCCCCAGTGCAATTTTAAATCACCAATGATTAGACTGACAACGAAGACTAAGGCAATCCCCATAACGGCTGCCCGTAATAAGTACTGCCGCTCTTCTTCTGTACGGTTATCGATATACCGGTAAAAGATAATGGACAAGCCAAAAGTAATGAGCAATGACCAGATTAACTGACTCACACCAGGATTGGCCACTTGCTTCACTTCACCATTCAATAAAACGGCCAGCGTATAGGCAAAATAACCATTCAAACTGAGTAACAATTGGTTCATGGCTAAAATCAAGAAAAAGGTCGTTAAAACCAAACGGAGCGCACCCCGGTTTCTTGCAAAATAAGTGACCCAGGCGATAGTTTGAAAACAAACAAAAAGAACAATATTCGGCCCTCTCGTTCCGTAATTTTGAAAGAACCAGCCCACGATGGAGGAGCGATTCATGATGGTCGAACTAACCTCACGATCAAAGAAGGTGGCAAAAAGCAAAATCAATCCAGCAACTAAATAAAAGATAATCAGGGCGAGATATTCAGGTTTGCTGGTTTTAAAGTCAGGTGCACCTTTCAGGCGGGAAAAACTGTTTGGTGGTCGGTGGCTCATGGCTAGTCTCCTTTATATTGTTACCACCATTATATAATGCCCCAAAGGTGCTGCACAGACACCGCGCGGACCAATATGTATCATATCTCGACTTTTTTATTTTGTGGCTGCCTGCCTCCATTTTCATTCCCATCACGTTTAATTAAAATTTTCCTTGTCAGTTCTTCAGGCAAACGATATAATAGTGTATGTTTCATGCCGCTGTGGCGGAACTGGCAGACGCGTACCGTTCAGGTCGGTATGGAGATTTCTCCGTGCAGGTTCGATTCCTGTCAGCGGCATCAAGATATTTTGAATATGAAACAGAAAAAGCGTCTAGGACTTTGGTAAAACAACGTTCTAGACGCTTTTTTAATATTCTTTTTTCTTAACCTATGCAACAGCTGCTTCCTTTTGTTATCCTTTACTCACTAGCATTTTATGACTAATCAGTTAAAAGGAGATGCAACATGCTTTCAAAAGAACAACGAGCCCATGAGCTAGCAATGATGATTACCAAATCATTCACGGACACATCCATGGAACTGGCTAAGAGTGACGCTGAAGATGCCGGTACCACCAAAATGAACATTGACGAAAACACGTCCCTTGACTTGTATCTGGCAACCTACCAATCGGCTTTGGCTAAGCTCAACTTGGATTAACCAAACGTTTTCTGATCAACATGGCCATCATAGCCACTTTGCCGTTCACTACTGAATAAACCAGTAGTGAACGTTTTTTATTTTCACCGTTTTCTTACCGTTAAACGCCATGACCCCCACACCTCCCATAAATGCTAGATTTATAAAATTAACATCTTTTAATAAAAGTTAACAAGTGCTTTGTGCTGCTTGCGTCTCTTTCCAATCAAGACTATACTAGAAGCTGTTATTTAGAGCTTTTATCTTGAATGAATCTGATTAAAAAGAGGTATCGTTAGCATTATGAGTGATTATTGGCAGCACTTTATCTTTCTTCTTCCAATGGGTATTTTAGCCGGCATTGTATCAACAACGGCTGGACTGGCATCCTTGGTTTCCTATCCGGCACTGCTGGCAGTTGGCATTCCACCACTTTTTGCCAACGTTACGAACACGGCTGCCTTGGTAATGACTGGGCTGGGCGCCACGGTGTCCTCACGGAAGGACTTGGGCGAACATAAGAAGGAACTGATTAAGATTTTACCCTTCACGCTTGCCGGTTCCGTTATCGGTGCTTGGCTCCTTTTATCGGCGCCAGCGGCAACTTTTGAAAAAGCCGTTCCCTTCTTTGTTCTGGTCGCCGGACTCCTTCTCATGTCTCAGGTCAATAAATCAAAGAACGCGGAAACAAACCTAACTCGTGAAGACTCCATTGAAAACGATAGCTCACACCCTGTGTATCGGACCTTTGTTTCCATTGGTATTCTCTTGGTTGGAATGTATTGTGGTTATTTTGGCGCAGCAGGTGGTGTGCTTCTTTTAGCTATTCTTTCCGCCACGACGACCATGCCCTTTGCTTCATACAACGCCCTGAAGAACTTATCACTGGGTGGCGCCAACTTAATTGCGACCATCATTTACATTTTTTCTTCTCATATCTATTGGAGTCTCGTTATTCCAATGGGCATTGGCCTCTTCATCGGGGGCTGGATTGGCCCACACATCGTCAAAATCATTCCCGAAAAGATTCTTAAAATTGCGATTTCGCTGGCAGCCATTGCCTTGGCCATTGATCTCTTCATGAAGGCCTACTTCTAATGCCATATCAAAAAGACATCCAAACGGATGTCTTTTTTTAATGACGATTTTTAGTGAAAAAGTCTTGGAGCATCTGTGAAGAATTACGCTTTTCGTGCTCGCCATGGCTAGCTTTGACCAGTTGCCGCTTTCGCTCACCATGCTGGTGTTCTTCCTTTTGTTTAGCAGCCTCTTTACCAGGTGCAGATGGCAGCGGCTTTGTGTCAACACTTGGATGGTCCGGCGACTTTTTACGTCGGGCCTCCTGCTGCTTCTTCTCCTTCTTCACTTGCTTAACCTTTTTCTTATCAACGGGCCAATCGAGATAAGTTAAGGAGCGTAGGAGTTCTTCTTGCCCACCGACTGCCTGCAGGCTCGACGGGTTGGGACCAAGAGACGGTTTCTTTAACCGAACATCGCTTTCTTTTTGCAGTGCTTGAATCTGATCAGGCAACGCTTGTAGAAAAGTCTGGAGCGCAGGATGGTGGCGATCATAACCAGCAGGCAACACCAAGTCATTGCTTTCCGGAATGACAACCGTTGCCTCCTCCTTCATGGCTTCCCTGTACTTCAAAGCAGCAAAAGTCGAGATGGGTCCGTAGCCAACAAATTCAAATCCCTTCGCTTTCACTGCCTTACGTTGTTCCTGAAGAAAAGGAATCACCGCTTCATCAAAATATTCAGCACTCTTCAAAAAATCAATAGTCAAAAAAAGAACTGCTTGTGGTGATGGCTGCACAGCTTGAATTGGTAAATCCATCAATTGGTAACGTGGTTCTGCCAAAATGACGCGCAGTGTTTTTGATGTCAACTGAGAAGGCTGTTGGCGATAGGCCACCAGATGATCATTGACTTGTTGGTCCCCTGAGACCAACTCACCATCGACCACTGGACTCACAGTAATTTTGTGAAAGGCAAATTGACCCGTTCCTGCTGAAAGCAACGCCACTCGGTAGCTGGCATAGCCTTCTGGTACGGTAAACGTTTCTTCAAAGACGTTTTGGTAGTGTTTTTGAATTACCTGCTTTTTTTCATCGTAAAAAACCCATGATAAATAGGCGTGCATCCGGTCTGAATTTGTCACAAAGAGTCGCGAGCGATAGGACTTGCCAGCCACCAACTGTGGTAATTGACCAATTCGTTTGTTTTGAAAGTAATTGTCCGAATCCGTCCAAGAAACAATTCGTTGACCCGAGGGCAAAAAATCATTCTTGTACGTGACTTCATCTTCTTTTTTAAAGTCAAGGACCGCCCCCTGCAACTCGTCAAGCTGAGTTTGAGGTGTCCAATAAATTTGATATTGCATTAGTAGAACAACCCCCGCTCCTCTTGCCCTTGTTTTTGAATGGCTTCTTCGATGAAAGTCAGCATTTCCTTAATTTTTTCATCATGGTGACCCGGCACTTCCTGATGCCGAATCTTCGCCCCACGCTCATTGAAGTAAGTCAGTAATTCCCCTAGTGACCCACCATCATACTCATCAGCCAGCATGGTAAACAAATCGACGCGGGCCTTCGGCCAATCAACGTTAGCCAAAGAGGACCAAAGCTTCTCATCCAATTGCTGGCTATCTTGCAAATCCAATCGACCAGTCAACACTTGGCGAACATCTAAAGGCCAGTCGTAGTTTTCGCCCTGATGAGCAAGAGCCCCGTTTTGCGTAAAGCGTCCGATATTGATAATCGGCTTGGCAATGACGATGTGCTGACTTTGACAGCGACCAGCATAATACATCGCGGGATATGAACCCATTGAGTAGCCAACAAAGATGGTATCGACTGCTTCCTGTTTCAAAGTCATCTGCGCTTCGTTAATCCGAGCAATCACCAAGTTTTCAAAAGCCTGACTCCCAACCATAAAGGCCCCGCCAGCTGCCCGCGTATCCGTGAAGAGTAAGTATGGGTAACCAAGATGATCAAGTTGGCCCATCATTTCAAAGCCTTCAACATGCAAACGAGCGCCGGCAAAGGCAACGACTAACGGTCCCTTCTTCGTCCCCGGATTAAAGTAGCAGTTCACCTCTTGGTTGTCCTCAGTCAATAATCGTTCACTACCAGGCAAAAAATAGCCCAGACCGTGACGTGACTTTCGTTGATGAAGATTGCGTAACGTTAGTTCACCGTTTCCCTTAGCCAACACGAGTATCTGGTAATCCAGATACTGTTTTGGAGCACGAACCATTGGCATCTGTCTAATATCAGGATTTTGAAAGAGCTTTAATTGCTGCAAACCACCGTTTTGGTAGAAAACAAAGGCAAGCGCCAGTTCGGCAGTGCCCGTTGTGCTGTAATCCGCATAAATTAAATTCTCTTGACCCGCCTGAAAGTCCGTTTGAAAAGTTTTTAGCGTACCAATTTGTTGAAAATCATCCCCAAAGTCGCCACTAACCCTAGTATCAAAACGACCCGCTCGCTGCCAGTGCCAGGCCCAATTGTTTTCCGGTATAAACTGCTTCTCCGAAAAACGACTAGCAAAACCAACCTGCCCCTTAAAGAGATCGCTTAAAATGCGATTAACAACCGATTCAGCAGTTTGTTCTTCAAAATAAAAGGCACCCCGGTCAGCTAAGGCCTGCTGCACAACGGGTGAAAAACTTGAAAAATCACCAAGGTAGATGACCCGATAAGCCGGCCAGTCACGAATTTGCCGCGCTAAAATCACGGAATCCAAAGTAGGATCCGTTAACAGGACGTAATCGGCTTCTAGTTTTTTGGGCTGTTCTTGGCGCGCCAATAAAACCGGTAAATCAATGCCTTGACAAAAGGTCCAGTCGACAGGTTCATCTTTAACTTGTTCTGTCCAATCCGTTGCGCCAATTTGTAAAATGGCGATTTGTTTTGCCATGATTCTTCCCCTACTTGGCTTCTGTCGCCTTGATCACCAGGCGTTCTTGCCAATTTTTCATTTGCTCTGGCTCAGACAAACATTCTTGCAAAGAGCGTTCCTGGTCAGTACTCAATGTTTCCTGATTCTGGACCTTTTTCGCCAAAAAATCTTCTAATTGATCAAGCGGGATGACCGATTGCTCCTCTTCCGGCGTATAGGCAGTGACAACTGTTGTTGCAACCTGCACACCCAGTCCCACCGCTTCGGCAATGATCGCCAAATCCGGCTTTTCAGCCAAATCAGCGTACAAACAAGCCGTTAATAAGTGCTCCCGTCGCTTTTCTTTTCGTTGGGCTGGCAAAAAAACAAAGTGGGCCAACCACTCTTCAAGACTTTTTTCGGAATCGGAAGCCAATTCCTTCACCCCATCAGCTAATTGTTTCGTCAAAGCCGCCTTGTTTCCCGCCTCAAAAACAGCCGTTCGATTCTCATCAGCCAAAATGAAGGGCAGTACCTGAGCGAGCAAAGAATGTTGTTTTTCTTCCGTCATTTGCGCCAGTTGAAAGTACAAGAGGGTTTGGTTTTTCCGCTGTGCTTGCTGATTGGCCACAACAACCGAGTATGGTGGCAACAACTCACCCAGCGTTTCTTGCCCAACGTTACGCTGACCAAGGAGGAGCTTGGCTTTTCCTGACCAAAACTGTTCAGCCTCCACAAGTTCCTCTTTCTTGACTTGCCCCAGCCAAACAAAGAGGTGCTCCATCTGGACTTTTTCGGCCACTGCCCGATTATCCGGCGAGTCAACGACCAACAGCTGACGGACTTTATCAGACTGCAAGTAAGCAGCCATGAGTTCGACTAACAAATCTTGCATCTCGTCATAGTTTGCCACACGACCATCGGGTAGGAGTGCTTGAACCTGACCGCTCTGGTAATCTTCCTCCGCCACGACGGCCCCTGATTGGGAGAGGTAGGAGGCTTTAACCAAGACCCCTTCTTGATAGTCAAGCACACGGGAAATAAAGCCCCGGTCGTCCACCGTCAACTGTTGAATCAGTTGCCCCTTCGCGTAACGATCGATTCGGTCAATCTGGTTAGCCTTTGGGTAAGTGAAAAAGACGCTGGCATAATGCGACAAGTTGACCAACACCACCACTCGATCGAACATACGAATGAATTGTGCTCCCTTTGGCCAACTCAGATTATCGAGTTGCATTGGTTTTTTTACCGTTAAATGAACACGTTGTAGGGCATCAAAAACCGACCAACTAGGTAAGTCATCTAGGCCAAGTTGACGACTGTAGCTTCGCCATTTTGGCAAATAAGTTGATAGTAGCAAAAAAGGATCAGCCACGTTTTTCAACTGATCAATAACTGCTTTAACTTCTTTTTCATCTTGGCTGGCCTGAAAATGATCAGACCAATTTGGCATAATAATTAATGACACGTTCGTCCTTCTTTCACACGTTTTTGGACTACTCATTTTTTCAAAATAAATAACTTCTAACTCGTCCGGTGGGTAACTGCCGGCGACAAATTTAACAGCGAATCATCCGTCGTTTCAACCAGAGTACCGGCAAAATGCTTTTCCAAGTACGCCGATACAACGGCATCATAGTGCGGATACTTTTGGTCTTTGACAACGGTTAAGTCGTTTTGACCATTCTGATAAAAGTTCGAGAGGAATGGTTCGTGATGACCAAAGTAAAAGTCTGATTGCAGCAACCTTCCCTGGCTATAGTATTGTTGTGCAAATAACCGACCGTTCCGTTGATAAATGGTTTTCCGGCTTGCTTGTCCCCCTGTTGTCAACCAGGTGATTGATTGAATCGAGTAAGGACTATCTGAATAGAGGATTACTTGCGCGATTTCAAAGCCTGCCGATTCGAAACGGATTGTCCCATTTGGGCCTGCTTCAATACGTCCTTGGTTGGGAACGGGGTAGTCAAAAAGAAACTGACCCTTTCCCGTTGCTTCTGCAGCCAGAATAGCCTGACTAGCCAAATCAATCACCTGTTCAACTTTTAATCCAAGAGCAGTCACAATGGCAACGGCATCCTCATGGGGCGTATAAATCAACAAACAATCCGCTTTTCCCAACCGAACTTGTTCAATTTGCCAAGCCACAGCCGGTTCATTACGCTGATCAAGCGATTTAATTAATTCAGCCTTCATGCCAGTCCTCCAACAACGTTTGCCATGTCGACGCAACGGACGTCAGGTCATAAGCTTTAATTGATTCCCGGCTATGGGCAGTCAACTCATTCAACCGATCAGCCGCTTGTAAAACGGCTGCTGCCAATTGCTTGGCGTTTCGTTTCCGAACAGCCGGTTCCTTTCCCTTAATAAAGGGAACTAACAAACCGTTTTGACCATCTTGAATCAATTCTTCGGCACCATAACGGTTTGCATAGGAAACGAGCGGAAGACCCTGCCCCAGGGATTCCAAATAAGTCAATCCAAAGCCCTCGGAATAAGAGGTAGAGAGATACAGATCAAAACTAGCTAAATCGTCCGTTAATTGTCTAGACCAGCCAGCAAAAGTCACTTGGTCTTCCAATTCCTCATCCCTCACTAAATCCTGAAGCGTGGCTTTTTCAGGGCCCTCACCAAAAATGGTCAACGTCACGGCCAGTCCAGCCTCCTTTAGCCGAGGAAGCGCCAGCAGCAGTTCATCCAAGTGCTTCTCCTGGTGCAAACGAGAAGCCGTGACCAAATGAAGGGTTTCTCCTTTAGCAGTATCAATTTGCCCTTTCTGTTGCTGTTGCTGTTGCCTACTAGGTAAGCAAAAAGCAACGGGGAGTGTCAAGATTTTATTAAGCGATGCTTCATTTGCTCCAGTTTGTTGCAAATCCTCTTTTAGGTCATGTGCCTGCAAGAATGTTGAACAAATCAGAGCATCATAAACGTCTAAATGTTGAATGGGATACTGATAAAATTGGTTGAATATTGGCCGGTCCCCGGCCATTGCTACTCGATGATTAGCATGGATCACCGTTGCCAGATAATCGTTTTCGTACTGCTTTTCATGATTAACAAAATACTCATGATAGGCCAGCCCACGGTCAATAAAATAACGACTCGCACCAAAACAGTCTTGAATGGCGGCCATAAAAAAGGCCAGTAATTGCTCAAAATTCTGGAAGTATTTATTTTTACCCCAAAAATTTTCCAAATGAATCGCCGTCATCTTCAGATGATGACCTTCCTTTTGATACGACCAAGATAGTCGGCGACAGCCCCTCGTTAATTCAACGTGGGCATCTCGTACTACTGTTTGCTGATTCGTGTCATCTGGAAAACAATCTTTTCGCCTTTTAATTTGATACCCCGCCATTGCTTGCTCATTAACAAGGCGACGCATCCCCGAATCATCTAATAAGACCGTCTCTTCAAATTCAACCAGGTCATCCACAGCAAGACCATGTTTTAAATAGTCGTCTGGCGAATCCGCCATCAAAAAATCAAAGAGGTTAATGACTTTATTAACGGGAATTTGCCACTGCTCCAAGTCTTTTGGTAGCTTGGGTAGTAATTCTGTCAACACAAGACGACTTTCTTCTTTCAGTTCATCAAAGATTGCCAAACGATAACGTTCGGCATGTTCAACGCCAGAATTAACTGACCGAAAGCCTTCATTCAGAAAGAAATTCATGTCGTCCTCCATGATTCAATCAGTCTTAATTCTGATTTTGAACCTGAATGGCCGTAATGATGGCCACCTTATAAACATCCTCTTCTGAACAACCACGAGACAAGTCAGAAACTGGCTTGGCCAACCCTTGCAAAATGGGACCCATGGCTTCAAAACCACCCAAACGTTGCGCAATCTTATAGCCAATGTTTCCCGCTTCAAGGCTTGGGAAAACAAAGACATTGGCTTGACCGGCAACCTTTGATCCAGGCGCCTTTGCTGCAGCCACAGACGGAACAAGCGCGGCATCAAACTGCAATTCACCATCAATGACCTCTGCTAATTCAGGGGCCATTTCCTTCGCCAATTGGGTTGCTGCAACGACTTTATCGACCATTTCACCCTTTGCCGAACCCTTTGTTGAAAAGGATAGCATGGCAATTTTAGGGTCAACACCAAAGGCTTTCGCGGTACGAGCAGACTGGATGGCAACCTGTGCCATCGTTGGTGCATCGAGTTCAATGTTAATCGCACAATCCGCAAAGACGTAACGCTGATCGCCTTTTTGTAAGAAGAAGGCCCCCGAAATTCGCTTCGATCCTGCTGCCGTTTTAATCAATTGCAAGGCTGGCCGAACCGTATCACCGGTAGGATGAACGGCTCCGGAAACCATTCCATCGGCCAAGCCCATCTGCACCATCATCGTGCCGAAATAGTTGACGTCCTTTAACCATTTAGCAGCTGTTTCAGCATCAGTTTTGCCGTTACGTCGGTCAACCAGCGCCATCACCATGGCTTCATGTTCCTTTGGTGACTGCTTTGCTGGATCGATGATTTGGACTTTGTCTAGCTTGTAGCCGGAAGCTTCCGCACTTTCATTAATGGCAGCTGTGTCACCCAATAAAATCGGTTCAACCAACTGTTCTTCTGCTAAGCGAATGACAGCCCCTTGAATGCGGGCGTCCTCTCCTTCTGGAAAGACTAAACGAATCTTTTCGTCTTGAATCTTCTCTTTTAATTCATCAAATAGGGCCATGTTAACTACTCCTCTAACGTTTTTACTGTCTAAATTATAGCAAAGTCCACTGCTATGAAGCTACTTCAACCAATTAATTGGCGAAAGATAAGACTTTTTTAAAAAGTCGTTGCTGCGGGAAAACGGTTTTGAGCCAAAAAAACCGCGGTAAGCTGACAAAGGACTTGGATGAGCCGATTGAATAATCAAGTGTTTTGATTGATCAATGAGCCGTGCTTTTTTACGTGCAAAACCTCCCCACAAAATGAAAACTTTGGGCGAATCGTCATTTGAAGCAGCTTCGATGGTGGCATCGGTTAACCGTTCCCAGATAATGCCCTGGTGGGCATTGGCTTGCCCCTCTTTAACTGTCAAAACAGCGTTCAAAAGCATGACCCCCTCTTCTGTCCAGGGTGTTAAATCTTGGTGTGAACGGGCTTGACCCAGATCGTCTGCCAATTCCTGTAAGATATTTCGTAATGACGGCGGCGTTTGCATGCCATCCGGAACAGAGAAAGCCAGTCCCTGTGCTTGGCCAGGTTGATGATAGGGATCTTGCCCTAAAATAATGACTTTTGTCTGGGAAAGGGCTGTTTTTTGATAAGCATAAAATACTCGGTCACGTGCTGGATATGTTGGGCTTGTTTCCCCATAGACTTTAGCTAAGAAACGCTCGACATCTTCTTGATAGCCTTCCGGTAATAGCGGTTGAATCGCCCGATCCCAACTCGAATGGGTTAAATTAAAATTTGTCATGATATACTAACTCCTAGTCATAAACTCTGTTTCTACTTTACCAAAAATCGTTGCATACTGCGGGAGGTTCGAATTGTTAACGGTAAACGAATTAAATCATTTAACAACACGCTACCAGGAAAGGCCAAAGCAGCTAGCACAAATCGAAGCCGTTTCACAGGCGCTCGTTCACCTGGCCAATCAACGGCTTCCGGCCTCACCGCTACCTCCCCTTCTCTATTCAGAAAAACAATTGATGCGTGACCCCAGCCTGCTACCCTTAGACCAGGTATTCGGTGGACTACGCGAAACCATGATTAAGGAATACGGACTATGGTTCTTACCAAATCAGGCCCTTGTGCAAGACCTTGCTGACTGGTTGGCTGGCCGTCCACTTGTCGAACTAGCAGCCGGTAACGCTGCACTGAGTGCGAGTCTGCTAGCGGCTGGTGCTCACGCAGTCGCTGTGGATTCTTTGGATTGGGTTGGACAAGACATTGAACAGGCAGAACCATGGACCACCGTAGAACAATTGGATGCACTTGACTGGGTCATGAACGAGATACAAGCGGTTCAACAGGGGAAAAAAGATTCTCTGCCCGTTTTCTTAATGGCATGGTGGCCAAATGGCAATGCGGGTGATTGGTCTATTTTACAAGCTCTTCGACAATCAGCACTACCTTTTACCCTCATTGTAATCGGTGAACCTGGTCCCTATACAAATTCCCAATCGTTTTGGGCCAAGGCCCAACTGACGAAGGACAAACGGTTAAATAAACACTACCAACCATTCGATGATTACCAAGACGCCCTCTATTTTGCCCAATAAAAAAAGCCCACATGGGCTTTTTTTATTGATCTATAGGATTGGTGCCAACAGTCGTGAGGCAACTTGTTTGAAGCGCAACCAACGGCTTTGTTCTTCAAAACTTTCAACCGTCTGTTCAGATGATTGGAGAATGTCCTTTTCGTAGACAGCGGCTAATTCTTTGGCGATACCTTCATCATACAAGAAGGCATTCACTTCAAAATTGAGCTTGAAAGAACGAAAATCGAAGTTAGCGGAACCAACCGACGATAGTTGGTCATCCACCACCATTGTCTTCGCGTGCAAGAAACCATTCTGGTAGTAATAGACTTTAATCCCGTCCTTGGCTAGCTGAGAAGCAAAGTACTGCGTTGCTCGGTAGACAAACATGTGATCAGGCATGCAAGGAACCATGATTCGAACATCAACCCCTGAATTAGCTGCAATTCGCAAGGCATCAATCGTTGAATCATCCGGAATCAAATAGGGCGTTTGAATCCAGCAACGCTTTTTGGCCAATTGGATTAATCGGATATAACCCATCTTAATTTGTTCATCATCTGAATCAGGACCCGAAGTGACAATTTGCAAATTCGTTTTGCCTGGGCGTTCCTTAGGCAACGATGGAAAGTACTGTTCATCCAATACATTCATTGGCTTTTTTAAAGCCGAGGCATTCCAGTCAAGCAGAAAATGCGCCTGCAGGTAATAGACCCCTGACCCTTTGATCTTTAGGTGGGTGTCACGCCAGTGACCAAACTTCTTCTTACGACCCAAATACTGGTCGCCAATGTTAAAGCCACCGACAAAGCCCACTCGACCATCGACAACCACAATCTTCCGGTGATCTCGAAAGTTCAACTGAAAGTTAATTAGGTTGAAGCGACGTTTTAAGAAAGGAACGGCATGCCCACCGGCTGCCCGCAAGGGTGCAAAAAATCTGGCCGTTGTTCCAGCTGAACCAAGTGAGTCATAGAGCACGTGAACTTGAACACCGGCCGTCGCCCGTTCAATCAGAATATCACGAATTTCATGCCCTAGCTCATCTGAGTAAAAGGTATAAAATTCAAGATTGATACTTTCTTGTGCCTGACGTAATGAACGCTTCAACCGTTCGAAAAAATCCTGACCTGAAGTCATTACCTGCACTTCATTATTCGTCGCCAGTGGTGTCTGGTTAATTCGTTGGAAGAGTGTCACCAATGATTGGGCTGACCGTGGCAACTTGGCCACCTCTTCATCAACTGACGGACCAGGTCCTTCACTAACTAGTTGACGGATGCGACGAAGCATTTCACTAGCATCTTGTCCCTGATAAGCAAACAATCGTCTCGCAGGTAGTTTTCGACCGGCAAACGAATAGAGCACAAATCCGAAAACAGGAATTAGGGTCAAAACCAAAATCCATGCCCAGGTTGCCGCAATATCCCGTGGTTCTCTAAAAACAGTAATTAAGGCAAACAGGGTGTTTAACACAATGATAATTGTAATTGCTAAAGTCATCAAGACTCCCCTCCCTGTGACTTTACAGGATTTAGTATTCCATCAAAGCCAAGAAAGGTACTTGACCGGCTTCCATGATTTTTTCACGCCCGTGCAAGGCTTCTAATTCAATAATGAAAGCAACACCAGCCACAACGCCACCGAGCTCTTCAACAATCTTACGAGTGGCATTGATTGTGCCACCAGTAGCCAGCAAGTCATCCACAATTAAAACACGCTGCCCTGGTTTAATGGCATCTTCATGGATCTCTAGCTCGTTTACACCACCATATTCCAACGTATAAGAAGCTGAAACGGCCTTTCGTGGCAGCTTACCAACCTTACGTGCAGGAACGAATCCAACCCCCAAAGCGTAAGCAAGTGGTGAACCAACAATAAAGCCACGTGATTCAGGTCCAGCAATTAAATCGACGTTTAAATCTTTTGCAAAGTCAACAATTTGGTCAATGGCTTCTTTATAAGCCTGGCCATTGCCCATCAGGGGCGAAATATCACGAAAAGTGACACCCTCTTCAGGATAATCCTTAACAGAAGCCACATAATCGTGCAAATCAATCTTAGTCATTAGAATTCCTCATACCGGTTTAACCGGCAAAATAACGTTGGTAAGTAAGCGATTCAGACAGCGACCGTTTCCCCTCTTGCTTCACGCAAAGAATCCGGCCCGTCTCCATTTTAACAAAACCGAGGTCCAAAAAGACCTGAATCATTAATTTAAATTCTTTTTCCTGCATGGTCACATCAATCAGGACCTGATCAAGACCTTCGACCAAGTTTTCCTCTTGATGTCCATACAAATACTTATAGATGCGAGTAAAATCCGCTTTTGTCGCGTTAAAAGTCGTCTTAGCCCGATTATTAACAGCTGCTCTTTTGGGTACGACAGCCGGTTCAGACTCAGCTTTTTGCTCTTCAAAGGTCACATCTTCAAGCATTAATTGTAGCCTTGTTCGACCAGCAAAATGATTCAAACCAACGGTCCCCGCCATCGTTGCACGTTTTACACCAGTTGCCTGCGCCACGAGTTTAGGACGATTAAAAGCCAAGGCCTCCACGGGACCACGGCCCCCATTAAAGGCTAACTTTAGGTGCTTTTTTTCAGATCCTAAGGCTTGCACCCCTGTTAAGGGTACGTTTTTCAAGCCAATCACGGGCTGTGAATTGCCTTGACCAAACGGTTCTAGCAAAACCAAATCATCGTAAAAGTTTTTGGTTAACAGGCTGGGTTCCATGACAAGGTTGATTGGCAATGGCGCCTCTTCAAAACGCAAGTCAGCCCCCGCCTGCTTAATCTTTTGTCGAACCTCGGTGAGCTTATCCTCTGCAATCGCAATTCCTAATGCCCCTGCATGACCACCAAAGGAAGCATAATCATCAGCAAACGCTGCCAAAAAAGCATGCAAATCAAAGTCACCGTACGAACGACCAGACCCCTTATAAACGCCATCAACCTTAGTCATCACCACCACTGGCTTGGCAAATAGCTCTGTCAGGCGTGCGGCAGCAATGCCCAATACGCCTTGGTGCCAGTCTTCACCAGCAATCAGCAACACCGGTTGGTTTGCCATTTCAGGTTGTTCGGCCTGGCTCTTTGCTTCGTCAAAAACACGATCGGCTAATTCTCTTCGTTGATCATTTAGTTCTTCAATCTGTTTGGCCAGGGCTTTTGCCTCAGACTCATCCTTTGTCTGCAGCAATTTCATGCCTAGAAAGCCATCCCCTAAACGCCCCACAGCGTTAAGCCGTGGCGCAATTTTAAACCCAACGGTTTCTGAGAGAACTGCTGCGCCATTGGCCTGTTTAGCAGACTTCAAGAGGGCCTTTAAGCCTGGTCGTGGATTTGTTTCAATTTCCTTCAATCCCCAAATGACAAAGGCACGGTTTTCATCAGTCAATGACACCACATCGGCGATTGCCCCCATGGCCACTAGGTCAAAAAATTCAGTTGGCAAATCCGCTAGGCTTTCGGCTGGCATACCGTCTTGCAAGACGGCCTGGGCGACTTTGAAAGCGACCCCTGCGCCAGATAAGTCACCAAAGGGATACTGACCCTCCGGGTGCCGTGGATGAATCACGGCAACGGCATCTGGTAGTTCCTCTGGTAAGGCGTGGTGATCGGTGACCACCACGTCAACCCCTTGTTCCTTCGCCCAGGCAATCGGTTCTTTACCAGAAACACCATTATCCACCGTGATAATTAAGCTAGCACCCGTTTTATCAATTAACCGTTCGTAAGTTGCCTGATTGGGCCCGTAGCCATCCGTAAACCGGTTCGGAATGTAGGGAACGACGTCAGCACCGAGAGAAACTAGCGCCTCCGTCATGATGGTCGTAGCGGTCAGACCATCCACATCATAATCGCCATAAACTAAAATGGTCTCTCCCGAAAAAACAGCCTCCTGGATACGCGAAACGGCTTGATCCATTTGGTAAAACTCGGCAGGATCATGTAGTTGGGAAAAAGCCGGGTGCAAAAAAGCCTTCGCTTTTTCGACCGTGTCAATTCCTTTTTGAACCAAAAAACCAGCCGTAACTGGAGTTAATCCTAATTTTTCTTGTAATTGTTGGCGTTTTTTTTCGTCTGGCTGCGCCAGCACCTGCCACTCTCTAGTCATGCTGCTCCTTTTCAAATGGCACGTCAATCACATCAAGGTCCCGCGCAACGTACACCTGACCAAACACGTGGTGAACATCCCCAATAAAACGTTGCAGAAGCGGGCCGATGTAGCGAGCTGAAATATGCGTTAAGACAAGTTTCTTTGCACCGGCCTTCACCGCGAGGTTGGCAGCGTCTCTTGAGGTTGAGTGCCCGTGGGCCCGGGCCATTTTACTTTCTTCCTTGGACATGCCATAGGTTGCTTCATGAACGAGAACGTCAGCCCCCTTGGCTAATGCCAATTCACTGTCTGAGGGCATGGTGTCAAAAATAATGGTAATCACTCGACCGGGTTGTTCAGGCCCCAAGTAGTCCTTCCCATTCACCACCCGACCATCTGCTAACTGAACCGTTTCACCGGCTTTCAACTGTCCATAGACCGGACCAGCGGGAATCTTATCCGCCTTGACTTTATTAATCAGTAACTCGCCTTGATGGGGTTTTTCTTCCACACGAAATCCCCACGATTCCATGCGGTGCCGCAACGGTGCCGCAATAACTTTGAAAGTTTCGTCTTCAAAGATGACCCCTTCTTCAATTTCCACGTAGTGAATGGGGTAAGAGAGGTGCGTTTCAGAAACACGTAAGGCAGCAGAAATAAAGGAACGAAGACCCTTAGGGCCATAAATGGTCAAGGGTTCATTCCGGTCTGCTCCTTGAAACGAACGGGAAGAAAGTAAACCAGGCAACCCAAAAATATGGTCCCCATGTAGGTGAGAAATAAAGATTTTTTCGATTTTCCGTGGTCGAATCGTTGTCTTTAATATCTGATGCTGGGTTGCTTCACCCACGTCAAAGAGCCAGACGGCATTTCGCTCATCTAGCAAGCGAAGGGCGACACTGGCAACATTTCGAAATTTTGATGGCTGACCGGATCCGGTCCCTAAGAATTCTAATTCCATCTTTCAATCTCCCTATTGACGAATGCTTTACTCTTCCGCCAACTCTGTTTTAATATCGTCGAGCAAATCACGCTCTTCCTTGGTTAATTGGCGATTTTCGAGCAAATCTGGTCGGCGTAAGTACGTCTTTTTCAAAGATTCCTTTAAACGCCAGTCCGCAATCTTCTGATGATTACCAGAAATCAAAACATCAGGCACCCGCATCCCACGAAAATCGGCCGGACGAGTATATTGTGGATATTCCAAGAGACCATCTTGGAAAGAATCGCCACTGGCTGATTCACGATTGCCCAGAACATCGGGCAAGAAGCGAACCGTGGCATCAATCATTACCATGGCGCCCAGTTCGCCACCAGTCAAGACATAGTCGCCCAACGACAGTTCCTCATCCACAAGTGTTTTAATCCGCTCATCATAGCCTTCATAATGGCCACAGATAAAAGTCAAGTGATCATGCTTAGCCAAACGTTCTGCTACCTGATGATCAAACTTAGCCCCCGCAGGATCCAATAGAATCACGTGACCAGCAGACTGCGTCTCATCCCGCTCCTTAATTGAAGCAATGGCATCAAAAATCGGCTGGGCCGTTAAGAGCATACCCGCACCACCACCAAATGGATAATCATCCACGTTGTTGTGCTTATTGGTCGTATAGTCACGAAAATCCGTCACGTTGAAAGACAAAGCTCCTCGTTCAATGGCCTTCCCGATGATTGATTCTTGCATTGGGGCGAACATCTTTGGAAAAAGTGATAAGACATCAATTTTCATTAATCTAACAATCCTTCCAAAACATCGATCGTAATGACCTGATCCGCTATATTCACATCTTTCACAACGTCAGCGATTACCGGAATTAGGGCATCTGGGCCCTTTGGTCGTTTCACAATCCAAACATCATTAGCACCGGTCTCCATGATTTCTTTGACCTGACCAATCACTTGACCGCTTTCATCTTGAACCGTGCAGTCGATAATATCAGAGTAGTAATACTCCCCATCGTCCAGGTCTTCTCGGTCTTCGGCCGCCACGAAAAGATCTTGCCCCTTGTAGGCTTCCACCTCATTAATGTTGGTCACACCTTTAAAAGTCAGCAACCACATCCCCTTATGGACACGGGCCTTCTCAATGGTTTCTTCGTGATATTTTCCATCTGCCAGGCGATAAACCTTGGCTCCCTTTGCAAAACGGGTTTCGCCAAAGTCAGTAATGGCTTTTACCTTTAGCTCGCCACGAATCCCGTGGGTATTGACAATGGTTCCAATTTTAAAATAGTTTTCAGTTTCCATATCGTCTATTATAGCAAATTATTCGCCACTCCTCCTGTCAAAAGCAGTTCAGCTTATCTTCTGCTAGTGTACATACAAAAGAAAAAAGAACCACCGAAAGGTAGTTCTTTTATCGCTTAATTAAACCAATTCCAACAAGTCAGCCTTCTTAGCTGATGATGGGTACTTAACACCGGCTGCGTCCAAGTATTCCTTGATTTCTGCAACAGTGTTCTTAGTCGTTGGCTTTGAAGATGAAGCAGCAGCTTCCTTCTTTGCGGCTGGCTTAGCAGCGGCCATCTTAGTAGCAGGCTTCTTGCCGGCCTTTGATTCAGCATACTTAGTCATGATGCCGGCCTTTGACAACAAGTTACGAACCGTGTCAGAAGGTTGTGCACCGTTTTGCAACCAACCCATGATCTTTTCTTCGTCCAACTTAACTTCTGCTGGAACCGTAATTGGGTTGTAAGTTCCAACCGTTTCAATGAAACGGCCGTCACGAGGTGAACGTGAGTCTGCAATAACTACACGATAGAAAGGACGCTTCTTAGCACCCATGCGCTTCAAACGAATTTTAACTGCCATGAATAATTTCCTCCGTATTTCTTTACAAGTTATAGTATGCCAGACATTAAAAAGCATGTCAAGTAAAATTACTTGACATGCTTTTAACTTTGGTTTTATTTTAGCAAAAAACGTTAAAATACTTACTTTTCAAAACCTTCTTCAACAGCTTCTGGGTAAAAGTCACGAACAATCTTTGCTTCATATGCTGCCAATTCTGGGAAAGCACTGTCTGCTCCCAAATCTTCGTGGTAGCGACGGTCACGTGGTGACAAACCACCACGAGCCTTTTCAACTTGAATTTGAACGCCATCAAAGCTTGGTACATCAGCAGGAGCTTCGCTCGATTTTTTCAAATCTAACTGCGAAACCATCAACATCAAACGGAGATCCAACCCAAGGGCTTCGACGGTCGCCAACTGTTCATCTGACAAATACAAAGTCATCGCTGCTTCTGCATTTTTACCAATCAAGTTCGCCTCACGAGCCATTTCAATGGCTTTGTTGGCCGCTGAACGGATGGCAAAGATTGTTTGCCACTTTGACTTGATATCAGCGGCTTCTGGGAATTCCTTGGCCTCTGGCATATCTTGCAAGTAGGCAAACTTTGTCGAATCGTCTGGTAAGTACGTCCAGATTTCTTCAGCAGTGTGTGGCAAGACTGGCAAAATCAACTTCGTCAAAGCCTGCACGGTTTCATAGAAAACCGTTTGCATTGAACGACGTTGCTTGGAGTCAGGTGCTTCCACATAAACGACATCCTTGGCCACATCCAAGTAGAAGGCTGACAAATCAACGTTAATAAAGTTAATCAACTTTGAGAAAACATCGTTAAAGCGGTAATTAGCGTAAGCCTCTTCAATCCCCTTAATCAAATCGTTCAAGACGATCGTTGCATACTTGTCGTGTGCTTCACGCTTCTCAAATGGGACGGCATCCTTAGCGTAATTGAAATCCGACGTGTTGGCCAACAAGAAACGCATCGTGTTACGAATTTTGCGGTATGAATCAGCCACCTGTTTCAAAATTTCTTGTGAAACCGGCATGTCCTGTGACGTATCAACGGTAATGGTCCACAAACGGAGAATTTCAACCCCGAGCTGGTCACCGACTTCTGCAGGAGAAATCGTATTACCGAGTGACTTTGACATCTTGTTACCCTTACCATCCAACGTAAACCCTTGGGAAAGTAAGTTCTTGTAAGGTGCCTGCCCCGTGACGGCAACAGAGGTAATCAATGATGAGTTAAACCAACCACGGTACTGATCAGACCCTTCCAAGTATAGGTCAGCTGGGAAATCCAAATTAGGACGTTGACGCAAGACACCATTCCAAGAAGAACCAGAGTCGAACCAAACATCCATGATGTCTTCTTCCTTCTTGAAAACACCGTTTGGTGAGTGCACGTTTGTGTACCCTTCTGGCAAGAGTTCCTTAGCTTCCTTTTCAAACCAAATGTTTGATCCGTGCTTTGCAACTAATTGAGCGACGTGTTCAATTACATCGGCATCTAAAATGGCGGTTCCATCTTCCGCGTAGAAGATTGGCAATGGAACACCCCAAACACGTTGCCGTGAGATGACCCAGTCCCCACGACCGGCAATCATGTTGTGCAAACGCTTCTGACCCCATGCAGGATAGAAGTTCACGTTATCCAACTGGTCCAAAATTTCTTGACGGAAGCCATCGATGGAAGCAAACCATTGGGGAACGGCACGCCAGATAATTGGCTTCTTTGTTCGCCAGTCAAATGGGTAGGAGTGGGTAATGCTTTCCTTAGCCAAGAAAAGCCCAGCTTCCTGCAACTTGGTAATCACCGTTCCGGTAACGTCATCGTAAAAGCGGCCTTCAAAGTCGGGTCCTGCTGACTTGGTCATCATTCCCTTTTCATCAACCGTCACGGCCACTTCCAAGCCGTATGGCTTAGAAACGTTGTAATCGTCTTCACCAAAACCAGGCGCCGTGTGGACTAAGCCCGTTCCAGAATCAAGGGTAACGTGATCACCCACCATAACGACTTCGTCGACGTCCTTGTCCCATGGGTGGTAAGCCGTGATGTTCTCGAGTTCGGATCCTTTGTGTTCTTCGAGCACTTCGTAGTCTTCCCAACCGAACTTCGGCGCCACTGTTTCAAGCAAGTCCTTCGCCACTACGTACTTCTTGTCTTGACCAGCTGGCTTAACTACTACATAGTCAAAGTCAGGTCCGACCGTCACACCACGTGAAGCGGTCACCGTAAATGGCGTTGTCGTCCAAACCACGAGATAGGTATCGTTGTCCAAGACACCCTTACCATCCTTAACACGGTTTGCGTAAAAGAGTGACGTTGACTTCAAATCATGGTATTCAATTTCGGCTTCGGCCAGAGCAGATTCAGATGACCATGACCAGTAAACCGGCTTGGCTCCCTTAAAGATATAACCCTTCTTAGCCATCTCACCAAAGACGCGCAACTGCGCTGCTTCGTATTCCGGCTGCAAAGTAATGTATGGATGGTCCCAGTCCGCCAAAACCCCAAGACGCTTGAAGTCCTTCTTCTGCTTCGCCACTTGTTCCAAGGCAAAGTCCTTGGCCAAGTTACGCCATTTTGCCTTTGGCATTGATTTGCGATCGTAGCCTGCCTTCGTCAATTGTTGCTCAATTGGCAAGCCGTGTGTATCCCAACCAGGAACGTATGGTGCGTAAAAACCAGACATGTTCTTGAAACGAACAATGATATCCTTTGTGATTTTATTCAAAGCGTGTCCCAGATGAATGTTTCCGTTGGCGTATGGTGGTCCATCATGGAGGTTAAAATGGGGCTTCTTTTCATTTTGCGCCAATCGTTGACCGTATAGGTCTTCGTCAAACCAGACTTTTTCACGTTCTGGCTCCGTTTTAGGCAGCGAACCACGCATTGGAAAAGCGGTCTTGCCAAGGTTCAATGTCTCTTTGTACTTCATGAACTTTCTCCTTTATTAATCAATTGTAATAAAAAAGCCCTGTCTACCTCATCGGTAAACAGGACGAATGAACGTGGTACCACCTATTCTTTCACTGGTGAAACCAGTGCTCAACGCAGCTCTAACGGGCTGCCCTTCGCCAGAACCTACTTCGTTCAGATCTGGAATTGCGTCAGTGATACCCCACCTTAAGGAATTGGCCATCTTCCACCAGACATGGCTCGCTTACAATGTTAAGGTGATGCGCGTCTCACGCTTTAATAATTATTTCTCTTCTGATTCTGGGAAGACAACAACCGTTGGGTCCGCAGACTTTTCAGGGTTCGCATTGGCTTCTTCTGCGCTAATACTAACCGTTTCGTTGCCGGCTGGTTCAATCGGTCCCTTAGCAAAGTCAGGAATGTCCGTTAAATCAGTTGGTAAATCTAGCGACTCTTCGGTTTCTTCGAGGACCTTGTTTGACAAAGCAGAAGCAGGCAAGGACTCAACGGCTTTCGCCAATTCATCCTTTTCCAAAAGGGCCTTTTGCTCATCAATTAATTGGATGAAGGACTGCTTAAAGGAATCAACGTGTGAACGTAGTTCGTTTTGTTCGTCAATTAAATCAACGTTTTCTTGCGCCAAACGTCGTGACTCTGCTTCCGCTTCATTACGGGCCGTTTCAACAATTTCCTTCGCTTCTTGTTGTGCCTTTTCAAGCTGAATCTTCACTTCCTCTTCCGTTTCAGAACGAAGTCGAGAGGCCGCGGATTGGGCAAAAAGAATGGATTCATTCACTTGATCCTTTTGTCCTTCTAACTGGTCAATTTTTTCTTGCTGCTGACGAATCTGCTTTTTCAGCTCTTCGTTTTCAACAATCATTGCCCGGTAATCATTATTGACTTCATCAAGGAATGAGTCGACTTCACGGGCGACATAAGCGCGTGATCCCTTTCGGGTAAATTCATGATTCAAAATTTCATCAGGTGTTAATGCCATGTTGTCTCCCTCTCTATATCATTCTACTCAACGGCGAATGATTTGAAAAACTGCCTTTATTTTATCCCTTTTACTCTGCCCTGCCAAGCTTTGTAAACGAATTCGACCATATTTTCGAACTGATACAACATCTTGACGATGCATTAGACGACTAGCGTCGTCATTTTTGACCCAATTAACGCTAACAAACCCCCTGCTAATCATCTCACTAACTTGCGTTCGTGAAATACCAAAGCAAGCAGCAATCACAGCATCCAGACGTAAAGAAGGAATTAAAACAAATCGTTCCTCCTCGTCGACAGCGGGCACAAGTGCCTTTGAATCAGCCACTTGTTCAAAATGGACCTTAGCCTTTCCAATCTGATCAACAGTCTGTGTCAAAAAAATTTGATGACTTTTCTCCACAGCGAGCTGAGCTAACCCAAGGTCCTGATCAACGACAATGTCACCAATCACGCTTCGGTTAACCCCTGCGGCTAATAAAGCCCCGAGTAGATCCTTATGGCGTAAGTTAATGAACTTCTTGGCAAAACGAATCTGTAAAAGCAGTTCTTCAAAATCTTGACGACCAACTTCGAAGAATTCGGGTGCAATGACCAGTCGTTTCTTTTCAGCCCGGTCAAAAATACCATAAGAGCGAACTTGGATATCCGTTCGGTCGCCAACAATGATTGAAACGATGTGTCGTTCTCGTGGGTTTAAAAAATGTGTCAAAACAAGCTGATAATCCTGACTAGCCTGTGTTAACCAATCAAGTACTTGTGCAACAAAGGCCCGCTCTTCATCATCGAAGTGCTGGGCCACTGCTTGATTTTCTGACATATTAGCTCACCAGATTGCTGACATAAGCCAGCAAATAGAGCAAACCTTGCAGACCAAACCAGGCCACTAAAGGACGAAAATCAAAAATCCCAAGTGGTTTAACAAATGAAAAAATAGCTAAGTAAGGTTCAATAATTTTACCGAGCTCCCTTCCAAACCAAGTATGGTAAAGACCAGGGAACCAAGACATCAGAATATAAACCAGCAAGGCGTAAGAATAAATCTGAATCGCATAACCTAAAACGATAAAAATAATTGATAAAGCCATATTAATACCGCGATTGGTTATCCAAGTTTTCACTCATTGATCCAGCCACCTCATAGGTAGAAGGCGTCAATAGAAAAATCTTTTCACCAATTCGTTCCATCGAACCATCGACAGCGTATACAGCACCACCAATATAATCCAAAATTCGGCGTGCAGGTTCTTCTTCCAGTTGGGAGAAGTTAACAATCACGGCATCCCCTTCGATTACCTGTGATGCAATGGCACGAGAATCAGCGTAAACCTTTGGTTCAAACAGCGCAATGCGTGTGGATGAACCGGCAACGTTTCCCTGGTTAGCTACCGTTTTGGCTTGCTTTTTGACCGCTGTCATTGGCTTTGCTTGCTTGGCAACAGGTTCTTGTTCTTGCACTTCTTCATACTCTTCATCGTAATAATCATCATCACCAGAAAAGAGTGTTTTAATTTTATCAAAAGCCATGGATTACTCCTTCTTAGCGCTTCTTAAAGAAAGGTGGCTGGTCGTCATCTTCTGAGGATAAGTCAAGATCAATATTTTGATTCTTTGGTTCAATGGGGTCAAAAGCTTGCTTTTGAACGCCATCAAATTGCTTATCATCTTGCTTGGCTTGTTGCTTCGTCGTGATGTCCCAATCAGCAAACGGATCATTCTTAGCGTCAGATGCTTCTGAACCGTTTCCGGCTGTTCGTGCAAATAAACCGGATTGAGCATTTTCTTGATCCTTTGGTGCAGCAGTTGCTTCTTTCTTAGCTGCCGCTTGGTGAATAACGGGGCCCTTCTTACCATCCTGCAAGCCAGTGGCAATCACTGTGACACGAATGGCATCGTTCATATCCATATCAACAGAAGTTCCGAAAACAACGTTCACGTCACGTCCAGCTTCTTGGTTAATCACGTCCGCAGCCGATTGGGCTTCGAAGACGGACAAATCAGCACCACCGGTAACGTTCAACAACACTTCAGAAGCACCCGTCATATCAACTTCGAGTAGCGGTGACGAAATAGCAGAGCGCGTTGCGTCAACAGCACGTGATTCACCGGTGGCCGTTCCAACACCCATGAGGGCTGGTCCCGCATCTTCCATCACAGTCTTCACATCAGCAAAGTCCAAGTTGATGAAACCAGGGTTCGTAATCAACTCTGAAATTCCTCGAACACCTTGTGCGACAACGTCATCAACAACGCGGAAAGCTTCAATAATTGGTAGCTTCAAGTCAATTTGATCCTTCAGACGTTCGTTCGTAATCACGACGAGGGAATCAACTTGTTCGGAGAGTGCCTGTAATCCTTCAGTAGCATACTTGGAACGCTTAGGGCCTTCCCATGCGAATGGACGAGTCACAACGGCCACGGTCAAAGCCCCCATATCCTTGGCAATCTTTGCCACGATTGGTGCGGCACCGTTACCAGTTCCACCACCCATACCAGCAGTGATAATGACCATGTCGGCGCCCTTTAAGGCCGCCTCAATTTCTTCTGTCGACTCTTCAGCCGCTTTCGCCCCACGTTCAGGGTTTGAGCCAGCTCCAAGGCCGCCGGTCAACTTAGGACCAATTTGAATCTTTTGCTTAGCAGCGGACTTGTCAAGTGCCTGAACATCCGTGTTTGCAACGATGAAGTCCACTCCCTGGATATCATCTTCAATCATGTGGTTAATGGCGTTTGAACCACCACCACCGACACCGATGACCTTAATTACCGCGCCGGTTGATGCCTGCGTCTCGTCGATTGTAAAGTCCATGAAAATACTCCTTTGGAATGGTTAGTCTTCGTCGTCTGTTTCGGCAAATAGTGAACTCAAAGAATTTTTCATCCGTTTAAAGATGCCTTCCTTTGGAACTTCTTCGTCAATATATGTTTCGTCTTCTTCAGTCGTTTGAATGAGCTCTTCACCCTTATTGGGTTGATGGTAGGGCTTTGCTTCAACTGCTTGATAACCCTTTTTGCCCATCACGACCGCTTTAATTGTTCGTTGTAATTCTGACTGAAATGCTTCGTAGGAAGCAAAGGCCAATGCGCGTGCAAATGATGGGTGGCGCAAACCAATTTGGTTGGGCCGGGCCACCTGAACATTTTCGCCGAAGTGTTCACGAGCTTTTGCCAGTAACCCTGGCGTGGCGGCAGAACCACCGGTGATGATGTAACCACCCGGCAAGTCATCGGCACCGACATTATCAAGTTGTTGATCCAAACGATCAAAAATCTGATCAAAACGGGCAGCCATGATTTCAGAAAGATATTGTTCGTCAACCGGCTTCTTTTCGGAACGACCAACAGCATCAACATAAAAAATCTGTTCTGGTGAAGCTTGCTCAGGATCAGCTGCTCCATACTTTACCTTGACTGCTTCGGCCTCGTTTTGTGAAATACTCAAAACGGTTGAAATGTCTTTAGTAACTGAAACACCACCTTCATAATCAACCGTCATGTACTTGACCTTGTGATCGTGAATGACAGAGGCGGTTGATTGTCCACCGGCTAAATCAATTAAAATCGCGCCAAAGTTTTGTTCAGCGTCGGAAAGAAAAGCAGGTGCCAGAGCCATCGGCGCCAAATCAAGGGCAGTAATGTGTAAGCCAGCTTTCTTAACAGCTGTCTTAATACCATCAACCACTTTGTTTGGTGCTAAGTATACCAAGCCCTGAACTTCAAGCCGGACACCAATCATATCCGTTGGGTCCTTAATACCGTCAAAACCGTCCACGACAAATTGGCTTGGAATGAATTCAACCGGCGTTTGTTCGGCTAATGAAAGTGAATCCAAAGCCTGCGTCGTCACATTTACGACATCTTGTCCTGTAATCTGTTTGTTTTGGTTTTCGATCGAAACCAAGCCGGAAACTTTTTGAATCGTCACTTGGTTAGCTGGCAGTCCAACGACCACCTCGTCAATACGAACATTTGCCTTTGCTGCTGCTTGGGAAACGGCTTGCTTAATCGCTTCTGCCGTTTGGTTAATATCAACGATTACACCACGTTTCAAACCTGCTCCGGCTGCCGAACCCGTTGCAATGACGTTGAATCGGCCACCATTATTCTGGGCAACAACCACTTTCACCATGGTTGTTCCGATATCTAATCCAACTATCATGCCATCTTGGGTCATGCACTTACCCCTTTTTTAATAAAATTTTAAACTAAACCTAAAGATAATCTTAACATATTGACAGCCGGTCTGGTAGGATTTCAAGCGAATTCCTTGGATATTTTCTCACCTTCACGACCCGTATGCGTAGGAATACGAACCAACTTGTAAATCGATAATTCCAGACTGAGTCATCGACTGGGCAATTCCACCGTAATAACGCATTTTTTCCGCCATTGTTTTTTGACTAGCATACACGGTGTTCCCGTCGTTCATCACAAGAATCAGTTTGCTGTCGTTGTTGCTGTCAGGAGCAAACTGAATCTCACCAATGTCATCCCGAATGACTTTATCAAGTGACGAAACAGATTTCGCTACTTTCTTCACCTGACTGTCTGATTTAAAGCCTGTGTATACCGGTCCACGACCATCTGGCTTAGCAACCTGCTGCTTATTACCGTTCGAATCTAACTGGTACCAGTGACCTTTTTCCTTAATAAAGCCTGCATTAATCTTTTCAGCAACCGTGATGGTGACTTTTTGTCCCTTCAGTGAAACATCAGCCTTTGACACTTTGCTATTTGCTTTTTGCAATTTTCTTTCGAGAAAACCCTCTTGTAGATAAACGTCATAGCGCTTACTTCCTTGGTGAAGACCGATTTGTTTTTCAATGGTTTCAGTTGGGATATTACCTGAATCAACCGTAACCGTTGTAATCGTGGCCCACGGACGCCAAACAAGAAGTAAAATCCCTGCCATGGCAAAAAAAGCCAGGGCCCACCAGGCACTGGTTAAGAAATTTTCTTTTGTTATCCCACGGACGTTTTCTTGCACGGTCTTCTCCTAATCAATCACTTCTTTAATCAAGTGGTAGAATCGGTCCCCCGCGTCTCGGATACCGACTTTTTTCGATTGACCTTCCATAGCCTTAGCCTGCGCATCATTGGTTAATAGTGCATCAGCAGCCTTCACGAGGCTTTCACCGTTCAAATCAGGTTCCTTAATCGACAGTGCGGCGCCTGCATCGACAAGCGACTTGGCGTTTTTGGTTTGATGATCACCTGTGACGAATGGTGACGGCACCAAAATCGAGGGCAGACCCAAGGCAGTTAATTCTGCAATCGAGGTAGCACCAGCACGTGATACCAAGACGGAGGCCTTCTGCATCACGGCCGGCATGTTATCGATGTATGGGAGGACTTTAATGTTAGCGGATAAAGTCTTTCCCTGCTCATCCAGCATGCGCATGAAGTTATCGATGCGCTTTGGACCAGCAACCAAAACCACTTGGTAGTCTCGTTTGTTAAAAGCTGGAATGGCTTCTAGGGTTGCTAAATTAATGGCAGGCGCTCCCTGAGAGCCGCCAAAAATCAAGAGCGTTTTTTTATCATCGGACAAGCCATAAGTCTGCCACGAAAAATCAGACTGCATCTTCGCTACTTCCTGGGCCCGTGGATTACCAATCAACTCGGTTTTCCCTGCTGGAAAGAAAGCTTCGGCATCTGGAAAAGCAATGCCAATTTTCGTGGCACCCTTTGCCAAAAACTTATTCGTCACACCAGCCACTGAATTTTGTTCGTGAATGACCGTTGGAATATGTAGTTCCTGAGCTGCCTTCAACACCGCCCCCGAAACATAACCACCAGTTCCCACAACAACATCTGGTTGAAAGTCCTTGATGATGTTTTTCGCTTGCTTGACCGCCTTCAAAAACAACCAAACGGTTTTGAAGTTATCGAGTGACAATGACCGCTTAAAGCCTTGCACGTGTAATTGTTTGAATGGAATACCCGTCTTAGGAACAATGTTTTTTTCAACACCGCGAAAAGAGCCAACATAGAGAAACGCTGTCTCCGGCTCCTTTTCCTTAATCACGTCGGCAAGTGCCAAAGCTGGATAAATATGGCCGCCAGTACCGCCACCTGATAGCATGACTTTCATCGATTAATCCTTCTTTCCTAAAGCTTTTTTCAATGCGGCAACGTACTTGTCCCCGCGAATTTCAAAGTTGGGATATTGGTCCCAAGATGCAGCAGCAGGTGAGAGCAAAACGACATCACCCGGCTGAGCCATCTTAACAGCAAGTGGTGCTGCCTCTTCTACGTTTTCGACCACGGTTACCGGCAAATTTGCCTGCTTGGCCATCTCAACTACTTTGTCCTTAGTTTGCCCAAAAGCAATGACCTGGGTCACATTCCCCAAATCCGGCACGAGCCGGTTCAAATCATCGCCACGATCCAAGCCACCAGCCAATAGAATGGTTGGTTCCTTAAAAGCAGACAAAGCCGCCTGCGTGGCTTCAATGTCCGTTGCTTTGGAGTCGTTGTAATAAATCACGCCATTATCTTTAAACAAAAACTCCAAACGGTGCTTCACACCTGCAAAAGTCTTCAACACAGCGCGCATCGCTTCGAAATCACAACCAGCAACAGTCGCCGCTGCCGTGGCGGCCAAGGCGTTTTCCAAGTTTGGCCGGCCGACTAACTTGACTTGGTCAAAGGGCATCAGATCCTGACCATTCAAAATTAAGTCTCCAGCCGTTTCATGCGCATAGGCGGATTGGTCTTCCGGATTGAAGGTCAAAACCTGGGCCTTCGTCACTTGAGCAATCGCCGCTGTATCTTTACCGTTACCGTTCAAAATCAAGGTTTGATCCGCCCGTTGATGAATGGTAACCCGTTCCTTTGCCGCTAAGTAATTGGTTCGATTATGGTGAAAGTCTAAGTGGTTAGCAAAGACGTTGGTAATCACCGCAATGTCTGGTGCAATTTCTGGAATCCCGACTAACTGGAAAGTCGACAATTCAAGCACTAGCGTATCCGCTTCTGTCATGTCCCCAACAACATCGCAAACCGGCGTTCCAATGTTTCCTGCAATCACGACTTTTCCCTGTTTGGCATCGTGTTGAAGCATCAAACCAAGCAACGAAGTGGTCGTCGTCTTCCCGTTCGATCCCGTCACGACAATCAAACGACCTGTAAAAGTCGAAAGTGCGACCGCTACCTCTGTTAAGACAGGCACTCCCAAGGATTCAGCCTTTTCAACTAAGGGGTGATTATAAAAGATACCCGGGTTCTTAACGACGTAATCGGTGTTTGCCACTAGCGCATCTGGCCCATCGTTTTCAATAAAAGTCACGCCCGCTTTTTTCAAAGCCAACACATCGTCGTCTTCCTTGATGGCATCGCGATTAGCCACCGTCACCTTCGCACCGAGCTGAACCAAACGGTTGGCTGCCGCACGACCCGACTTGGCCCATCCTAGAACCAATACTTTTTTCCCATGAAACGCTAAGGCTGTCATGTACTTCCCCCTTATTTTTTATTTCAATTATGTACGGTGGCGAGCCACCTTATAGTTAGAAGAGCCATAACCCAATTAGAGCGCAGCCCAATCCAAAGAGCCAAAAGGCTGTATCAATTTGCCATTCAGACCAACCAAATTTCTCAAAGGAGTGGTGAATGGGTGCCATCGGAAAGACACGCACTTTGAAGAAGTGGTATGAAATGGTCTGAATAATGACCGACAGTGTCTCAATGACAAAGACCAAACCAATGATTAGTAGGGAAATGACGGCGTGCAATTGGATTGATTCAACCGCTAAACCTGCCCCAATGGCTAAGGAACCCGTATCACCCATGAAGATCTTTGCTTTTGGCTTGTTGAAAAGCAAGAAACCAACCAAGGACCCCATTAAAACGATGTTGAAGGAAACCATTGCCCAATTTTCGGCACGGACGGCCATGAGGGTGTAGGCACCGTAGGCAATCAAGGCCAAGCCGGTCAATAACCCATCCAATCCATCTGTCAAGTTGGTGGCGTTTGACCAGCCGACCAACCAGAACCAAAGAAAGACCAAGTAAAAGACACCAAGATAAACAACCCCAACGAAAGGTAAGTTTAACCCGGCCGGCACGTGCATTGCCCAGAGTAACAGCATCACCAAGAAGGCCGAAACAGTCTGAGCCAATAACTTGGGCTTAAAAGCAAAACCATCGTCAGCGTGATTAACCAACTTCAAAACATCATCAACGGCCCCAATTAATCCGTAGGAAGCAAAGCCAACAGACAAAGCCAAAATAGTTGTCAACGAACGACTATCATGATAAGTACTTGGCAAACAAAAGACGATAATTAAGGTCACCAGACCGAAAACCGCTCCACCAAGTGACGGTGTTCCGGCTTTTTGCTGATGATCCGGTCCGAGCACACGAATAACCGCCTGCTCCTTACTCTGTTTCAACTTTTTAATAACCGTTGGCATGATGACTGCGGTGAGCACCATCCCCAAAAGAAACTCTAATACAAGCATTGCCTAACCCTTCTCTTTAAACGTAATTTCAATGGTTTGATTATCAAATGTCTCCGTTCCAACTTTAACGGACTGCTTTGTCGCAAAACCAGAACCAGATAAGTTCATTTTAACACCCGCAAGGTTTCCCCATGACAAAATTTCATTTTTTGTCCAACCGGTAAAGTCTGGCACTGTCGACTGACCAGAAGCTGTCAACAACACAAGTTGCCCCTTCACGGCTGATTGACCGCCCTTAATCGACTGTGCGGTCACCTTTCCGCTGTTTCCAATTGAGGCAACTTTCATGCCCAAATCGCTCAATGATTTTTCGGCATCCTGTACGGATTGCCCCCGAACGTCCGGCATTTCAATGGTCTTGGTGGCCGATTTCACTGTGGAATCTTCATCATTGAGGGCTTGAAGCATCACTGGTCGGAAGACATTATTTAGGGTAATTTGAATGTTCGCATCTGGAAAGACCTGTGGCTGACGGACAACGATGTACATAATGTAACGTGGGTCATCACCTGGAACCAGCGCCATGACGGAGTGAACAGCATTCGTCAAACCATCCAGATATTTTCCATTTTCAGCAATCTGCGCCGTTCCGGTTTTCGCCGCTACTTGATAACCAGCATCCGAAAGGGAGTACTGCTTGGCCGTTCCGTCATCAGCATTGACCACCCCTTCAAGGTTTGAAAGCACTTCCTTGGCTGTCGCTGCTGAGACAGGCGAGCCCACCTTCTCAGTCTTACCAGCAGACACTGTCTTACCAGTCGTTGGATCCGTCGTTTTCTGCACGAGGTATGGTTTGACCATCGTCCCCTTATTTGCAAAAGCTGAATACGCCTGCAACATTTGGGCAGGTGTCGTTCGAATGGCCTGTCCATACGAAGTGTTTGCCTGATCAATTGGCTGTTCAAATGAAATTGATCCGCTTTGCTCATTTGGTAATTCCATTCCCGTCTTTTTGAGGAAGTGGAAGCGATCGAGATAGGATTTCCAGGTTTTGGCTCCCAATGATTGCTCAATCTTAGCAAATCCAACGTTGGAAGAACGTTCAAAGGCCTGACGATAAGTGAGTACACCAGCATTGTTACCGAAGGCATCGGTGACTTTCTGACCATCGATGTTTAAAGTACCGGATTGGTAGGTGGCATTTGGTTGCCACTTTTTCTCTTGGATAGCAGCTGCCAACGTAATGGTTTTCATTGTTGAACCAGGTTCAAAGGCTGCCTGGTTTAGCATGTTTTCCCAAGCATCCGACAAACCATCTTGCGTATTCGGGTCAAAGTTTGGCCGCTGGGTGGCCGCCACAATTTTACCTGTCTTGGCCTCCATAACGAAAGCCGCAGCAGACTTGGCCTTGGTACCGGCATACAAAACATCCATCCGGTTTTCAAGCGTCGCTTGCAATTTTTCGTCAATGGTTAGCGTGACGTTATCGCCATTCTTAACCTGGTTCTTTTTGCTATCCTGAACCTCTGATCCCAAAGTCGTGGTCAGTCCATCTTTACCTCGCAGCGACTTATTTTTATAGGCTTCAATCCCCAAAACGCCGTTCAACGTTTTCTGACCAACGTTATTTGAAACCGAATTCGTTAAGCCAATGATATGGGAAGCCATTCGATTGTTTGGATAATAACGGGCGGGTTGTGCAGTAAATTTAATTCCAGACAGCTTTAATTTCTTAATTTGGTTGTATTGGTCAACCGAAAGATTCTTGGCTTTTGTTCCCAATTCAACTTGCAACTTATTAGACGAAAGTTGTTGGTACAAATCATTTTCATCCGCCCCTAAAATGGGTGCCAATGCAGCAGCCGTTTTTTTAGCATCCGTGACGTAGTCGGGTTTACCATTCACTTTTTGCTTTTTATCTAAGACAGCATACATATCGTAGACAGTTGAATTATCAGCAAGCACTGATCCATTCGAGGATAGAATCTGTCCTCTCGTAGCTGGTACCGTCGACTTTTGCATGAAAGTCAAACGGGTTGCCGCCGATAAGTCATGGTTGTTGACGTTTTTAATGGCAGCAATTTTAAAAAGACGACCACCCATTATCACAATAATAATCAACGAAAAAAGGCCTAAAAATAGACCAAATTTTTTTGCGTTACCTGTGATTCGTTTTCCGAGTTGTCGTCTTTTATTTTTTTTCATGGTTATTGATTAACATTGCGAACGTTCGTGGTGCTCTGCTCCATGTTAGCTGATTTCGCAACCTTTTCCAAGTTATCTTTGTTCGTCTTTGCCTGAATATCCCCACGGTAGGAATCGTTTTCTTCCTTTACCTTGTCGATTTTCTGGCTAACGGCTTGGTTTTTAGCCTCAACACGTTGCATCGATACCGTGGTCCAAACCGTCGCTAACATCATGAAGAGAACCGTTACCGCCATCACAATGACCAGCGAACGTTCTTGCTTAGTCCAAACGGCCGGTTGATAACGTTTTCTAACCTTTGTTTTTACTTGCGCAGGTCGCTTGGGAACTGTGCGTGCTGCATCTTGGTAATGATAGGCGTTTTGTGCCATTCGCTTCTCTCCTTTTTAATCAATAGTCGTTGCCATTCTCTGTTTCAAAAGTTACCCGTTCATTGAACCCGTAGGCGTTCAATACCACGTAATTGAGCAGATGCGGAACGATGGTTCTCTCGTTGTTCCTTTTCACTTGGCTTAATCGCCTTGCGTGTTAGGAGCTTATAGTCAGGTGCCATTTCATCCGGCATAATCGGCAAACCGCGCGGTAAGTCTGGTAGCTGTGTTTTTTCTTTAAACATTTGCTTAATCAATCGGTCTTCTTGCGATTGGAAGGAAATGGCCGCAATACGACCACCCTGATCCAGCAAATCCAACGCCTGGCCAAGGGAATCTTCCAAAGCACCCAGTTCATCATTAACCGCGACGCGTAACGCCTGAAAAGACCGCTTCGCTGGGTGTCCACCATGTCGCCGAGCTGGTGCTGGAATGGCTTCCTTAATGATTTCCACCAAGTCAAAAGTTGTCTCAATTGGCGCCTGTTCGCGAGCTTGCTCAATCTTTCGAGCAATGGCCTTACCAAAACGATCTTCACCATAACGAGTCAACACACGGACCAAATCATTAAAAGGCCAGTCATTGACAATCGTCTTCGCCGTCAACTCCTGCCGCTGGTCCATCCGCATGTCAAGTGGCGCATCGTGGTTGTATGAAAAGCCACGGTCTCCTTGATCAAATTGAACAGAAGAAACGCCCAAATCATAAAGTACACCATCAACGTACTCAACCCCTTCGTCAGCGAGTGAAGCACGGAGCGTACGAAAGTTATTAAAGATTAACACCAACTTACCGGCTGCAATCTCATCTTTGTACTGTTCCTTGTTATAGGCAATGGCCGTTTCATCTTGATCGAAAGAGTACAGACGTCCGGTTGTTAAACGTGATAACACAACACCAGTGTGACCACCCCCACCTAAGGTAGCGTCAACGTAAATGCCATCGGGCTTTACATCAAGTAAATCGACCGCCTCTTTTTGAAGAACGGTAATATGTTCAAATGTCATTGCCGGCCTCCTTTCAAAGTCAGTCACAAGGTGTCACGGGACAACTGCCCATTAAAAGTCAAAATCAACCAATCCTTCGGCGATGTCATCGAAGTTTTCAGCGGTTTCTTCCGTATAAGCCTGCCAATTATCAGCTGACCAAATTTCAAAAGAATCGCCAACACCGGTCACCACAACTTCTTTTTCAAGTTCGGCGTGCTCTTTTAAATTCGAGGCAATAATGACTCGCCCTTGCTTATCAAATTCCGCCTGCATGGAACCAGCCATCACAAAGCGCTTAAAAGCTCGGGCATCTTTTTTCCCGATTGGTAAATTATTCAACTGTTCTTCCAGCTTATTCCATACATCCAGAGGCATGGCGCGCAGTGAATGTTCCATCCACTTCGCAATGACGAAAGTCTCACCCAGTTGGTTTCGAAACTTCGCGGGAATCGTGAGCCGGCCCTTGGGATCTAAGTTATGTGTTGATTCGCCCATGAACATAATGGCCCACTCCTCCCTTCTGTGGATTACTTAAATACAATTTACCACATTCCCCCACTTTCCACCACTTTTCTTTAAGACTTTTTTAAATTAAGGCAACAAAAAAGGACAAAAGGTTGATAAATCAACTTTTTGTCCAGGTGGGGAAGTTTCCCTATTTTAATTAATGTACCAGTATCAATGAAGCAAAAACGGTGATCAGCAACAGTAGCATCGCCACCAGGCCTGAGATGCGCCAGAATTGGTGAAGAAAGCCAGTCACCGTTAGTCCGTTCTTTCCCAAACGTAAAAAGGCCCAGAAGCCACCGATAACGAGGTAGGCCACAATCACCGCCAAAATATCCGAACGGTTAAAAGCCGCCCCCTCAACAAAATAAAGGGCCAACCACGTTGGTAAAGTCGCCAAATCAACAAAAGACAGCCACGGAAAGGCACGGTACAAAAAGCGCCAAATCATTAATAACAGTAACACCGCCAGCCAAAGACCAGCCCAAAAATACCAAACCATTTGTTTTCACCTCGTAAACACTTTACCAAGCCGTTCGGTAAATTTCAATTTTAGGAGGAGCTATGTTAAGATAATCCTAGTAAATTCAGGAGAGTTGCGAAACTATGCTAAAGAAGAAAAAGAAACAGGTAGCCGAAAAGGCCCCTGTCTCCCCCACTGTTGATCAGGCACTAGAGGACGAAGTGAACCGCCAACTTGCCAAAAAGCCACTTCCAAAGGTCGAAAAGAAAAAGAAAACCCGCTACCAGCGCTGGACGCTTTTCATGGCTCTTTTTATGGTCATCGTCTTCGTTGGAACCGCCATTTACGCGGCCATCTCAGCCATTTTTTAAAAAATAAAAACAGGACGTGCAAAACGCACGTCCTGTTTTTTTATAAACTTATTCAACGGATAAGAGGAATGGATACAGTGCTTGACCACCATCATGAACTTCAATTTCAAGGTCATCATCAATTTCGGAAACCGCTTCTTCTAAGGCCTTTTCATCCTTAGGTTTAGCACCTTCACCAGAGATAATGGTAACGATCTCAGAATCATCATCACACATCTGTTCCAAAAGGGACTTCGCCGTTTCAGCCAATTTCTTGCCAACGACAACAATCTCGCCGTCTTTCATGCCGAGCCAGTCACCCTTCTTAATGTCATGACCCTTCAAAGTCGTTTCGCGCACCGCTTGCGTCACAGCCCCCGATACAACGGTGTCCAATTCCGCCGTCATATCCTGCTCGTTATCAAGCAAAGTGGCGTCGGGATTGTAACCTAACATGGCTGTCAAACCTTGTTGAATCGAACGAGATTTAATAACTGAAACGGGCACGCCCGCCACTTCCTTGGCTTGATCAGCAGCCAGGAAAATGTTTGAATTGTTTGGCAAAATAATGGCTTGTTCGGCACCAGACGCCGTAATCGCATCCACAAAATCCTTCGTAGAAGGATTCATCGTCTGTCCGCCAGTAATCACCTGATAGACACCCAGCGAATCAAACAGCTTTTCGATTCCCTTTCCTGAAGCAACAGCAAAAACAGCTAACTTAGGAGCCTTCTTAGGCTTAGCCTCCGCCCGTTCTTCTTGCTTCTCTTCTTCCTGTCGATCAATCACCGCTTGTTGCTGATCACGCATGTTATCGACTTTGACCTTGCGAAGGGAACCAAATTCAGTTCCCCAATGAATGATTGTTCCAGGATCTTCGGTGTGGACGTGCACTTTAACAACATCATCATCGTTGATGACAAGGAGAGAATCCCCCTTATCGGCGATGAAGTTGTAGAAGGTATCATAATCAAACTTGTGGTCCCAAGTCGTCCCCTCAGCCAAATCAACCATGATTTCTGTACAGTAACCATATTTAATATCTTCAGGGTTCAACGATTCGTCAGCCTGTGCACCAGCATGCAGTTTCGAAACCATTTGGTCTAATTCAGCATTATCGGGCGTTGTTAGATTCTTATCATCAAACGTCCCCAACACCACGTCCGTAAAGGCTGAAAGAACCATCACCAGCCCTTGTCCACCAGAATCAACAACGCCAACCTCCTTTAACACGGGAAGAAGGTCGGGTGTGGAATCCAAAGCTTTTTGAGCAGCTTCTTTCACCTTTGTCATTAGAGTTGGTAGATCATCGCCAGCACTGGCTGCCTGATCGGCCTCGGTGGCCGCCATTCGAATGACCGTTAAGATGGTTCCTTCGGTTGGCTTCATCACGGACTTATAGGCTACCTTGGCCGCTTCCATCAGGGCATCGGCCATGTCTCGTGCTGACAAAGTTTCCTTGTCCGCCATCGCCGTAGCCATCCCACGGAAAATTTGAGACAAGATGACACCAGAGTTACCACGAGCCCCCATCAACAAGCCCTTAGCCGTTGCTTTTGAGAGCAATCCAACACTTTGGTCTTGCGATGCTCGTTCATATTCGGCACCAGAAGCCATCGAAAGCGCCATGTTCGTCCCCGTATCGCCATCCGGCACAGGAAAAACGTTTAATTTGTTAATGTTTTCAGCATTAGCAGACAACCTAGCTGCCGCCGCATTAACCATTTTACCGTAAACGAGCGGCGTAATGGTGGTGATTTTTTCAGTCATTTTTTAATCCTCGGTTTCAATCCCTTGAACAATGACGTTCACTTCAGGTACTTGTAGGCCTAGGTAGGCATTTAAATAATACTTCACGCGACTTTGAACCGAAGCCGCAATGTCAGCCAACTTCATGCCGTGTTGCACAACGATATAGACATCAATCGTCAGCCCCTGTGGTTGCTGTGAAACCACAACACCACGACCATAGTTCTCTCGGTTTAGAATCTGGTTAACGCCATCTTTGAAAGCGGAACGAGAAGCCATACCAACCACACCAGGGTTAGCAATGGTTGCCCCACCAACAACAGATGCGATTACGTCGTTTCCAACCGTGACATCACCGTTCTTTGTTCGAATTTTAATTGCCATCGTATTTGTCGTGTGAAGCTGTGTTGCATGCTCCACTTTTCCTTTCAAATTACTTACTACTTATTTTAACATGATTAGGGAAAAGCCCCAAAACGAAAGAGCATAAAGGACAGTGTGTCTTATAAAATAAAAAAACCACCCAGTGGAGTGGTTTTTATACACGTTCGATTGAGCCGTTCTTCAAACCGGCCTTCAAAGTACGTGCAGTCAAGTAAACTTTCTTAGGTGCGGAACCGTTAATCTTAACCGTTACCTTTTGCAAGTTTGGCTTCCAGCTACGACGACTTGAGTTCAAGGCGTGTGAACGTTGGTTACCAAAACGGGTACGTGCACCGTTAATTGCATCTTTTGCCATGTGTGACCCTCCTATCCGAGCCGCACGATGTGCCTGCTCTTCTTATCAACAATACAGTATTTTACCAGAGCATTTGCACTTTGGCAAGATATTAAGCATATTTATGCAAAATTTCACTCAACTGTTCCTTGTTGTGAAAGCCAGTCAAACGTTCAACCGCCTGGCCATCCTTCATGACCACCATTGTTGGGATGGCACGGATACCAAAGTCAGCTGGTACCTGCTTATTGGCGTCGACATCGACTTTGTAAAAAGCGACGTCCTTCAGTGAATCATCCTCTGACAATGCATCCATTACAGGTGATTGCATCTTGCAAGGACCACACCAAACCGCCCAAAAATCAGTGATTGAAACACCGGTCTTTGTCTTTTCTTCAAAGTTCGCGTCTGTTAATGCTGTTACTGCCATTTATCAGTACCTCCGATCAGTTGATTGGGTCGCCAGTACGATGCCTCGTTCAATCGAAACATGTACCAATTCCCCAACAAATTCATTCGATGAGTACATGATACCGCTATTTTCCTTTAAGGTCAATGGGTATTCCGCATCGATAATTGAAAAATTATCAACTATACCTAATGGCATAAAACCAAGATAATGGTGACCAGGAAGTCGTTTGACAGCATTGTGGCTGTGATCGACATAAGTGATGGTGTTTTGTGCATCCACAATTGAAAAACGGCCGACCAAGCCAGCAAATCCAGGCAACAACGGAATGGTTAAGTTTGAAAGCTCGTGATCCAACCGCCCTCCTGTTGCACCATACAAGACAATCTCATCCGCCCCGGCTTTCATGGCATACTGAACCGCTAAGGCAGTGTCAGTGTAATCTTTTCTAGCCGGATAAGACTCAAAACCGCGATTGCGTTGGTAGTCCGCTAACTCAAGCCGTTCCTTTTCCGAAAGCGAATCAAAGTCGCCCACTGCAAAGAGGGGGTGAATCCCAGCTTCCATTAAAAAATAAGCACCGCGATCGGCACCAACCCACTCACCAGGTTGCTGAAACAAATCATCAGGACGGTTTTCTTTTGGCCCACCAGCCAAGACATTAATTCGCATAACTCCTCCTAGAAAAAAAGCGAACCGAAAGTCAGTTCGCTAACGCCTTATGGCGCTCTTTATTTCGTGACCTCTAACAATGTCTGCACCTTAGCAGCTGGGTCTTTTTTATCATAAACGTATGAACCCGCAACAAAAACGTTCGCTCCTGCATCAGCAGTTAGCTTAGCCGTTTCATTGTTAATACCACCATCAACCTCGATATCGAAGTCCAAGCCAAGTTCCTTCTTGTAAACCATCAATTCCTTGATTTTATCAACCATTTCAGGCAGGAAGGCTTGTCCACCAAAACCAGGATTAACCGTCATGACCAATACCTGATCAACCATCGACAAAACGGGAACAATGGCGGACACCGGCGTTCCCGGATTAATCACAACCTCCGCTTTTACGCCAGCCTTCTTAATCATTTGAAGGACACGGTGAATGTGTGGCGTTGCCTCGACGTGAACCCCAATGAGGTCAGCGCCAGCTGCAGCTAGTGCTTCCACATGGTTTTCTGGGTGAACAGCCATCAAATGAACGTCCAAGAATAGGTTAGTCATCGGACGAAGTTGTTTGACCCATGCAGGTCCATAAGCCATCGAAGGGACAAAAGAACCGTCCATTAAATCAATGTGCAAATACTTTGCACCAGCCTTTTCGACCAAAGTCACGTCAGCGCCAAGCTTGGTTACGTCGGCACTCAAAATTGATGGAGCAATAATTCCAGCCATATCTTTCCTCTTTCTTCTCAAAAGTTAATTTAAGCGATCCTGTTTCCACTTTGAAGAATTCTTCTGGTAGACAGGCCGCTTGCCCTTAATAATCTGGTAAAACAATTCATAGCTATTATAGCGCGCTGCACTAATGCTGCCAAGCTCGACCGCTTCTTTCACGGCACAGCCAGGCTCATTTAAATGCGAACAAGTTCGAAAACGGCAGTTCGGTGCCACTCGGCGAATTTCTGGGAAATAATCCCCCAGTTCTTCCGCCGGAAAATCAAAGACCTCGTAGGACGAAAAGCCAGGCGTATCAGCGATTAAGGTTTGGTAAACCTTTACCGGAATCAACGAAACCTGACGCGTCGTGTGCTTACCCCGTGATAGTGCTTGGGAAACTTCACCAACCGCTAACTTCAAATTTGGTGCTAATTCATTGAGGAACGTTGATTTCCCAGCCCCGGTTTGACCCATGACAACGACCACTTGATTTTTTAGTAAGGACTGAAAGGTATTTCGCCAATCATCCTTTGAAAAAATCACTGTATAGCCAATCGTTTCATACAGTTGAACTTGCTTTTGAAAGGCCACTTGGTCCGTTTCCGACAGTAAATCCAGCTTTGAAAAGTACAAAACCGGCTGAACTTTGGCGGCTTCAAGCGCCACCAACTGTCGGTCCAACAAGTTCTGTGAAAAAGCCGGCTCAATGACAGACGTCACCACGATGGCCAAATCAACGTTCGCAATGGGCGGACGCACCAAGCTATTTTCCCGAGGATGTAAAGACCAGATTAAGCCCTCCCCGTTTTCAGATTCGAAATCGGCCCAATCGCCAACCAAAGGCTTTTGACCATTTTTGCGAAACTGTCCCCGAGCCCGTGTTCGTTCAACGGACCCATCGGACAGCATCAAATCATAATAACCGGCCAAAGACCGAATAATTCTTCCTGTTTTCATAGCCCCATTATACCATGGGTCTGGAGTTGGCATTCTAATAAAAAAGGATTCCCCATGGGGAATCCTTTTTAAAATTAACGATTGGTTGTACTCATTGAACTACTTGCACTACTACTTGAAGTAGTTGTCGAGTTTGAGCTACTTCCTGAAGAAATCACGACTTTCAATGTTTTATCGAGTCCAAACTTTGAACCTGCCACTGGTGACTGTGAAATAACAGTCCCCGCCGTTTTATTCGAATCTTGTATATCAAAATTCAACGACACCTGGTTATCGTTTGCCCAATCAAGAACCGCCTGCTGACTTTGCCCCGTAAGGTCGGGTAAAGTAATGGTCTTCGGTCCATCTGAAACGGTCAGCGTGACAGTGCTATCCGATGGATCAATGGCCGACCCAGCGGCAATTGACTGGGAAATCACTTGACCGGAAGCAACACTGTTGGAATTTTCGGTCTTCTTCTTGACGGTAATCCCCTTATTGCTCAACTGATTAGCCGCACTTGAATAGGTCCAACCCGTGTAATCCGATAACGTGATAGTGGCACTTCCTGATGAGATCACCAGTTGAACCGAACTGCCTTTCTTAACGTGACGACCAGCGCCAGGGCTTAGTTTGATGACATCCCCCTTATCCACTGACTTGGAACTAGCCGTTGTCGTGGATGATACATCTAAACCAGCACTACCCAACTTACTCTTGGCAGTGCTTTCGGCTTGGTTAGTGACATCTGGTACCGTCACATAATTATTCTCGGCATAGGCAAAACTACCGAGACCAAGTAGTAACAAGAAAACAACAAAGCCGAGCACGTACCATTTCTTGTTTGAACGGAACTTAATTCCGTTCTCACTCAATATCTGGCGAACATATTTTGGTGTCCGATCGACTCGAACAGCAATGTCCTTGACAGAATAACCCTGTTTCCCGAGATCGATAATTTGCTCTTTCACGTCGCGGTTCGCTTGCTCATCGTCAGCTTCAGCATCGTCCGGATCTCTCTCAACAAAGGGATGGGCCGTCCAATCCGGCGTCACGAGTTTCGTTTCATCCGAAGCTTCCGGAACAAAGCGCCCTTCACCAGCCCGACGTTTTGAAAGCGAGGTCTTTAAATCCTCCGCCATCGCTTTCGTTGAAAAATATCGGTCCTTAGCATCCTTAGTCGTTGCCCGGAGCACAACGTTTTCAAGGGGTTGCGGAATCTGCGGATCAAAGTCACGCACATAGGGCATCGGCACCTCGGCGTGTTGATAAGCAATACGGTCAGCGGAATCCCCCTGATAAGGCAACTTATTCGTCAGCAATTCGTATAAAATCACCCCTAACGAATAAATATCAGACTTCTGCGAGGCACTCTGTCCCCTCGTCAATTCGGGTGCTAAATAGTGAATTGAGCCAATAATCGGCTCCTGTCCCTGCTGTCGACCCGTTCGTTTTTGAGCTAAGGCAATTCCAAAGTCCGTGATCTTAACGTGCCCCTTTTGATCGATTAAAATATTCTGGGGTTTCAAATCACGGTGGATGATGCCCGCTTGGTGGGCTGCGGTAACCGCGTCAAGAACCTGCTCCATAATGTCGACCACTTCTTGGTAAGGAATTGGAAAATGGCTTTTGGTATAGGCTTTCAAATCCATCCCATCCACATATTCCATCACCAAGTATGGACAACCATCAGCTTCCCCGGCATCGTATAGCTGCACGATGTGGTCATTTATCAGTGCCGTTGCCGCCTTCGCTTCTTTTTGAAAACGAAGAAGGGCCTCCGGATTATTTTGAATGGCTAAGCGAATCATTTTCAGCGTGACGTCTCGCTTCAAATAGGTATCGAAAGCTTGGTAAACATTAGCCATTCCGCCTTCACCCAATGGGCGAACAATTTGATAGCGGTTATCAATGATGGTTCCTGCTTCCATTAGTCCAACCTTCCTTTCAATCCATTCTTAACAAACACTTCCGTTGCTTTCTTTGGGACCTCAACCGTCTTGGTTAACTGCTGCTTGCGACCGTCTTGCTCGTCTTCAGTTAAGTTCGTGACAAGCAAGGAGGTGACGTTATCTGGAACGTTTCGCATAATTGCCGCTTTGGTCAGCGCAGCTAACCGTTCGGCAATATCTAGCGCCGACCCTAGCGCTGGCTGATTACCAGGACGGCGAATGCCTGGTTGGAGTATCTGGAGCTGCTCATCTAAAGTCAGGACTTTGGACAAACCATCCGATGTCAGGTAAAGCCAGTCGCCCACCTGTGGCGTCACAACCGTCCATTCCAAATCAACCTGATGATTAACACCGAGGTAACGGGTCAATGAATCACCCTCAGGAATATTTTCAGAAACACGTTGCCCAGACTGTCTTTCTAACTCATTTTTCAATGTATGGTCAAAAGTCAACTGCTTCGCTTCGTGCCGGCGCAAAAGGTACGCGCGCGAATCGCCAGCATTAGCAACCAAGATTCTGTTTGGTAGACAAACGGCAACAACGAGAGTGGTCGCCATTTGACTACGCCCTTCATCGTGTTCGCCAACCAGTAGAATCGCTTGGTTAGCCAAATCAGCTTGATGAATCAACCACTCCTTGACCCGCTCATCTTCGCTGAAGGTAACCTGTTCCCAGGCACGCCCTAACGTTTGAATCACTAATTGAGCGGCTTTTTTGGAGCCCTTTTGTGAAGCAACACCATCAGCGACCAACACTAAGGGATCGCCAGAGCGGTTGTAGAAAGCGCCCACGGCATCTTGATTGTCAGAGCGCTTCGGCCCCTTGTCACTTTGGTAGGCAATTGCCATAGCGATTAGTCCTTTCTTTGAAAGGTTGCAATATAAAAACCATCGGTTTGAAAATCATCAGGGTAGAGTTTCAATGCCAGCGTTTCACGAGAAGACTTAATGGACCGGCTCGTTTCCGTCTTGACCTGAATAAAGTCAGGGTGTTTAGCCAAAAAGGCAGCCACTACCTCATCGTTTTCCTGATTCAGAATGGTACAAGTTGAGTAAACTAAGTACCCATCCTTCTTTAACTTTGTGGCTGCTGCCTCAAGAATCGCCAATTGCAACTTCGATAGATGACGCACATCATCCATCGTTTTATCGTAACGAATCTCGGGCTTACGGCGCAGCAACCCCAAACCAGAACAAGGGGCGTCAACGAGAATTCGGTCAAACTCTTCTGCTAACTTTTCTGGAATTTCACGGGCATCCATTTCCATCGCCCTCACTCGATCAGCCAGACCAAGGCGAGCAGCGTTTTGCGCGATTAACTGCACTTTGTGTCGGTGAATATCCAAAGCCGTCACAAAAGCTCCCTCAGGCAAATCCTGTGCGATTTGCGTTGTTTTGCCACCCGGAGCCGCCGCGGCATCCAAGACAGACCGCACACCTTGGTCAATGTGCATAGCCTCAACGGGTAGCATCGCAGACTCATCTTGCACTGTTAGCAATCCTTCTTGATAAGCCTTCGAAGAAGCCACATGACCCCCAGAAACAATCAATGCATCGGTTGCCAACTGGCCATCCCTGACGGTGTATCCCTCATCTTCCAGTTGTTTTCGAACCAGCGCCTTAGTCGCACGGACTGTGTTAACACGAACCGACTGCTCCGGAGCGTGATTCAAGGACTGCAAGATGCTGGCTGTCTTTTCGGTCCCAACCTGGTCTTGTAATTCTTCGACAAGCCAAACGGGTACCGAATAGGTAATGGACAGCCGTTTCAAATCATCTTGAATTTTTTCAGGATCAGGTAGGCCATGACGGTCCATGTTGTGCAAAATCGCTGTCACGAACTTCGCTGCCCCAACGTTACCAAGTGTTTTCGCCACTTCGATTGTTTCGTTAAAGAGGGCGTGCTTGGGAATCCTGTCCAACTTTTGCCACTGGTAAAGCGCCGTCAGCAAAAGTTCCTTCAACCAAGGCTCCATTTTCTTGCCTTTAACGAAGGGAGCCAACCAATATTCCAGAAGCAATCGGTATTGAATGGTTCCATAAACAAGCGAGGTCAACAATCCCTTATCTTGGTCCTTCAAGGGATTTTGCTTAATAATTTGGTTTAATTGTAAGTTTGAATAGGCCCCGTTTTTAACTTTAGCCAGTGTCACAGCAGCTAATAAACGGGGATTATCGGAATGTAACGTTTTCTTAGGCATCGGCCTCTCCTAAATCAATCCAGGCATCGCCAACCGCCAAGTGCTGCCCAGCGCCATTTAAGAAGGCGGCAATCGGCATGGCAGCCTTTCCAGCCGGTTGTATCTCCAAAACGGCTAATTGACTGCCATCAGCGGCTGCCAGGTGTAGATGCTTCTTATCCTTTTGCGTAATGACACCTGGTTTTGCATCGGTCTTTTCTTGTAAAGGCGCCACTTTAATGAATTTAACGGTTTGACCAGCAGCCACTGCGTGCGCCGGATGAGTTGGGTACAAACCGCGAATATGCCAATCGATTTCCTGAGCGGTTTCTCGATCAAAGTGCAGAATCTGCTGATCACGTGCAATGTTTGGTGAAAAAGTCACGTCATCAGGGTTTTGCGCCGTTCCCTTCAGCTCCCCCTTAGCGATTTTTGGTAAATTATCGGTCACTAAGTGGACTGCCGCCTGGCCCAACTTCGTAAACATCGTCCCAACATTATCGTCTTTTGTGATGGGCACCTTAACCACTGCTAAAACATCACCAGCATCCATCTTTTTAACCATGTACATCAGCGACACGCCGGTTTCCTGGTCACCATTCATAATGGCGTAGTGGACGGGTGCGCCGCCACGGTACTTAGGTAGTAAGGAGGCGTGGGCGTTGACCGCACCGTACTTGGCAGCGTGCAGTAGCTTTTCCGGTAGGAACTGACCAAAAGCAGCCGTCACGATAAAGTCGGGAGCCAATTCAATGATTTTTGCCATCTCGTCAGAACCCGAAATCTTTTCAGGCTGTAAAACTGGTAAGCCGAGCTTCGAGGCCGCCTCCTTAACTGGACTCGCCTTCAACTGCCGCTTCCGACCAAATGGGCGGTCCGGCTGAGTCACCACGGCCAAGACATCAAAAGAACCATCGGCCGCCAAAGCCTCCAAAGTTGGAACCGCAAACTGGGGGGTCCCCATAAAAACGATTGATAATGCCATGTATTTGAAACCTCATTACGCTTTCTACAAGTATTTTACTTGCTCTTATTATAACAAAAATAAAAGAAAAGACCCAAAGGCAGCACAATGACTAGCCTCAGGTCTTCGCTTACATAAAGGAAACCGGGTCCCGCCGAACCTCCAAGTGAAAGTCCTTCTCGGCATGTTGCGAACGATCAACGAGTTCTCGTAACTGTTCATCCGCTTCATCCGGCTTCTTCATCTTCAAAATCATTTGGAAGAAGTACCGTCCCTTTAGCTTGGCAATCGAACGGGGTGATGGGCCGAGAATCAAGACATCTTCCGGTAATCTTTTTTTCAACCAGGCAGCGATTTTAGCACTTTGTAGGGCGACTTTGGCCTCATCCGGATCCGAACATTGGATTTGCACCGTATAGAAGTAAGGTGGAAACTCCGCGGCATGCCGAATGGCCATTTCTTGCCGGTAAAAGCCTTCATAATCGTGCTGCTGGGCAAATTTCAGGGCATAGTGGTCAGGGTTAAAGGTCTGAATCACCACCTCGCCACGCGCCTTGGATCGGCCGGCTCGACCAGCCACCTGCGTCAGTAGTTGGAAGGTCTTTTCTGATGCCCGAAAATCCGGTAATCCCAGTCCCGTATCGGCATTCAGCACACCAACGAGGGTCACATCTGGAAAGTCGAGTCCCTTCGCCACCATTTGAGTGCCCAAGAGAATCTGCGCCTTCTTCTGACCAAAGTCAGCCAGCGCCTTAGCCATGGCCCCTTTCTTACGGGTTGTGTCCTGGTCGAGGCGAATCACTCCATATTCAGGCAGTCGCTTTTGCAGTTCCGCCTCGACTTTTTCGGTTCCAGTCCCATAGTAGCGAATCCGTTTGGAACCACAGACAGGACAGACTTGCGGGATTGGCGCCTGGTAGTCGCAATAATGGCACTTCAACGTATGCGTATCCATATGCAAAGTCATTGCTAAATTACAGTTGGGATCCCTCGGAACATAGCCACAGTCCCGACACATAACAAAGGAGGAAAAACCGCGCCGGTTCAACAAGAGCACGGCCTGTTCCCCCCGAGCGAGGTGTTCCTTCAACTTTTCCAACAACTCCTTTGAAAAATTGGTGTCGCCGTTGTCCAGAAATTCTTGCCGCATATCAACAATATCAACCTTGGGGAGCTGTGCCTCCGGGTTTGCCCGCTTCGTCAAGGACAACAAGTCATAAACCTCCTTTTGTGCCCGGGCCCGACTCTCCAAGGAGGGCGTTGCCGAACCAAGAACAACCGGAGCATTGTGATAACTCGCCCGCCAGAAAGCAACATCGCGAGCAGAATAGTGTGGATTTTCACTCTGGCTGTATGAACTTTCATGCTCCTCATCAACGATAATCAGCCCAAGACGATTCAGTGGCGCAAAAACCGCGGACCGGGCACCGACAACAACTTGGACTGCCCCCTCTCGGATTCGCCGCCATTCATCGTAACGTTCACCGTTCGAAAGGCCCGAATGCAAGAGGGCAGTCTGATCGCCGAAGCGGTCCTGGACACGCTTTTGCATCTGTGGTGTTAGGGCGATTTCCGGCACTAAAAACAGTACCTGTTTCCCCTCATCGATGGCCTTTTGCGCGGCTTGCAAGTAGACTTCGGTTTTACCCGAACCGGTGATTCCTTCCAGGAGAAAAACCTTGTTGTCGTCTTTTTCAATGGCTTTTGTAATCCTTGTGTAGGCTCTTTCCTGCTCGTCATTTAAGGTCTTAGCGCTTTCTTTTTGGCTGGTAACAGCGCCCAGCGGTCGCCGCTTCACTTCTACCTGAACCTTGTCTAAAACGCCTTTCCCAACGGCGGTATTTAATGAAGAAGGCGAAACATCGACCAATTCGCCCCATTCCTGCTTTGAAAAAGTCTGACCCGGATGGGCAAGGGCAAAGTCCAAGATTGCCCGTTGCTGCTTCGCCCCGCTCTTCATCTGGTCAGCCTTTTCGGCTAACTCAGCCTCATTATCGATCACTTTAAAGGCTAATTGTGTCTTAACCTTTCCCTTGTTTTCGATGACGTTTCGAACGGCCAGTACCCCATCCTTTTGCAAACGAAGGATGGTCCGCCAACCCTTGGCCGAAAAGTCCTTCGTCTTCACCAAACGACGACTTTGGCCATCTAAATAAGTCACCCGATCAGTATCTGAAAGCCCAGGAAGGGCCGTTAATTCTTTCCGATAATCAGCTTTGAGCGCCGTTGGCAGCATCAACGCCAAGAAGGAAACCCAAAAAGAAAAGTTCTTTTCAGCCAAGTCCTTGGCTAGAGCCAGCAATTCCTTTGACAAAACGGGCTGTTCATCTAAGACGGTGAGCACATCCTTCAGCTGATCAACCGTTAAATCCTTGGGTAGCTCATCCGACAACCCAACCACGTAGCCCAAAACGGACCGGTGGCCAAAAGCCACAAGTACACGAACACCCGCTTGTACTTGCTCCGCCAATTCAGCAGGTATCAAGTAACTATAGGGTTGATTCGTCTGCTGGGTGGGCACATCAACGATAACTTGTGCGTACTTTTTGACCATTACTTCCTCCTTTCCCGAAGGGAGTGACTCACCATCCCCTTCGTTCATTTCTTATAAAAAGCCTGCCAAACGGCAGACCTTTCTCAAACCTTTGTCAGGTTTACCCCAACTCTTTTTTCAATAATTTCTAACGCCTGTAAGTAACGTGCGTAGTAGCCAGCAGGGTCATCAGCCCCACCAACACGGTCAAGCAAAACGGCTTTGTCATCAAAACCATAGTCTTCAATCACCTGCCACAAGTGTTGATCAAACAGTTTTGTCCTGGCTTCATCGGCCCCGTTCATGACCGCAACGGCTGGTGGAATGACCAAGATCAAATCCAGCTCTTCTTCCCCGATGGTGTTATCAAAGAGGGCCTTCAACTTCGCCGCATCCTCGTCCGGTAACCAAGCTCTTGTTTCGGCCATGGTCACCATGGCATCGGTATCAAAAAAAGTCAGTCCGTTGTTGGCCGGTGAATTGATTTCAGCCGAGTTCGCATCGTACTGCCCCTGAATAATGCGGGTGTAGTCCTTTAGCAACAGCTCTGAATCAAACACGTTCGACTTTTCCTGGTAAGCCCTCGAAAACTCCAATGAAAACGGCGAGTTCGACGTTCTGGCCAAACGCCGAGTTAACGTAGACTTCCCAGTTTGTGGAGCCCCGACGACCAAGATTTTCTTCGCAAAATGTCGACGAAAGACACGGTTAATGTAATCCCAATTGCCAAGCGGATCCTTTCGAACGGCCGTAGCCGAAACTTTCAAAATCGTTCGATCCATCAATGAAACGGACCAATGGCCATCATTCGGTAATAGTTTTTCTAGCATTGACTTATAGTCGGCTTCTCCCGTGTAGAGAGTGATGTGGGCATTGGGATTTTTAATGTTTCGTTTAATCGTTTTGACCAAACGATCCGTCCACTCTTGCCAACCATTCGGCATCTGGGGAATGTCATCTTCGTTGATGTAATCGACCTTGATGCTTTTTTCGTCATTAAAGGCTTCCCGAAGGTAGCGAAAGCGCTTCTCAACTGGAAGACCAATCTGGTCCCCACGATCACCAGTGTAGCCAGAGGTAATCACGACCACCCCATCGTTTAGAGCCGCCGCTTTGTAAATTTCGGCCTGATGCCCAATATGCATGGGCGCGAGGGTTCCAAAAAAAACACCAATTTTATCGCCCATCAAATTGTCTTTGACTAAGTTTGCTTTAACCATGTTCTCCCGCTTGTTTTGATTACTAGATTGAATTGACCCCATTATACCAAAAATACCCACTAAAACGAAAAAGTCGACCAGCGGTCGACTCGTTCATTGATTATCTTAAGGCAATGTCTCCATTAATTGTGCGAATAATAAAGTCTGCTTTGTTCAAATGAACATTTTGGTAGTTTTTATCAATCTGAACATTTCCTTGGCGACTGACGGTGGCCAATTTAGGGAGGGTCGATTTACGAATCGTCACATCACCATTGCGACTATCAATCAGCCCTGACTTTTCCAGCTTACTATCGAACACCGTCACTGCTCCATTCACATTTGTCAGGGAGAAAACGTTGCTGTGCTGGTTTTTGACTTTTAGCGAACCATTCACATTGGATAACGATAATTTATCAAAAGTCATTTTATCCGGAACTGTAATAATAATCCGGTGTTTATTGCGGTTTTTAATTCCAAATGTCCAATTATTTTTCTCTTCAGCCGTCACGGTGACCAAACCATCATTTGATGAAACCGTTACCGAAGACTTTTCTACCGGATCCGTTAAAATCGAGAAACGGGTCCCCTGCTCCACCACCACATCAGCCTCTTTAGTGGCCACAACCAGGTTCTTCACCTCTTGTTTGCCCGAACTAATTTGGTCTGGTGTAATGTCCAAACTACCGCGCTCGTCTTGATCTGAAATGTAGACAGGACCATTGTTCCAGTAGACTTCTCCCGGTAAGCCCCCCTTCCAGACCGAAAAAGCCGATAAAGCCAAACCGACAAACACGAGGAAAAAACCAGTCATTATTTTACTATTCATGATTCATCACCCTCCTTGCTGTGTGTTGAATTTTCAGCAAAAGAGCCTTCGTCCAGTCCGTCGCCTTCATGACCAACCAAGTCGCGCATGGGGAAAACATAATGGACAAGCCAATTGAGATCACTGCCATGCCAATGTAGAAAAGACCGCCCCAGAAATTCTGAGTTAACACGACGGCACCGGCAATCCCTGAGAACGCCGATACGATAATTAACGATAAGGCAATACCCCAAGCCAACAATGGCAATGACGCAATACCAAGAAAGCTAATTAACGTAACCAGTAGCCAAATTGGGGAAGTCAAAATAACCAGAATAAATTGACCACGGGTCAACGGTTGTGTCTGCTTTGCCCGAGTGGTAACCTCATCCCCATCTTCTTGGTCAAAATCAGCTTTCAATTTTTCGGCTAAGACAGCGGATTCGCCCAACTTCACTCGCGCCTCTTCATCCGACAACCCGCCATCCGCTAGATAGTTCCGGTAATACTCAATAATGTTTTCTTGTTCGTTTTTGGGCAGACCAACCAGGGCCTGCTCGAGTTCATTCAAATAGGTCATCCTAGTGTTCTCCCAACAGTGCATTGATTTGATTAGAAAAAAGCTGCCAATCAGCACAGGCTTCTTTCAAATAAAGCTGGCCACTATCCGTTAATTCATAATACTTTCGCACTCTTTCCGCAAAGACTTTCGAACGGGTCGTCACCAGGTCTTTTTGCTCAAGACGCCGCAAAATCGGATAAGTAGTGGAATCTGAAATTGGTAGCTGCAACTGAATCTTTTTGGTCAGTGCGTACCCATACAGTGGTTCTTCTTTTAATACCGAAAGCACAACAGCCTCCAGCACTCGATTCGGAATTCTAATCGCCATACCTTCCCTCCAGGCAATATTATATAACATATAGTATAGAAGACAAAATTTTTCTAAATAAAAAAGTCCCAGCCAAAGCCGGGACCAAAAATTTTATTTCATTACTTATCGAACAACTTCAGGTACTTACCGTACCCCTCTTTTTCCATATCAGCCTTTGGGATGAAACGCAGAGCGGCTGAGTTAATGCAGTAACGCAAGCCCCCCTTGTCTTGAGGGCCATCTGGAAAGACGTGGCCCAGGTGGGAATTAGCATCACGCGAACGCACCTCAGTACGGGTCATTCCGAACGAATGGTCCGTGTCTTCCTTCAAATCAGCATCATCGATTCCCTTTGTGAAGGCTGGCCAACCACAGCCAGAATCATACTTATCCGTTGATGAAAACAACGGTTCTCCCGAAACCACGTCAACAAAAATGCCATCATCCCACCACTGGTCATACTTTCCAGTAAAGGGACGCTCCGTTGCGGCGTTTTGAGTAACTTCATACTGTTCTGGTGTCAAGCGAGCCTTTAATTCTTCTTGGTTATACTTCGTCATGTGCTTTATCCTCCCAATACTTTTCCTGATAACGCTTGCGGGGAACCATCATCATCGCTTCGCGAAGGGGGTCCTTCTTATAAAAGTCTTGGTGATACTCCTCGGCCTCGTAGAAAGGCTTGGCGTCTTCAATAGACGTCACAATTGGTCGATCAAAACGACCGGATTCTTCAAGTTCTTTCTTGGACTCTTCCGCTATCCGCCGTTGTTCGGGTGAATTAACAAAGATGACTGGCCGGTAACTATCTCCGCGATCCGCAAACTGACCGGTGGCATCCGTTGGGTCTGCCACCTGCCAATACAAATCCACCAGCTCCTTGTAGGAAATCACATCTGGATCAAACCAGATTTTAACGGCTTCCGTATGTCCCGTTGTGTGGGAACAAACTTCTTCGTAGGTTGGATTGGCAACATGCCCACCGGTATAACCGGAACGAACCTTCTCAATTCCCGGTAAGGAATCAAACGGTTCAACCATGCACCAAAAACAACCACCTGCAAAAATTGCTGTATCTTCTGCCATGTAAAAGACCTCCTAAGTACTATTGTACTCAGAAGGTCTTTTTCGTCAATGGTCTAGTTGCTTTTTTTCAAAACAAATCGATAAAATCCATAGCAACCAGACATTACATTTTACTTTCAATCCACTCCCAGACCTTTTCTTTACCGGATTTCGTTACCGATGAAAAGAAACAGAAGTCGGAATTACTTGGGTCGAAATCAACTGCTTTTTTGATGATTGATTCTGATTGGTTTAGTTTTCCACGAGCGATCTTATCCGCCTTGGTCGCCACCAACAGCACCGGAATGTTGTAGTAAGCCAACCACTGGTACATCATGATGTCTTCTTGGCTTGGCTTATGACGGGCATCCACAAGGGAAATCACACCCCGTAACTGTTTACGGGTACTAATATAGGTTTCAATCATTTGGCCGAAAGCTTCTCGTTTCTTTTTTGAAACCTTAGCGTAGCCATACCCAGGGACATCGACAAAGTACAGGGCATCCTCAACTGAGTAAAAGTTCAATGTTTGCGTCTTACCCGGCTGCCCGGAAGTCCGGGCGAAGTTTTTACGGTTAATTAGCGTGTTGGTTAACGATGACTTCCCAACGTTTGACCGCCCAACCAGCGCAAATTCTGGCCGCCCGTCTTCTGGGTATTGGCTTGGTGAAACGGCCGACATGACCATTTCGACGTTATGCACATCCATGATGCTTACCCTTCCTTTTTCAGAACCAACTTCGGTTCCTTACCGTTTTCAACGGCTGCCTTTGTAATGACAACTTTTTCAACATCATCACGTGATGGAATTTCGTACATCACGTCCTTCATCACTTGCTCAATAATGGAACGTAGTCCACGAGCTCCGGTTCCACGCGCAATAGCCAAGTCAGCCATCGCCTTCAAAGCCGTTGGCTGGAATTCAAGATCCACGCCGTCCAAGCCAAGCAGGGCCTTATACTGTTTAACCAGTGCGTTCTTTGGCTTCGTCAAGATGTGGGTCAAGTCTTCCACAGTCAATTCATCCAAAACCGTAATGATTGGCAACCGACCGATAAATTCAGGAATCAGCCCGAATTTCGACAAGTCCTCCGGCTCCACGTTTTGTAAAATATTCTTCTTACTCAATGCCTCCGCATTGTCCGAGGAAGCGGAACCAAAGCCAATCACCCGCTTACCCAAACGCTCTTTGATGATCGTATCAAGACCGGCAAAGGCCCCACCGACAATAAAGAGAATGTTAGTGGTATCAATCTGAATCATCTCTTGGTTCGGATGCTTACGACCACCCTGAGGTGGTACAGAAGCAACCGTTCCTTCTAACATCTTCAGTAGGGCTTGTTGAACACCTTCACCTGAAACGTCTCGTGTAATCGAAACGTTTTCAGACTTTTTCGCAATCTTATCAATTTCATCCACGTAGATAATGCCACGTTGTGCGGTCTCAACGTCAAAATTAGCTGCTTGCAACAGCTTCAACAAGATGTTCTCTACGTCTTCACCAACATAGCCCGCTTCTGTCAAAGTCGTGGCATCGGCAATGGCAAAAGGCACCTGCAAAATCTTAGCAAGCGATTGCGCAAGATAAGTCTTCCCCGAACCAGTTGGACCAAGCAAGGCGATGTTCGACTTTTGAAGCTCCACATCCGTCGTCTTCAACGCGTTTTCGTTAACGCGCTTGTAATGGTTGTAGACCGCGACGGCCAAGGTCTTCTTGGCATCTTCTTGACCAATTACATAGTCACCTAGTGATTCAACAATTTCCTTTGGCGTCGGCAATTCCAATTGTTCACCCTCTGCATCTAGGGCTAAGTCTTCTTTGATGATTTGCTCAGCCAAATCCGTACATTCATTACAAATATACAGACCATCAGGCCCAGCGACCAGTTTTTTAACCTCATCGGCGCCTTTTCCACAGAACGAGCAGTGAATCATTGGTCCTTGATTTTCTTCAGTCATTGATCATCCTTTCAGCTTTATCCAAATTAACGCCGTTTTAGCACGACGTTTGTCAAAGTCTCTCTAAGAAAAAAAGCCCGCAAGGGGCTCTTCATCTTGTTTACTTTGCCTTTGCAGTCGAAACAATCTTATCAACAGCAGACTTCATCGCAATGTCATGCTTCAACAAAGCATCTGACAATGACTGCTTAACTTGCTCTTCAGAAATGTTGTACTGTGAAGCCAAGTCCTTTACTTCAGCGGCAACTTCTTCATCTGAAGGTTGGAAATCTTCCTTCTTAACGATGGCTTCCAACACCAAGTTCGTCTTCACACGAGTATCGGCACCTTCAGCAAACTGCTTCTTTAATGAATCTTCTGTTTGACCAGAGATTTGGAAGAACATTTGTGGTGAGATACCTTGTTGCTGCAATTGACCAAGATACTGTTGCATCTGGCGATGAACATCTTCGTCAATCATTTCTTGTGGAATGTCACCACCAACAACTTCGGCGTTCTTAACAGCAGCTTCAACGGCTGCGTCTTCGAATGCATCGTCTGCTGCTTGCTGGCGAGCTTCTTCCAAGTTCTTCTTGGTCTTTGCCTTCAATTCGTCAAGCGTGTCAACATCTTCGTCAACATCCTTGGCAAATTCATCATCCAATTCTGGCAAAGACTTGCGCTTGATTTCGTGAAGCTTAACTTCAAACAAAGCTTCTTTACCAGCCAAATCCTTGGCCTGGTAATCTTCTGGGAAGGTAACCTTCACATCAACATCATCGCCGGCCACATGACCAACCAATTGTTCTTCGAAACCAGGAATGAATGAACCTGAGCCCAATTCAAGTGAGTAGTCCTTTGACTGACCACCTTCAAAGTGGTCACCGTCAATTGAACCGTCAAAGTCAATAACGACCGTGTCACCGTTTTCAGCCTTTGTGCCTTCAGGTTGCAAAACCAATTCCGCTTGATTTTCTTGCATACGCTTGATTTCAGCATCAACATCTTCGTCTGATACCTTGGCATCTTGCTTTTCAACAGTCAAACCAGTGTAGTCACCCAACTTGATTTCAGGCGCAACGGCAACTTCGGCCTTCATTTCCCAATCGGCACCCTTTTCCATTGAAACAGGAGCGATGTCAGGCTGTCCAACAACCGTAATGCCGGCATCGGCAACGGCTGCTTGGTAAGCAGCTGGCAAAACAATGTCCATGACGTCTTGGTACAAGGCTTCTTCACCAAACTTTTGCAAGAAAAGTGCCATTGGAACCTTTCCCTTACGGAAACCAGGAACCGCAATCTTGTCCTTGTTCTTTTCAAAGGCTGCCTTTAAGCCCTTTTGCACATCTTCTTGTGCGATTGAAAATTCTAACGTACCACGGTTTGCATCCGCAGCTGCTGTCCATTTAGACATATCAAATCCTCCAAGTCATTTCTTCCTACTAATTTTAGACTAAATACCAGATTTTCACAAGGTTTTGACTCATGAAATTTAGAAAAGGACACGGATTAAATGTTTTTATCTAAATTTAATGCTCAATTGATTCATCTTTGTTATCATATTGGAAACATCAATGGTTAGAGAGAATGCCAATGTTAAAAAGACTGCTAAAAAAATATGATCGAATCATCCGATACTTAGTTTTAGGATTTGGTACTTTCCTTGTGAACATGTGGTCCTACGGCTTCATTTCTAAATTCGCCAACTATTCCATTTCCTACACCTTAGCTTGGGGAATCGCCGTCCTGTTCGCCTACGTGACCAACCGTCAATGGGTCTTTGATTCCAAAGTCCGTGGGTGGAAAATCATCCCCGAAATTGTGAACTACTATTTATCACGTGCCCTGACTTTTTGGCTCGGCCTTGGAATTATGTGGATTGGGGTCAAACACCTCTCCTTCAATGATTTTTACGTTAACATTGCACGTAATGCCATGTTGTTAATTCCAAACTACTACCTCTCCAAGCTTTACGTTTTTCGCGACAAGCAAAAGAAAAATAACACAGCAAAATAAGCAACAGAAAACAACAAAAAGCATGAATCGCAAGTAGTCGATTCATGCTTTTTTGTATAGTTTCGGGATTGAAGCCCATTATTCTGGCAGATTTGCCAACTCAACGATTGCTTGACCGTAAATTCCCATTGAACGAACTAAATCATCAACTAGGGCAAATTCGTTGACTTGGTGCATCGTTTCAGGTGAATCTGGGAACAGCGCTCCAAAAGCAACACCGCGTTCCATCAAACGTCCATATGTCCCCCCACCAATCACCTGATCGTAAGCCTTCAGACCAGTCTGATCATGGTAAATGTTCAACAAAGTCTTGACTACTGGGTCCTTAGGTGAAACATAGTGCGGTACCTGAGCATGGCCACCAATCTCGGCCTTGTGACGCCACTCCGGCATCGCCTTCGCCAATTGTTCACGGATAAAGTCCGGCGTAATGCCCTTTGGATAACGGAAGTTATAGTTAATGAAGACGCCGTTTTCTTCATCAAACCGAATAATTCCAACATTCATGGACAAAGCGCCCATGACTTCGTCTTTGTACGCCACGCCTAATTGACGACCCGTTGGGTCATCGTGTGACCACGTACCAAGATAAGTCAAGAAACCAGCTGCACTACCACCAAATTCGTATCGATCCAAGAAGTTGGCCAAGTAGGTTCCAGCATTTTCCCCCGTTTCGGGTAATGAACCGTGCACCTGTTTTCCAATGACTTCTAACTGAATCTCATCGCCATCCTCGGCGACTTTTCCTGATACCTGTGGATGGTCAGCTAAGTAGTTTGAAAAATCATCGTCCACTTGGTCAAAAGTCAAGCCGGCAACCGTGGCACGGGCAACACCTGGTACCATGTTTGTCCGTAAGCCTGATTCAAAGTTCAGCAATTGTGCCTTGTCTCCGTTCGTCCCTTCAGACGTGACGTTAACCTGTACATTCCCCTTTTCCCCATTGATGATGGGGTACTCAGCATCGGGTGAGAATCCAAATGCCGGAGCTGGTTCAACTTCGAAGTAACGCGTCATGCCCGTCCAGTCGTTTTCTTCATCCGTTCCGAAAATCAAACGAACACGACGCTTCAAAGGCAAGTTCATATCGCGAATCATCTTGAAAGCGTAGTAGGCGGCAAGACCAGGTCCCTTATCATCGGAAGCACCGCGGGCAATGACTTTACCATCCTCAATCACGGCAGTGAAGGGATCCGTATTCCATCCTTCACCAGCTGGCATCACATCAACGTGGGCCAAGAGTGCGACATATTCCTCGCTGTCCTTGGGTCCAATTTCAATGTAACCGACAACGTTATCGATGTTTTTTGTCACAAAACCATCACGATCTGCCAACGACAAAATGTGTTCCAAGGCGGCCTTTGGTCCAGGTCCCAATGGCGCTTCTTTGGTTGCCTTACTATCATCTCTGACGGAAGGAATGGCTAAATAATCAGCCAAATCTGCCAAATAAGCACTTTCCTCTTCCTTTGCTTTCAACTGCCAATCGACCATGAAAATACCTCCGTTAATAGTTTCCGGAAAAGCCACACGGGACTTTTTCATAATTTTCTAATGATTTAATTTTAATTATACACAAGTCCGCGGTAAAATGTGTGCAGGAGGTTGAATTTTTTTATGATAAATCTATCCCATGAACTCGCAGCAAATGTCATCACCCCCAGAAACCGCGATAGTTTCAAAGGGACGTACGGACACGTTTTAATTGTTGGTGGCAACGCCAATCTTGGCGGAGCCGTTATTATGAACGCACAAGCGGCGGTCCAATCGGGCGCTGGCCTCGTCACTGTGGCCACCGACTTAACCAATAAAACCGCCATCCACGCCCGCTTACCCGAAGTCATGGTGGTGGATTACCAGTCTGACCTCACACAAACAATCAAAAAGGCTGACGTCGTCCTTGTCGGGTCAGGATTGGGCGAAGAAATTGGGGTTTTAAACCAAGTCTTGGCTCATATTCAACCAAAACAAACTTTGATTATCGACGGATCAGCGCTGACGATGATGGCTGAGCAAAACCTTTCCCTCCCTAATGCCAAAGTCGTGCTGACTCCTCACCAAATGGAATGGCAACGCTTCGGCGAAGTCACCATTGCTGATCAAGCCCGGGAAGATGCTAACTGGGAGGCCCTCATTAATTTCAAAACTGAACCCATTCTCGTTTTGAAATCTTCTGCTACCCAGGTATACTTGAAGGATGACATGTATCAACTAACCGTCGGCGGTCCTTATCAGGCCACCGGTGGGATGGGTGACACCCTAGCCGGAATGGTTGCGGGTTTTGCTGCACAATTTCAACCACTGGGGCCAGCTGTCCTGGCCGCTGTTTATTGCCATTCTGCTATTGCAGAGAACCTAAGCAAAACAGCCTACGTTACCCTACCATCCACGATTGCCGCCGCCATTCCGGCCTACATGCAACGGTTGGCACAAGAAAGCATCAGCAAGGACCCCGTTGATACCAAGCAAGAAGAATAGACTTTGACTAAAGGAAGAAAAGGCAAATGAAACTGATTTCCTGGAACATCGATTCCATTAATGCAGCTGTTGAGCACAAATCCGACCGTGGCTTGATGACTTGGGGCGTTCTCGAAAAGATCGCAGAAGCAAAACCCGACGTCGTCGCCATTCAAGAAACGAAATTAAAAGTCGATGGTTTAACTAAGAAGCAAAAGGCTGCACTGGAAGCTCTTTTTCCCGACTATCATTTCTACACGAATTCATCGTCTGCCCGTAAATCTTACGCCGGTACCATGTTAATGACGAAGGAAGAACCCCTCAACGTTGATTATCCCGCAATTGGAGCTCCAGGCGAAATGGATCAGGAAGGTCGTATTGTCACCGCTGAATTCAACGATTGCTTCGTTTCAACCGTCTACACACCAAATGCCGGTGGCGAACTTGCCCGCTTAGATGATCGTCAGCTTTGGGACGATGCCTACCGTCAGTACATCAACGGGTTAAACGAGCAAAAGCCAGTTATCTTCTCCGGTGACTTTAACGTCGCTCACGAAGAAATTGATTTGAAGCATCCAAGTGCCAACCACCATTCGGCTGGCTTCACGGACGAAGAACGTTCACACTTCACAAAGTTGCTTGATGCTGGCTACACAGACACGTTGCGGGCGATGCATCCTAATGAGGCTGGTATTTATTCTTGGTGGGCACAGCGTTCTAAGACATCTAAAATCAACAATTCCGGCTGGCGGATTGACTACTACCTCGTGTCAAACCGCATTGCCGATAAAGTTCAAAAGATTCAAGTCGTGGACACCGGCGCCCGCCAAGACCACGCTCCCTTGGAATTAGATATTGAAATGTAAAAAATTCGCCAAATATTGGCGAATTTTTTTTTACGCAATGAATGCTAATTATTTCGCCAGTATTAATTCTCTTAAATAATTTAGCCATGTCTTCTTTCCAGTGATAATCGACACCGTTCCCTCCACGCCATATCGAATTTCTTCAAGTTCAGACTGTGTCGGCATCAATCTAGCCCGAATAGTGTAAACATTACCTTGTTTTGTATTAGTTGGTGTTTCATCAATCTGATTAATGGTTCCATTAAGTAAAAGAGGCTTAGGTCCGGATTGATTAGCGTGAAAGCGAATTTTTTGATTACTTTTCAAGCTGTTCATTTGATTAGCAGGAACGGCAAAACTAACTTCAAGCTTGGTCTGCTCATTCAAAACAGGATAGATTTCTGCAATCTCCGTCCCACTTGGTAGGTATTGAGAGTTTGTCGTAGCCCCTTTTAAATGTAATACGCCATCCGTTGGAGCTTTCAAGACAGCGTTATTCGCGGCATTTACCAGCGAAATTTGGTTACTGTTTAAATCTAGTTTGCTGTCCTTTAAGCTCTGAATTTCTTGATTAATGCTAGCCAGGGTTTTAGCTTTTAATGATTGGATTTTTTGATTCGCTTCTTGTTGACTTTGATTAATCTTTTTTTCTTTATTCTTTTGTTCTGCGTCGCTTTGATTGATTTCGTCAATACCTTCCTGATTGGACCGATTCAGATTATCTAACTGGCTTTGATAGTGAGTATATTGCTCTGAGTAGCCGTAATCGTCATTTGTTGTAAACAAATTTTTACCTTGTTCAACACTTTTCTTAAAGGTGTTCAGCGCTTGTAAATGGCGATTCGTTCGATCAATTTTTTGCTGATTATTAATCTGGCTGATGGTAGTGTCTTGATTATTGAAGACGACGAGGGTTTCACCACGGTGGACCACTTTGTTTTCCTTCAGGTTGTTTTGAGTGATGACCGAATTATTGGCTGATTGAATTGTGGTTAAGGTACTTTGGGGTATGATTTGCCCGACAGCTTTTACCGTGATTTCTTTTTTTGTAAAGCATAAGAAAAGAACAGTCAACAGTACAGCAATCATGATTGGCCAAATCAGTTTTGTCGTAAAAGTCCCGTAACGACGATTATAAAATTCAGCACTTTCGAGTTGATTTTCTTTAAACAATTGGTCTCCTCACTTTACTGCTGTACCAGGTTTGTATAGGCCTCGTTAGTCCCGAGTAAGGCCGCATGCTTTCCATCCGCTACGATTCTTCCATGATCTAACATGACCAGCCGGTCCGCTCGTTCGGCAACGGTTAAACGATGAGCGACAAAAATAATGGTTTTATCCTCTAGAGCTAGTAGATTATCAATCACTTTCTTTTCGGTTAGCAAATCAAGATTACTAGTGGATTCATCCAAAATAAGGACCTGGGAATCAGTTAAAAGTGCCCGGGCTAACGAGAGGCGTTGTCGCTGTCCGCCGGAAAGTGTCCCCGCATCGTTAATTTCAGTATGAAAACCCTGTGCCATTTTTTCGATATCTTCTTTAATGCCAGCGATTTCTACTGCTCGATAAATTGCTTCTGGTTGGACTGGCTCTTTAACCCCTAGGAGTAAGTTTTCAATGATGGTTCCAGTAAAAAGATGGGCCTCCTGAGGAACATAGGTAATGCTTGAACGAAGGGTTTCCTTTTTAAACTGGCAAATATCATGGTGGTTAATCGAGATTTTCCCGTGATTGGCTTCGAGGTCAAAAAAACGAACCAACAGTTTAGCTAAGGTTGATTTTCCAGATCCAGAAACGCCAACCAGCGCAATTTTTTCATTGTTTTGTATGGTTAAATCTAAGCGATCGAAAATTGGTTGATTGTATTGATACTCAAAGGAAATGTTTTCAAAGCGAATGGTTAAATCCTGCTTTTCTATTGATAGCAGGTTTTCTTCACCGTCAAACTCAGACGAAACGGCATAGATTTCTTGCAAGCGGTGAGCGGCGACAATGGCGGACTGAATCTTACTTTGTAGGTTAATGATGGTTTGCAGTGGTTCCGTAAAATAACCAAGCAAAGCGTTATAAGCCATTAATTCCCCAATGGTCAGACGATTTTGCACGACTAAATTGGCGCCATACCATAAAACAAACACTTGAAAAACAAGTTTTAAAGTCCCCTTTAAGGATTCTTGAATCGCTGTTAAGCGTTCTTTGGAAAAAGAACGCTTTAAAAAACGGACATAGTTTTGATCAATTTCATCATAACCAGACTGTTCAGCACCAAGCGCTTTAATTGTTTCCATGCCAGTTAATCGTTCAATAACCGCTGCTTCTAGATTAGCTCCCGCGCGCATGGTTTCGTGATTTAAACGTGAAAAGACTTTAACAAAGACCAAGATAACAAAAGTGTAAACAGGAATCGATAAAGCCGTAATTAGGAATAACTGAGCATTATAGCTCAATAAAACAACAGCCATAATGATCACAATGACCAGGTCAATGAATAGAGACAGTATGGATGAAGCAACTGCTTCAATCACGGAATTGGCATCATTAAAGCGAGAAGTTAGTTCGCCAACCCGTCTGGTGTAAAAGAAGCTCATTGGTAATTTAAACAAATGCCGGACATAGGAAAGAATGATGTCAATTGATAATCGTTGTCCCAGAATAATAAGCAAATACTGTTGTACATAGGCCATGACCTGTTGCAAAAGATAGGCTGAAATCAGGCCAAGACTAACAATGGCCAGGGTGCTCATCATACTATTGGGAACATACTCATCAACTAAGAATTGCAGAAAATAAGAGCCAACAATGCTAATCGAGATCACAAACAGCGAAGCCGCCACAATATTGGCCACTAACCCTTTTTGCTTTATGATCACGGATGAGAGACCACTGAAACCACGCCAACTCTCTTTTTCTGGTTTGAACTCTGAGTTGGGGGCAAAAAAGAGGGCCACGCCTGTCCACTGTTCTTCAAATTCGGCATGGGTCATGGTTCTCTTTTTGACGTTTGGATCCGGGTCAGCAATTTTAATTTTATTTTTTGTTACACCGTACACGACGTAGTAGTGTTCGAGTAGCTGACTATGATCGGGCTTTTGGACATGCACAATAAATGGAAAGGGTTTTTGATTATCTTTCTCAAATAGAGTCATATCCGCTCGAATGGCCTTTGCATCAAAGTTCATTCTTTCGGCCGCTTTTTTTAGACCAAGTGCCGTTGATCCTTCTAAGTTAGTTTTCGCTAAGCGACGTATTTTTGCAATGGATACGTCATAGCCGTATGTCTTCGCAACCATGGCCAGACAGGCAGTGCCACAATCGCGTTCATCAACTTGTGCTCTGTATCGAAAATGTTGCATAGGTGCTTTCTCCGAATAAGGATTATGAATTGCTCAAAAGCGGTTAGATTCATCAATGTTTTCTTCACTTAGTATTACGTAAAAAGGATGATACTCACTCAAAATCAAATGATCACGATGAACAAAACAAGCTTTCCCCATTAACACCTCGTAAATTCCAAAATTTACCTTGTCATTACTTGCCCTCATGGACATGAAAAAAGGCGCTAACAACGTTTCGTTGTTAGCGCCTTTTATTTAGAAATGATGACGATAAATTCCGCCACAGTCCATACGAAATCATGACAGCCCCCAAGCCGGCAAAGAAAGCCGCAATTGGTTTATCGGTTGTCAGCATTGTGTGGAGGGCCAGCAGCACTAAGAATAGTGCTGGAACATTTCTCGCTATTTTTTTTCGTTTCAAACCGTTCATCTGTGAAAGCTTTCCTTCTACTTATACCGGACCGCTTTTTTCAACGGTTCCGTTCCAAAGAGCTGTCCCTGACGAATTAAAATTTCAGCACAGGCAATGGCATCCGCGAGCGCATTGTGGTGGTTTTTGAGGGAGATATCAAGAGCAGCAGAAACGGTGTTCAATTTGTGATTAGGCAAATCAGGCATTAATTTCCGTGAAGTTTTTAAGGTGTCCAAAACCTGAAAATGAGCATCTGGCAAGTCGTAATAATCCAAGCACGCCTTTAAAACGGACACATCAAACGTCGCGTTATGAGCAACCACCATTTTCTCCTCTGTAAAAAACGGCGCAATGGTAGGCCAAATTTCTTTAAAAGTCGGGGCGTTCACGACATCTTTCTTATAAATGCCGTGAATTTGCGAATTACGTGCGGAAAACGGTGTATCGGGCTTCAATAGCGTATAGAATTGATCCACGATTTCATCGTTACGAACAACGACTAAGGCCAGCGAGACAGCCGAGTGGCGCTGGCCAGACGCTGTTTCAAAATCAATGGCAACAAAATTCATCTTAGCACCAATTCCCTTCGTTCAAGCGTGGCAGTTCGACCCGTCGGTAAGACAACCGTTTGTTCACCGCCAGGTTGAATAGCAAAGCCAAGTTCATCATAAAGATGACGGGCGGCCGCATTCGTGACATCCACATCTAGCCACAATCGCTCATAGCCGACTTTTTCGGACCAATCAACCATGGCTTGTATTGTTAAGCGGCCCAATCCCTGATTCTGATAGTCTTTTAAAACCGCAATGCCCACTTCCCCTTCTGATATGGAGCCGATACCAACTGGGTAGGCCACAGCTGGATAGTCCTCAGAATCATTATTGCTGGAAGTCTCTGCCCAGATAAGCCAGGTTTGGGCAGGCAAAGTTGCCTCAGCATCCAACTTTTCTTCGTCAATACTCGTTGACTGTTGCCGTGCTAACTCATCCGCTAACAAAAAAGTATCCGACTCTTTTTTCAAGACCGATAGTAGTTCCTGTGAGAAGGCAGCTTGTTGCAAGTCAAGCACCTTTAAACTGTAAGACAACGTCACCTTGTTCTCATCCGGGTTTTCCGCCATCATGATAATTCCTCTTCAAGTTCGGCAACTTTTCCCAAACCCTTGATGGTGATTAAACGCTCGTCTTCGCCATTACCAGTGCGTTCAAAAGTCATGACTAAACGATCGTTAGGCAGCAAATCAGCCATGAACTGTGGCCATTCAATCAGCGTTACACCGTCCGTTCCAAGGTAGTCCTCAAAGCCCTGGTCAGCCGCGCCCGACTCTTCCAAGCGGTAGGCATCAAAATGATACAAAGGAAGCCGACCACTATCGTAGGTGTTCAGAATGTTAAAGGTTGGGCTCTTGACCCGATCGAGTACACCGAGTGCTTCCGCAAACCCCTTGGTAAAAGTCGTTTTCCCCGCACCAAGATCACCATTTAACGTGATGACTAGGCCGGCATCGGCTAAAGCAGCCATTTTTTTTGCCAGCTCCTTTGTTTGGGCTGGATTTGTGCTTTTAAATCTTTTCATACCCTCTATTATACCATGTACCGATTTTTAAGAGCTGCGGAGCACCCACCGCATGAACAGACGCCACACAGCCTAATCAGGTAAAGGCAATCGCAATGACTAAAGCCATGCTAATGGCCAAACGAATCATATGCTGGTGAAATTGAAAATCATCCAATAAATAGCCACGATAGGCTCCCTGCAGTTGATAAATGACGATACCAAGACCGCCAACCCAGCGAAAAGTTGACCATGAATGACTAACAAAGAACAGAATGGTCAAACTACTGGCAATATTGATGGCATAAAATAACCAATACTTATCTTCATCAACAATACTTGCATGTACCGTTGCCACGAAAACAACCACGGCGTATAACGAAATAACTACTCTTAAGATTAATGCTAACATCCCTACCCTCCCGTATTTAAGAAAGCAATCCTAAAAAATTTATTGAAACCAAAAAATCCCATTATCTTGCAGTATAACAAATTTCTTCCAAAAGTTACCGATGCATTTTGACAATAAAAAAAGGCCAAGGGGCCTTTTTTCCATTACTTGTGGACAAACATCGCATCCCCAAACGAGAAGAAACGGTACTTGTCCAAAACAGCGTGTTGGTACGCTTTTAAAATATTATCACGACCAGTGAAAGCGGCCACTAGCATAACCAACGTCGACTTTGGTAAGTGAAAGTTAGTAATGAAAGCATCCACAACCTGCCAGTGATAACCCGGCTTAATGAAAATGTCCGTCCAGCCAGAATCGGCCTGCAGTTCCCCATTAAACTTTGTTCCAATGGTTTCCAAGGTACGAATCGAAGTGGTTCCCGTGGCAACGATTCGACCACCATTTGACCGAACTTTGTTCAGCTTGGCCGCAGCTTCGGCTGATAACTGGTAAAACTCCGAGTGCATCTGATGATCTTCAATGTTTTCTTCATCAACCGGACGGAAGGTTCCGAGTCCCACGTGCAAAGTCAGCTCGACTAATTCGACACCTTTATCAGCGACTTTTTGAAGTAGCTCAGGTGTCCAATGGAGCCCAGCAGTTGGAGCAGCGGCCGAACCATCGACTTTGGAATACACCGTTTGGTAACGTTCCTGATCGTCCAGCTTTTCCTTAATGTATGGAGGTAACGGCATTTCACCCAGTTCCTCCAGACGTTCCATAAAGATTCCTTGATAGTCGAATTGGATATAGCGACCACCGTGGTCCAGTTCCTTCACAATTGTTCCGGTCATAACGGGGTGCTTTGGATCATCTCCAAAGACAATGGTTGAACCAACTGGTGACTTTTTAGCCGGTTTAACTAAAACTTCCCAGACGTCATCATGGTCTTGACGTAGTAACAAGACTTCCGCATGGCCACCCGTGCTTGGCCGAACACCATGCAAGCGAGCTGGTAACACGCGGGAATTATTCATCACCAGGGCATCACCCGGGTTTAAATATTCCAAAATATCATAAAAGTGCTTATCCTCATAGTTACCAGTCAAGGCATTTAAAACCAGCAAACGCGAGGAAGAACGGTCTTTCAACGGTGTTTGTGCAATCAGTTCTTCCGGCAAATCATAATCAAAGTCTGATAATTGGTAATGTGGCGCATCCCCCATGGAAGTTTCCCCCTTTTAATCCTGATGTTCATATGGTCGATTCAAATGATGGTAAGCCGTTTCTGTCACAACGCGTCCACGTGGCGTTCGTTTCAAAAAACCAATTTGCAACAGGTAGGGCTCGACCATCGATTCAATCGTATCTTGTTCTTCACCGATATTAGCAGCAATTGTGGCTAAGCCGACTGGGCCTCCATGATAGAGATCAATCATGGCTAGTAAAAGTTTGTGGTCGGTTTCATCCAAACCCTTTTGGTCAACTCGCAACTTATTCAAGGCCATATCCACTAATTCCGGTTCAATCGCGGACTGGCCGGCAACCTGAGCAAAATCACGGACACGCTTTAACAAACGGTTCGCAATTCGTGGCGTTCCTCTCGAGCGAAGGGCCACTGCCAACGCCCCCTCTTTGGTAATTGGGGCTTCAAAAATCGCGGCCGTTCGGCTGACAATTTCGGCTAGGTCTTCCGGCTCGTAATAGGCCAGCGAATTAATGATACCAAACCGGTCGCGGAGTGGCTTCGATAACATACCAGGCCGGGTTGTGGCTCCTACCAACGTAAAGGGTGGCAGGGGAAAGTGAACGGCCCGGGCCGTTGGTCCTTGTCCAACCATGATGTCGATGTAAAAATCTTCCATGGCTGAATACAACATCTCTTCAATGTTCATCGGTAAGCGATGAATTTCATCAATAAAGAGGACGTCCCCAGGCTCCAATCCGTTTAGCAAGGCTACCAAGTCCCCGCCCTTTTCAATCGCGGGTCCTGAGGCCGTTTTAAGGTGCACCCCTAATTCATTCGCGATGATCATGGCCAAAGTTGTTTTTCCAAGACCTGGAGGTCCAAACAACAAGACATGGTCCAACGCTTCCTCGCGCATTTTAGCCGCCTGAAGGTAGACAGCCAATTCTTCTTTCAGCGCTCGTTGTCCAATGTATTCCGACAACTTTTTGGGACGTAACGAGAGCTCACTTTCCTGCTCTTCTTGGTTTGCCTTGGCATCTTTTAGTAACTCATCTGTTTGATTTTGTCCTTCAAACCAGGCATTAAATTGTGGATTTTCATCAGTCATTATGTTTATTATAGCTTATTTATGGGTTGATTGGGGCTGCCGACTCGTTATTGTGACTAACTTAAAAAAGTCGGTTCCCCGACTTTATTCGGCCAACCAGGCCGGTAGTTCGTTCACTAATTCTTGCAAGGCACGTCCCCGGTGTGAAAGGCTGTTCTTTTCCGAAAGCGTCATTTCTGCAAAGGTTTTTTCAGCCGGTGCATAGTAAAAAATCGGATCATAACCAAAACCCGCTTGCCCATCCCAGCTTTCTGTAATGAAGCCATCAACACGACCAACTGTTTCTAAATTGCGTCGGTTAGGACCAACCATAACCATCACGGTCGTGAAAAAAGCTTCTCGTTCAATCCCGCGACAACCCGCTAATTTTGCCAGGACTTTTCGGTTATTAGCGGCATCATCATGGTCACCAGCGTAACGAGCTGAATAGACCCCCGGCTCACCATTTAAAGCGGGAATTGTTAGACCAGAATCATCGGCCAAAACGAAATCATCTGGGTATTTAGCCGAAATGGTTTCAGCCTTTTTACTGGCATTTTCCACAAAGGTTTTGCCATCCTCGACAATGTCTGGTAAATCGGGTAAATCGGCCAGCGAAAGTACCGTCAAGTTGATGGTAGCTGCTGCTAAGGCAGCCTTAATCTCTTGGATTTTATGTGCATTTTTGCTAGCAATAATCAATCGAGCCATTCACCTTCTCCTATTCCTTTTCGAGCTTTTGCAATGATAGGTGTTCAAACTGCCAATCACCAACCCCGAGCCAGTCGGTGGCGATGGTCTTAAAGTTCGAAACAGATCCAGTTGTGTAAAGTTCGTACTTTACCGAATGCTTTTGTTCATCATCTAATAAATTCAATTGACGCAAACGGTCAGCCAAATCCTTTGCCGTAGCAGCACCAGCGTCAACTAACGATACGTCTTTCCCGACGGCTAGTTGAATAGCAGGTGTCAAGAGTGGGAAGTGGGTACAGCCGAGGATAAGCGTATCAATCTGGTCATTTTTCAATTGTTTCAAATGACTAGCAACCAACCGTTCCGCTTCAGTACTGTGGTAGTGGTTTTTTTCAACAAGTTGAACAAAATCGGGTTCAGCTTGTGCAAAAATTTTTGCGGATGGTTCTAATTCATTGATATCTTCTTGATAGCGATTCGATTTCACCGTGCCTTCCGTTGCAATCAAGCCAATTCGACCCGTCCTAGAGGCCGAAACGGCCGCCTTCGCACCGGATTCAATGACACCAATTACTGGAATATCTAATTCAGACTGCAGAACCGGAAGTGCGCAGGCTGTCGCTGTATTACAGGCGATGGCCAACACCTTAATATCGTGCTCTTTGACAAGAAAACGGGCAATTTGCCGGCTAAACTCAATTACTTCTTCGGAATTGCGTGGCCCGTACGGGTTGCGAGCGTTGTCACCAACAAAGACGATTGATTCGTTTGGTAACAACTCCTTCGTGGCTTTTAGGACGGTCAGCCCCCCAATACCAGAATCCATCATTCCAATTGCATTTTGTCGTTTTTTCATACCCTTATTATCGTTGTTTCAAGAAAAAAAGCAAGAGAGGACCGCTCGTAGGGGTTTCCTTTTGTTATAATGTTTAGAAGAAAGGATTTTTGCCACATGACAAATGATCACGCCAATCAAACCATCGGTTCAAACCGGTCTGAAAACGCCTTTGCCTCCCTCCTACTACGGGATGGCTTGCTTCAAAACTTATTAACTGATGACTACGCTACCATTACTTACTGGGCTGGAAAAGAACTTGCCCGTCAGTTTCCACTAGAATCAATTACCGAAGTTAGCGAATTTTTCGAAACCGCTGCTTTTGGTCAAGTGGAAATCATTTACCAAAGCGAATCAGAACAACAGTGGGTACTATCTGGACCGGTGGTAGCAGACCGTTTAAAGCTAAACCGACAAGCGGACTTTTCTCTTGAAACCGGCTTCCTAGCTCAGCAAGTTGAATTACAAAACGAAGCAGTTTCGGAAGGTTATTTTCAGGTTATTACACGGAAAAACGCCGTCACCATCACCATTATGGTTGATAATGAACATAAGATTCATTCACTTACCGCTGCCGAACAAGTCAGCTTACGCGATGCCTACTTTGACACAATGGCAGATAAGAACGAAAAATCACAGGACGTCGTTGAACAAGCTGCAGAAGCGCCACAAACAACGACTTTCGTGGATAAGAAAATCAACAACCCAGACATTGCCGAAACGAACGAAACAACCGTTATCGAGGATTCCGAAGTCGATGAACCAGTCGCTGACAATCATTCCTATATAGAAGAAGTCGAAACGCCTTCACTTGATGAAGATCATCAAGCACTTGAATCCGAAGAAGAAGAACTATCGGTCGAACAATCCATTACTAATTCTCTACTAGCATTCGATCCGAAATTACGTAAAAACCGTGATTCTACATCGTCCATTGATTTCTAAAAAATCTTGATTCATCAAAAAAGCAAGCCCAATTGGCTTGCTTTTTTTGGTTTAACTAACCCTGTTTATTTTCACGGCGGGTGTTTCTTCTTTCCTGCCGTTGTTCAATTCGACGGTCCATCTGTTGCTTACGCTTCAAATTATTCTTAATCTGACGTTTATAGCCTGGCTTGACCTTTTTCTTCTTTTTCTTAACCATGCCAACCATTTCAGGATCAAGCTTCTTCGTCGTTGCCTGACGTTGGTAACGGGCTTTCCGGTCTTTGACAGCCACAATGTCACCATTTTTAATTTGCTTATTTTGAAAAACAATGCCAAGTTTTTCTAGTTCAGCAATCTTATTTTCTTCATCTGGTCCATACAAAGTGACAGCCGTTCCAGACAAACCGTTTCGCCCTGTTCGTCCAACACGGTGAACGAAAAATTCGAGTTCTCCAGGGACCCCGTCATTAATCACGTGCGAAACCCCTTCGATATCAATTCCTCGAGCAGCCAGATCAGTCGCCACAACATATTGATAATCGAGGTTCATAATTCCCTTCATGACGCGACGGCGTTCACGAGGTGGAATATCACCATGAATTTCAGCAACCTTTAGTCCTTGATGACGAAGGTGTTTAGCTAATTCCTTTACTCGTTCCTTTGTGTTAGCAAAAATCAGCGCTAAGTATGGATTGAAAATCGAGAGCAACTGATCAATCACTTCTTCCTTATCCTTGGAACGCGTTGAGATTAACCAATTATCAATGGTATCCGCAATGGTTGCTGACGTAGGAATGGTTGTAAAGGAAGGATTTTCAAGATATTTCCGTAAAAACGGCTTGAGTTTCTCAGGCATTGTTGCAGAAAAGACGAGTGTCTGCAAATCCTTTGGCATCGCAGCAGCTAAAAAGTCCACGTCCGGCAGAAATCCCATGTCCAGGGTCATGTCGGCCTCATCGACCACAAGGGTCTTCACTTGGTTCACCACCAAGGCACCAGTCTTCACCAGATCAGCCAATCGGCCAGGTGTCCCAACCACTAACTGTGGTTGGTGTTTTTCTAATTGACGAACCTGGCGAGCTTTATCCGTTCCACCGACATATTCCACAATAGAAACCTTTTCCATTGCCATTGCTTCAGCAAACGTCCGAGCAGCCTTAGCAATTTGAGCAGCCAATTCACGAGACGGGGTTGTAATCACCACCTGTGTGCGTTGTAACTCTGGTTTTAATTGATTAAAAATTGGCACCAAAAAAGTGTGCGTTTTACCCGAACCGGTTTGCGATTGACCAACTACATCACCACCCCGTAAAACGGTTGGAATCAATTTCGATTGAATCGGTGTCGGGTGTTCAAACCCAATTTTTTTCAACGCAGCAAGTACAGCCGGTTTTAAATTAAACTGGCCAAATTGTTGGTTTTCTTCTGACATATTTGTCCTTACTTTCTGGCTCAGCTGTGATTGAATTTTTCCAAATGCTGAGCTTACTTTTCATTTTTAAGGGCAGTATCCACACGATCAATGACCTCTTGAATCTGCTCTTTACCATATGCCCAAGCTCCTGAAGCAAGTGGGTGCCCCCCACCATCAAAATCTTGTGCAATTTGGTTAATTACGATGGAACGGGAACGCAAACGCACCCGATAATCGCCGTTATCTTGTTCTTCAAAAATGGCCCAGGCCTTCACGCGATCAATTCGTGAGGGAATCGAGACCGTGTATGATGTCCCCGCATCCCCCAAATGAAAAGAATCGAGCAAATCACGGTTCAAGACCACGTAGGCAAATCCTGAATCGAGCACCGTGATGTGCTGCATGACCCATCCGGACAATTTCACCGCTGCTTCCGGTAAAGTCGTCATCTGCGTATACATGCTTTGGTAATCAAAACCGTAAGAGACCAACTTACCGGCAACTTCAAAAACCTCGTCGTTTAATGAATACATGAACCGACCAGTATCCCCGATAATGCCGATATAAAGGTAGCGAGCCGCTTCCTTTGTCATTCTTAATCCCTGATTCTTCAATAGGTCGAAGAATTTATAAATTAAAACAGCCGTTGCCGACGCTTCATCTTCGACCCATTGCCAGTCACCATACGGTTCCACGTTTGGATGATGATCAATCTTGACCACTTCCATTCCATTGCGCCAACGCTGATCGTCCACACGAGGATCGTTAGCCGTGTCCACGACAATCACCAAAGCTTTCTTATAAGCAGAATCCGGCACTTCATCCGCAATGGGATTCCCGTCACCAATCCATGCGAGACCAGGAATCGCTTTTCCGGCTGCATAAATCTTTTTTTCGGGAAACGAAGCTTTCAAAATTGCCTGTAAGCCCAGTTGCGATCCATAGGCGTCCGGATCAGGTCGTTGATGACGGTGAATGATGATAGTATCATACCGCTTAATTTGTGCCAAAATATCTTCTTGGATGCTTGCCATGTTATTATCCTTGCTTTTTTCTCTACCTTTCATTATACCCTAGAAAAGCGTCTCAAAGAAAGAGCAGTTCTAGAGCGAATCAAAAAGAGAAACAGCTTCATATTTTTGTTCAACAATGTTCGAGAAGGTTAATCCCAGTAAACGGATAGAAAAATTATCAGGATAGGCTTCGTCAAAAATCAGCATGGCTTGGCGAGCCAAAAAGGCGGCATCAAGTTCAAAGGGAACGGCCTGCGTCATGCCTTTCGTCTGTGTCTTAAAGTCGTCATCGCGAATCTTCACCGTGAGTGTCCGACCGAGTAGTTTTTTCTTTTTCATATTCAAAACGACTTTTTCAGCCAAGGTTTTAAAAGTCATTTCCACCTCACTGCGATCATGTAAGGCTAACTCAAAAGTCGATTCCTTCCCCACAGACTGGCGTACCGACCGGTCCTTAACTGGACTAAAGTGGGTCGCCCGCGCCTGCCAGTATAAAACATCCCCAAACGAACCAAACTGGACACGTAATTCATCTAAGGACATGGCATATAGGTCACGACCATCCGTCACCCCCATTTTTTCGAACTTTTCCAAGGTCTTTTTACCCACCCCTCTGAAGTCCTTAATCGGGAGGTTTAACACAAAGTCCTGTGCCAATTCATGGGGAATGACGGTCACACCATTTGGTTTATGGTGCTCAGAGCCGAGTTTTGCCAAAACTTTGTTATAGGAAACGCCAACGGAACAAGTTAACTGGGTTTCCTGCCAGATACGATGACGCAGTTGAGCAGCTAACGTTGGAGCGGCCATTTTATTGGCCGTCACGTCCAGGTAAGCCTCATCTAAAGCCACCGGCTCAATCATATCCGTAAATTCATGAAATATTTGATGAATTTGTCCAGAAATTGCTCGATACTTTTCAAAGTCAGGTGCCACAAAAACTAAGTTCGGACAGGCCCGCTTGGCTTCAATGGATCCCATGGCTGAATGAACGCCAGCCCGACGAGCAATGTAATTGGCTGTTGCAATCACCCCGTGTCCGTGGTGTAGGTCCGGATCGCGACCAATACCAAGGGGAACCTTACGTAAAGCCGGATTATCACGCATTTCAACTTGAGCGTAGAAAGCATCAATATCAACGTGTAAAATCCGTCGATTATCCTTAGCCTGTAAGAATTCCGCCATAACATCGGCTCCTTTCAATAACATTTTTTCAAAAGAAAAAGTCCCCACTAAGTAGTGGAGACTCGAACTCGAACTTAAACGTCGCGACGACGTTCCTTGATACGAGCTGCCTTACCTTGCAATGCACGCAAGTAGTAAAGCTTGGCACGGCGAACTTGACCAAAGCGAGTTACTTCGATCTTTTCAACACGTGGTGAGTGTACTGGGAAGGTACGTTCAACACCAACACCAGAAGAAATCTTACGAACCGTGTAAGTGGCCTGGATACCAGTTCCCTTACGCTTGATGACAACTCCTTCAAAGAGCTGAACACGTTCGCGAGTTCCTTCAACAATCTTGGCGTGGACACGAACCGTGTCACCAGCGCGGAATTCAGGAATATCGTTCCGCAATTGAGCTGAGGTAACTTTTTCTAACAAAATGTTTTGACGCATGTCATTCTCCTAATCGCCAATCGTATGCTTGCCGAACCGACTTACGCACAGCGGATTACCGTTAATTATGGCTTATTGCCTTCTACTAGTATAGCAAAGGATGCTTTGCTATGCAATGGGATTATCCCTGCACTTTAGCAGCCATTTCCTTTTCATAGGCAGCCAGCTTCTCATCGGCTTCCTTCTTTGAGTCAGCCACCACACCCAGGTAGAGTTTCAACTTTGGCTCCGTTCCGGAGGGACGCAAGGCAATCCAAGAACCATCAGCCAACCAGTATTTCAAAACGTTGGCCTTGGGCTGTGGCATCTTCTTTTCAGCACCAACTCGATCAATCTGAGTCTGACTCGCAAAGTCCTGTGTAGCCAGAACCAGTTGTCCGGCGACTTTTTCGAGCTTTTCATTACGGAACTTCGTCATCAAGTCCGCCATCTCTTGGTGGCCAGAAACGCCTGGGAACTCGTAAGCAATGGTCTTTTCTTCAAAGTAACCAAATTGTTCATACAAGTCATTCAAACCATCAGCAAAGGACCGACCCGCTTCCTTATAGTAGGCGGCCATTTCGGCAAAGAGCACTAACGCCTGAATCGCATCCTTATCATGGGCAAAGGGCTTAATTAAGTAGCCATATGATTCTTCAAAACCAAAGAGATAAGTGTAATCTTTCTTCTCTTCAAAACGGTCAATCATGGCCGCAATGTACTTAAACCCGGTTAGAACATCAAAAGTCGTTACGCCGAATGATTTAGCAATCTCTGAAGCAAAGCGAGAAGAAACGATTGAAGTCACAATTGCACCGTTGTCAGGCAATGTATTCGTCTTTTTCTTTGCCGTTAACAGGTAATTAACCATCAGTGCCGCAATCTGGTTCCCAGTCAACACTTGGTAAGAACCATCTGCCAGACGAACCGCGGCGCCCATTCGATCGGCATCCGGGTCGGTCGCGACAACTAGGTCAGCTTGTTCCTTCTTGGCGTATTCGATTCCAAGTGCCATCGCTGCTGGGTCTTCCGGATTTGGCTTCTTAACCGTTGGGAAATCACCATCGAGTTCGGCCTGCTCCTTGACGATTGTATAGTTGGTAAAGCCTGCCTGCTGCAGGGCTTTTTCGCCAATGTATTGTCCAGTCCCATGGAGTGGCGTATAGACAAACTTGAGTGCGGCACCTTCTCGTTCAATCAATTCATGATCAACCGAGATGGTTTTTACTTCTGCTAAGTAAGCATTGTCAACCATGTCATCAATGATTTGAACGTTTTCTTCGTTCACATCCTTTTGAATGGCAAAAGGATTCTCAATCGCCGCACGTGCATCGATAACTGCCTGAACGGCTTCGGGAATCATCTGTCCGCCATCTTCACCATAGACTTTGTACCCATTGTCCTCCTTCGAATTATGTGAAGCAGTAATCATAATGCCGGCAAAGGCCTTTAAAAAACGAACCGCAAAGGACAATTCTGGCGTAGGACGCAAAGAAGAGAAACGATAGACTTTGATACCATGTGCCGAAAGCACCTGGGAGGCTTCAATGGCAAATTCCGTTGAGTGATGACGAGAATCAAAGGCAATCACCACACCACGATCTTTTGCAGCTTGACCCTGCTCATCAATGTAGCGAGCCAACGCCTCCGTGACTTTAGCAACCGTCACCACGTTGATATGGTTGGTACCGGCCCCCATGTGGCCACGCATTCCTGCTGTTCCAAAGGCCATATCTTGGTAGAAAGCCTCTTCCATCTGCTCTTCCGACATGTTAGCCAGGTCGTTTTTTAAATCAACAGGTAAGTCGGCCGATTGCCATGTCTGAAAGGTCTCTTTGTAATCCGTCATGTTATTTTTCCTCTTTCTCTTGAGTAGGTTTTGTAATCAATTGAATAATGGATTGGCGAAAACGCTTTGAACGCAGGATTAAGATGGCAGCCACCAGTCCCACGATAATAATAGTCGGTAATACACCCTTTGGCAAAGTCAAATGACCAAAGAAGTAGCCAATCGTCACCATGGTCAAAGCCCATAGAAATGAAGCGAGCGCCGACATATGGAAGTACGTTTTAAAGGGCAACTTCAAACGGTGGGCTGACAATGGCACAATGGTTCTGATGTATGGAATAAAGCGGCCCATAATGATGAAGAGTAACCAACGCTTTGGATTGAGGTTGTGGGCAATTTTATCCGACAAATCTTCATTAAGGTGCCGTTTGACCCACGGAATTTTATCAACCTGTTTCACAATCCAGGCGCCCAGCCAATAATTAATCGAATCTCCGATAGCGGAAGCAACTGTGAATAAAATAACTAACACAATGAATTCTGTCGGAGAATGGTGCCTACCAGCAAAACCAGCAGCTGTCATGACTAGGGCATCACCAGGGATGAATCCGGCAATAATCGCCCCCGTTTCGATTAAAATAAGTAAGAACAAAATCGACAATTCCGTCACGGAAAAATTCGCTTCTGCTTGACCAATATGCGCTAACCAATCAGCCATAAAATCTAAGGCTAAGACCATCACACTCTCCCTTTTAAGCTAACTACAACTATCGATAATGTAAAATATTCTCAAATTTATCTTATTTTGACTAGATTAACTTGAGATAAAATACACGACTTTCTTTAATCATACCCTATGCCCATAGGAAAGTCTGCTTTTGAAAAGCCTTTTTAAGAAAATTAAACAATTAAATTCTTTTCGGCCAAAGTTTTAAACAAAACACCAGATTAATGTGTTTTTTTCAACCTATTTATAGAAGAAAAAATCTCAAAATACATCTTTAAAAAAATAAAAATAAAAAAGCGAATTTGCTTGACAGTCACTTGCTCAAGGTTTATCATACATTGTGTAAAGAAGAACAAAGAATATTGGAGGACAAGTCATGGAAGCACTTGTATTAACTGGTAAGAAGCAATTGGAAATCAAGAACATTGATAAGCCAGAAGTTAAGCCTAATGAGGTTTTGATTCACACAGCCTTCGCTGGTATCTGTGGAACCGACCACGCATTGTACGCAGGATTGCCTGGTTCAGCCGACGCTGTTCCTCCAATCGTTTTGGGACACGAAAACTCTGGTGTCGTTGCAGAAGTTGGTTCAGCCGTAACCAACTTGAAGGTCGGCGATCGCGTTTCTGTTGACCCTAACATTTACTGTGGTCAATGTAAGTACTGCCACACAGATCGTCCAGAATTGTGTGAAAACTTGTCAGCCGTTGGTGTTACACGCGATGGTGGTTTTGAAGAATACTTCACTGCACCTGCATCTGTTGTTTACCCAATCCCTGATAACGTTGACTTGAAGTCTGCTTCAATCGTTGAACCAATCTCATGTGCCGTTCACGGTATCAAGTTGTTGAAGGTATCACCTTACCAAAAGGCTTTGGTTATCGGTGATGGCTTCATGGGTGAATTGTTTGTTCAAATCTTGCAAGCTTATGGTATTCACCAAGTTGACTTGGCCGGAATTGTTGACGAAAAGTTGAAGATGAACAAGGAACAATTCGGTGTTAAGAATACTTACAACACAAAGAACGGTGACAAGATTCCTGCTTCTACTTACGACGTTGTCATCGAAGCCGTAGGAATGCCACAAACTCAAGAATCAGCTATCGAATCAGCTGCCCGTGGTGGTCAAGTTTTGATGTTCGGTGTTGGTGGACCCGATGCTAAGTTCGAAATGAACACTTACGAAGTCTTCCAAAAGGAATTGACGATTCAAGGTTCATTCATCAACCCTAACGCCTTCGAAGATTCATTGGCATTGTTGTCATCAGGTAAGCTTAACGTTAAGCCATTGATGTCACACGAATTAGACTTCAACCAAGTTGACGACTTTGTTAATGGACGTCTCGGTGTTGTCTCAAAGGCCGTTGTTAAAGTCGGTGGCGAAGAGGCCTAACCCATGCAGAAGAGTAACCGTACCATCAGCTGGGGGACAGCCATTGCTTACTTCGCCTTCTCCCTTGTGATTAACTCGATGGGAAACGTCTTGACAATTGCGACTAGTCAAAAAATTCACCCGGCCTTCCTAGGTTCTGCCTACTGGACGGCTGCTGAAAACGGTTGGAACATGTCTTTCATGGGCAACACAGCATCTGGTCTTTCTTGGGTCTTCTTCATCGTTGGTGTTTTAATCGCCGTTTTGAACATGATTTTAGACCGCAAAATTAACCTCTGGAAGTTCTTTGGAAACATTGCCTTCATGGTGCCGTTCTCACTCTTGATTAATGTTTTTTCAACCTGGTTCAACAGCATCATGCCAGAAGCGCATGGTTTCGGAATGATTATCTTCTACGTCTTCCTAAACTTCTTGGGTGTTTCCTTAATTGCTGTTGCCATCTCAATTTACCAGCGAGCAAACGTTGTTTTGCACCCTGCCGATGACTTAATGCAGATCTTACGTTTCAAGTACTTCAAGGGTAACGCTGGAATCGCGATGTGGGTTTCCTATATTCCACCAACGATTATTGGGGTTGTCGCTTTGATTGCACTACCAAACTTCTCAAACTATGGTTTAGGAACTGTCTTTGCCTTCCTCTTCCAAGGAAGCATCACAGGTTGGGGTGACAAGCATATCTTCCCTAAGTTAAAGCACCAAGGGATTAGCGCTTCAACTGAAGTTTAATTAATGGATTGACTGTCTTAGAAAGGACGTTAAAATCATGGCATTTACTGATTATTTTGATGACGTACAACACATCGGTATTCCTACGAAGGACTTGGCTAAGGCCGAGAAGTTCTGGGAATCACTTGGTTTCAAAAAGATTGGTGACTTTCCTTCAAACGAAGTTATCTTCATGAATCGCGGTCACTTGACCATTGAAACTTGGCATGATGAAAGTGCTACTGGTAAGCCAGGTGCAATCAACCACATCTCAATGAACACGACCGATGCTGACGCTGCCTTCAAGGAAGCTAAGGCTGCTGGCTTCGATATGATTGACTCAGAAGTACAACACTTGCCATTCTGGGACAAGGGTATTAAGTTCTTTAACATCAAAGGACCAGATGCCGAAATCGTTGAGTTCTGCGAAATCGTTAAGTAATCTGTCTTTTTCAAAAGAAAGAGCACTGCCAATTGGCGGTGCTCTTTTTGTACATAAAAAAGACATCGATTTTAATCGATGCCCTTCTAAAATTAGAATTAGTCCTTCAACGCTAAAAGCGTATTAAAAACGGCTTGAGGCAACGCAATATCAGAATGTGCAGCACTTCGTTTGTTGACGTTTTGGCGCCTTAATAAGGCCTGCTTCTTTGAAATACTACGCTGCTCGCCATTAACTGCTGCATTCTTACGAAGGGGTGGCACATCAATACGAGCTAGTACCTTCCCTTCCACAACTGCCTGAACTGGCATCGGATAAAGACGCCTAGGTATCGTCATCTTTAATTCGTGAACCAGTTTTTTCGTTAGAACAGCGGCTTTAGAACGGTGAGTGATGAAGCTTAAGGCATCTACCTTAGCATAATTAATGTGGATCTCAACTTTAACTAAATCACTAACTTCATAACCATCCGGTTTTGTTTGAAGCGATGCATAACCATGCGAAATTGATTTCAATTGGTTATAAAAGTCATGGGCAATTTCAGCTAAAGGCAAACGATAGTTAACGCGTACTCGATTGCCTTCATTATCCATGTCTTGAAAAGTTCCCCGATATTGTTCGGCCAACTGCATCACACGATCCAGATTTTCTGCTGGACTATCAATAACAGCTGTCATCATCGGTTCGGCAATGTTTTCTATTTTTTCAAAGCTGGGAAAATGTGCTGGATTTGTGATTATTCTGGCTTCTTGCGAGTCTTTCAACCGCACCTCATAAGGTACGTTGGGCGAAGTAACAATCACTTTTAGGCCGTATTCTTCTTCCAACCGCTCTTGAATAATCTTTAAATGAAAAATCCCCAGAAAGCCGATTCGAAATCCAGGACCCATTGCAGTTGAATTTTCCTCGCTGATCGCCAAAGAACTATCATTCAAAGCGATTTTCTGCAGTGCTTCCTTCAAGAGTTGATAATCATCTTGTGGGAAGAATCCAGCATAAACCAAAGGTTGTTGCTTTTCAAAACCTGGTAAAGCTTGCTGGATGCCAGCGGTAGCCGTCGTAATGGTGTCCCCTACGTTTACATCATCGGTTTCCTTTATGCCGGTTATCAAGTATCCTACTTCACCAACAACCAGCTCTTTGACAGGCAATCTTGCAGGTTGGTAAACGCCAATTTCCTTCGTTTTAAATATTCGATTAGAAGCCATCAGTTCCAATTTAGAATTTTTATTTAACTTACCATCAAAAATCCGAACCTGAACAATGACACCTAAATAGGGATCAAACTCCGAATCATAAACCAATGCCTTGAGCGGAGCGTTTTCGTCTCCCTCCGGAGCCGGTAAGTATTTAACAATTCCTTCAATCAAAGCAGCCACACCTTGACCAGTTTTGGCGGATACCTCATAAAAAGGCCTTTGTGACAAAGAAGCATCCAAATCCAGCAGTTCCTGCTTAACCACAGCAATCTTTGCATTTGGTGAATCAACCTTGTTGATGACAGGCAGCATGGGCAATCCCAAATCATGCGCTAAACGCCAATTGGCAACCGTTTGTGCTTGCACACCTTGGGTCGCATCAACCAAAAGTAAAACGCCATCCGTGGCAGCCAAACTCTTACTGACTTCATAATTAAAATCTACGTGCCCCGGGGTATCAATCAGATTCAATTGATATTTTTCACCGTTAGAATCCTCGTAAATATTTTGAACCGTTCGCGCTTTAACCGTTACGCCATGTTCTTGTTCAACAGCTAGTGAATCTAAAAGCTGTGGCGCTGACTCACGTTGATTAACAGTTCCCATTATTCCCATTAAGCGATCAGACAAGGTTGATTTCCCATGGTCAATATGGGAAATAATGGCAAAGTTACGTATATTTTTTTCTTTCATTTCAGTTCTCCATTCCTAAGTAAACAAGAATGGAACCAAATTATTTCAATTCCATTCAGCGATTAGAATGAAATTCCGACTAGTTGAATTGGCATCTTTTTCTCCTTAACAAAAAACAAGTAGCATCATCTACTTGTTCATATTCTACACTATTATAGTGAAGCGATGTAGTTGTAAGCAGCTTGTCCAGCGAGCCCCCCATCACCAACAGCAGTGGTAATTTGGCGAAGCTCTTTGGCCAAGACATCACCAGCAGCAAATATTCCTGGTATAGCCGTCGCCATTTTTTGATCTGCCATAATCCAACCCTGTTCATTCGTGATACCCAAGTTCGTCAGATGGGCGGTATTTGGCTTAAGACCAATATAAATGAAAACCCCAGCCGTTTCAAAGGTCGATTTCTCACCAGTTTGATTATTAATCAACCCCACGGACTGCACAGCCTCTTCATTACCGTCAATCGAAGTAACTGAAGTATTGTAGACAAAGCGAATGTTTTCCTGCTTCTTAGCACGTTCTTGTAGAATCGGTTGTGCCTTTAGTCGATCACCACGGACGAAAATCGTCACATCTTTCACGATGTTGGCTAAGTAAAGGCCTTCTTCGACGGCAGAGTCCCCGCCACCAACGACAGAAACAGACTCACCTTTGAAAAAAGCAGCATCACAGACAGCACAGTATGAGACACCCTTCCCTTGGTAATCCTCTTCACCGGGAACACCCAAGTGAATATGCTCAGATCCAGTTGCAATAATCACCACTGGTGCCTGAAAATCACCCATATCCGTGTGGACGACTTTGTCATGATTATCTAGAACGTCAATTCCAGTAACAGATCCAAAACTGTATTCAGCACCAAACTGCGTGGATGACGCATACATCTTTTCAGCCAAGTCGGGGCCCATAATGTTTTCATAGCCTGGATAATTTTCAATCTCAGCGGTGTTGTTCATTTGGCCACCATAAATTCCCTGGTCAACCATCACCGTTTTGAGCTCCGCACGTGAAGCGTAGGTTGCGGCCGTCATCCCAGCTGGACCTGCACCAATAATAACTACGTCATACTGTGTGACTTCTGCCATAAGTCTCCTCCTTCATACCAAGTGTCTCCATTGTACATTTTAAAAATACATTTGTCGAACAAAAAAGGAAGAGGGACTAGACCTCTTCCAGAAGAATTACAACTTAGCAGCCAATTCCTTAATGTAAGCTCGCAATTCGTCCTTCACTTGTGGGTGCTTCAACCCGAATTCAATATTGGTTTCCAAGAAACCAATCTTCGAACCGATATCATAACGATCGCCCATAAACTTGTGAGCATAAACATGTTGACGATTGTTCAACGTGTCAATCGCATCAGTCAATTGAATTTCGCCACCCTTGCCAGGCTTAGTCTTTTCCAACTCTTCGAAAATCTCAGGCGTCAAAAGGTAACGTCCAATAATGGCCAAATCAGAAGGCGCATCTTCAGGCTTGGGCTTCTCAACAAAGGACTTCACACGGTAAAGACCATCTTCCTTTACCTTAGCCGCTGGATCAATCACACCGTATTCCGAAACTTGTTCGTGAGGCACTTCCATCACGGCCAATGTTGATTCACCAGTTTCATGATAGCGATCAATTAATTGCTTCGTCAATGGCACTTCATCTTGCATCAAATCATCACCCAACAAAACAACGAAAGGTTCGTCTCCGATAAAGTCCTTAGCAGTCAAAATAGCATCCCCAAGTCCCTTAGGATGAGACTGACGAATGAAGTACATGTTAATGTCGGTGGTTTCTTCAACCAGCTTCAACAATTCGAGCTTGTTCTTTTCACGTAAATTATTTTCCAATTCGGGATTCGAATCGAAGTGATCTTCGATTGACCGCTTTGACTTTCCATCGACAACAACAATGTCCTCGATACCAGAAGCCATTGCTTCCCGAACAATGAATTCAATCGTTGGTGTATCAACGATTGGCAACATTTCCTTAGCCAATGCTTTCGTGGCTGGCAAAAAACGCGTTCCCAACCCAGCGGCTGGGATAATAGCTTTACGTACAGGTTTCATTCTATCCTACTTTCTAATCGGCAGTCGTGTTACCCTACCGTCTTTGATACCATTATAACAAAATTTCCACTAATCTTCAGCTTTAAGCGGGCGAGTCATCAATTCTTCAATACCTTCATCGATGGACTTTCCTTCATAAATCACTTGGTAAAGGGCTCTTGTAATGGGTAAATCCAAACCATATTTTTTTTCAAAGTCAACCACAGCTTTAATCGTGTTCACCCCTTCAATCACCATTCCCATTTCTTCCTCTACTTGAGCAAGTGGCTTTCCGGACGCCAGAGAAACCCCGGCTCGGTAATTCCGGGAATTAGGTGACATTCCAGTTACGATTAAATCTCCGATACCAGCTAGGCCAAGGAAGGTTTCAGGCTTTGCTCCCAGTGCTCGACCAACACGGCGAATTTCGATCAAACCACGTGTCAACAAAGCGGCCTGTGCGTTTGCGCCATACCCTTTTCCAATTAACATTCCTGAGCCAATCGCAATGATGTTTTTCAGGGCACCACCAAGCTCCGATCCAATGAGATCACTATTCGTATAAGGGCGGAAATGTTCGTTAGCCAATGCCCCTTGTAAGGCCTTGGCTGCTGATTCATCATTGGAACCAATGGAGATAGCGGTCAAATCTCCTTTTACGACGTCTTCAGCATGGGACGGGCCCGAAATAACGGCCAAACCACTATAGAATTGATCTGGAATTTCTTCAGCAATCATTTGTGAAATGCGCAAATGGGTCTTTTGTTCAAGTCCCTTGGCTGCATGGGCTAAAATAACGCGTTGCTTGGACTTCGCGAGCGTTTCAGCCAGTTGCTTTGAAACAGTTCGAATGGCTTTTGTTGGCACAACAATCAAAACAATGCTAGCGCCCTGAACCGCCTCTTCCATTTTGTTCGTTGCTTGCAGTGCATTGTCGAGCCTTGCACCAGGCAAATAATGGGGGTTTTCGTGCTGAGCGTTGATTTCTTGCGCCTGAGCTTCTTTGTGTGACCAAATCATGACTTGATTTTCATTTTTAGCCATCGTATTAGCTAAGGCGGTTCCCCATGAACCAGCACCTAAGACCGCAATTTTAGTCATGCTTCTTTCCCTCTGCATCCTCTTTTTCGTTTTCGGCCATTGCCTTATCCATCCGCTCCTGCAAAGTCTTTAGGGCATCATAGCCCATGCTCTGTGTACGGAACTTGACTGCGGCGGCATCAATGACCGATGCCGTATTACGACCAGGCGTAACGGGCACCACCATCTTTTTAATCTTGACGCCCAAAATCTCAAGGGTATCATCCTCATTGCCCAAACGATCGAAGTTCTCTTCGCCAATCTTGCCATTCGATAAATGAATGTTTAGACGAACGGAGGCGTGCGAGCGAACCGAAACCGCACCATAAACCTGTTGGACGTCAATAATTCCAACGCCACGAACTTCCATCAAATTACGCAACACTTCGGATGGTTGTCCAATCAGCCGTTGTTCATCCTCTTGATGAATATCAACACGGTCATCAGCAACCAAACGTGCCTTTCCTTGCTGAATCAGCTCAAGAGCTGATTCAGTTTTACCAATACCGGCATCCCCAGTAATCAAGACGCCAAGTCCATGAACATCAATCAAGACCCCGTGTACTGCTTGACGTGGCGTTAACTCACCACCCAAGTAATAAGTCATGTTCGATAAAATCTGTGAAGAAGTCAAATGAGTGGTCAAAATTGGAATATGAGCTTCTTCTGCCGCCTGTTTCAATTCATCGGCAATTGGAAGACTCGTTGAAACAACAAAAGCGGGCGTCTGCTTATCCGCCATTTTTCGGTACACCATCAACAGCTCATCGTGAGACATTCGATCTGAAAAGGAAGTTTCAGTAATCCCCAATAACTGGACACGTTCAGGTGCATAATAGGTAAAATAACCTGTCATTTCAAGTCCAGGACGTGAAATATCCGCCGTTGTGATTGGACGATTTAAGTACTCCTGCCCAGATACAATCGTTAAACGAGTATGGTTCACCAAATCATTTACAGTTACTGCCTTTGTTGCCATGTTACTACCTCCTAATTTGAATACTTCCTTGATCAACAAAAATCAAGTTTGCAAGGGTGAGCAAAAGTGCCACCAGAAAAGCCCACCAAAAACTTTCAAAACCGAAACCTGGAATTAGCCAAGCAGTTAATTCCAACATGGCAGCATTAATAATTAGGGAAAAGGCTCCCAAACTAATAATGACCAGTGGTAGTGACAGTAAGATGAGTAATGGTTTGAGCAAGCGATTTAAAAACGCCAATACAACGGCAGCCAGCGCGGCCACGGTCATATTTGCTAAAATAAAGCCCGATGGAAATAATAACGCACAGGCGAGGAAGACAGCCATGTTCACGGCTGCCTGCATAATCAAACGCATAGGCACTCCCTTAATCCTTTTTCTCCCTCCATTATAGCAAAATCTCCTTATACCATAAATTAAATGCAACAAAAAAGGCGCTATTTCGCGCCTCTTTTACTGTTTAAATAAAGTAATTGTAACCGGGATTTAATTCAATAATCTTTCCCGTTCGCTTGTAGACGATCCATTCAGCAATATCCGTTGTGTAGTCTCCGATTCGCTTAATATATCCGGCAATCACAAGGTAATCAGCAGCTGAATCAACCAATTCAGGATCTTCCTTCATGCCTTTTACCGCTTCTGTCCGAATCTGGGCAGCCGCGTTGGAAAGCTGGTGATTTTTGGCTGCGATTGCTTCTGAACCAAGGGCATCGTTCTTCACATAATAAGACATGACTTCGGATACCATAGTTGCGACTAATTCGCCCATCTCACCCAATTGTTTCTCAATGGACAAAATATGCTTCGTTCCCTTCACACGAATGGTTGAAGTGGCAATATTTCGTGCTTGATCACCCATTCGTTCGAGGACAGAAACCGCTTTTAAAATCGTAACAATTTCACGCAAGTCAGTTGTTACCGGTTGATAAAGCGCAATCATTTCAAAGGTCTTCTTTTCCAAAGCCGCTTCACGTTCATTGATTTTATAGTCATTATCAATGATTCCTCGAGCACCGTCACGGTCATGTTTAATAAAAGACTGTACGGCTGCCTTGATGGTCTTGGCCACCAATTCACCCATTTCAGTAAAAGATGAGTCCAAATCAGCTAATTCATCATCAAATAGTCGACGCATCGCATTTTCCTTTCAAAATTAACAGCCCAATGGCTATGTTCGATTTTTATCCGAATCGACCAGAAATATAATCGGCCGTTTCCTGCTTTTCTGGATCGATAAAAATTTTACGCGTATCCCCTACTTCAACCAAATTACCGTTCATGAAGAAGGCCGTTCGATCAGAAATTCGTGATGCCTGCGACAAGGAGTGCGTCACGATAATCATGGCATACTGATCGCGTAATTCCAGAAGAGTATCTTCAATATTATGAGCTGACACTGGATCCAAGGCAGAAGTTGGTTCATCAAGCAACAACAAGTCTGGCTGTGTAGCTAAAACACGGGCAATGGACACACGCTGTTGCTGACCGCCAGATAGTCCGAGAGCCGATTTATTCAAGTTATCCTTAACTTCTTCCCAAATGGAAGCAGCCTTTAAGGATTCCTCGACCGCACGGTCTAGCGTTTCCTTATCCTTCACACCAGCCAAACGCAGCCCAAAAGCAACATTATCATAGATCGAAAATGGGAAAGGGTTTGGTTGCTGAAAGACCATTCCAATTTTTTTACGTAAATCAACCGTATCCGTTGTTGGTGCATAGATATCTTGCCCTTTGAAGTTAAACGATCCGGTAACGGTCACGTTATCTTCCAAATCGTGCATCCGGTTTAACGCACGTAGATAGGTCGACTTTCCAGATCCTGACGGACCAATTAAAGCCGTAATTCCCTTCTCAGGAAAGTTCAAATCAATCCCATGCAAAGCCTCTTTGTTGCCATACCAGAGCTTAACGTTACTAGTTTCTAAGATTGTTTCATTCTCTTTTGTCATCCAAAATTACCTGAAATATAATCGTCGGTCAACTTGACCTTAGGGCGCGTGAAGATTTTACGTGTCAAATCGTATTCAATGACTTTCCCTTGGTGGAAGAAAGCCGTATAGTCCGAAATTCGAGCAGCCTGCTGCATGTTGTGCGTCACAATAATAATGGTGTAGTACTTCTTTAATTCCAATAACGTGTCTTCAAACTTAGCAGACGAAATCGGATCCAAGGCAGAAGAGGGCTCGTCAAGAAGTAAAATGTCGGGCTTTAAGGCAAGTGCGCGCGCGATAACCAGTCGTTGAGCCTGTCCCCCAGAAAGAGCAAGAGCGGACTTATTCAATTCATCCTTCACTTGATCCCAAAGAGCTGCTTGTTTCAAAGTCGTTTCCACAATTTCATCCAACTGCTCTTTGGTGTACTTACCCCGACGAGTCAGTGGAAAAGTAATGTTATCGTAAATCGATTTAGCAAATGGATTAGGCCGTTGAAAAACCATTCCAATGTGACGACGCATTTCATAAACATCGATGTCTTTGGAATTAATATCCAACCCACGATACATAATTTTACCAGTCACGTTGGCCACATCATCATTCATTCGATTCAAGGAACGGAGAAACGTTGATTTCCCAGATCCAGACGCACCAATTAACGAGGTAATTTTATACCTCTCAAAGGACAGATCACCTTCCGACAGTGCCAACTTATCCCCGTATCGAACCTGCAAATTTTCAGTCGATAAAGCAATTTCATGTCGGTCCCCATCCATTTGGTAGACAAACCGTTCCGGACGACTGTCCGAAATAAACTCGGAAACTGGTTTCAATTCTTGACTTCTTTTTGTCATGCTAACCTCACGAATTCGTTAACTTCTTATACAACAAGTTGCCTAGACGCCTTGCAGAGAAGTTGAACAAAAGAACCACAATGATTAAGACAGCCGAGGCCCCCGCCGATACAGCAGAAAGGTCGGGCATAATTCCCTCGGAATTAATCTTCCAAATATGAACCGCCAAAGTTTCAGCTGGCCGGAATGGCGACAGTGGCGACGCTAAGTTAAAGGGATTCCAATCAGTGAAATCAAGTGTCGGAGCCGATTGCCCTGCCGTGTAAATCAAAGCTGCGGCTTCACCAAAGACACGACCTGCTGAAATGACGACCCCAGTAACAATTGATGGAACTGAGGCAGGTAAAATGACATGAATCACGGTCTCAAATCGTGACAAACCAAGTGCAGCACCTGCTTCACGCTGAAGGTTAGGAATCTGACTCAAGGATGTTTCAATCGAGCGAGTTAAAATCGGCAAATTGAAGATTGTCAGAGCAATGGCTCCTGACAAAATCGAAAAACCTAAATGAAACTTCACGACGAAAATCAAAAAACCAAATAGTCCGACCACAACAGAAGGCAACGACGACATTACTTCGATCGCTGTCCGAACAATCGTAATAAAAAGACTAGGTTTCGCATATTCATTCAAATAAATGGCAGCACCCAGTGCAATTGGAAATGAAATCAACAGGGCCAAAATTAACAAGTAAAAGGAGTTAAAGAGTTGGATGCCAATTCCACCACCAGCCTCAAAGGAACGAGCAGCAGCGGTCAAGAAGTGCCAAGAAAGATGCGGAAGTCCCCGGACCAAAATAAAGGCCAGCATGGCAATCAAAACGAAGGCCACCGAAGCGGCAATTCCATAGATGACGCCCGTTGCGATTTTATCTGCAGTCTTTGCTTTCATTATTTCAGCTCTCCTTTACGACCAATCAGGCGAATCACAATGTTAAAGATGAGCGACATCAGTAATAGAATCATGGCAAGTGACCAGAGGACGTTGTTTTGGAGTGAGCCCATCACCGTGTTACCAATCCCCATCGTCAACACCGACGTCAAAGTCGCTGCCGGTGAGACTAAGGAATCCGGCATCGTTGCGGAGTTTCCAATCACCATTTGAACCGCAAGCGCCTCACCAAAGGCACGGGCCATTCCAAAGACGATGGCCGTCAAAATCCCCGGTGTTGCCGCTCGCAAAATCACCTTATAAATCATCTGCCAACGGGTAGCCCCAATCGCCAAAGCAGATTCGCGATAGTGTCGTGGAACACCCTTTAGTGTGTCGACTGTCATCGACGTGATCGTTGGCAAAATCATAACAAACAAAACGATTGTACCGGAAAGAATTCCGAGACCCGTACCGCCAAATATTGAACGGATGGCAGGTACAACAACCGTTAAGCCAATGACACCATAAACCACGGATGGAATACCAACCAATAATTCAATTACCGGCTGCATGATTTTAGCACCACGTTTCTTGGCAATTTCAGTCATAAAGACGGCAGTCCCAATGGCAAAAGGTGTTGCAATGATGGCTGCTAGAAAAGTCACTGCAAGTGACCCCAAAATCAATGGCAGTGCGCCAACTCCCGGCATCCCAGTCTTCTTATCCACAACACTTGGGTTCCAGTTCGTACCGAAAAGAAAGTCACTCACCGAAATTTTATTGGTTGTAAAGGTAGCTAATCCACGCGTCAAAACGAAACCAAAAATCAACACAACAATCGCCGCGATGAGTACCAAAGCAGAAACTGAGATGAACTTTCCGAAACGATCTTGTTTCGTTGATAACGACGTTTTTTTAATTTTTTCAGTAATTAAATCCATTGTTCAAGCAATCCCCTTATTTGTGGGTAACATGGCCGTTAATATCACGGTCAATTTGCATTTTATTCATTGCAATATAACCGAGTTTTTCAACATACTTCTTTTGGAAAGCCGTTGACTGCATGTACTCCAAGAAGGATTTTGTATCAGCAGTTGGCTGTCCCTTTGTATAAATGTGTTCATAAGACCAAATTGGGTAAGAACCATTTTCAACGTTTTCATCAGTCGGCATGATACCGTTAACTTTAACCGACGTAACATCTGATGATTTGTAGGCAAAGGCGACGTAAGAAATGGCACCTGGCGTGTTCTTGACAATTGACTTCACCATTCCAGATGAGTCTTGTTCCTGGGCTTCTTTCGAAGTAGCGCCATTCATTGCCCATTTTTCAAAGGCAGCTCGTGTTCCAGAACCTGCGGCACGGTTGACCAAAACAATCTTTTGATCATTACCACCGACATCCTTCCAGTTTGTAATTTTACCGGTGAAAATGGCGGTGAGTTGTTCCAATGTCAAATTATCGACACCAACTTCTTGATTAACAATTGGCATAATCCCAACAACGGCAACCCGGTGGTCCACAAGATTCTTTGAATTAATGCCCTTTTTTTCCTGAGCATACAAATCAGAGTTTCCAAGTGAAACGGCTCCCTGTGCAATCTGTGAAAGGCCCGTTCCAGAACCACCGCCTTGCACCGTAACCGATGTTCCAGGATGGCTCTTCTGATAATCTTCTCCAGCAGCCTCAACTAATGGTTGCAAGGCTGTAGATCCGACAGCAGTAATTGGTGCATTATTCCCATTTTTATCTCGTGTTTGATAAGCAAAGACGAGCAATCCAGCAATAACAAGAACGACAAGAGACGCTATAATGCCTCCGCGATGCGATCTTTGCATGTGCGTTTTTCCCCCACTGTGTGCAAAAGATTAATTAACAACAGAAAAAATGTTCCGGTACAAGAATGAAAACATTGCTTTTTCAACAAGCGTTCAACGAGTAAGGAACAAAGACATTATAACAAAAAAAAGCGTTGAACAACGCTTTTTAAAAGTAACTTAATCTGTCACTGTATCTTATTAAATAATTGGTTCGTCAGTTAAATCATCACTTTCAGCAGGTTTTGTCACTTGATCAGTTTCATCAGGTCCTTCTTCAGTTGCCACTTCATCACCAATGCCATAGGCATTCCGGACCTGACGATAGAGGTCTTCACGAAGTTCTGCATGTTCTGGATCATCAAGATATTCTTTTGCTTTTTCTCGACCCTGACCAATGCGCTCACCTTGATAAGCATACCATGATCCCGCTTTATCGATAATATCTTGGTCGACTGCAAGGTCCAGGATTTCCCCAGTCTGTGAAATTCCCTTTCCATACATGATGTCAACCTCAGCAACCTTAAATGGTGGGGCCACCTTGTTCTTGACAACCTTAACCTTCGTTAAGTTACCCATCACATCCGAACCATCTTTGATTTGCGTTGATCGGCGGACTTCCAAACGAACAGTTGAATAAAACTTCAAAGCACGACCACCTGGTGTTGTTTCGGGGTTTCCAAACATCACTCCAACTTTTTCACGAATCTGGTTAATGAAAATCGCAATCGTTCCCGTTCGGTTTAAGGTTCCCGCTAACTTTCGAAGCGCTTGGGACATTAAACGAGCCTGCAAACCAACGTGGGCGTCTCCCATTTCCCCCTCGATTTCGACACGTGGAACCAAGGCGGCAACAGAATCGACCACGACCATGTCAACAGCACCAGATTGAACCAAGGCATCGGCAATTTCCAATCCTTGCTCACCTGTATCTGGTTGTGACAAAAGCAATTCGTCCTTCTTAACACCTAGTGCCTCGGCATACTTAACATCCAACGCGTTTTCAGCATCTATATAGGCCGCAGTGCCGCCAGCCTTTTGAATTTCAGCGACTGCGTGCAAGGCAATGGTCGTTTTTCCAGATGATTCTGGTCCATAAACTTCCACAATTCGGCCCTTTGGATACCCACCAACGCCTAAGGCAATGTCTAATTTAACAGAACCAGATGGTGATGTCGCAATCTGTGTGGTCTGGTTATCAGCAAGGGTCATAATTGATCCTTTACCAAAATTCTTTTCAATTTTTTTGAGCGCTTCATTTAAGGCAGCCTGACGGCCATCCTTCTTTTTTTCACTCGTCTTCTTTGCAACCATTTGAAAACTCCTTATTGTCTATCCACTAGTTTACGGATTTACGATTGAAAAAGCAAGTGTTTTTCGAACATTTGTTCGCATCATTTCCCCTTCAATTATTATAACGAAAAAAGCGCCTAAAGCGCTTATAATCCGTCAGCAAAAACGGAACGGTTTTGCCAAAAATAATCAATGCCGGAATAAATCGTAAAGAAAACGGCAATGTAGAGAAGACCTTCACCAAACGGTAAACCGACCAACGAGAACGGCCAATCCTTCAAATAGAGGAAGAAAATAGCAAACATCTGGGAGAAAGTCTTAATTTTGCCTGGCCAAGCTGCTGCAAGTACGGTGCCATTGTTTTCAACGACTAACGTACGTAATCCCGTTACTGCCAGCTCGCGAATCACAATCACCGTTGTAACCCATGCTGGAACATCGCCAAAAGCCGTTAAGTAAATCAAGGCGGTCATCACAAGCAACTTGTCAGCCAGTGGATCGAAAAACTTTCCAAAATTAGTCACGAGATGACGCCGACGAGCAATTTGTCCATCTAAAAAGTCAGTTAAGCAAGCGACAGCAAAGACAATCGCTGCCATTACCCAGTTCAGGCTTGGATTACCGAACAAAACCGTCGCATCTTGTCCTGGCCATGAAAGGAGCAGAACAAAAACTGGAATTAAAATAATCCGAAACACTGTTAATTTATTAGGTAAATTCACTTTTTAAACCCTCACTTACTAAAATTCAACATAACGGACCAAGTCGTTGCACCAGTTGGTAAGCTTGGTACATCCACATGATTATTATTCAAAGTTAACGAAACATGACTAACCTGACCAACCAAGACCGTCACGGTCGCCGTATTGGCAGGGAGATCAATCGTTTCTTCTGCATCCTTTGCCACTGTCTTGTTGAAAAGCACTTTACCCGTGCCGTCCGTCACTTTCAACGTGGTATCGCCATTTTGTCCCTTAGCCACTAACTTGTGATCCTGAGCTAATGAATTCGCAATGTTATAAGTAGTCTTTTTATTCGTTGTGTCAGTCTGGGGATTCTCCAGCTTTAATGAGTTAGCCGATGAAGAGGAAACAGATGACGACTGTGGTACCGAAGATGATGAAACATGTACCGTATCATCAGAAGAACTGTTATTACTTTGATTCATCCTCGTCATCGCAAACCAGATAACAGCCAGCACAACCAAAGCGAGGATGGCCATCCAAATCTTTGGAATCCATCCACGAAAACGGTTCTTAGCCGTTTCACTTGTGCCCATTCCCGCGCGAACAACACCATCATCATCACGGTGAGCGTAGGACAAATCTGACGAAACGTAAGGATCAAAAGCTACCTCATCAAATAAGTCGTCAGGATTTAAACCAACGGCTTTGGCAAACTTTTTTGCGAAAGCACGCGTATAGAATGGACTAGGCAATTCATCCTCATTGTCCTCTTCAATTGCTTTTAAAAACTTAGGCTGAATCTTTGTCAGCTCTGCCAATTGTTCAAAGGTATATCCCTTTGCCAATCGAGCCTCTTTTAATTCTTGCCTTACTTCACTTGTTAAACTTTCAACCATTATCTTGCTTCTTTACAATAAATTGAGCCAACTGGCTCCGTTTAAAAGTGACCCTGGCATAGTCTGCCAAGTCCCTTTGTTCTAACTGATTCAACAGGTTCATTTTATCAAAGAGTGACAAACCGTACAAGGCTAAATCCTCGTCTAGGGCAAGGCTGGTTAGCTGATCTTGTTGCTGAATTTTCTCACCAATCAAACTTCGTTTCAATAATGAAAAATCCGTTAAGTCTTCGCTTATAATTTGCTCAACCAAATTCAACCTTGTCTGAATGACTTTTTCTTGCTCCTCGGCACGGGGACCCGATGAAAAAAACAAAACGTAGGCATAGCCGGGCATCATCGAAACTTCAAAATCAAAGTCATCCCCCAAAACGCCCTCTTGATAACACGACTGATACCAATCCGTTTGTTCACCAAAAACAAGCTCCAAAACAAATTCGGCCAGTAGTTCTTGTTCAGCAAGACATCGATTGGGGCGCATTTCAAGTCCACCTAGCCAAGCAATTCTTTCTAAACTGACATTAAGCTTTTCTTCATCTTGACGAACCTGTACCGGTCGACCATTGGCAAAGTCAACACTTATTTTTCGTGCTTTTGTTAACACGCCTGCTTGCTGATTCGATTGAATCCACTGGCAAAGTTGGTCTTGATTCAAATCACCAACAACCGTCAACACCATGTTATCCGGTCGATAATAGTTATGATAAACGTCATAGAGAACTTCAGAAGATATTTTTTGGAGGCTAAAAGCATCACCAGCAATATCTTTTGCCAATTGGCTGTTCGGGTAAGCTGTTCTTAACATTCCCTGATAGAGTATCGAATCGGGATCGTCTTGATAGCTAGCAATTTCTTCTTCGATAATGCCCCGTTCCCGCTTCACAGATTCCTCAGAAAAAACGGGTGTCTGTACAAAATCCAGCAGCAACTCAATATTTTCACGAAGATTTTCATGAGTGGCAAGATAATAACAGGTCACTTGATTTGATGTAAAAGCATTCCCATCAGCGCCCAAGTCAGCCATTTTAATTAGGACATCGCCTTCGGGTTTATCAAACAGTTTATGCTCTAAGAAATGGGCAGTCCCCGCAGGTATGGTTTTCGTTTTGCCCTTGCGATCCTGATAAGTAGACGTCAGAGAACCAAATTTGACCGTGAGTGAAGCAACCGTCTGTTTGTAACCTGGTTTGTTGATTAGATTCACAGTCAGGCCGTTTTGCAGCGTCAAAAACACGACAGGGTCTTGTCCAGTTCTGAGCCAATTCTTTTTCATAAAGGCTGCTCCTTCTTCGTTAAAATAAAGGTTGATTGCCGTTTCAATTGCTTAGCTGAAGCCATCACTTCTTTTCTGGTAACTAAGGGTAGCTTTTGCTCAAAAAGTTGGTCATCCACTGGTTCTCTACTAAGCAACTGCAAAAATTTTTCTAAAGCAAGACTTTCAACAGCATCTGCTGTCCGGAAGCGTTCACCTAAAACCGTTTTTCTGGCCTGAGAAAACTGTTCATCGGTGAATTGCCCCGCAATGATTCGTTGCAACTGATCGTCAATTTTTTTGAGAAGTTCTTGTGCTTCTTTTGGCTCACATTCGGCGATAAAGGTTAATAGGCCGACACTAAACTGAGCACGCGATGAAATATTGTACGCTAACGATGCTTTCTCTCGAATTTCGGTAAAGAGCAGAGAAGCAGGGCCACCACCGAAAAGTGCATTTAGTACACCGAGAACCTCAAAGCTTCCGTTCTGATCCTCAGGCAACTCGTATTGAACAATGACCACTGCCTGTTCAATACTAAGCGACGATTCGACCTGGTTGCTTGGTTTTTGTAGGGCTGGTCGTTCAGCAGCACGAAAAGAAATAGGCGCGTTGCTAGCAGGCCAAGCACGAACGACTTTTTCAATTAATCCCTCAGGCCATTCGCCGTGTGCGAAAAGAAACCGCTGATTCTCTTCGAGCATCTCTTGGTAGCTGCCACTGAGTTCAGGGATTGTTAATCGCTCAATCTGCTTTGGATCACCTAAAATCGAAGTCTGTTGTCCTTCGTCTAAAAAAAGATACTCTCTTGAACGGTCAATTGCCTGCGCAACTTTGTCATCTTCTCTTGCCAAAATTGCTTGAATCAAATTCTTTTTTTCATTTTCAATCAACTGCTGATTGATTGAAAGAAAATCGAAATCGAGGCCGAAAATCATTTCCTTCATGAAAGTCATGATTTCTTCAATCATTTGCTCCGATTCCAAAGCACCCTTTCCCAATCGACTCCCTTTTGCAAATGTTATTCGAAATAACAAAACATCAAGATTGCCGTAGGTCAATACACGAACAGCATAACTCGCACCATAAAGAGCCATTAATCGACGTGATACAGCCTGTTGGTTCGGATATTTTTTTGCATGTACTGCCATGAGATAAGAGAGTAAGGCACGACTGTTGATATGTTTCAAACGGACAGGTGTTACAAAACCAAGCATTAAGACATTACTATTAAACTGGTGTGATTCCACTTGATGAATATGCCAAGAATTAACAATCTTATTTTGAATTTTCTCTGCCATACAACTCCTTACAAAAAAGTCGCGGCTAACTTTTAGCACGCGACTTCAGTACTGTTACTAGTGATAATCTAGGTTAAATTCTGACTGCTTTGCCCAAACCAGCGCAATTCTAGTTCATGAACGTAACCAGACTTTTCAAGTTTTGCCAATTCACGATCTACTGCACGACGTAGCCCATTGTCACCCTTTCGGAAGGCCACCACGTCGTCAGATACTGCAAAACCACCAGTCATAATCCCGTAATCATTGGGGTTCGCCTGTTGCTTAATGTAGTAACGGGCATAGTCTTCATCAACGAGTAGCCCCGTCAATCGGTTGGCGTTCAAATCGGTAAATGCCTTATCGAAAGTATCATAACCTACCGCCTTTTGACCAGCAATATACTTTTTCAATACACTGGGTTGACTGTTCAACGCTGTTTCGCCTGATGACCCGGTCTGCACACCAAGAACCTTCCCCTGCATATCGGAGAAGTGCTTCACCCCTGAACTCTTTTTAACAACCAATGCCAATTGAGACCGGTGGTAGGTCGTTGAAAAAGCAACTTGTTTGGCCCGCTCAGGCGTTTTTGTATAGCCATTCCACAAAGCATCGATATTACCGGTATTTAATTCCGTTTCCTTCATGGACCAATCAATTGGCTGCCAATTGACTTTAATCCCCAGGTTAGAAAAGACTTTTTCCGCCAAATCAACATCAAAACCAACAATTTTACCAGCACTATCCCGAAAACCCATTGGAACAAATGTGTCATCTAACCCAATGGTGATGGACTTCTTTTCCTTAATTTCCGACCACTGGTCTTCCTTTGCTTGGACATTACCGTTACTAGGTTTTAGCAATATTACGACAGCCCATGCAATTAAAGCGAAAAAAACAAGTGCCACAATCGTATTGACTGTGATTTTTTTCTTTTTTGAAATCATCGATGAACCTCTTTTTCAAAATCGAAAGTCTCATCGGCCACCTTTTCAGCAAATGTTAAGTCATGGGTAACGACAATTTGCGAGACGCCTTCCGCTTTTAGCGATAGCATGATGGCCACTACCTGTTCTGTTGCCTTTTCATCCAATCCTGATGTTGGCTCATCGTAAGCGATAACCTGTGGATCCATTGCCAAAGCACGGGCAATGCCCACACGCTGTTTTTGCCCACCAGAAAGTTGATAAGGATAAAGATCAGCTTGCTCGGTTAATCCAAGTTTAGCCAACAAATCATTCGCTTTCAGATTGGCCTCATCCTTACTCATTTTCTTGACGCTCATTGGAGCCAGAATAATATTATCACGCACAGTGAGGTGAGGAAAAAGGTTAAAGTCTTGAAAAATCAACCCTATTTTTGACGTAACGGCTGGTTCTGAGATTGAATAGGACTGACCATCCATTTCAATTTCACCAGATTGTGCTGCCTCTAATCCAGTTAACGTCTTAATCAGTGTCGTTTTACCGATACCCGACGGACCTAAAATAGCCAAAACCTCGCCATCTTTCAAAGTTAATGAAAGGTCACGAAAAATAACCTTTTCCCCATATTGCTTGGATAATCCTTTGATTTCAATCATGCTTACCTCCAAACATTCAAATGCTTTTCACTTGCACGAAGCGTAATCGTGACAACCGCCGTCATGATGAGGTACAAAACCCCAACGATTAAGTAAGGCACTAAGGTCACGTCCCGAGCAGCCGCAATGGAACCTGCGCGAAGAATATCACCCAACCCAATGACATAAATTAACGACGTGTCCTTTACTAGGTTCACCACTTCGTTTCCAAAGGAAGGAACAACGATTTTAACAACCTGTGGCAAAATAACTTTGAAAAAAGTCTGGCCCTTTGACAAACCCAGAACCTTAGCCGCATCAAACTGTCCCTGAGGGATTGATTGGAGTCCTCCACGAAAAATTTCGGCCAGATAAGCAGCATAGTTAATGATAAAGGCAAAGGCCGCCGCTTCAAAACGTGTAAAAGACACGCCGACCATGGCCAAGCCATAGTAAATAAAAATCAATTGAAGTAACAGGGGCGTTCCACGCATGATCCAAATGTAGCCATTCACTAACCACCGAATCGTAAAGTATGGTGACTTCATTGCCAAAGAAGCCAAAATGCCCAGCGGAACGGACCCGATAATGGTGATAAAGAACACACCAAGTGTCATTTGTAGCCCAGCTAGAATACCAGGTAAGAAAGTCATCACATTTTCCATCTCAATCTCCAACATAAAAACATAAAAAAAGCCCTCCAAGCAAAGCGCTTAGAGGGCGAATAGACGCGGTCCCACCTCATTACTACAACACCATCACTGGCGCTGTCTCAAGACGTTTAAAAAAACATCCGTGCATAACGGGCACAACCGATGCTGACTACTACAAAATTCGCCAACACACTCCTAGGGGTGTTTCACACTTAAAACTTGCTTACTTCCAATAAACGTAAGCTTCCTGAAAAGTCTTCAAGTGCTACTGCCTAATCAACGATTTAACTTGAATTTAATTATAACGGTGAGCGACCAACATTGCAAGTTTAGCCCAGTCGTTGAAATAACGACCAAGAAGGGAAATAAAAAATCGTCGCCAGAATCAAATTAAACAAAATAGTCGGTAATACCAGATAAACAAAAAACGGTAGCAACGTAAGGTTGTCTGCTCCAATCATAATCCCAGCAAACAACGTCACCAACAAGTACACTAATTGTCCAATTAGGAGAAGTAACAACCCCGACATTAGGCGCTCATCAAAGAATGGTCGTAACTTTTCCATCACAATCGTTCCCAGTAGAAAGGCCAAAGTGTAGGTGCCGAGAATACCGGTATAAAAGATATCAAATAGAACCCCAAAGACAACAACGTAGACATAAAAAGGTAAACGATCGATAACGCCAAACTGAATAGCGTAAAACAGCCAAGTAAAAGTCAACATTGGAATTGCATGAATGGGTTCCTTCATCAAAAGTCCCAGGGACGCAGCTAAATTACCATCCACAAGGAACAGCACCAACAAAACGACCGGGAAAATAAATTGTAATCGTAAAAATTGCCAACCTGCCATTTAAGACTCCACGTTACTTTTTGCAACTAGAACCGACGTAATTTTGGATAAGTCGGATGCTGGTTCAATATAAATTTTCTTTGATAAACCATACGAATCGGTTGTTACATCGGCGATTTTACCAACCAGCAGTCCGGCGGGCACCAGACCACCAAGACCAGAAGTCACAACCATATCGCCCTTATTCATTGTCGCTTGGTTAGCCACAGATCCCATGACTAACAACTTCTTATCCGCATCATAATCCGTTAGAATACCATTCGTATCCCCCGCCGAATCTTTAACCGTAATGGCAATGTGATTCGTATCTTCCGAAGTATCTGAAATCAGACTAACTTTGGAATTGACGGTGTTGACCTCTGTAATTAAGCCAATAATACCGGAATCACCCAGAACGGGCATGCCTTTTTTCAAGCCAGACTTCGCTCCCTTATCAATCACTAATTGGGAATTCCAAGTAGTTGGTGAGCGCGAAATGGTCACTGCTGAAATGGTTTGATAATCAGTCAGTGTGTTTTTTAATTGCAATTGCTTTTTTAGCGATTGATTTTCTTCTTCAACAGTTTGCAACTTTACTTTGTTCTGTGCATAACCATCCAATTTTGACTTCAATGCTTTATTCTCTGAAAAAGTATTCAAAAGATTAGCCAACGAATTGGCCCGATTTCCCACCGCATTGGTAGGAATTGAAATGACTTTAGCAACCCCACCAGTCAAATCATTAACAACCCGTTGAAAAAAAGGTGGCGTGTTTGTCCGTTTTGCGAACCAATTCGAACCGGTAATCAGGCCGACCACCACCAAGAATCCGATAATCAATAGGACAACGGTACGTGATGAAAAGATTTTACGCATGTTCTATCATTCCCTTCTTTACCAACAAAATAAAAGCGTAGCGCAAGCGCTACGCTTTTTTATCATTAGCTTCGACGCAAGATTTCAAGTGACTTTAGTGATTCACCGACACCCTTAACAACGGCATCCATTGGATCCTCAGCGACAATGACGGAAACCTTCGTAACCGCTTCAATCATGGCTGGCAAACCGTTTAATTGGGCACCACCACCAGTCAGCACCATGCCGTGATCAATAATATCAGCCGCAATTTCTGGTTGCGTTGATTCAAGGGTTTCACGGATTGCATTCACGATTTCGTTAATCGGATCTTGGATAGCCTGAGCAATATCAATAGCAGCCACATCAATGGTCTTTGGCAACCCTGTCAACAAATCACGACCACGAGCCGTTGAAGGTGGTAGGGTCTCGGCTTCTTCTAATGAAACGGTACCAACTTCAATCTTAATCCGTTCAGCTGTCGCTTCACCAATTGCCAAATTGTTATTGTTTCGAACATAAGACACAATGGCATCGTTCAATTTATCACCTGCAAAGCGAGTCGAACGTGATGAAACAATGCCTCCAAGTGAAATCGTGGCAACGTCCGTAGTCCCTGCTCCGAAATCCACCACCATCGAACCAGTTGGTTCCATTACCGGCAAACCTGCACCAATAGCAGCGGCAAACGGCTCTTCGAGTACATAAGCATCACGAGCCCCGGCCACACGCGCTGCGTCAATCACAGCACGACGTTCCACAGCCGTAATCTTGGCTGGAACACCCAGTGTCACAAAGGGCTTTCCAACGCGACCACCCAATGCCTTCTTCAAGTAATAAGAAATCATCGCGACCGTTGTATCGTAATCGGCAATCACTCCGTCACGCATTGGACGAATTGCCGCAATGGAAGCCGGTGTGCGTCCCAACATTGCGCGCGCTTCTTCACCAACGGCAATGATTTCGTTTGTTTCGGTATTTCGTGCGACTACGGAAGGTTCACGCAAAACGATTCCCTTGCCTTCAACATACACAAAAGTGTTGCTGGTTCCCAAATCAATACCGACGTTATGTTGTCCAAATGATAATGCCACAATCTTGCCTCTCAATTAAAGCCAAGCCGAACTTAGCCATTTTTTAAGTTTATTTTACTTGCTAATATTGTAGCACAAATGCCATCAACGAACACCTTATTTTGCACGTTGATACGTAACTTTTCCAGCACGATGCGCAATGCCACGAACGGTATTTTGAAAGGGAAAGTCAGACCAAGCCTTTTGAAATCTTGGAAAATCAGTTGGTTCCACATTGATTTCATCGATAACACCATTTTTCAAATCAAGTAGTGCTTTTTCGTAATCCATTCGTATCTTCACTCCTTTTTAATAAAGTCAGCAACCTTAGTCTCGGCACTTTGTTGACGGTTTTGCCAATCAATCCACTGTAGGCCATCGATCTGGTGCCGCCAATAAGTTAACTGCCTTTTCGCATACCTTCTTGAATCTTGTTGGATGGCTGAAATCACTTCTTTCAACGAACCTTGTCCCGCAAAATATGGGTAAAATTCTTTATAGCCGATACCACGCCCGGCCTGCAGATTTAACCCACCAGAATCAAATAAGAGCCTTGCTTCGTCTTCTAAGCCTTTTTCAACCATCCGGTGCACACGAGTATTAATTCGTTCGTAAAGAAGTTCCCTGGGCCACTCAATGGCTAAAACCAATGAATCATAAGCGGGACGAGTCGATTCCATCTTTTTTTGACCATGCTTAGTAATTTGCAAAGCTCGAACAACTCTTGTTTTATTGTTTAAATCCGTTCGCTGCAAAATTTCCGAATTAGCCGTCTTCTTCAATTCATCCACTAATTCTTCAAGCGGTCGCTGCATGGCACGAGCTACTTCGTCTGAATCTGACTCAGCGTAATCAAAACTTTGCTGGCCGAGTAATGCTTTTACGTAAAAGCCGGTTCCCCCGACAATGATTGGGAGACGCCCCTTTTTTACTATTTTTTGAATGGCATCATCAGCCGCAGAAACAAAATCGATTACTGAAAAATTTGCTGTATATGGTACTAAATCAATAAGGTACTGTGGCACTCGCTGTAGTTCTTCACTCGTTGCCTTGGCAGTACCAATATCCAACTGCTGGTAAACCTGCAGTGAATCAGCAGACACGAGTTCCCCATTAAATTTTTCAGCTAAGTCCATCGCAAGTTCGGATTTTCCAGATGCAGTTGGACCAGCAATTACGATTATTTTTATTTTATTCATCAGTCAGTCTTTCATCAGGTAGCCGTTTACAAAACACGCTTAATCAACGATAATAGGAAGCAAAGTAGAAAAGGAGAAAATGATGGCAAAGGGATTTAAAACAGGCTTAGCTGCCGGAATTCTTGGCTCAGCATTGGCCGCAACAGCTGCGGCTTTTGGCTACAAGAAGACGGTCATTGCCCCGCAAGAAAAGGCAGAAGAAGAGTATGAAGAAGTATCACGACAAGCAGTTCGTCGCTCGAAGGCTGCTCACCAATCACGCTTCTAATATTTCAAACAAAAAGAATCGCCAAGAGCGATTCTTTTTTTAACGCTTTTGTTTTGCAGCAAACTGACGAAAACCACCAGCCATAAGAAAAAGATTTGACCGATTAAAGCCTTCCTTCCGTAACCGCTTCGCGACACCCAATGCATTCGCCAAAGTATCTCCATAAACAAAAACAGGAATATCTTGTCGCAATCCAGACTTTCCTTGGGCTAAAGACAAAGCCGGCATGTTCCGTGCCCCTTTAAGGTGTGAACGTTTAAACGGTTCCTTTTCACGAACATCGATTAATTGGCCATGGGTCGCTTGCTGACGCTCAATAAAAGCATCAGATTTCAAAACTGTCGCTCGCCGACGAGCTAAAACGTTCGATGAAATAGCAGAAACTGCATAAAAAATCAGGAAAAAAGTCAAAATTAAGGTAATAAAGCTTAAAATTTGCATGAAAACTCTCCAAAAATTGATACGTTCATTATACCTAACTTTATCCTTCTATGCAGAGTTTTTAGGACTGTGTAAAGATACGGTTTAAAGAATGAATACCATTCCCCTCAAACAAAACCTCACCATGTTCTGCAATGAAAGAATCACTGAGCTTTGAAAAACGACCGTACTCAACAAGGGTTGCCATCAACGCATTCATCTCATTGCTTGTCATTTCAAGATAACGAGCATCGAGTGATAAATAATAGCGACCTTGATAAAGATAAACAGAACTGCGTCCACCAAATTCATTCAACAAAGCAACTAGTGATAGTAGACCTTCAAAATCAGAAAGCTCCACAACCTCAATTCGACCCGTCACAGAAGAAGAAGGCAAAACAGTCGACTCCCTGTCCCGTTCTTGAAGGGCTTGCTTCTTCTCAAGTGATAAGTCATCAATTGGCGCCATATCATCCGCAGCCTTTTCGCTAACACTTTCTTCATCCTGACCAAGAGTCGATAAAAAGGCACCTAAAGCATCATCATCGTCCAATCTTGAAATGAATAATTCTAAACCATTCTGATTTGGTAAAACTTGAAAAGAAACCTTCTCATTGTCAACAAAGTCTTGATCAGTATCTAGCTCAGCAAGAATGTTATAAAAAAAAGTCTCAATCTTACTACGATCGGACAAAAGATCCCTTACGGATGTTCCACGATCTTTTAAGTCATCATTTTCTACCATCACACGGATAGTGTTGTCATTAATACGTTCCATTTCCATCAGATCACCTCTGTTCTCTGAAGATTTCAGATACAATCTAAGTATTTACTATATTCTAACAAAACAAAACAAAAAAACAACAGTAACACTAAATACAGTGCTACTGTTGTTAATATGTACAGGCATCGCGTCGTCCTATCCTCGCAGCCAGCGTTCCGGCAACTAC
>NZ_JQBH01000010.1:0-2846 GCF_001438695.1 Fructobacillus fructosus KCTC 3544
CAGCCAGTCCAATGTTTGCCCGCTTGTTAAGCTCTCGATTTAGCTTGGCTTGGTCTAGTTCCTGCTTCATGCTGTAGAACGCTTTAACCAGTGCCTTCTTAAACTCTTTTACCTGCGGTGTGTTGTCTAGAAGTGTGATTAAAAAAGTTGCTTGCTGTTCATTCAATTTGTAAATCTTAGTAGGACGTCCACCCGATGAACCTGCTAGAGGTTTTCGGACACCGTGTCTCAAAACCCCAAACTCTTTTAACATTCGTTCATTTCGCTTAATTGCTTTATTGATACTTGGGACAGCTACTCCTGTGTATTTACCAATAATTTCATTGGTCGTGTACAGCTCATCCTGTAATTTCTTGTAATAGACTAATTCCATTCGTTCTTTTCCTTTCTAGGTTTAGCATTTTCAAAATGCAATACTTACATTTTTATGCGAAAGTATTCATCTTTCACGGTGGCCTTAACTAAGCTGGTCTTTTGTCGTATCTTCCAAGGTGGCCAAGTCAGTTAAAACATTGCTAATTTTCGTTTGAGCCAGTCTCATAGATAGGATTAGTTCCTTATGGCTTGGTTCAAGTCCCGGCATTTTAGATCCACCTAAGATAGTTTCAGCCTTGTGTAGTTCATCTTGGTAATACCCAATAGAGCTAAGTACGTCCTTGGTGTAGTCTCTGTTATCCACGGTTATCATCCCCTCTTAAGCGCTTTCTTGTGTGATTGCTTGGCTTCCATGTCTCGCACGGTGTAACCCGCTACATAGCCAACTACTCCAATACATGCCACTGTTACCAGCGTTGTTACAATGTTCCAAACTTCCATCTCATCCCCCTTAATGCCATTCTTCAATCGCTTTGCTAATTTCGTCACGGTCGTAAACCGTGCCATACCCTGTGACGTGCGCCCTCACTCGTCCAGCGTTCACTAGATGGCGCTTGAACGTGTTAGACGAACACCCTGCATACTTTGCCGAGTCCTTTAAATTAAGCCACCTTGGCCACTCTGTGACCGTCTGTGTTGTCTGCTCCATGCTCTGTGCTTACCTCCTATACATGTTCAGCAAGCCAATTAGAGACCCGCTTGTAAATATCAATGCGGACGGCTACGCCATCAGCTTGGCCTTCTATTCTGTTAAGTGTTGGACGTGATACCCCCAACTGCTTAGCTAGGCTATCCTTGGTTAAGGACAACTCGCCACGCTTTCGCCTAATCGCCTTTTGTGTATCTGGCGTTAAATACTGTAAATGTTGTGCCATAGCATTTCTCCTCACAATTTCGCTAACATTTCGTCAGTGTAAACAAAATATATCACTAATGTTTTGTTAGTGCAAGGATTGGTTTACATTTTGTTAGTTTTAAGCTAATATTTGAATATGAAACAGCTAAAAGAAGGCGTTGTATGACTAATAATTTGAGCAAATTAAGAAAAGAAAAAGGCCTTTCGATGATGGCCATGGCAAAAGAACTTGTTGAAGACGGGTATTTTGACAAGATTAGCGACGCTACTATTTCCAATTATGAAAATGGAAAACGTGAACCGAAACTAGCAACCTGGCAAAAACTGGCCGACTTTTTTGGGGTGTCTGTTGCGTATTTACAAGGTTTAACAAATTCAAAATATCAAGATGCTAGTTATAATAGTGATGTTGATTTTTTTGCTAAAAAACCAAGTGAGTTAGATTTTATCGATATTTTTAATAGAACATTTCCAGATAGATTCGAATCTGATGAAGAGGTTAAACTTTCATTTGGTAAAATTGTGTATACTACCCACTCACGAATACGTAAAGTAATGCCGCCTATGTATTCTGAACATAAATTAAACCGCTACAAAATTGCTTTTGATATGGTTGTAAATTCGCTTAACCTAATCGATGTCACAATTACTGATAACGAATTATCAAATTTTATTTTCAATATGCGTGCTTTTCTAGATATTTTAGAAGAAGATAGCCTTAACAATCTAAAATAAAAAAGCCCACTATGGGGCTTACGTGGCATACTACAATCGGGCGTTCAGAAGATGAGGATGAGGAAGAGTATTTATGAAAACAAAAATAGTACAAGCAATATCAGCACACGGCCTGGAGAAAAAACTAAACGAGGCGATTTTTGATATTGAACAACAAGGTCAAGAGGTTGTGAGTGTGACACCTTGGTCTGTAACATATCGAGCGCTAATTTTTTACAAATAAAAAAGCCCGTTATGGGGCTTTCATGATACAAAGCACATTGATTAGTAAGGGATGTACTGCAACTATTGGGGATGAAAGGATATATTAAAAATAATGAACACTAAATACAAACGATACATAACCTCCGCTGTGATTGTTGGTATTGTTGCGGTTGTCGGTTACACAGTTACTTATTTACTAGGACTGTAACAGGACAAATAAAAAAACTCTTGGGCTTACATGATCTAAAGCACCTATATTAGTGAGGCATGCCCCCCTTATTGGGGATGAAAGGATATTTTTAAAATAATGATTAAACAGCTAAAGAAAAAAGGCCTCGATGCACCCTTAGTACCATTCTTATATATTTTAGGGGGCATTCTTGCAATTGTCTACGGCATTGCCTTTCATAAATACTACAGTGGTTATATGTGGACGATTTTATATGGCGTTCTGATGATTTTTGCAGGCGCCATCTTTATCAATACCTCCATTCGAGGAAAGCACAAGATATGGAACAGTTTTTTATCAAAAATAACGATTGATCCTAATTCAAAAGTTCTTGACTTAGGTACTGGTCATGCAATGGTTTTGCTAATGTTTGCTAAACTTTTATCAGGTAATGGTCACGCTACAGGTATTGACTTGTGGCGCAACTCTGACCAGTCTGACAATAGT
>NZ_JQBH01000010.1:3073-50007 GCF_001438695.1 Fructobacillus fructosus KCTC 3544
TGTCAAAACGGCGAACATGATCAGCCTTCCTTTTGCAGATAAAAAGTTTGACTATGTCGTATCCAGTTTAGCCTTCCACAATATAAAGCCGGCTTCCGCAAGAATACATGCACTAGAAGAAGCTGTACGTGTTCTTAGTGACAATGGTTCTCTAATCATTGTAGACACTGGCCATCACAAAAAAGAATACACAGACGCGCTCGCTAGCTTGGGGCTTAAAGTCATAGAAGCTAAAACATACGGTGTATCTGGCTGGTGGACAGGTCCATGGATGCCCACCTATTCCATTATCGCAAAACGAGAACATTCATAAATTATGTAATTAGCCTACTCAGACAAGTAGGCTTTTTATATTGGAGATGTACACAATCACTAAAAAATACTACCCTTTTCTGGGGATGTGGTTTGTGACTTTTTAGGTGTGACCTTGTGACTTACTAACTGAACGCCTTTTGAGCTTGCTCCCATTGCTCTTTAATTGCCTTGTCATGCGCTTCCTTTCTCTTTCCGTAAAGTGCATACAGATTACTTAATTGTCGGCCTATGCTACATATTTCATCCATTTTCTTATTGTAAGTAGCCCAGTGCATCCCCTTCGGCCGTTTTGGTGTAATGTACAGTCTATAAGCTAGATCACAGGCTAATAGATGGCCTAAGCCCACATAACTGTTATACAAACCCGGGTCTAGATTGTTAATAAGATTTAGCTGTTTATCGTGTAATGCCATAATTTTAGTGAAAGTGTGACGTCTGGCTTTATTATCTTGCCCAGCGTAATACAACCCCGCACACACTCGGCATATTACTGCCCGACCTACTTGATACAATGCCCCTTTTCGCTTCTCACAGTAAGGACAAACAAACCAAAAACGTTTACCGCCATAATTAGGTTTAGTTGTTGCTAAAGCTATCTTGTGCCCCTGCCACTTAACAAGATGAGCACGGGGAGGTTTGCTAAAGTCTATTTCCTTGATATTTAGTTTTGGATAGCTTGTGACCTTTTGCATTGCAACCCTTAATTTATGTCTAAAACAATAAGCAAATTTTGCAACCTTGTTGCACACTTTTTAAAGCTCTTTAGTCTACTATCGTTATTATATCAACCTCTATAAGCCTGTAACCATGTAACTTTTAGGGTGCAACCTTTTGCAACGTTGCAACACTATTTAAGTGCGTTCTTGATCGTATAGGCATAGTTTTTATAACAGATTTTCTGAGGTTTAGGCATAGGTTTTTAGGGCAGGTTTTAGCAAGATCATAGGCACAAAAATAGCCCTACTCGTTTGAGTAAGGCTTTTGTTATTGGGGATGTTTTACGCATGCCCACATACAAATAGCGAAGTTTAAAGTGTACCCATCCCCGTTACATGCTTGCTACTTTGTAACGTTCACGCTTTTAATGTCTTTCCCAACTTCTTGGGAACATTCCACACAAGTGGAGAAAATGAAAACAAGTAGTTGTTTTCGTTGCCAGTTCTGGCAATGTTTCCCCACTGATGGGGAACGGTCTAAATTAAACTTAGAGTGTCGCGTTTCGTTACTCCCCTATGTCGGTCTAGATTAAACCTAGGTCGTGACCTGCACCGACTACATGTAGGGACAGGTTGCCTTCCTGACCTGACTCGGTAAATCACAGTATCAGGTCTGCCACTTCTGGCAGAAAGCTGGGGTAACGTTTTGTTATGGCGGGTCAACTTTGAACACTGTAAGTCAAAATACAAGTGTGGATAGATCCACGGTTGTCAAAGGGGTGTCTATTTTGGACACTCCTTTTTGTTTTCGCCACTTTTGGCAAAGGCGTCGGCAAATCACCGCCCCCCTATCTTGATTATTTAATACGACACACACATATTGTCATCAAACAGACAAGGGGCAGGGGCTTTTTTGTTTTAGTTCTGTTTACGTCCAATCATACTAGAACAAATTAAAAAGCCTATACGGGCTTTATATGGCGTATTTATTTAAGGCCTATTAACTCTAATATTGCTTCATTATAATTAATTTGCTGCCCTTGGCTCTTTCTGATAACTTAATTGACTTGGCTAGCCTGTTTAGCTCATTATTGACCTCTTGTATAACGGCAGTAGGCGCTACTATGTTGTAATACTCACCAAATGGTTTACGGTGTTTGTAGTGATCATGTTGCATTTGCACGATTTCAGGCGGTAGCGTAGCCACATATGGGTCAAGCGTCCGATGTATTTCTTCCCACAAGTTACAGTTTTCTTCTGCGAAACGATTATTAAAACCTGCCCTTTTTAATTGTTCGATGTTCTCCAACGTCCAACCATTGCAACCTGTAAAGTATTGGCTAAGTATTTCCCTTTTGTTCATGTCATCCCCCACAAAGACTTTTAAGACAATTATACAAGAAGACCCGACGCACTAATTCGGTGCACCAGCGCGCTTGCAGACACGGAGGTCAATAGGTGCGTGGATGTAACCACACCCTGAAAATCAAACAAGCGTACTTTCAGGTACGGTTGTTAGTTGTCCACTACTGGACAATACAAAAATATTCGTTACTGCTGGAAGGCGTTTTATCGTTGAGTTATGGCAATATAAAAATATCCGCTACTTTTTCCGCTACAATTTCAAGCCGTGTTGTTGTTCCTTACTGCGGTACTGATCCTTGTACTTTAGCGCGCTAATAACAATTTTTCCGCTTTTATCCGTCTTTTTCCGCTACTTTTCTGCTATTTAGGCAAAATAAAAACGGCTATAAAAGCCGTTACATTGCTGGGGTGCAACCTTTATTTTATCCGCTACTTTTTCCGCTACTTTTGTTGATTGTCAGTGACGTTCAGTGACGGTCAAAAAATCAAAATAGCTTAAGAGTGGGATTTTTGACGCCTCTTGACGTCTCCTGATGTTACCAATGGACCCGAGGGGAGTCGAACCCCTGTCCAAACCATCCGCCACGCTAGCGTCTACATTCATAGGGCAATCATTGTTACCGCAACCAAAGCAGCCATTGTCCAGAACTTGACTTTGGCTGGGATCGAATTGATTTAAGTTACATCGCGCCGACATCGTCATGCAACCGAGCTAACCATTTATAAGAGTATACTCACCATGTTAGCCTAACGAGTATACCCACGTGTCACTGGTTTTTAGGCAGCGACAGCGTAAGAGTTATTGTTTTTTGCAGTTAAATAGTCTGCCTGCTTAACGCCCAGATGGCGGAATGCAGCTAGCGCTCGTAATAGCCTGTCGAATTCCGGGACGAGCCCAAATAAAAAGCGCTGAGAAAAAGTTCCTCAGCACTATTATAGCAAAGTTCTTCTTTGGAAAGAACCACTCGATTCAAATTAGAAAGCACGGTAACGTGCTCGACGGCTTTCGATGAGTTCACGCTTTGGCAGCGCCTGCATGGCATCGAATTCCTCAACTAACTTTTCCTGCATGCCTTCAAAAATCTTGGCATGGTGGCGGCCCTCAGGGATTATCTGGTCAATGACATGCTTCTCTAACAAGTCTGCAGGAGTAATACCCATAATGGCAGCCGCTTCTTCCGAACGCTTGGCATCTTTCCAGAGGATAGAGGCGAAACCTTCGGGTGAAAGGATTGAGTAGGTGGCGTTTTCAAACATCCACACTTGGTCGGCTGTGGCCAATGCCAAAGCCCCACCAGAACCACCTTCACCATAAATGATGGCGATCATTGGCACGGTCAACTTCATGGATTCAAGGATGGACTGTGCAATGGCTTCTCCCTGCCCTTGCGCTTCCGCTTCCATTCCGGGAAAAGCACCCGGAGTGTTAATCAGTGTAATAATCGGACGGTTAAACTTGGCGGCCTGCTTCATCAGGCGCTGGGCCTTTCGGTAGCCCCATGGCTGTGGGGAACCATTCCGCTTTGACAACTTATCGTGAATATCAACACCCTTATCGATGGCAATGATGGTAACCGGACGCCCTTTCAAGCGACCAATTCCCCCAATGACTGATGTATCGTCAGCAGACAGGCGGTCCCCGTGAAACTCGATAAAGTCAGAAACCAAACCGTTGATTAACTCGCGGGCCAGGAAACGGTCTTCACGAGACTTTTTCACAACTTCAGCCGGATTGACATCTTTTTTGAAGATTGTTTTAACGAACTCAAACATCGGCAACCTCCTGCTGGTGCATGGCAACAATCTGACCAATGATGCCAGCCAATTCTTGTCTTGGCACAATTTTGTCAACAAAGCCGTTTTCCAGGAGCGTTTCTACCCGTTGGAAATCCTTTGGTAACTTTTCGTGAATGGTTGATTCAATGACACGGGCACCGGCAAAACCAACAAGAGCGTGTGGTTCAGCCAAAGTCACGTCACCCTGCATGGCGAAAGAAGCGGTAACACCACCAGTTGTTGGGTCAGTCAACACAACTAAGTACAGTAAGCCAGCTTCTTGATGAGCAGCTACAGCACCCGAAATCTTCGCCATCTGCATGAGGGAGTTAATCCCTTCTTGCATCCGGGCACCACCAGACGCAGTGAAAAGTACGACTGGTAGACGATGAGCCGTTGCGTGTTCGAAGAGGCGGGTAATTTTTTCACCCGTTTGTGAACCGAGGGACCCCATCATGAAATAAGAATCCATGATGCCAAGGGCCACTTCCTGACCATCAATCTTTCCGGTTCCAGTCAAAACCGACTCATTCATGTCCGTTTGTTTCTTGGCCCGATCGAGCTTCCCTTGGTACCCCGGAAAGTCGGTCTGATCAATCGTCAAATCCGCGTTCATTTCAACGAAATCCGTGGCAAAGAGGGCCACACGTTCGCGCGCCTGCAAACGGAAACCATAGTTACAGTTCGGGCAAACACGGTAATCACCCAATTGCTTGTTGTAAATCTGCGTACCACAGTAGGGGCATGCTAAAAACAAACCATCTGGGATTCGGTCACGAACTTCGTCCGTTACCTTAAACTTATTATTATCGACTTTATTGTCGGAAGAAAACAAATCCATATTATGTGGGCAAAGCCCGCTCCTTTCTCAATTGGTTAGTTACAACCTAACCGTTGAAAAGACCTTATACGTCAGTTGCCAGACTAGCTTCCCATTCCGGCAAGAAATGCTCTTCTAAGTACTTGGTCGTGAACTGGTCAGTTAGCACACCCTCATCTTTTAACAAGGCTTCTTGAAAATTCTTAGAAGTCGACACACCGACGATTGACGTTTCATCAATCATTCGAGCCAACTTGGCGATGGCTTCTTCACGCGTTTCATCGTGAGCAATCAGCTTGGCAATCATTGAGTCGTAGAAGGGTTGAATCATGTCGCCGTTATACAGTGCGGAATCGATTCGAACACCGGGTCCACCGGTTGGCAGAAAGACAAAGTCGACTTTTCCAGCTGATGGGGCAAAGTTGGCTTCAGGTTTCTCGGCGGTCAAACGCATTTCGACAGCATGACCTTGAATCTTGACGTCCTCTTGCTTCAATGGCAAAGTTTCACCGGCGGCCACTTGAACCTGCAGGCGAACCAAGTCAAGGCCCGTCACCATTTCAGTTACGGGGTGCTCCACCTGGATACGCGTGTTCATCTCCATGAAGTAGAACTGACCAGATTGATCTTGCAAGAATTCAATCGTTCCGGTGTTTTCGTAATCGATGGCGTTCACGGCTTTGGTAACGACATCAATCATGTCTTCACGCATATCAGTCGTCATTGAAGCCGCCGGCGACTCTTCCATCACCTTTTGGTTACGACGCTGCAGGGAACAGTTACGTTCTGGGAAACAAACGACGTTACCCTGTTGATCACGAATCACTTGCATCTCAATGTGGCGGCAGTTAAGCATGACTTTTTCAATGTACATGTGTTCGTCGCCATAGTTCAACTTGGCTTCGGCCTGGGCATTGGTAAAGTTTTCTTGCAACTCATCGTCAGCGTAAATGAAACGCATTCCCTTACCACCACCACCGGCAGCGGCCTTCAGCAAGACTGGGTACCCAATTTCGTTGGCCACTTCGCGAGCTTCATCCACGTTGTGAATGTAGCCTAATGAACCGGGAATGACGGGAACATCGGCTTGACGCATTTCATTTCGTGCGTGTTCTTTGTTTCCCATCAAATCGATGGTTTCAGGGCGGGGACCAATCCACTTAATCCCGACATCCCCGACCATTTCAGCAAAAAGCGCGTTTTCAGACAAAAAACCGTAACCCGGGTGAATGGCCTCAGACCCTGTTAAAACAGCAGCCGAAATCACGTTTTTCATGTTGATATAGGAGTCGGCCGGCTTCGGTCCTCCGACACAGATTGCTTCATCCGCAATCTGAACGTGCAAGGAATTCTTATCCGCCGTCGAATAGATGGCAACGGCCTTGATTCCCATTTCTTTCAGGGTACGAATGATTCGAACCGCGACTTCACCACGGTTTGCTACCAATACTTTTTTGAACATTTTAGTCTCCAATAATAAAGGTTAGTTCAGCCGTCGTCGCCTTCTTTCCGTTTACCCAGGCAATCCCTTTTCCAGAACCAACGGGGCCACGCAAGCGATCCAAAACGACTTCGAGCTTTACTTGGTCACCAGGACGCACCATCTTACGGTAACGGGCCTTCTTGATGCCGCCAAAGTAAGCAGTCTTACCCTTAAATTCAGGCATGGAAAGTAAGGCAACGGCGCCACACTGTGCCAGTGCTTCAACAGTCAAAGCACCTGGAAAAGTCGGGTTACCGGGAAAGTGGCCTTGGAAGATTTCTTCGTTGATTGAAATGTTCTTGATGGCTACACATTTTTCACCAGGAACCAGTTCTTCCACCGTGTCCAACATGAGCATTGGGTAGCGATGTGGCAGGATTTCTTGAATCTCTTGCGCGTTCATTAAAGACATTTTTATTCTCCTTTTGTGCCTATGTATGCCTGAACGGTCTTCGACAACCGAGCAGGCTTATGACTAAATCAACGTTTCGGTTCTTAATCAACCGTTACGCGATAAAGTGGCTTGTCGTAATCGACAACTTCTTCGTTTTCAACCAAAATTTCTGAAATTGTTCCAGAAACATCGGCCTTAATTTCCGTCATCAACTTCATCGCTTCGATGATGGCAACTGTTTCACCCTTTTCGACTTTGTCCCCAACGGACTTAAAGTCGGGTTCGTCAGGCTTTGGCTTCAAGTAAACCGTTCCAACCATCGGTGCCTTGATTTCCTTACCGGCAGCTGGTGCGGCGGGTGCGGCAGGTTCGCTTGCAACCGGTGCGGCCGAAACATTGTTCGTCACACTTGGTGCAGCTGGTGCGGCAGCGGGAGCAGCCACAGGAGCTGCTGGCGTAGCCACTTGTTCATTCTTTGAAAGGTGTAATGAAAAGTCACCATCTGAAATGGCGATATCGCGCAGGGATGACTTTTCTAAATCAGCCATCAATTCACGGATTTCTTGGACATTTAAATTCATTGGAGCGTTCCCCTTAAAACTTCTTGAAGATGACGGCGGCATTGTGACCACCGAATCCATAGTTGGCTGACATCACGTATTCTGGTGCCACGTTCTGGTTATTCTTGTTAACCAAGTTAACCTTCTTTGTGTGCTCATCAGGTTCGTCAAACCCAATGTTTTCTGGCAAAATACCACGGTCAATGGCGCCGACTGAAGCAACGGCTTCGATGGCACCGGCGGCACCAAGCAAGTGGCCAGTCATTCCCTTCGTTGATGAGACGGGCACGGTGTTTTCACCAAAGACAGCAGCAATGGCTTCGGCTTCACCAGAATCGTTGGCCCCCGTTGCCGTTCCGTGAGCGTTGATGTATGAAATCTGCTCAGGCTTAATCTTGGCATCAGCCAAGGCCTCTTCAAAGGCGCGGATAACTCCCTCACCATCTGGGGCTGGAGACGTCATGTGGTATGCATCAGCAGTGGCACCATAACCAACAACTTCAGCTAAAATCTTAGCGCCACGCGCCTGTGCGTGTTCCAATGATTCAAGCACCAACACACCAGAACCTTCGCCAAGAACGAAACCATGACGGTTCTTATCGAACGGCTTGGAAGCTTCCTTTGGATCCTTTTCCTTTGACAAAGCAGTTAGGGCAGCGAAACCAGCAATTCCAATTTCGTTAACCGTTGCTTCAGATCCACCAGTCAAGACAACGTCTTCGCGACCGGATTCAATGCGCCAAAAAGCTTCCCCAATGGCGTTTGTTGCAGAGGCACAGGCCGTGACGATGGTCATGTTCGTTCCCTTAGCACCGAAGCGCAATGAAACGTTTCCAGAAACCATGTTCGGAATTGATTCTGGCACGAAAAGTGGTGAGACACGCTGTGGTCCCTTGTCGTGCATCTTAATCACTTGTTCTTGGATGGTCGTCAACCCACCGATTCCGTTACCCAAGATAACCCCAAAACGGTTTGGGTTTTTCACCTTTGAGCGTTCTTCGGAGTCTTCATCTGGCATCAAACCAGCCTGTTCCATTGCCTGCGTTGCAGCATCAATGGCGTACTGTGAGAACAAATCCAACTTACGAGCAGCACGCTTACCAACGCGTTCGTTGGCATCGAAGCCGTCAACTTGTCCAGCAACCGAGATTCCTGTTTCGGTTGCATCGAACTTTGTAATTGGCTTGATACCACTTTGTCCTGCAAAGATGGCATCCAAAAATGCCTTTGTGTCATTTCCGTTTGGGGCAATTGCACCCATTCCAGTCACTACAACTCGTGTCATGTTATTTCCTTTCAAGAGCTCAGTTTATCCGTTTGTTTAGATATAAAGTCCGCCATCGACCGTAATGGTTTGGCCAGTGATGTAATCGTTACCCGCTAAGAAGAGGGCAACGTCCGCCACGTCTTCCACCGTTCCGAAACGGGAAAGCGGAATTTCGTTCAGAATGGCTTCCTTGGCCTTATCTGACAAGGCATCCGTCATGTCTGAAACAATCATGCCGGGCGCAATGGCATTCACACGAATGTTACGGCGGGCACCTTCCTTTGCCAGCGACTTGGTCAAGCCAATCACACCCGCCTTTGAAGCGGCGTAGTTAGCCTGACCAATGTTGCCCATCTGCCCAACAACAGAAGCCATGTTAATGATGACACCGTGCTTTTGGCGAATCATTTTTTTAAAGACCGGCTGAGTCACGTTGAAAGTGCCCGTCAGATTCGTGTTGACCACGGCCGCGAAGTCTTCCAACTTCATACCCATCGCCAACTGATCTTTTGTGATTCCGGCGTTGTTCACTAGGATATCAATGCCGTCAAAGTCTTCTTCCTTGTACAAGGCCTTCAAAGCCGCTTCCGCTGCTTCGCCATCGGCGATGTCAAACTGCAAAGTCCTTGGCTTCTTTGAGAAAGAGTTAATCACTTCTTCCTTCAAAGGCGAACGACCGTGCAAAATCAAGTTCGCTCCAGCCTGATCAAAAGCGTGGGCCACGGCTAAACCGATTCCACGTGAGGAACCAGTTACAAGAACGGTTTGGTTACTAAAATCCATTTTTATCCTTCTTCCTTCACTTGGGCAATGACTTTTTCAAAGCTTTCCCAGTCCGTTACGGAATAACGGGTAATTTCTTTGGAAACAATTTTACGAGCAAACTTCGACAACGTAACACCCGGACCAATTTCAATCAAAGTGTCCACCTGATTGTCCGTCACCATTTCGTCTAAACACTGGGCGAAGTAGGTTGGTGACACGATTTGCTTTGTTAACGTTTCCTTCAACGACTCCGGTTCAAAGACACGCTTCGTGGTATTTGAATAAACCGGATACTGAGCTTCGTGAATTGGTTCGTCTGCTAAACGAACGGCCATTTTATCGGCCGCTTCCTTCAAAAGTGGCGTATGAAACGCACCAGAAACAGGTAGCGGTACGATTTTCTTGACACCATCAATCGTCAAAACCTGAACGGCCTGATCAACAGCCAATTCCTTTCCACCAATAACCAGCTGGTTGAAGGTATTAAAATTAGCTGCGTATACTTCCAATCCTTCTCGCTGCATCTTTTCAATGGTAGCCACAATCATGTCCTGGTTATCATCCAAAACCGCGACCATCTTACCGGGATTTTCATCTCCAACCGCTTGCATGTAAGCGCCACGATCCTTGACCAAGGCAATCGCCTGGTCAAAAGTCAGCATGCCGTTGGCAACCAATGCTGGGTATTCCCCAAGGGAAAGACCCAAGCCAGCAACGACGTTTTGCACACCCGCTTCGACTAAGCAAGCGGCTAATGCAGCATCAAAGGCAACAATGGCAGGCTGCGCCCACTTTGTTTGGCTAATCTTTTCTTCGTCATTCCAAACATCCACAAGATTATAGCCTAAAACAGTGGATGCTCGGTCGATTCGTTCTTTAAACGCGGGCAAGTGCTCATACAAATCCTGACCCATGCCAGCTTTTTGTGAACCTTGACCGTTAAATAACAATCCGATGCGCATAGAAACTTCCTACCTTACTTCGTTGTGTTTGGAATACCAAGAATGTCTGTTGCCTGGGCCCATGTATCGGCCAAGATATCAGCAACTGGCTTTTCTTCCTTGATCATTCCAGAAATCTGACCGGCCATGAAGGCCCCACCATCCTTGTCGCCCTGTTGTACGGCGGCACGAAGTGTTCCAGATTCCAGCTTTTCAACCGTTTCGTAATCAGGAGCAGGCTTTTGCGCTTCTTCGATTTCCTTCTTCACGTATTCCTTGGCCATCTTGTTCTTCAAGACACGGGCACGGGAACCAGCAATGTTTCCAGTCACAATCGTATCGATGTCACGAGCCTTCAAAATCTTCTTCTTGAAGTTTTCGTGCACTTCTGATTCCGGTGAGGCAAGGAATCGTGTTCCCATCTGAACACCAGAAGCTCCAAGAGCAAAGGCGGCGGCGGCCCCACGACCATCAGCGATTCCACCGGCAGCGATAACCGGAATGTTCACGGCATCGACAACCTGTGGAACCAAAGCCATCGTCGTCATCTGACCAATGTGGCCACCAGATTCCATTCCTTCGGCAATCACGGCATCAACACCCTTTCGTTCCATCATCTTAGCTAATGAAACGGATGGCACAACAGGCATCACAACGATACCAGCGGCGTGCAATTCATCCAAGAATGGGGAAGGATCGCCGGCACCAGTGGCCACGACTTTAACACCTTCTTCTAAAATGACGTCGAAGACTTCACGAATGTGACGAGACATCAACATGACGTTCACACCAAAAGACTTATCGGTCAAAGCCTTAGCGCGACGAACTTCCTTGCGAACATCATCACCGTGCCAGTAACCAGTTCCGATGAAACCAAGTCCCCCTGCTTCAGAAATGGCAGCAGCCAAGGCACCCGTTCCGGCCCAAGTCATCCCACCTTCAACGATTGGGTACTTCATCCCAAGCTTATCAAAAATTTCGTTTCCCACTTTAACAGTCATAAAATCCGCCTTACCCTTTAAATGTTATGTATGCGGCGACAAGCGCCGCCTAATAAGAAGTATTGCAATTACTTCTTGTCAGTTTGTTCCTTGATCTTGTTTACCAAGTCAGCAACCGTTGATACTTCTTCAGTATCTTCCAACTTAATGTCAAATTCGTCTTCAACTTGGTTCAAAACTTCAAACAAGTCCAATGAATCGGCATCGATGTCATCCGTCATGTTCGTTGTCATCGTTACTTCTGAGTCGTCCAAATCAAATTGGTCAACCAAGATGTCCTTTACCTTGTCAAAAATCTCTTCTTGTGTCATGAGCACATTCTCCTATAGGTTTCGTATTGCAATACGTTTGATTTTTACGGTGCAGCCTACTACACCGTATTCTACTTTAATGATAAAAGTCGACAGCCCTTAAAACTGCCAAATTTGAGCCCCAATGGCTAAACCACCACCGAAGCCAACGAAAGCGACCGTCATATCTGGTTTGATTTTGCCAGTTTTTTGCAGTTCGTCTAGCAAAATAGCCGTCGAAGCAGCCGAAGTGTTCCCGTACTCCACCATGTTCGTTGGGAACTTTTCCATCGGTTGACCAAAGTTTTTCGCCATGGATTCAATAATCCGATGGTTCGCCTGATGGGCTAAGTAGAGGTCCACATCATCAGCCGTCAAACCGGCTTTTTCAAGTGCCTTGTTCAGTACCTTCGGTACTTCACGAGTAGCAAAGGAATAAACACCCCGACCGTCCTGATGGAAGTACGGATCGAGTGGCGAAATTTCACCAGCAAAGGCGTTTTTGTTCGCAAAGCGACCGGTCAAAATCGCTTCACCACGATCACCATAAGCTTGAAGCTCTTCTGCTAACAAGCCCTTTGGCTCTTCAGTCTTCTCGAGCAAAACACCACCAGCACCATCACCAAAGAGTACGGAAACCGTGCGGTCCTTCCAGTCGACTAGTTTCGACAACACTTCGGCCCCGATAAACATCCCCTTCTGGTAGCGACCAGATGAAAGGAAAGCAGAAGCGACGGACAGTCCGTAAACAAAGCCAGAACAAGCCGCGTTCACATCGAAGGCAAAAGCGTTGGTCGCCTCGATGTTTCCCTGAACAATGGCCGCCGTGTGCGGTGACAAAGCGTCCGGTGACATGGTCGAGACGATGATAAAGTCGAGGTCATTTGCTGACCAACCACTCTCCGCCAACAGTTTTTCGGCGACACTCGTTGCTAAATCCGACGTATTTTCATTCGTCACAACGTGCCGGTTATGGATACCCGTTCTTGGGTAAATCCATTCATCCGACGTGTCCATCAAATCCGTCAACTCATCATTTGTTACCACTCGTTCAGGCACCTGCCGAGCGGTGGCTACAATTTTCATCTTTTCCATCATTCATCCTTTTGCTTACTCTTTCAGTAAGTCCTGAAGGTAGTTCTTTAAATTATCCAATGCCTTTTCCAAAATACCCGCTGCATCGTCAGAAAAGCCATGAAACATGGCCTGGGTCATTTTCAAATGAAAGGCTTGGTGGGCACGGTAAAGAATCCGGCCCTGGTGGGTGAGTCCTAACTTAACCACCCGCCGATCACTTTTGGAGCGCCGACGTTCAACATAGCCCTTTTGCACAAGACGATCAATCGCCGTTGTCATGGCGGACGGTGAAAGATGTACCATTCGTGCCAATTGCGAGGCTGTTTTTTCCTCATACATCGAAATGGCATAAATCGTGTGCACATCACGCACTGTCAGGGCAGCGAAAGGACCGCGTTTCAACGCACCTTCCTCAACCCAGACCGCATTAGCCAATAGGTCGATCAGCGTTTGACTCGCCGTCCTATAATGAACGGCCGGAGCCGTTTCGCTATTCTTTTTCATCGGGAGCCACCACAAACATCAGCTCCGCCTTTGTGGCGACTTTTCCGTCAACCTTGGCCACAACTTCGACCGTCCCCATGTTTTCACGAACCTTACCAAAGGTTACGTGCAACTTCAAAACATCACCAGGAACGACCATTTTCTTAAACTTGGCATCGTTGATACCAGTCATGTAGGCCGTCTTTCCCTTAAACTGGGGTGAAGACAAAATCAAGATTGAAGCAGCTTGTGCCAATGATTCAATAATCAAAACGCCAGGCATCACAGGGTTACCCGGAAAATGTCCTTGGAAAAATTGTTCGTTAATCGTCACGTTCTTGACGGCAACGATCGATTCATCGGGCACCATCTCCTCGACGTAGTCCATGTAAAGAATTGGATAACGGTTCGGAATCAAATCCATGATTTCCGTCGTTGTTAACACTGGCATTAGTTGTCCTTTCTAAGACCTAAAAGGCCTACAATAAAGATTTTTTCACGATATGGTTAGTCTAACAAGAAATACTTCGATAGTCAAACTATCTCATTACAGAAGGAATTTTTAAACAAACTATATCTATAAGTCTAAAATCAATAACCGCTTCTTCCACTCGGTCATAAAGTCTTTTTGTGACCATTCATGGATTCGTTTTGTTTCGTATCCAAGCGAGGCATTGTAAAAAGTGGTCTCAGCGATCCGATGCTTTGGCATCCGCCAATGGATATGACCTGAAACCACAACGGGAACGTGGGCGGCCACCAGCTGTTCTCCAAAAGCCTCTGAACCAAGATAAGCCTTTAAAATGGCGAGTTTCGACTTTGAAAAGGGAATCGTCTCAACCAACTGCCCATCTGGGGAAAAGTGGGTGATGATTAGTGGCTTTTGCCCAGCCCGTCGCGCCTCGTTCACTGCTCGTTTGACTTGTTGCTGACTAAGAACGGCTCGTTTCTGATCCGTCATCGTTTGCTTAATCCGCCTGTCATACCAAAATGACTTTTTAAACCGCCCAATGGTGGCCGCATCATGCTGCCCATGGTCGAAGGAATAGTCATACCAACCGTTGTTGCCGATAATCCGATAGGCGCCAAGGTCAATGCTTTGATTGTGCAAGTAGCCGTCAGAAAGGTGCTCCTCGTATTTCTCAAATGAAAGGCCATCCCCCATTTCATGGTTACCCGCCAAGTAAAATACCCGTACTTTACCAGACAGTAAGGCGTTCAATTGTCTGACAAACTCCCTAGTCTTAACTAGGGAATTGAAACTGTCGCCCGCCAAGACGTAGACAGCGATTTGTTCTTTTAGCAGATAGTCGGCCATTTTGTGTGCCACTTCGGGTACATCTAATCGATTGATATCTAAATGTAAGTCCGAAATAACCGCTAGACGCATGACAATTCCTCCTGTTTCACTGCCTGTAGTATAGCATAGCCAGTAATCGGCGAAAAAAGGCGAGCTTCTCCCTCAATAAAAAAGACCCGCCAAGGCGAATCTTTAAAAATCGATGATGGTAACCACTATCAAATTAATCCCACGACACGTCAGCAAAATTGTAATTGCGTTTAGTATTCGTTGCGCTTTGCTGACTCACAACGCCACGGTTATCAGAGAAGGTCGTATTGTACTGGACTTTATCATTGACGTTATTTGGATTGACAATCGACATGTTGGCCATGACCGTATATGGTAGCACGACATTACCGTCTTCAGCCATGTAGCGGGCCTCCATCTGCTGAATAAGGACGTCAGAAACATGGGCATACTGCGACTTCATCAACGTCTCAAATTGGGTCATTGGAATTTCTAAGGCCTGCTGTTTTCCAAAGTTAATCACTAGCTTCAACTCACTAGCCGATACACGGATGACCTGATACTGATTGGCAGCTGGTGTTCCCTGACTCTGCGTGAACCAGCTACTGATTCGCTTCGTTGCGTTGGAAGTACCGCCCCAATTATTAGCCGCTTGATCAGTCCAGCCGACTGAATTAGTTGCGGGTCCGATGTTTGTTGCGGCAACAACGTAAGGAGCAAAGTCCTTCGCTTCAATATAAACCGGCACCATGCCACAATTGCGTTGCGTGCTAGCCTTGATATCAATGGTTTGCACGTAGTCCTGACCATCGTTTAAGTTAACCGCTTTCGTAAAGGCTGCGTTATCCACGTTGTTAATCCGCGTTCGCACGGATAATCCTTCCGGTTTATTGTCCGTCAAGAAGGACTGCATTTTCCCGACTTGATTATTCTCCTTAAAATTCGCCACCGTTGCTTTTGGCGCCCAGTGGTAATTGTGCGTTTGATCCGCAACCGTTTCGGAGAAGGACAAGTCACCACCATTGGAAGCCGTCTTTGGGAAGACCATTCCGCCTGCGGTATTAAAAGTCAGGGTCACGTTACGACTTTGCTTAACTGAAAAGTCGCGACCGTCCAGCGGAACTAGAATGGCTTGCTGACTGGCGTCATAGTGGACGTTTTTCGAAAGCTGTTCATGGGTGCCGTTATCATACAATTCATTGTTCAAGTTGCTGATGTTAAATCCCTGCGTAAAGGCCTGGTTAGCAAGATTGGTTGATACCGGCACTTTAATCACATCCCCAGCCTTTAGCAGGCAGTTCGCCTTTAATTGAAAAGACACACTGGTTTGACCATTCTGTTGATTCTGAAGGTAATCCATCGAACCAGTTGGTAATTGGTCGCCATCTTGATGCTGCCAGGACACAGTCGTATTGGAAACATCCCCCCGCTTTGCTAACTGACCATATTGATAAGTCGCCCCAGTCTCAGCAGCGGTTGCCACTGCCGGTCCACTGACCGTCTTCTGCCATAAAACAGTCGCAGTTCCAGTTAGTCCAACCATGAGACCTGCAGCCACACAAATCGTTAGCAAACGCCTTTCGGTTCGTTTCCCACTACCATTCATTCTCTTCTTCACTTGAACAACCTTCTCTCTATATTATTTATCGATGCAGAATAATCAATTATGTCAATTATCTGAACACCTTCATCTTAGTCTGATTCTAATTAACTGTCAACGAACGACCACTCTTTTCCGTTGATTGTTTGTACACAAAAAAAGACCCGCCGAAGCGGATCTTTGAAAAAGTTAATTTTTGAGTGATTAACCGATGTGTGCAAAGTGCAACAACGTACGGATCATGTTTGAAGTGAAACCGTATTCGTTGTCATACCATGAAACAGTCTTAACCAATTGCTTGTCGCCTGCTTCGATGATTTGTGTTTGCGTTGCATCGAAAGTCGTTCCGTGTGTGTCACCAATGATGTCAGATGAAACGATTTCGTCTTCGTTGTAACCGAATGAATCAGAAGCAGCAGCCTTCATGGCAGCGTTGATTTCTTCAGCAGTAACCTTCTTTGACAAAACAGAAGTCAATTCAGTAACTGATCCATCAACAACTGAAACACGTTGTGCGTGACCGTCAACCTTACCCTTCAATTCAGGAACAACAAGACCGATGGCCTTAGCAGCACCCGTTGAGTGAGGGATTGTGTTAACTGAAGCCGTACGGTTTGAACGGAACTTCTTTGACTTTGGACCGTCCAAAATCATTTGAGTTGAAGTGAAGGCGTGAATCGTTGTCATCGTACCAATTTCAACACCGAAGTTGTCAACCAATACCTTACCCATTGGTGCCAATGATTGTGTTGTACATGAACCAGCAGAAACAATCTTGTCTTCTGGCTTCAAGATGTCTTGGTTTACACCATAAACAACAGTTGGTACGTCACCAGCTGGAGCAGTGATCAAGACCTTCTTAGCACCGGCATCCAAGTGAGCTTGTGCCTTTTCGGCTGAAGTATAGAAACCAGTAGCTTCCATAACATATTCAACACCATCGTTCTTAACCCAAGGAATGTTCTTAGCATCGCGTTCTGAGTAAACCGTGTAGTGCTTACCGTTAACGATGATACCAGTTTCATCAGCTGAAACTTCAGCATCCAATGTGCCGTGAGTTGAGTCATACTTCAACAAGTATGCCAACATTGATGGGCTCGTCAAGTCGTTAATTGCGGCAACTTCAACATCAGCAGCTGTGTCACCCAATTCCATAATGCGGCGGAATGCCAAACGACCGATGCGTCCGAATCCGTTAATACCAATCTTCACAGTCATGTGTGTAGACCTCCAAATAAATTTTTGACCTGTGTCAACACAAACATTATAACACAATGGCCTCCCAGCAGTGCAACTCCTTTAGCCATTTTCTCACAAGGTAAGCCATACCATTTGTGTATATTTGGCCTATTACCAAGATAACATGGTAAAATAAAAGGAATATTTAACATTCGAGAGTTTTTTATTTGGAGGAGAGTCTTATGTCAAAATGGTCGAGTAAACGGATTGCCATTCTTGCTGCCATCATTGCTTTAAACGTCGCGCTGTCATACGTGGTGCACATTCCAATTCCCGCCACTTCTGGTTTCGTTAACTTAGTCGAAGCCGGTATCTTTATCGCGGCCCTATCAATGGGACCAGGGGCCGGTCTTCTAGTCGGGGCCTTTTCCGGTGCCCTACTTGACCTTTTTGCTGGTTACCCACAGTGGTTGCTTTTTTCCTTCGTTATTCATGGACTAGAAGGTTACATTGCTGGCCTAGCCATTAAGCGGTCAGGACTTGTACAAGCCATTGCTTTAATTTTGGCATCGATTGTGATGATTATTGGGTATGTTTTGGCCGGTTCCTTCCTATACAATTGGGCAGCCGGTTGGGCGTCAATCTTTGGTAACTTCGGCCAATGCCTCTTTGGTGCCATTGTCGCCCTTGCCATTCTACCCGTCCTAAAGAAGCAACTAGCGTCACGCTAACCATGTCCAAAAAAGTCTGATCTTAACCGGTCAGGCTTTTTACTTTCCTTTAATATTTTTATTTCCAAATAAAGCGTGGGATAATAGAAAGAACTAAGAAGGAGGAAATTCATGTCACACACATTTGATTATGACGTTCTTTTCATCGGAGCCGGACACGGTTCTTTTGATGGCGCACCCGCCCTCACTGCCGCAGGCAAGCGAGTGGCCTTTGTAGAAGAAGATCGTGTTGGTGGTACCTGCCCAAACTGGGGCTGCAATGCCAAAATTATTCTAGAAGCCCCTGCCAAAGTCTTACAGACCATTAAGCAGTCGGACGGTGTCATTACCGATACTGCTAAAATTGATTGGCCAAAAGCCATGCAACGCAAACAAAAGATTGTCGATGGCTTTGCACCCGCCATTCAAGCTGGCATGGAATCGGCCGGTATCGACTTTATCTTTGGCCATGCTTCCTTTGTGGATGAGCACACAGTGTCTGTCGGCGATCGCCAAGTCACAGCGGATAAAATTGTGATTGCCACGGGGCAGCATTCACACCGCCTGGCCATTCCAGGAAAAGAATTCCTCCATGACTCAAAGGACTTTTTGAGTATTCCGGATGTACCTGGCAAAATGGTCATTATTGGGGCTGGTTTCATTGGTTTGGAAGCCGCTTCCATCATGCAAACTGCTGGATCACAAGTCACCGTTATCATGCGTGGCTCTGAAGCACTCCCTGCCTTTGATAAAGCATACAGTGACCAACTAATGAAGCATTTGGCTGCCCAAGGTGTCGTCTTCATCAAGAATAGCCAAGTGCAATCCGTGGAAGAAAACGGCTCCGCTTACACGGTGTCAACCTCAACTGGTTCATACCCGGCTGACTATATCTTGGATGCGACGGGACGGATACCAAACACTGACGGGCTCAACCTCGACACCCTCGGCATCAACTATGACGAGAAGGGAATCGAAGTGAACGAATTCCTCCAAACCAGCCAGCCAAACATTTATGCTTCGGGTGATGTGATTAAAAAAGAACAGCCAAAGCTCACGCCAACGGCTACCTTTGAATCACAATACATCGTCGCCCACATTCTTGGTGAAGAGACGGAGGCCATCAACTACCCAGCCATCGCTGAAAACGTTTTTGCCACACCACGCTTGGCAAAGGCCGGTGTTACAATTGCCGAAGCAAAAGCCGCACCCGACAAATACGACATTGTCCAACAACAAGTGGCAGATGACTGGTACCGTCTGGTCGACTTTGAAAGTGCCGGCCAACGTACCTTGATTTATAACAAGAACAAGCAGTTGGTCGGAGTGATTGAAATTTCTGACAAGGCTGATGACGTGGTCAACGCACTCTTGCCCGCCATTGAATTCGGTTATACAGCCGAGCAACTCAAGCGCCTCGTGACCATTTTCCCAACCATTGGTTACTCAGCTTTGGGCTACTTAGGCTAAAATTCATTACTGTTTTTAAAGCAAAAAGAACCTCGTTCCATGGAACGAGGCTTTTTTTTAATTATTCAATTCCTGATCCCGCTTCGATTGAATCGGGCAAAACGGTCACCGTTACGATACCGTTCTTTTCAGCAGAAAGTACCATTCCTTCAGACAATTCGCCGGCCATCTTACGGGGCTTCATGTTCGCAACAATCGCCACTGTCTTACCAACCAATTCTTCTGGTTCTGGATACCACTGACGAATTCCCGAAAGAATTTGACGTGGCTTTTCCGAACCGTCATCCAAAGTAAATTTAATTAACTTCTTTGACTTTGGTAAAATTTCTGCCGCTGTAATTTTAGCAGCTAAGATCTCAACCTTATCAAAGTCATCATATTCAATGGCTGCCTTGTGTTCCACGGCCGCTGCTTCCTTTTCTTGTTCAGCCTGCTTGGCCGCTTCCTTGACTGCACGACCCTTGCCCTTGGTATCCTTCGATACTAAGCCGGCAATGAAGGCTACTTCTTGTTCCACATCCAAGCGTGGGAAGATTGGCTGTCCCTTCTCGACGACCTGAGCACCTGCTGGCAAGTCCACCATGGCCAAATCAACCAAAGACAATCCTTCAGCTGGCAAAGTCAAACCAAGTTGTGCAAAGATTTGCTTTGGCACATTGACCATGATTGGTTGCAACATGGCCGCCACAACACGCAGACTGGCGGCTAGATGCGCCATCACAGCGGACAACGTTTCCTTAGCGGTTGCATCTTCCCCAGCTTTTTTAGCCAAAACCCATGGTTCTGTCTCATCAATATACTTATTGGCCCGACGAACAATGGCCCACACTGACTCGAGAGCATCGGCCGTGTGGACAGCTTGCATCTGATCGTTGAAGGACGCAATTTTTTCGGCCACTAGTTCTTCAAAGTCAGCATCAAAGTCGGTCTTATCCGAAACGAATTCTGGCAAAACGCCACCTTCGTACTTATTAATCATGGCAACCGTTCGGTTCAACAAGTTGCCCAAATCGTTGGCCAAGTCGAAGTTCACGCGGTCAACAAAGTCTTCCGGTGAGAAGACCCCGTCATTTCCAAATGGCATGGCGCGCAGCAAGTAGTAACGGACCGCATCCAAACTGTAGCGTTCCGTCAAGTCTTCAGGGTAAATGACGTTTCCCTTCGACTTGGACATCTTACCATCCTTCATCACCAACCAACCGTGGCCGATGATTTCCTTTGGTAACTCCAAGCCAAGTGCGTGGAGCATAATTGGCCAGTAGATAATGTGGAAACGGACAATTTCCTTTCCAACCAATTGGATATTGGCAGGCCAGAACTTCTTAAATAGTTCGTCATTGGCCGAATCATAGCCGAGTGCCGTAATGTAGTTGGCCAAGGCATCGATCCAAACGTAAATCACGTGCTTCTCGTCACCAGGAACCGGTACCCCCCAATCAAAGGAAGTACGGGTAACGGCCAAATCTTCCAAGCCAGGAAGAATGAAGTTCTGTAGCATCTCATTCATTCGAGATTCTGGTTGAACGAAGTCTGGGTGGTTCTTGTAGTAGTCCACCAGCCAGTCGGCGTACTTCGACATCTTGAAGAAGTAGGTTTCTTCTTGAATCTTTTCCACTTCGTGACCTGATGGAGCCTTCCCACCAATCATCTTACCGTTTTCATCACGGTAAACTTCAGCCAGTTGTGATTCCGTAAAGTATTCTTCGTCCGAAACAGAGTACCAACCTTCGTACTGTCCCTTATAAATATCACCCTGATCGAGCAGCTGTTGGAAAATCTTTTGCACGGCTTTTTCGTGGTCCACGTCGGTCGTTCGAATAAACTTGTCATAAGAAATGTGCATCAAAGACCAGAGTTCCTTGATGTCCTTGGCCATTTTGTCCAAGTATTCCTTTTCCGTCGTGCCGGCCGCGGCAGCCTTCTTCTGAATCTTTTCACCGTGTTCGTCGGTTCCAGTTAAGAAGAAAACGTCTTCACCAAGCAAGCGGTGGTAACGCGCAGCCGCATCGGCTAAAACCGTCGTGTAAGTGTTTCCCAATTGCAACTTTCCAGATGGATAGTAAATCGGGGTCGTAATATAGAAGTTTTTTTTGTCTGACATATGAGTCCCTTTCCTGGCAAATGGTGCCTGTTCTCTTCATTAGTATACCAAAATCAAACGAGGCAAACCAGCAGCGTCAGGACTTTCAACTTACAAAGTCCTAATAAACCAGTTTCGATTCTCTTAGCACAAACGCCTTTACCATAAGACTTTATCGATTAACAATTTTCAGACCAATTTATTAAAAAAACAATTCTAACCATTGAATCATTATTGACAAAGAATAGCCCCACCGTTACACTAAATACAGATTATAAGGAGGAACCTATGAACGCGAACATTCGAAACTCACAACAAAACACGATGACTCAAACGGTTTGCTGTTGCGCACCGCTTTTTTAGGGTGGCGTTTATAGGCTAAAAACCACCCTAGGGCGACATCTATCCTGCCCCGGGGTGGTTTTTTCTTTTGAGTAAATTTAGGAGTACAAAAACATGAACAAGAAAATTGCAATTATCATCGCTGGTCTCGTTATTATTATCGGTGCTGTGTTCGGCATTAGTAAGATGACCTCGTCTAGCAAGGACAACACAACCATCAAGGCCGGCACCTTCACGGTCGGACTAGAAGGAACCTACGCCCCCTTTTCTTACCACGACGATAAGGGGCAATTAACCGGATTCGAAGTTGAAATTGCGCGCGCTTTGGCCAAGAAAATGGACATGAAAGTCAATTTTGTCCAATCAAAGTGGGATTCCCTTATCGCTGGCTTGAATGCTAAGCGTTACGATGCTGTCATTAACAACATCGGAATCACCGATCAGCGCAAGGAAAACTACCGCATGTCAACTGCTTACCTCTATCCAAAGGCCGCTTTGATTCGTCGCACTGGTGATACATCATTGAACAGCCTTTCGGATATTAACGGGAAGACAATGGCTCAGTCCGTCACATCCAACTATGGTAAGAAGGCGAAGGAAGAAGGCGCCAACATTAAGGCTGTTGCCGGCATTATTGAAGCGATGAACTTGATTACAACCAACCGTGCCGATGGTTCGTTGAACGATATGGGCGCCTTTGAAAACTGGAAGCAGTCGAATCCTGATGCAGACGTTGAAGCCGTCGACATTTCAAAGCAAATGGGCTCCACTCCCGATGGTGTCTTGATGAACAAGGATAGCAAGAAGCTGCAAGAAAAGGTCAACAAGGCACTCAAGGAACTGCGTGAAGACGGAACCTTGACCAAGTTATCAAAGAAGTACTTCAACAAGGACCTAACCAAAGAATAAGCCATCCGGCTACACTAAATAGGAAGAAAGTATGATAGACTTTTTTAATCTGGCAGTTCAATATCTGCCCGAGCTCTTTCTCACAGCGCTCAAATACACACTCCCACTCACAGCCATCTCCTTCTTTTTCGGGTTGATTTTTGCCTCGCTAACGGCACTGGTTCGAGTGGCTAAGCTACCTCAAAACGAGTGGGCAGCCGCCCTGCTCCAAATCGTTAAGTGGATTGCCAATGCATATGTTTGGTTCTTCCGGTCAACGCCACTGATTGTTCAACTTTTCATCGTCTTCTACGGCTTGCCAAACGCACACATCGCCCTCTTCCAGTCTGCCTGGGTTTCGGCTATCACGGTTTTCTCACTGAACACCGGCGCCTATGCATCAGAGACGATTCGTGCATCGATTTCCTCCGTTCCAGAAGTTCAAAAGCAAGCAGCGGAATCGTTGGGGATGACCCGCGCACAAGTTTACCTTTACGTGGTTTTGCCACAGGCTGCCCGAATCTCTATTCCACCGCTTTCCAATTCACTAATTGGTCTGCTGAAGGACACCTCATTGGCTTCCGTCATTACCATTGTGGAAATCTTCTATTTGTCGCAACAAATCGCGGCAGCAAACTATAAGGTTCTGTCAATGTACATTCTGGTCGCCATGGTTTACGCCTTCTTCACATCAATTCTTTCAATTGGTCAGCACTACCTAGAAAAGTACACATCGAGGTTTGCCCAATGATTCAAGTTAAAAATCTCAGTAAACACTATCCCGACAAGGTCGCCTTGGAAGACATCAACCTGACTTTCCCGGCTGATCACACAACAGCCATCGTGGGTCCATCGGGCTCTGGTAAGTCCACGCTACTACGTTCGCTTAATTTATTGGATCGCCCAGATACTGGTACACTGCAAATTGACCAATTAATCTTGGATTTGGCCAAACCATTAACGAACGGCCAAATTTTACAAATTCGTCAAAAGACGGCCATGGTCTTCCAGGAAAAGGCGCTCTTTACCCACCTCACGGTGCTAAAAAACCTGACGGAAGGTCCCATTAAGGTCCAGAAGAAAAGTAAGGAAGAGGCCGAATCGTCCGCCAAAGAACTATTAAAGCAGTTTAACATGACGGAACTAGCTAATCGCTATCCTTACCAACTTTCCGGGGGTCAACAACAGCGTGTGGCTATTCTACGCGCCCTAGCCATGTCCCCTAAGTATCTACTGTTGGACGAACCAACGTCGGCCCTCGATCCAGAGTTGGAGGCACAAGTGCTTCGGGTACTGAAGGAATTAGCGAAAAAAGAAGTCTCCATGGTCATTGTCACCCATAACATGTCCTTTGCAGAACAAGTAGCTGACCAAGTGGTCTTTATTGACGATGGTCACGTTGGCTACGCTGGACCAACCGACGGCTTCTTCCATTCAAACGAGAAACGGATTAAGCAGTTCTTGGGAGCAATGTCTTTCTAATGGTTAAACGTCGCAAACAATCAAAAAAACGCTTCTCACAAACCGTCGCCATCGTTATCGCCATGGTGGCGGTTTTGTCCTACCAAGCGTTTCAAAAAGAAAAGACCGCTCCGAACAATAGCCAACAGCAGTCCAAGGTAATCAAGTCTGCCAAAAACTCAAAGCACTCCGCGACAGTCCAAAGTGGTGAACAGGGCAACCAGGATCTCTTAGCCATCCAGTGGGATGGCACCCTTGATGGTGACATTGTTCACCTCAATGGTAACAAGGCCACTTTCACCGCCACTGAACTAGCACAGACTTTCCCAGCTGACGGATCTAAATTAAATCCCGTCAACGGATTAGCGCTTTCACCACTCGATTCATTGGGGCGTTCCGGCCAAGGCAACTTCATCGCTTCGAAAGCATCCATGGATCAGGTTACCAAGCGCCCTTCCCAAATACCAAAGTCAGTCCGACCATCTGGTTGGAATCAAAATGATTATTTTAACGGGACGTCTTGGGTCGGCGGTACCCATCATAACCCCCAGGTCACGCTTGGTGGCAGCAAACAGGCTCTCTGGAATAAATCGCATATTGTCGGTTATCAATTCTTTGGAATGCCCACGATGGTAACTGAAAATATGACGACAGGGACACGCGTGGAAAACGCCTTCCCGGGACAGCTTGTACCAGAGGATGACATCCGCTACGCAATCAAGCAACATCCAAACATCACCATCCGCGGTCAGGTGACACCGATTTATTCTGGTAACGAGCTTGTTCCTCGTGGTGTCCACTACATGGCCAAATCTGTCCAGGACAATGGTGCTTCGCTTGATTTTAATTACTGGATATTTAACGTTCAGCCTGGTGTGACGATCGATTACAGCACCGGCGCGTCAACCATTCAATAAAGTCAGTTAATCAATCGGTTTCGTTAAGGCGGAACCGATTTTTTGTGTACAAAAAAAGGAAGTAACCTTCGTTACTTCCTTTTAATCATGCCCTCGGTGGGAGTCGAACCCACACGGTGTTGCCACCACTGGATTTTGAGTCCAGCGCGTCTGCCAATTCCGCCACAAGGGCGTTGCTCTTTTACAACTTTATTAGTTTATCAAGGCTAGCAAACCTTGTCAATAAAAAAGAGCGAATTTAGTCATTTTTATCCTCTTTATGTTGAGCTTCCCATTCAGCATGACTTTCATGATTCACAACGTGCTCAACGTGCCGTTCAGCATTCGCAAGCAGGTCTAAAATGTGTGAGTCCGTTAAGCGGTAATAGACCGTCCTGCCGACTTTTTCGACCGTGACAACCTGATCCTCTCGCAGTTTCCGCAGTTGATGTGACACGGCGGACTGTTCCATCCCCAGTGCCTCAACAATCTCATTCACCGAATAAGAACGCTCTTGCAATAGCATTAAAATGGCCAAACGTTTTTCGCCTGCTAATAACTTAAAAATATGGCTTAGTTCAAGTTGAATTTCTTTTTGCATAGCGCTATTATAACAAATTACCCCTCAGTTGTTTCCGATAAAAGTCAACAAAAAAGACCTTTGAATCACTTCAAAGGTCTTTTAATTTTTAGCCTTGAACAATCAAAACAGAAATCCGTGAGTTACGTGCAATGTAAGCTGCCTGTGAACCAATTGATCCCCAGAAGCCTTCACGAGAGTGTGCACCGACAACAATCAAGTCGGCCTTAACACGTGGCGCAATTTCATCGGCAAGAATTTGTCCAGCCTTCACACCATCATCAAAGACAGTATCAACTTGCTTGATGCCTTGGCTTTCAGCGAATTGACGGTACTTTTCCAAGTTCTTTTCAATTTCTTCACGCTTTTCCTTAATCACATCAAGGTGTAGCGCGGCAATGGCTGATAAGTCACCCATTTCCAAAATGGAAGCGATAATCAAGTGCGCATCATCTTCGCGTGCTTGGTGAATCGCGTTAGCCAAGGCCTTGTAGCCTTGTTCTGATTCATCAACACCAACCAAAACCGTCTTAAATTGCTTTGGTTCAATATTCATTGTTAATTCAGTCATGATAGCCTCCTATTCAATTAGCCAGCAAACATTTGGTAAATAAGAACGATGTTAATAATCGTCAAACCAATGAAGCAGAGCCAACCAACCCACTTTACCCAAGCAGAGTTAGCGTAGTCACCCATGATCTTCTTTGAAGAAGTAAAGTAAATCAATGGGGCCATTGAGAATGGCAAGGCGATTGACAAGAAGACCTGAGTCGACTCAATCAAGGCATCCATTTGTGATTCGTTACCACCGTACATAATCGCAATGATCAATACAGGCGTGATGGCGATACCACGGGTAATCACACGACGAAGCCACATTGGGATTCGGAAGTGCAAGAAACCTTCCATGATAATTTCACCAGTCAACGTACCAGTAATGGTTGAGTTCTGACCTGAAGCCAAGAGGGCCAAGGCGAACAAAGTTGACAACACTGGTGAAGCAATCGCACCGGCAATGTTGTGGTTGTTCAAAGCATCATACAATTGGTGGAAACCATCCAATTCAGTTGCGTGACCAAAGAACAAGGCGGCACCAACAATCAACAACATTGAGTTAATGAAGAAGGCCAAAGTCAACTGGATGTTAGAATCCCAAGTCATCAACTTGATGGCATCCTTCACTTCAGCAGGGTCATCGTGGTTAACCTTACGCGTTTGTGAGATTGATGAGTGCAAGTAAAGGTTGTGCGGCATAACCGTGGCACCAATGATACCAGCAGTCAACGTAATTGGGCTATCCAATCCATGTAATGCTTCAGTTGACAAAGTCTGTGGACGAGGCACATAGTTTCCCATGATGGCCATCCAGTCTGGCTTTGACAAAATAGTTAGGTAAACGAAGACAACCAAGATGGTCAAAATCAACGTCATAACAATCGCTTCAATCTTACGGAATCCGAACTTCATCAAGAGAAGCAGGATCACAACATCGAAGGCCGTCAAGAAGATGGTAACCAACAGTGGCCAACCAAATAGCAAGGACATGGCAATGGCACCACCAACAACTTCGGCGATATCCGTTGCAACTAAGGCCAATTCGGTCATAATCCAGAGTGCGTAACGGCCAAACTTGTTGGTACGGTTACCAGTAGCCTGGGCCAAATCTTCTTGCTTAACGATTCCAAGCTTTCCAGCCATGTACTGCAAAAGCATCGCAATCAATGATGAAATCAAGATAACAGACAAAAGCAAGTAGTGGTATGCAGCTCCACCCTTGATTGATGTCACCCAGTTACCTGGATCCATGTAACCAACGGCAACCAAGGCACCAGGCCCTGAGAAAGCCCACAATCGACGCCAGAAAGAACCATTCTTTGGAACTTCAATGGAGCCGTTTACTTCAGCCAGTGACTTATCACCGGTGTGCTCAATCAATGAATGATGAGTCTTTTTATTTACGGAATTGTCCATAATTGTCTCCTTTGGATTTCTCCTTAGGAAGGCCATTGAACGACGCAGAAAAATGATTTCAAGCAAAAAGACCGCAAGAACCCCTTGCTTGACATTTAATTATTCTCAAGTAGCAGAATAGCTAGATTTTCACAATTTTGCGCTAAATAATTTTCATAAAGGATTTCATTCAACTTGGTTGTTGAAAGCTTATGAAAGGTACTTAACTCAATGACTTTTACCTAAGTCTAGACTTAATATTACACGATGCAGCGTCCGGGTCAAGCATAATTTTTTGATTTATTTCAGGTTTTTTTGAACAAAAAAATAAAAAAAGGCATTGGAACAAGCCTCAACCCCTTTTTATGATTTAATCTTAATTTAATTATATTCTGTAACACGGTCTTTTAAATGAGAATAATTCTTATTTAAAAGGATTTTTTGCGATTTTTAAACATTTTGTCATTAAATTGTATTGCAGTTTTCTTCGTGTTGTTGCCCTTCAATCTGGATGGTTACGTGGCTAACACCAAAAGTTTCTTTTAAGGCAGTTTCAATGTCATGGAGCTCTTTTTGTCCATGATCCCCTCGTAACGCTTCGTCTGACAACGCCAAGTGAACCGTCAACGCCGTTTCCGTCGTCGATAATGGCCAAATATGCAGATCGTGTAGTGACACCACGCCCTCTTTTTTTGCTAGATAGTCATAGATGGCATCTTCATCAATGGTATCTGGCACCCCATTAATCGCTAAGTTAACGGTTTCTTTCATGACAGGCCAAGCCGTTAGCAAGATAATCAAACCAATCAAAAGCGAAACAATGGGGTCAATTATTTGCCAACCGGTTAGGTTAATTAGCCATCCAGCTAAAATAACACCAATTGAAACACCAGCATCGGATAGCAGATGAATATAGGCTGTCTTGGCATTTAAGTCTTGGTCATGATGATGACTGTGACCGTGCTCGTCCGGCACGTCTGAAGCTTTAAAAAGCAGAGCTGTTGAGACATTAACGACGATTCCGATGGCCGCAACAACCGTAATCATCAAACCATTCGTATGAATGCCGGAAGGATTCAAGAGGTCGTTAACCCCCTCGACTAGGATGGTCCCCACCGCAAAGAGCAGCAAAACCGTGTTAAAAATCGAAGCCAGAATTGAAACATTGTGCCAGCCATATGTCTTACTACGCGTTGCCTTAATACCAAAAACCAAAACGGCCAGCCACGCGATAACAAGCGCGAGCACATCCGAAAGGTTGTGAAAGGCATCAGCGAATAAGGCGGTTGAATGAGCTAACTTGGCAAAAATTAATTCAGACAAAACGAAAATCAAGTTCAGACTAATCCCAATTAAATACGGCTTTTGCGAGGGCTGCCCACCCTGTGTATGGCCATGATGATGAAGATGATTTTCCTTTTGTTGAACAGTTCCATGGGAAGCCGCCGTTTGTCTTGGCGCTTCTTCTTGTGTTGACATAGTTTTCTTCCTCCTTTTTGTATCATACCTTTTTTCTAAATAAAAAAAAGCCCAAATATGGACTTAGTTTTTTAATTCACCGAAAAAGTCAGCGGCATTTCCGATAATTTGTTGCACACCAGCCATGGCTGGCAACGGTGTCAAGTTAACGGCAAAAATTGGCACATTGGGCTGGGCATAACTTAGCAACCCAGCGAAGGGATAGACTTTAAAGGAGGTCCCCACTAAACAAATCAGATCCGCCTGGGCAACCCAGGTAGCCGCCTCTTCTACCCGAAAAGGGATCTCGCCATAAAAGGTGATTCGTGGTCGAATCTTAGCCCCATCTTCTGGTCGATAGAGCGAACACTGATAATCCTCTAAGCGGGCTTTTTGCCCGTCTTTGGGACTGTATAAATCATAAAGTGAACCGTGAAAGCGAATCAATTGTTGATCAGATAAACCAGCCTTAACGTCCAAATCATCAATGTTTTGTGTAATGACTTTTGCCCGTCCCTCAGTAACAAATTCAGCCATTTTTTGATGAATCACGTTGGGTTGTGCCTTTGGAAAATACAGATTTTGCTGCATGAAATCGTACTGAATGTCTGGAATTTCAGCAAAGGCCTGGTCCGACAATAAGTACTCCGGCGAATAGTCGAGTCCTTGGTAAACCCCATTTTTAGAACGGTAGTCCGGAATACCCGACAACGTCGAAACACCAGCTCCCGTCAAAAACACGATTTTCTTTGCTTGATCAAAGGCTCGTTGAACGCCCTCAGTTACCATCTTCATGAACGACTCCTCCTTCTTTTACTTTCGCAAAATATAAGGCAACGCCAACTTCTCCAGCAATTCTCGAACAGATAGTGCGTAGAGTTCCGTAAAGAACTTAGGTCGATCGGCAGGGTTTTTAGGCGCGGCAATCACAAAGGTGTTCTGCTTATCTTGCTTACCCAACCCAACGTATGCCTTTTCCTTTGAAGCATAATCGGTCATCTCAGAATGGAAAATTTCATACAGATTTTTCACGGGACCATTCAGTTGCCGTTCGGACAAAACCGGAGCCAATGTCACGTATTGTTGGGCATTAACAGTTGGCAAGTTTTCCTTTGCCAACAGTTCATCGAGGCCGGCAAATAAATGAACAATGGTTTTACGAATCGTTCGTGAATCCGTCAAATCAGCACTCATGATTGGCTCAGCCAGCGCCTTGGCGTCAGCATTTGCCCTTGGGTAATGACTTTGGTAAAAACGTTCGGCTTCTGCCGACTCTTCTGCCAATTCCCGCTCTTTCAACACGGCATTAAAAATTTGAGCATCTACCAAGGACAACAGGCGGAAAAGATGTTGCCCATCAATTTCTTCCTGTTCATCGGACAATTCGTCTGCGATTCCGTTGCGGAAAGCAGTGGCTGTCGAATTGTTCAAATAACCCTGCTTACCCATTTCGCGGAAGGCAATGGCGTGCATGACCATCCGATGCAAGCGACTCGCAATGGTGACCAATTGCTGATCAAGGGTTTCATCTTCAAAAGTAAGACCAAAGAAAATTTGGGGCACGATGCCATTCAAGGACAACAATAGCTGAATCAGTTCGACCCCAATGGCAAAGTCGGCTTCCGTTTCATCCGGCACTTCAATCAACAAACGGTCGGCTAAAAAGGATTGCTTAACCTGATCCAGTCGCAATCGTCCCGACTTTTCTTGACCAGTCCGAACCATCACCGTCCCAGGATAGGTTTCGTTTACTTGTTCTAATAATTTTTGTAATTTAGGCGTCATTTTTTCGTATTTCTCCTAAAATTTTTTTAGCATGATTTTGATCAACTGCACCCTCGGCTGCCAATCCATTGGCCACTTTCAGGACTTCATCACCAACGGCACCCACCTGGACAGCGAGTGTTCGCGCCTGCATTCGCATATGTCCTGCCTGAATGCCAGGACCAGACACCGCCTTTAAGGCAGCCAAATTATTGGCTAAACCAGTGGCCACGATGACTTTCTTCAGTGCATCTAGGGAAGGCGCTCCCAGCAATTCCAAGTTCCTTTGGGCCATCGGCATGGCTGCAATGGCGCCACCCAAACGACCAATGTTGACCGGCATCGTTAAGGAGCCCAGTAGGAACTTGCCAGTATCATCTAATTTCCAAGTTGACAACGACTGGTACCGTCCCGTACTTCCCGCATAAGCGTGGCCAGCTGCTTCCACCGCACGGTAATCATTACCGGTGGCCAAGACAACAGCGGACAAGCCGTTGAAGATGCCTTTATTTTCAGTAACCGCTCGGTCTGGATCGACTTTTCCAAAAGCCGATAATGACTCAATGGCTTTGGCAGCCGCTAAACCGCCTACCAGCGCCACTGGCATGTGGGCCGTTACGGTCACCAAGGCGTCATGACCGGCATTTGTTAAAATAGCCGCAACAATGTTCTTGTTAAACGGCTGAAAAACAGCTTTAACGGCTTCTAGAATCGTGTTAACGGCGTTAGCGCCCATTGCTTCACCAGTTTGGACGGTTAGGTCGAGCGACGCCCTTCGTCCTGCTAGCGGTCGAATCTGGACATCTTTGAGGCCATCGCCTCGTTCAACCATGGAAGGCTTAGCCAGCTTAGCAGCTTCAAAAATGGCTTCTCGCTGTTCAGAAACGTAGGCTGACAACTCATCAATCGCCACATCTTGAAAAAGAATTTGACCTCCGAGAAGGGATTGGCTTGTTTGGTGACTTTGAAAGCCACCTGCTTGGCCGACCAAACGAGCCCCATTGTTAGCCGCAGCGACAACAGAAGGTTCCTCCGTGACCATGGGAACCTGATAGGAGCGACCATCGACCACTAGATGGCGTAAAAGTCCTTCCGGTAACGTAAAATCAGCAAAGTAATTTTCAATCAGGTTGGGCATTTCATCGGATTGTCGCTCCCGGTAAAAAGCCGTTAAAGATGGAGTCAAGCCCATGGCTTCGAGCCGTTCTCGTGCTGACAGTTGGTAAAACTTCTTTGTCATGAGTGGCCAAATTCCTCTTTCATTAATTCATAAATCAAACCTTCGCGCACACCCGATTCAGAAAAAATTACCCGTGGTGCCTGTAGGGCGCGGACCAGATTGAGCACGAGCAACAAGCCGGAAACAATGATATCTGCCCGGTTTTTCTCCAGCCCAGCTAAGTGTTCCCGCTGCGCGCGAGACATTTCAGCAATTTCTGCAAAGATTTCTTCTACGTGGGCACTGGTTAAATAAAGGCCATGCAAGGTCGGTTGGTTCTGCTTGGTCCAGCCCTTCTTTTCCGCCATTTTTGCCAGTGAACGGTTGGCCCCACCTAGCAAAATAATTGGTTGACCCTGATTTTGTCTAATGAAGGGAAGACCTTGGTAGGCGGATTGAATCTTTTGACAAGCCGCCTTAATTTGTGACTTTTCCACCGTATCCGCCAACTGATACTTTTCCGATAAATTAACGGCACCAAAGGGTAGGGATAACTCCACTTCTGCCACTTGATGGTGAAAAGGAATTAACTCAACCGAAGCCCCTCCGGTATCCAGTATAACGGCTGAATGCACCTTGGGGAGAGAAGCAATGACTCCTAAAAAGTCATAATGAGCCTCTTCTTCACCCGTTAAAACGCGCAGCTGTAATCCAATCGCTTGCTTGACCCGAGCTAAAAATTCAGACTGATTTTTGGCTGTACGAACCGCAGCAGTTGTAATGCCATAAACAGCATCAACCGAAAAATTCTGCAAAGAAGCCATGTAGGTCTTTAATACCGTGATTGTTTTTTCCATTGGCTCTTCTTGTAAAAGAAGACTATCCCCCATCCCCTGTGAAAGACGAGTGTCTTCTTTCACACGATAGAGTTCTTCATACGAGCCGTCTTCTTTTATTTTTTCAACAACTAGTCGTGCTGAGTTGCTGCCCAAATCGATAATGGCGATGTTTTTCTCTTGCATAATGGCCCCATTTAGTGATTATTGTCCAGTATAACACAGCCATTTCCTCCAAAGAAAAAAGCATTAGACGACTGTCTAATGCTTTTTATTCTATTGTTCTAACGTCTCGCCGATTTGTGACAAATACGTATTTGCAATACTTGTTCCTGAGGATGGTACGTCACCACCAAACTGTGTTCCGGTTTCTTTTTCAGAAAGTCCAAGCTGCTTTCGTAGCTTGTTCGTAACACGTTGCTTTTCAGAGTTCGTTACCGCTTGGTAAGAAACCCCATCGTACATGACACCGGTTCCCTGCATGTGATCAGAATCTTGGTTCTTAGCTGCGTTTCGGTAGTTTTGAGCAATCTTCAAGATATTGTTGAATGACAAATCTGTCTGTGCATACTTCGACAAAGACTTGATGAAGGAAGCGTTCAAAAGCGTCTCTGCATTCACAGATTTCTTAATCAACGCCTGCAAAACGAGTCGTTGCCGTTGCTGACGTCCATAGTCTCCCTGTGGATCATCATAACGCATTCTTGAAAAGGCCAAAGCCGCTTCCCCAGTCAACTTCGTCTTAGATGATGTCCAAGTAGCTCCGTTATCATCGGAATACTCCCACTTCGTGGAACCCTTATGGAAACGATACAGGTCAGGACCGTAATCGTGGGCGGTATCTTGGCTATACTGGAAGTCCATTGGTGATTTAACGGAAACACCACCAACCTTATCGACCAATGTCGTCAACCCCTTCATGTTAACCAATGCATAAGAGTCGATTGGAACATTCAGGTAATTCTGCACGGCTTTCATAGTTGCTCCCACGCCACCGTAAGCATATGCAGCATTCAACTTCTGAGGGAAGGAATCTTCATAACCGGGAATGGCCGTCATAATATCACGAGGGATCGACATCATCGTGACTTTATCAGTCTTGGGATTAATCGTCACCAGCATCATGGAATCCGTGAGACCTTCTCGATCGTTACGGTTCAACTCCCCAACGTCGGTTCCCATAACCAAAACTGAAAAAGGCTTACCCCGGGCAATTAAATTCGAAACATTGCGAGTCTTTGAGATCTTGGCAGACTTTTGGATATCATCGATTGACCCCTTGTACTGGGCATAGAGATAGGTTCCCCATCCAGCAACCGCCAATAGAATAATCGTCAGAATGGAAAGAATCCACTTCCGAATACGGCTCCGCTTCTTTCGCTTTTGGCGGACACCGTCATACCGAACTTTCCGGGATAATTGATCTGGATCTTGTTGCATATGAATGATCTTCGCTTTCTACCGATTTTTAAAATTATCACTTAACTTTTATTATTCTATCACATAGCATGTTAAACAGGCGTTAAAAGCAGGCGAATTAAGACATCTTAGGAAAAGCTTTATATTTGTTTTTGAGTAAACAAAAAACGACCAGGCAACGCCTAGTCGTTTTGAAAAAATTAAATTTAAATTAGCCAGCGATACCAACAATCGTGCCGTCAACGATACCGAAACCAACCTTTGTGAATGAAGCATTCATCAACCAGTTACGGTGTGCAGGTGCGGCAACCATGCCAGTTTCGTTGTACCAAGCATCAACAACTGATGAAGGTGACCAATCGATGGCAACAACTTCAGGACCAGCAACTTGTTGGAAGTGTCCAGTTGGCAATCCACCGTTTGCTACAGCGTTAGCTGCACGTGAAGCAGCCGTTGCGGCCAATGAAGCATCGTATGAAACAGGTGCCAAACCGGCAGCTGCACGCTTTGCGTTCATTGCGTTGATAATTGTTTGAACTGAACCATCAGCACCAGCTGAGTAAGTCGTGTTTGAAACGGCAGCAGTCGTTGCAGCAGCAGCTTGTGTGTTCGTGTTCGTCGTTGCTTGTGTGTTAGCAGTTGCGGCTGAATCATCAGTCGTTGAAGCCGTCACGTTTTCATCAGCGGCAGCAGCAACTGAAGCAGTGGCAGCAGTTGCCGTTGCAGAAGTTGTAGCGGCAGCAGCAACACCGTCAGTTGTGATTGTGTCACCAGCGATGATCAAGTCAGCGTTGGCGATGTTGTTCTTAGCAACCAATTCTTCAACAGTTGTGTTGTTATCTTCAGCGATTTGTGACAGTGTGTCACCGGCCTTGATTGTGACGTCGTTGGCAGAAGCGTGAGCACCTGCTGCAGCAAAAGCAGTAGCAGAAGCTAATGTGGCCAAGATTGTCTTAGTAACGTTATTCTTCATGAGAGACTCTCCAATTATGTTCTACTTATTTTTTATTGATAGTGGGTACAACTCAGTGGCTGTACTCAATCGATATGCCTATTGTAAGATAACAGCATTACTGCATAACATCCCATAGGTTACGTTCATATTACAATAAATCAACTCTTTTTGCAAATCAAAATTCCAATAAGAGTGATCCGTATGTGAAACCAGCGCCAAATCCAGTTAACACCACCTTCTTTCCAGTCAGGTCAACTTGGCTGTTCAACTGGTCAAAGGCCATGGCAATCCCTGCTGAAGAAGCATTGCCATATTCTTCTAGGTTCGTAATGAATTTATCCATACTCTGACCGAGACTAGCAGCCACTTTTTCGATCATCCGTAAGTTGGCTTGGTGCAAGACAAAGTAATCAACGTCATCAACGGTTAGGTTCTTCCCCTTCAAAAAGTCTTGAATGTGGTTCGGAATCTTTGTCGTGACTTCGTTATAAACCGTCCGACCCTCCTGAGCAAAAGCATCAATGGTCGGGTAGTTCTCAGCTGATAATTTCGTCAAAGGCGCAATGCGTCCAGAGTGTACCACTTCGGCATCCCCAATGGTGTGCATTTCCTCAGCAGTTAAAACGCCGACCTCGCTAGGCGCCAAAACAGCCGCACCGGCTCCATCACCGAAGAAAACGGTCGATGTTCGGTCCGAAAAGTCCATCATCTTGGAGTTTACCTCAGCGGCAATAACCAAGCCGTATTGGTACGCCCCGCTTTTAATGAATTTATCTGCGGTTGACAAGCCAAAGACAAAGCCCGCACAGGCCGTTGATAAATCAAAGCCCCAGGCTTTATCAGCGCCCAAATTGCGTTGAACCAACGCTGCTGTCGAAGGAGCTAATCCATCTGGTGTAAAAGTCGTCACAATAATGAAGCCTAATTCCTTGGCTGAAATACCTGCCCGTTCTAACGCAATCTCTGCCGCCTTAGTTGCCAGGTCTGATGTATTTTCACCCCGAAGCGAAACACGGCGTGAGCGAATCCCCGTATGGGAAACAATCCATTCATCACTCGTGTCCACGACTTTGGCTAAATCATCATTGGTCACAATATCTTTTGGCACATAGTGGCCGGTGGCCAAAATCTTACTTCCAATCATAATCATTCCTATACTAAGTTGGAGCTTCCTTTTTTACTTCAAAAAGGGCTCACTGTAAGTGTAGCGAGTCTATACTAAATTAACATAAAAACCCCACCATCATTTCGATGAGGGAGCTAACTATGCTTATTATAGGTGTTCTTTAGGCCTTCTTCAAGTCGTCGAGACGCTTCTTCGTGGCAGCGGCCTTTTCTTGCCAGTCCGCCAACTTTTCCTTCTCCTTGGCTACAACGGCTTCCGGAGCAGAAGAAACGAACTTTTCATTGGCAAGTTTTCCTTGACCACGCTTGACTTCCTTATCAAACTTGGCCAATTCGCCTTCCAAACGCTCGATTTCGGCATCGATGTCAATCAATCCGGCAAGCGGTACGTAGACTTCAGCACCCGTAATCACCTGTGACATGGCCAAATCAGGAACATCAACGTCTTCTGCAATCGTCAATGACTTTGGCTTTACAAAGCGCTGGATGTAATCGGCGTTGTCGTTGAAAATCGTAACCAAATGGTCATCTTTTACCTTAATCAACACGTCGATTTCCTTGGACATCGGCGCCTTCGCTTCGGCACGAATCGTCCGGACCGCCACAATCAAATCTTGCAAAGACTTGAAGGAAGCAGCGGCTTCGTCGTTTTCCAATTCTTTCTTATAAACTGGGTAAGCTTGGATGCCTAAGTGGGCATCCTTACCAGCCTGTTCTGGCATTTCCTGCCAGATGGCTTCAGCCATGAATGGCATGATTGGTTGGAGGAGACGCAGGGTTTGGTCCAAGACATAGGCCAAGGTTTCTTGAACGGCCGTCTTGTCACCATCCCCGTTCAACGATTCCTTCGTCATTTCGATGTACCAGTCGGCAAAGTCAGACCAGATGAAGTTGTACAGATCACGACCCGCTTCACCAAATTCGAACTTATCGAAGTTTTCTGTAACTTCCTTGACCGTTTTGTTCAAACGATCCAGAATCCACTTGTCCGCAAGAGACAACTTGTCTTCATCGGGAATGCGCGCCACTGTATCGTCTTCCAAGTTCATAATAACGTAGCGGGAAGCGTTCCAGATCTTGTTGATGAAGTTCCAGGCGGCGTCCATCTTTTCGTAAGTAAAGCGGACGTCTTGACCAGGCGTTGATCCCGTCGCCAAGAACCAACGCAAGGCATCGGCACCGTACTTTTCGATGACGTCCATTGGATCAACACCGTTTCCGAGTGATTTGGACATCTTGCGGCCTTCCCCATCACGAATCAAACCGTGAATCAACACGTTCTTGAATGGTCGCTCACCAGTGAATTCTTTTCCTTGGAACATCATTCGAGCAACCCAGAAGAAGATGATGTCATAACCCGTAACCAAGGTATTTGTTGGGTAGTAGCGAGCAAAGTCTTCGTCCAAGTTGTTTGGCCAACCCATCGTTGAAAATGGCCAAAGAGCAGAGGAGAACCAAGTATCCAAAACGTCTGGATCACGTTCCCAATCATCCCCCGGCGCCTTTTCACCAACGTAGATTTCTTCTTGATCCGTCCCCTTGTTCTTGTACCAGGCAGGAATTTGGTGTCCCCACCAGAGCTGACGTGAGATAACCCAGTCACGGATGTTTTCCATCCAACGGGTGAAGGTATCTTCAAAACGACCTGGGACGAAGTTGACTTTTTCGTCAGCGTTTTCTTGCATCGCTAGGATTTGCTTAGCCAATGGCTCCATCTTAACGAACCACTGCGTTGACAAGCGTGATTCGATAGCAACACCAGTACGTTCTGAATGACCAACGGAGTGCGTGTATGGCTCAATCTTCAACATGTCACCGGCGGCTTCCATGTCGGCCACCATGGCCTTACGAGCTTCGAAGCGATCCAAGCCCTCGTACTTACCGGCATTGGCATTCATGTGAGCGTCTTCGGTCATCGTGTTGATGCGTTCCAAGTTATGACGGTTACCAACTTGGAAATCGTTTGGATCGTGGGCTGGCGTAATCTTCACCATTCCCGTTCCAAAGTCCTTTTCAACGTATTCGTCGGCGATGATTGGAATTTCGCGACCGACGAGCGGAACCTTAACCGTCTTTCCAATGATGTCTTTGTAACGTTCATCCGTTGGGTTGACGGCAACGGCAACGTCACCAAAGATTGTTTCAGGACGAGTTGTGGCAATCTCGATGTAGTCCTTGCCATCCAAAGTCGTCCCATCCGTGAATGGGTACTTAACGTGGTAAAAGGCCCCTTCGTCATCTTGATAAATGACTTCGATATCAGACAAAGCTGTTCGAGCCTGTGGATCCCAGTTAATGATGTATTCACCACGGTAGATTAGACCCTTGTTGTAAAGGTCGATGAAGACTTTGTTAACCGCTTCATTCAACCCCTTATCCAAGGTAAAACGTTCGCGGGAATAATCCAGGGCCAAGCCCATCTTTCCCCACTGCTTTTTGATTGTTGAAGCGTATTCGTTCTTCCAATCCCAGACCTGTTCGATGAACTTTTCACGACCAAGATCGTAACGGGAGATGCCTTCGGCACGCAAGCGTTGTTCCACTTTGGCCTGTGTGGCGATACCGGCATGGTCCATTCCTGGCAACCAGAGCGTATCAAAGCCTTGCATCCGCTTTTGACGAATCAACATATCTTGCAAAGTCGTGTCCCAGGCATGACCCAAGTGCAACTTTCCCGTCACGTTTGGTGGCGGAATCACGACAGAATAAGGTTCTGGTTCGTTTCCCTGAATCGCCTTGTTCGCTTCGGGAGCGAACAGCTTGTTGTCCAACCAATCTTGGTAGCGACCCGCTTCGACCGCGGTTGGATCATACTTGGTTGACATGTTTACATCACGCATCGACTGTCCTCACTTTACTTTACAAAATGGCTTTTTTTAAGATGATATTAAAAAAGCGTCCTAATCAAAAGATTAGGACGCTTGCACGTGGTACCACCTAAATTGCGTTTTCCTAGCAAAAGCCAGAAAAACACCACTTCATTCAAATTAATTATTTACCCTTAGCAACCTTCCGCATTAACTCGCCCGTTTTCCAGCAACCAACGGTTCTCTATATCAGTAGCGCTTGCGTACTCCTCTAAGTTCTCTTTAGTGTACAAAGTCTTTTGGGGTTAGTCAAGCCTTTCTTAATCCTCAAGACTGACTATTCCCAGCTTGTTCTTCATAGGTTGACTGGTATTGGTCAATTTGCTCTTTCAAAACGCCAATTTGTTCAGTATTGACTTTCAAAACCGGTAATTCCTTCGGATGGTCATTGTTCTCTGTATAAAGCCCATAAGCATTTCCGGACACCGTCTGCCCTGGGGCTAGCTTCCAACAAAGGTAGCGGTACTTACCGGACTGGCCGAGGATGACATCTCCCTTCTTTTGCAATTTGTTACTAATCAATTGATCATCTTTTAATTGACCAGCACCATTTTCAAAATACTTCACGCTGGAAGTCCAGGCCGTGGCCGTGATGTCATCGGTGGCAAGGCCCGTCATGTTACGACTATCTGTATTCTTAAAGCCCGTATCAAAGGCCCCATTGGGCGCTGATGCAACGACGTACAGGTTCGATTTAGTCGTGTTCTTTAGTTGCAACTTGATTTTCACAACACTTCGACTATGGAAAGCCTTGTAATCCGTTTTTTTAAGGGACAAAACGTTGATTTTTAACCCCTTAATAGTGCCAGACTGCCCCGAAGTTAGGGCGAGTATACCATTACTTGTTGACGAGCGAACACTACTTACCGTCTCCTGCTTTTGGTCATTCTTATTCAACTGGTGTTTTTGCCAGACGAACGTCCCGGATAGCCCAGCCACGAGCAGAACAACCACTAGCCAAATCCACTTTGTTCGTTTCATCTTTCAACCTGATTTCTTTCCTTAATGTCCCCCATTATACGCTTCTTTTAAATTAGAATAAAAAAGCAGACGATCAAATCGTCTGCTTTCCACCTAATCTTGACCATCTTAATGGTTTTGATTCTGGTTCTGATTTTGAGCTGCGGCTGCTGCAGCAGATGAAGATTGGGCTGCTGCACTTGAAGCAGAGTCGGCCGCTGCCTTTGAGGAAGCGGAATCTGCGGCTGCCTTTGCTGAAGAATCAGCCGCTGCCGCTGCCTTTGCAGAGGCGGCTGCAGCTTGTGATGAGGCTGCCGCTGCGGCTGATTGTGCGTTTTGTCTTGCAATCGCTTCACGATCGGCCGCCGCTTCGGAGCTAGCTCTTGCGGCTGCGGCTGCATTGGCCGATGCTGTGTTCGCATCATCGTCATCATCTGACGTTGATGAGCTCTTTGAGGATGAATGCTTCTTTGAAGAGTATGAAATATCCGGCGTTGATGAATCATCATTGTCAGAAGACGATGAGGCCGCGCCAACCATGTAGAAGGCAAAGGCACCACCAATTAACACAACGATGAGCCAAAACCACCATTTTTTATAAAAGGTCATCCCGCGCTTGTCGGTTTTCCGACGCTTTGAACGTGATAGCATATGTAAATTCCTTTCTCGCGTTTAGTCCTTACGACCCAAACGGTTTAGAAGTTCACGAATTTCCTTGCGGTAGTAAATAATGAAACCAGCAAAGACAATGGGCCAAGCACCTTGCTTAACGGCTGCGAGTAACAACTCACCCACGAACCCGAAAAACTTATCGAAGATAGTACCAAAAAGAACACGAACGGCTACGAGCAAAACAATGGCCGTAATCACCACAACAAAGGGGTTAGACCACTCGGAGCGTTCTTTGACTTTGACAAAGGCCTGCTTAGCAGAATCCGTCGCCGCTTGGGCACCTTTTTGTGCAGCTTCCGCCGCTTCTTCCATGCGGTTGTTACCCGTGTTTTCTTTCTTTGAATCAACCGGCTGCGCTTCAGATGTGTTTTGTTCCACATCCTTTTTTGTTTTTGGCGTCTTTTTCTCTTCTGCCATAAGCGATTTCCTTTCAATCAAGTTTATTGTCAACTTTCATTCTAGCAGGAATGAAACAAAAGAGCCAATATCATTAAAAAAGTCAGTCGAGGGGATCGACTGACTTTACAAAAGAGAAAAACGACCCGCAGGTCGTTTTTTAATCAACTGCTTACCAAACAAATAGTCCCACCATGGCCGCTGAACAAAGCGAAACCAGGATACCAGACAAGAGGAGGTAGCCAACGTTCTTGGCAATGACCTTGCTCTTATCGTCTGAAACCATTCCCTTGAAGCAACCAACAATCATTCCGATTGTTGAGAAGTTGGCAAATGACGTTAAGAACACCGTCAAAACTGCCGCATAGTGTTCTGGGAAGTGGCTAATCTTGTTAGTCACAGACCCCATCACAACGAATTCGTTCGTAATCAACTTTGTTCCCATGAACTGGGCCAAGTCGAAGGAGTGTGCTCCCACACCGAGCAACCAAGCAAATGGATACATCACGATTCCCAAGATATGTTCGAGGGATAGCCAGGGGTTGATAAGACCCAACAGCTTATCCACCATCGCTGCCAAAGCAACGAAGGCAATCACGTTGGCCGCAATGATCAAAATCAACTTCCCGGCACCAAGAATGGAATCACCTAAGAATGAGAAGAACGGCTCACGTTTGGCAACAACGGCTTCCTTCACCTCGGACTCAGCCAAGACTTCTGATCCGGAGTCGATATCCTCGGCTGCTGCCGGAGCAGGTCCCATCTTTGCAATCGTATCTTCTTCTGGTGACACTTCAACAGGATTCAAGATAGCCGTCACAATTAGTGCGTTAATAACGTTAATGGGAACAGCCGTCAAGATGTAACGAGCAGGCATCATCAACGTATAAGAACCCAGAACCGAGGCCGTCACACAAGACATGGACATCATGGCCAAAGTCAACATCCGGTCCGCCTTCATCTTCTTCAATTGCAAGGCAGAAACGGCCAAGGCTTCCGTGTTTCCTAGAAACATCATTTCAATTGAGAAGAATGATTCAAACTTTGGTTGGCCAAAGAGCTTTGAAAGCCCCTTTCCAAGCCACTTAATGACGAATGGCAAAATCCCAAAGTAAGTTAAAATATCGAAAAGTGGCACAACCAACAGAATTGGCAACAAAACGGACGTAAAGAAAGTGCCCTGCAACTTAGCGCCGGTTGGCTTCAAAGCAAAGTCAATTCCAACACTGGCCACTGAAATTAGTTCGTTAAAGCCACCAGCGGCCGCATCAATCATGTCACGACCGATTGAGAACGATGTGAAGAACCAAGCTAATACTAAGTTAACCACCACCATGATGGCAATCGAGCGCCAGTTAATCTTCGAACGGTTCTTTGAAAACAGCACAGCCAGTCCGATAAAGACCAGTAGTCCCACCGCATTTACCAACAAATAGAACATGTCGTTTCCCCCTGTAATTCCGACAGTTTCGCATAACAACTCAATTATACACGGTGAAAAGTAAACAAATTAAGTTTCTCTCTCTTTCTTTCCTTGTTTTAACGAACATTTTGATTAAATTTATCTAATCGTTCGTTTTATTAGAATTTCCTCCATTATACCCATTCAGATGCTTCTCTTTTAAAAAGAAAATCCCCACAAAAATGCTATAATCAACACGTTTACCAATTCCGGTGAGCGCTAAACACACGGTGCGTTGCTTCCGATGACGGCACCTAAAAAACAATAGGAGGATTCATCATGAATCAAAAATCAAGCACACTGGCCCTGACTTTTTCGCCCAAGGCGATTTGGTCGGACCTCATCTCACTGAATAAGGCAACAAAGGCAATGCTTTCCGTAATGGTCTTCGCCCAGCTTTTGACCTTTCTGCTCTCGTCCGACCGATCCGGTCTCGCCTGGTTGACCCTTTGGACCGGTTTGGCCGCGGTGATTAACCTGGCCTTAGTTGACCAGGGCAAGCAATCCAACTTCTTTTGGGGCCTAATTTGTACGGCCGCCTGGTTGATGGTTGCTCTACACTCTCGAACTTTCGGGGACGTTTTTGCCCAGGGATTCGCCTTTTTGATGCAGTTTTCCGGGATTTACTTCTGGGCTCGGGCACGAAACAGCGAAAAGGGTGAGCTGGTCTTCAAGAAGATGTCCAAAACCTTGGCTTGGTCGGTCTTAACTTTGACCATCCTGACCTACTTAGTGGTTTTAGCCATTTCAAAGCACTTGAACGGACTGCAAGTTTACTTGGATTCCGCGGTGCTCCCGCTGAACATCATCGGTCAGTTACTCATGACCTATGGTTACCGCTCCCAGTGGTTCGCCTGGATTACCGTTGACATCGTTCAGGTGCTCGTCTGGGCCCAAAACATTTTCGTCCTCGACGGCTCCTATGCGATTTCCATGCTGGTGCTTCAAATCGTCATGCTGGCAAACGCCCTCTACGGTGCTTGGTACTGGTATAATCGAAAAAACTAATTCATTATAAAAGTCCCGTTCTCGACTAGTGAGAGCGGGACTTTTTCATTGATTCGATTATGCTAAACGGCGATCAAGACGCTTGGCCAACAAAGATAAGAGGTAGTTCGCGATAAAGTAGCAGAAAGTCATAAAGACCAGAATGGGTACAATATAGTGACTGTTTTGTGCATAGACAACCTGACCACGAAAGGTCAAATCAGCAAGCACAATCCCAGAGGCCAAAGAGGTATCCTTTACCAAAGAAATCAACTGCGAAATCAATGGCGGAATCATCTTCTTGTATGCCTGGGGCAAGATGATGTACATCATGGTCTGTCGGTTGGACATACCAGTCGAACGAGCACCTTCGAACTGTCCCTTGTCAATCGAGTCCAAGCCACCACGAATAATTTCAGACAGCATGGCCGCTTCGAAAAAGGACATGGCGACAACCGTCGACCAGAAAACCGGTAGGCGAATCCCAATCTGAGGCAAAGCAAAGTAAGTGAAGAAGATAATCAACAACAGTGGTAAGTTTCGCACGATGTTGTTTAGAGTACCAACTAACGATGAAAAGTAAGGAATCTTTTCAAACATGACAATTCCAATAACGGAACCAAGAATGAAGGAAACCACAATTGAAAGAACAGAAACCGCAACGGTAATCCATAGGCCCTGCATGAGATAACCCAAGTTATCGGGTGTTAACGCATTTAAAAAGTCATTCATTGGTCATCCCCTCCTATCGATTTCCCTGCAGACGTTCTTCCAAGTACTGCATACCATAACTAAGTGGCAACGTTAAGACGAGGTAGAAAATACCAACGATGATATAAGACGTGAACGTATCAAACGAACTAGCTGCCACTAAGTTTCCCTGATACATCAAGTCTAAGCCACCAACAAAGGCCAAAATGGAAGAATTCTTGACCAAATTAATGAATTGATTTCCTAAAGATGGAATGGCAACCTTGAATGCCTGTGGTAAGACAATTACCCGCATGGCTTGACCATAGGATAAACCATTGGCTAAGGCACCTTCCATCTGTCCCTTATCAATCGACAAAATCCCGGCACGAACCGACTCAGCGATAAAAGCCGACGTATAAAGTGATAAGGCAACAGTTCCCGCAACAAAGCCGGTCATCTTAATGACTTTGGCAACTGCTAAGTAGAAAAAGAGCGTAATAATCAGCAACGGTACGTTTCGAAAGAACTGCACATAGGCGTTCCCTAAACCTGACCAGAGGCGTTTTTTCGACAACTGAAGCAAGGCAAAGAGCGTCCCTAATACGAGAGAAGCAACCAAAGCGATGAGCGAAGCGAGAAGGGTGTAACCAAATCCAGAGTAAAAGAGGGAACTATAATGATTAAAGATTGTCATTGTGTCACCTCCAATTGACTAACGTCTAATCCCTGTACCTGACCAAACCACTTTCTAATTAAGGCGTTGTACGTTCCATTTTTCTTGAGGGCGGCCAACGCTTCATTACTTTCTTTCACCATACCAGGCTGGTTGTGGTCAAAGGCAATACCATAAGGAGCGTAGCCCATGATGCCACCAACCACGTGATAGTCTGGGTTTTCGGTTACCAAACCATACAAAATGGCGTTATCTGTCACAATTGCCTGACCTTGGCCGGCCTTCAGAGCCTGCATAGCCGAAGCATAATCTTGCAAGGCCAAAACCTTAGCCTTTGGCGCTTCCTTTTTGACAGTATCCGCGGCCGTTGTTCCCAGGGCAATCAAGATGGTCTTGGATGGATCATTCAAATCCTTAATCGACTGGATACCCGAATCCTTTTTAACCAAAAGCGAATTTCCGGCTGGGAAATACGGATCAGTGAAATCAACGATTTTGGCACGTTCCTTCGTGATGGTCATGACCGCGGCCACCCCATCAATGTTCGTGTTCTTCAATAATTGAACCTTTGAAGAGGCGTTAACGGGTGTAAAAGTCGCGGTCAGCTTCATGTTCAATTGCTTACCAATTTGCTTTGTAAGCGCCTTTGCCAAATCAACGTCGAAGCCCTCCGACTGCCCAGTTTTGGTATTTACCAGACCAAAGAGTTTCGTGTCTGTCTTAACCCCCCAATTAATGGTCTTGGTCTTTTCAACACGGGCCAGTGTATCTTGATGCATGCGGTTTTCATGAGCACGGTTTGCAGCCCAAAAACCAGCAACAATCAAAATCAGCACTAACAGAATGGAGGCAGTAATCCCAAAAAGACGTTTTTTATTCTTTTCCATCTTGCCTCCTCCCTTAGTGGTTTGCCACTTGACTCAAGAACTTCTTTGCTCGTTCGTTACTTGGGTCCTTAAAGAACTGCTCCGTTGAGGAATCTTCCAAAATCTGACCATCCGCCATGAAGATTACACGATCGGCCACGGCCTTTGCAAAGCCCATTTCGTGGGTCACGACCAACATCGTCATATCACTATCTTCAGCAATTTCCCTCATAACCTTCAAAACATCCCCAATCATTTCGGGATCCAAGGCAGAAGTTGGCTCATCAAAGAGCAGGCACTTAGGCTTCATCGCCAAAGAACGGGCAATGGCCACGCGCTGCTTTTGTCCACCAGACAATGCCGATGGCATGTTATTCGCCTTGTCAGCCAAACCGACACGCTCCAACAGCTCCATTGCAATGCGCTTGTTTTCCGCTTCATCCCGTTTCAAGACCAAACGGGGGGCCAACATAATGTTTTCAATCACGGTTTTATTGTTATAGAGGTTAAAATGCTGAAAGACCATTCCAACGTTCTTACGAATCTTATTCATATCCGTCTTGGGATCATGAAGGTCAAAACCATCAACAATGAGCTGACCCTCTTGGATTTCTTCCAACCCGTTCACCGTTCGAATTAACGTTGATTTACCAGAACCAGATGGACCAATCAACACAACGGTTTCGCCCGCATCAATTTTCAGGTTAATGTCTTTTAGTGCGTGAAAGTCGCCATAGTACTTTTCTACGTCTTTGAACTCAATCATGGACATCTGTTTTCTTTCCCCCATGTCTTTTTTTAGAATCAATGTATTATAGCCATTATAACCCTTGTAGGAATAAATGGTCCTTTTTTGTTAACTTTTATAACGAGGCCGAATATTTTGAAGAAAATAAAAAAAGCCCCTCCTCGTATGGAGCGACGCAGACTGTCCCGGCTGGGCTCGAACCAGCGACCTTCGCATTAACAGTGCGGTGTTCTACC
>NZ_JQBH01000010.1:50604-68389 GCF_001438695.1 Fructobacillus fructosus KCTC 3544
ATGGCGTGGTATTAATATACCACGCCATTCTAATAAAAGTCAACAAATTATGAGTATTTTTTAATTTTTATCTGAACGGATTCCAAAAACGGCCACCATCGATTGATACCAACCAGACAGCCAGTAACAAAAGAAGAATTCCCATCGTCAAAGCCAGCCAATCCGGCAAGCGCCATTTTTGACTGTAATACCATGTTCGTTTTCGCTTCTTACCGAAGCGGCGTAGGGCCATCGCTTCGGAAATTGTTTCGACTTTTTCCAAAGTCGAAAAGGCCAGGGAAAGTAAGAGGCGGGTCGAAGCCATCATTTTCTTCCCTAAGGATGCTTTTTTACCAAGGGCGAACCCGCGGGCCTCCTGCACCTTTTTTGTGGTTTGAAACTCGTTTTGAATCGTCGGTAAATACCGCAGTGTCAAGGAAAAGGCGTAGGCAATCTTATAAGAAATTCCCACTCGATTCAGACCCGCTGCCAATTGAGAAGGTTGCGTCGTGAGTAAGAAAGCCAGGGAAAGCGGAACCGAAAAACAATACTTTAGTAACACCAACAGTTCATAAAACAGTTGTTGACTCGTCAAAGCATAGTAACCCGAACCAAGTAAAATCGTTTTATCATGGTATAACTCAACCCCGTATTGTGGTGCAAAAACATAAATCAACACCAGATTAAGCAGCGCAAAAACGACGGTTAAATAAACCAGTATCCGAATCGAGCGCCAAGAGATTTTTGATAAATATAAAACAAAACCGGCAAAAACCGTCAACAAAAGCAGGAAGCGGATGTCAAAGGAAAGGATCCCCGCGACCGTAAGCAACAAAAAGACAAGCAGCTTACTCGTCGCGTTTAATCGATGGATGACCGAATCGCGGTCTTGATAACCAAGAAAATCAGTCATGACTACCCTCCCTTTCAATGCGCGTCAGCAAAATTTGATCCGATGGCACAATGAGTGACGTCTGTTCCAATAACGACCGTTGACTAAAAAGTTCGGCCGGCGTCATTTTCGCCGTCAGACGCCCCGCTACCAAGGAGACCACCTGATCTGCCCACTTTTCAATCAGGGCCATATCGTGAGTAACCGTCACCAGGGCAATCCCGGAATCTTGCAACAAACGCAAGTATTCCAGCAACCCTTTGGCGGAAACATCGTCTTGTCCGGCCGTTGGTTCGTCTAAAATTAAGACCTTAGGTTCCAAAATGGCTACTGACAAAACGGATAAGCGTCTCTTTTGACCAAAAGACAGCGATTGACTTTGCCAATGACGATAAGGATAGAGATTCGCCTTTTTGAGAGCAAAATTAACCGTTTCCTCAATGACATCTTCCGCCACATGATGCAGGCGCAAGCCGGTAGCCACTTCCTCAAAAACTGACAAACCAATGAGCATCTCGTTAGGATTTTGCGAAACGTAGCCCACGTATCGCGCCTGCTCTGCCAAGCTCAGTTTGGCAAAGTCGACTGTGACGTTCTTATCCTCGTCACTCTTCGAAAAAACACGTCCCTGTTGAACAGGTAAGAAACCAGCAATTAAACGGGCGAGCGTCGACTTTCCAGAACCATTTTCGCCGATCAAGGCCAACCATTGATTGGCATCAATGGTCAACGAAACATCGTCTAAAATGGTTCGATCGCCATAGGAATAGGTCAAGTTCTCCGCCTCCAAGGCGGCCGTGGGCCTGTCTTGTGTTCCCTTATCTACTGCTGTTTTCTTAGCCTTTTGCGCCTGTTGCAGTTGCTGCTTCAGGTTGGGACCGGTTACCGTTTGAACATCTTCAATGTGTTCAAGATTCTGCAGAGAATAACCCGATTGTTCAACGAGTGACAGATACGCCGGCTGGGCCAACTGCCAGTCGTGAAAGCGAGGGTTTTTAAGCAAATCCTCGGCCTGTCCGTCAAAGACGAGTTCACCGTTTTTCAGAACCAAAACATGATCAACACCTTGACGCAAAACCTCATCCAGACGGTGTTCCACCATAATGATGGTAATACCATCTTGATGCAGTTGCTCAATGGTCGCAAGCACCGCTTGACCGGTTTGGGGATCGAGACTTGCGAGGGGCTCATCCAAAACTAAAATGGGACTATTCCCAACCAGCACCCCCGCCATGGCAACCCGTTGCTTTTGTCCACCGGAGAGCGCCTCCGGCCCCAACGGCAACAAATTAGTCAATCCTAACTTATCGGCGATGTTGGCAACGGCAGCACGCAGTTTTTCAACCGCTTCCGCCTCGTTTTCGAGCACGAAAGCAATGTCTTCAGCCACCGTTAGACCAACAAACTGGCGATCAGTGTCTTGTAAAATAGTCCCAACTAAAAGCGAACGGTCAAAAGAGTCAGTCCCAGCTTGGTCCTCATTATTAATGAAGACTTGTCCGTCGATTTCGCCCTCTTTTTCAGTTACCAATGCATTGATAAGAGCAATCAGCGTTGACTTTCCCGAACCGGAAGGGCCTAAAACGAGAGTTTTACTCCCCTTTTGGATGGTGAAGTTTAGATTCTTCAACGTTTCTTCCGCTTGACTGTGATAACGAAAGGAGAGGTCCTTAAATTGTAAGACAGAATCAGTCATTCAGTTCTCTTTCTAATCTTCTTTACGCAATAGTTCTTGTTGCCCTTTGTTTTTAATATACAACGATACCAAAGTCGTTCCAATAATTGCCGTCGAAATGATGTTCACCACAACAGAAAGGCCACCTTGCAAGAAGACTTTGTTAGCTGGTTCGGCATAAATCAAAATGTCTAGGATGGGGGCTACAACCAGCCAAGCAATGACATTGGCAATGGCCTGGCTAATGTTAAACCAGATCAGCTTGAAAGCAGTTAGCTTTCCCTGCAACAAATTAGCTCGCTTGACCAGCACCGCAAAAATCAAGGCATAGATACCATCGGCAATAACCCAAGACCACCAAACGGATCCGTATGAGATGGCATCGTTTAGGCTGTGCCCAATGATGGCCACAAAGAAACCAACAATTGGTGAAAAGATTACGGAAAGAAGCGATAGCCATGATTGAGCCACGTTAATCTGAGTATTTGGAATTCCCGTTGGAATGGCAATAAACTTAAACAAAATCAAGAAGACGGCTGCCCCAATTCCAATGGCAACAACGTCCTTTGTCGATAATCCCTTTTTCTTCATCTTAGTTCTCCTTTTCAATCTCAATCGTCCAGTGCTGACCGGCGGATAAGTGGTTTTCGGTCGCCATTGAGCCGAGACGAATGGCAATACCAACCGTATAGACGGAATTAACATAAATGAGCGTCTCACCATTCTTCACGTCAGCAAAGGTCTTGTAGTAAGGCAATTTAGCCTGATAAACCCGCTTGCCCTCATAGAAGACCGATACGTTGAAGACATCCCCATAACGGGCGCCAAAATCTTCCCAAAGTTCTTCATCAATGTTGGTCCAAAGCGAGCCAAAGTTAACGTCAGTAATGTCGACGTTTCCAAGAATTTTGTTTCCTTCAACCCTGGCTGGGTTCAAAGGCAGGCGGACAATGTCTTGCACCGGCAATTCTTCACCAATTTGGTCAAAAGTCACTTCCCCACCAGCCAAACGAGCGCCGTTATAAACGTAGATGTCACGGCCGTGGAAAGTCGCGGATTTTTCAGAACCCGGCAATCGATCAATACTCTCATCAATCACCCGCACGGCTTCAATTCCATAGAGCTTGTCTAAGTGAGTCAACGTGCCGTTATCAGGCGTGACAACATAGTGACCGGTTTTGAGCTTCGCCACCAAGGAAAGGCGCTTGGAGCCAACACCAGGATCCACAACGGAAACGAAAACTGTTCCAGCTGGCCAATACTTCACCGTTTGCGAGAGGCGGAATGAACCTTCAAAGATGTTAAATGGCGTGATACCGTGCGTTAAATCAGCAACCGTTACTTCCGGGTCAACTTGACGAGCAACCCCGTACATGGTGGAAACGGCGCCGTCATTCAAGCCAAAGTCTGTTTGTAATACCAATGCTTCTTTCATTTCTTCCTCCTGCTATTTTGCAGCTTTTCTTGGCAACTAAAAAACCCGGATAGGTCAAAAGACCTACCCGGGACGAAAATTCGCGTTACCACCTGGTGTGTTTGGTAGCATCTCACGGTGCTACCCTTTCTAGGTTCTCAATATTCGAAAACCATTCGCTATAACGGGCGATTCCCGGCCAGAGCTCACAAACGCTCACTCTAACAAAAGCTCCAAGACCATTTTCAGAACGTGAATCGACCGGTTTTCACCAAACACCGGCTCTCTTAGCAACCGCAGCTCTTACTTATCTTTTCTTCGCTTCAACCTCTTTATCTTAAATCGTTCGGTTATAAAAGTCAATAAGGAATATAAAACATTCATTTCCGTCTCTTAACCATTAAAACACGAACATTAGTCCGCGTATTTCTCAAATTGCGTCTTAATTGAATCCGCAGATGCTTGCAACTTACCAGCCTCATCCTTTGGCAATGCCATTGGAACATGGTAAACAATTCCCGCACGTCCAACAACGGCCGGCGTTGAAAGGTAAGTTCCGTATGCATCCTGGTAATGGGAAACAACCAACTCTTCGTGAGAATCGGAGACCACTGCCTTGGTCAAGCGAACAGCCGCTGTCGCAATGCCATAGGTCGTGCATTTCTTACCAGAAAAGACAGTATAGCCACCACGAATTGAGTCTTCCTCAATATCTGCCAAATCAACCCCACGTTCTCGTGCGATTTCCTTGATTGGCTGTTCCAAAACACGAACCGTGGACCAAGCGGAGAACTGGGAGTTACCGTGCTCCCCAAGGTTGTACCCCGAAACGGACTTCGGAGTTACCCCAAAGGCAGCCCCAACGGCACGCTTCATACGGGCGGTATCCAGCAAAGTACCGGTTGCAATCACCTTCTCCTTTGGATAACCCGTTTCCTTTTGGTAAAGTGCTGCAATGGCATCACAAGGATTCGTAATCACAACTAACGTTCCGGAGAACTTAGTAGCCTTCAACTTGGCCGCCACTTCCTTAGTCTGTTCAGCAGTAAAGGGTAATTCAATAAAGCGATCGCGCTTCACGTTGTTGTAGTGCAACTCAATCTTTCCAATCGCTGAAATCACAACATCTGCGTCATCCAAAGCGGAATAATCGTTCACTGTAATTTGATAGCTCTCATTTTGGTTGGCCTTCGCATCTTCAAAATCCAACGCTTCGGCGCGGACCTTTTCTTCGCGCTTATCAATCAAGACATACTCATCAAAGGCACCCTCTTGAATCAACGCGTGCGCCACCGCTGATCCAACGTTTCCCATTCCGATGATTCCCACTTTTCGCATCTGTCTTTCCTCCTGCTTTTTCATCAAGAATAGAAGAATCAAAGCCGAAAGTCAACACTTTTATTAGAAAACGTTCATTTAAATCTTTTTCAACATTCATTTTTAGACAGCTTACTGAAAGTAGCGGTCATGGTGTAAGGCACACCCTGGATTAAACGGGTGTTGACACGTCGGGCAGACCCCCAGCTGATACTCTTCATACGTCAGAAGCGTCTGACAGGCACCACACAGGACTGGCTTGCCCGCTGATGTTGAAGCCGGCTGAAAGACATGGTTCTCCAGTTCGTCATGACACTGATAACACGCATAGTACCGTTGACAGCCGGCACACTGTTGGGCAACCACGTCCAACTCACTATGGTAATGCCGACAAGTACCCGTTTCTCCAACGGATTGACCCCAAACTTTAATCATTTCGTTAACCCAACAGTAACAGAAGCAACGTTAGCAAAGCCAAGCCACCCTGCTTGAAGAACAAAGCGACTTTGCCAGCAGAAAAAGCACCATAAGCCGCCACTAAAAGGATGTAAGCCAGGAGCGGCACTAACAAATCCCGTTGTACAAAAGTCGCGTAGAGCATCCCAACCGCAATCAATCCGTTGTAGATTCCCTGATTACGAAAGAGTAGCTGGACTTTTGGCTGGGCAAGCTCATCGGCTGTCATCGAAAAGACTTTGCCTGTGCTAGCAGAAGTCGTGGCAAAAGTCTCCAGGTACAGAATATAGAAAAATTCAATTGCCACTAAGAGGCTTAAAACGGTCACAAATGTTGTCATTTATTCATCCTTTTCGTTTACTTCTTTTTTTAAAGCTTGTGCTAACAGCTTTGCCTGATCGACAGAATCCGCCAAAAATTGCGCCGTCTCTGCCTCATCAGCCTCGCGCTCAATTTCATCCGGTTTAATGGATAGCCGCAAGTTCACTGGTAACCGGCGCATCTTCAGGCCCTGCAAGACCATCGAAAGCGCCAGCTCCCCCTGAAACCCACCGTGGGAACCAATGGCAACGGTCGCTACCGGCAGTTCCTGCCATTCCTGGTAGAGCGTATCGAGCGCGTTTTTCAAAACGGCCGGATAGCCCCAATTATACTGTGGGAAAACAATGACCATGGCATCGAACTCCTTAACAATGTTCGACCAGGTCTTGGTGGCCTCTAGCTGATACATTCCCACCGCTGGCAATTCGGGCTCATCCAACCAGGGCAGGTTAATCTCAGCCAAATCCAAAACTTCGGCCGCCATGTCAGCACTGTTCAAAATGGGGTTCAACCAGTAAGCGACTTTGCGTGAAACCGAAAACTGACGGTTCGAACCGACTAAAATAGCAACTTTCATGATGTACTCCTCCGCTCAATCTGTTTGACCCTATTGTAAACTTTTCCACTATCAAAAACGACTGATTAACGCTTGGTTCGCTTTATCTCAATACAAGTAAAAAAGCACAGCCATCCAGCTGTGCTTTACTTAGTGGAGAAGAAGTGAATTATACAGCGTTGATAAATAAGCATTTATAAAGGTTATGTAGTAAATATGTAGTAATTAATGATAAAACACCCTAAACTCAATCACGAGTCTAGGGGAGTTTATGTTAGGAGTCGCTACGGTAGTTACGACTGGTTAATTATAGCATTTTTCGGCGCTCTTCTATCAAATTAGAAAGTTCGTTCAAGTCTTCTTCTGTTGCTAACTTGCGAATGAACGATCGTGAATAAGTTCGGTATGAAAGATACTTCTTGTGTTCCTTATTCTTTTGCGCCCAGCGCTTGTTAGCTTCATTTTGTGCAGTCGTTGAGCTTTCATATTCTGCCGGTCGTCCTGTATTTTTATTTTCCATCAGAACAATACTCTCCAAATAATAACTAATGCGATAACAACGATTACACCAATTATAAATTCTTTCTTATCTCGCCTATTTGTTTTCTTTAATTCAAACGAAATCTTTTTGCCGTTTTTATTAGTATATGTCTTTTTCATGGTGTGTTAATATGAGTATACGCGAAAGGGCTTGCGCCCCGTGGTAATTTTTACCACTTAATCGCAATCGTGAACTTAAAGAAGTAGAAGTTTAGCTCGAACTTGATTTCTATCTCTTTAGGTTTTTTTCTTTTACTCACATTGTTACCTCCTTTCTCTATACTTATATAATACCACGTATTATATATTTGTCAACATTTTTAGGGTGTTTTTGCACAAAAAAAGACGGGCGCACGTCTGCGTTTTCCCCGTCAATTTCCGCATGCCACTTCGTAAAGCCCGACACGCTTTTATATTAAATTATATCAAATATGTACAGGGGTTTCCCCCTTTTATTAGTAATGATCGTACGCCTTATCAGCATCGTACCATACAAGGTACTTCCCTTGCATGTAGTAAATACCGATAACGTTGTAGCGCTTATCGTACTTATCGATGGTTCCGTGGTTGTACAGTTCCTTAAAGACAACTTGGTCTCCAGGATTAAAGTCACGCACTCTCGTTGTCAAGTTATCAAGCAAAACAGTAGGAATACCATTGTAATTCCAATCAAAATCTGTTTCTAGTTCGTCAACACGCACTACCCAAGTTCCGTCATCAAGTTGCTTTACGTCTTGGATAGTCATTGCACCTTGCAAGTAGAATACGTTACCGCCATCTTTAAACTTATCAATGGCGCTATTTTCGTCATAATCTGGCGATACTGGTTGCACATTAGGCTGCACATCTACAGCATCTTGTGCGTGTTCCGCTGATCGCTTAGACAAAGCATCCCAAGTATTGACATCTCCGTAAAGCACACTCTTGTCATAAGGAGTGCTTGACCACTGCCACATGGTTACTGTGCTCCAGTGCTTTAACTGGTTAAAGTACAGGCGATCCCCCTTTGCAGCCACTTCATCATCATAGTTATCCTTTTGTCCATCAAATAATGGATAACCAGCCAACCAAAGTGGGTTATCAGTGATGCCTAAGTTAGTCCAGTCATAATAACCACCGTTCACATCACCAGCACCAAGGTACATCCATACCTTTTTACCAGTTTGATTTTCGATGTAATCATTAAACGGCTTTACTTCTTGACCGGTCAACTCTGGATAGATACGGTTACCGTTAGAATCCAATCGATTTGAGTTTTCAAAATCCAAAATAAGCGGGATAGTATCGTTTTGAGCGAACACCCCAACTTCATTAATAAAATACTTAGCCTGTTCTACAGGGTCAACACCTCCGTGCATGTAATGGTACAAACCAACACGCTTACCGGCTGCAAGTGATTGTCGTACTTGCTCCTTCCAATTAGGGTTGATGTAGTAATTACCCTCAGTTACCTTAACAATAACGGCGTCATTTTCAGCAATAATACCGGCAATGTTAGCACCTTGTGCGCTTGAAACGTCTGCTACTTTAAACATGTTTAATTTCCTCCAATAAAAAAGTCGACCGAAGTCATCTGTGTGATCGTTATTATTTTGTTGGTACTTGTTCAGACAACTTGTCTGAATCGGCAATCGCTTGGTCGATGTAGAACTTAATCTGTTCATCAGTGAAGTGCTTGCCAAGACCGTTTTCTTGAACACGCGCAGTTAGTGTGTTAATTGCTTGTGCCTTTATTTGGTCAGTAACGATACCAGAAGTTGCGGCCGCCGCTAGTGACTGCTTGGCAAAAAAAGCAACCTGCTTCATACGCTTACTCTTTGTGTGAGCAATAATGAAGTCAGCCAAAGCATTCAATGGTTTCCTAAAAAGTACGGCAATCGTTACCGAAAAAATCAAAAGTGCTTGTGCTTGTGTAAAGTCCATTTCTTCCTCCAATAAAAAACCGGCTAATCAGCCGGCGTTAGTTGTTTAATTTGTTCTGTTAGAGTACGAATTTCAATCCGTAGCTCTTTATTTTCATTAGTTAGTTTGCGATTGTCGTCTTTCAAATCAAGAATTTCTTTATTTAACTCATCAACTTGCTTTGACAACTTTTCGACTAAATCATTCTGTGTCGTCATGAGAGCCGTCATGGTGTCGTCATGCTTTTGTCTGGTATCTTCTTTCTTGCCTCTCCAAGCGTAATATGCCGTTGTAATCGTTCCAATACCACCAACGATTAGCGCTAAATTATCCATGGTGTACACCGCCATTCAGCTTGTAGCGTGGCTCTGACCAGGCACTCAAATAAACATTGATCGTGATGATTGTGAAGATAAACGGAACAATCGACACGTTGTGCGTGATGTAGTCGTTAAGGGCATAGCTAAACGCCAGCATCGTCCACATACCGCCAGATAGTGCAATCAGGACCAAACGGATACGATGCCAATAAAAGTCCCACAGCGAGTTAACTAGCAGTACCACACCCACTGTGATGTACAGCAATCCAAATGGCGCATCATCTAGCAGCCCAAGGGCTGGCGGTAACCGAATATCTAGTTGCTGGTAGTGCAACATCACCACAAGACCAACAACAATTTCCTCAACCGCAATGGTTGCCCACTGACGATTCTTCCAAAAATGTCGCTTCATTCTATCTCCTATCTTTCTGTTCTTCATTGGTAATTGATTGATACTGTTTCTCGGTAATCCAACCCATACCGACAGCATCATGAACCTTTTCCTTAGACCATCCAAGACGTTCATAGAAATACTTGATATTGTCATACATTATTTAGCACCTCCTGATTGTTCGGCTTCAAGCTGCTGGATGCGCATTTCTTGTTTCATCATTGTAGTCATCAGGGAGGACAACATTTGCTTGTCACTGTCAACTTGATTGATATCGTTTGCTTTCTGTTCTTGCAACCAGTCAGGAAGCGACTGTCCTTCCCATTTATGATCTGATTCATTCCATTTTGGAAGACCATAAAATCCAGTTGGCTCAATATCGGTTGTATTCTCTGGCTGTTTTTCAGCAAGAATAGCTCCTGGGATAAACTCGAATGTCTGTGGATTGTATTTGAAGTACCATTTCTTTTCCATCGCCAGTCCTCCTTATTCTGGGAAATCATCATTTGTTTTGAATTCAATCGTAAAATCTGAATCGCCTGGGGTTACATGTTGGATTCCTCGGTTCAACAAAATCATTCCTCCATCCTGTCCAATTTGTAATTTAGCTATTTGCAAGTCACACCACATGACATTTGATACATCAAAAGCTGGTTTAAAACCATTAGGCAAAAAATAATCAAATCCAGTCCAACCTCCTATATCTGGAGTGTCATGTCTTCCTAAATGGATTCTGACAGTATCTCCTACTCTTTGTCCTTCAATAGCAAAACCAAACTTGGGAATCGTGCCACTAAACGATACAACCTTTTGGTTTCCTGAAACTTTTAGTTGACCATTAACCGTCAAGTTATTAACAATCTGATTATTTTTAGGATTTACATATTCAGATTGTCTAGCGGTGTCAGCGTTTCCTTGCAAGCCATTAGGGGCAATAATCTTCTGCTCAAAATTGTTTTTTCCCTTAAAAGTATTGTCAGAATTTATTTTGGCGTAATTTGGTTCATCAGCTTTAATGTTATCTAAAGCATCATTTAATTGCTTGACCCTATCATTTGTACTTGAGACATCCTCTTCAATTTGCTTCTCAACATTGGACAACTTCGTGTCAATTATCTGTTGGGCTTTTAAAACGGATGACGTTGCTTTGTTAGCTTTTTCATTGAAGTCTTGGGTGGTTGACTCAATCTTTTCACTCAATTCATCAATGTGTCCATTAATTACTTCATCCGAGTGAGCCAACTGTTTTTCTGTTGTGTCATTTAAGTTTTTAACAACCGTGTCAACAATTGATACATAATCTTTAGCATCTTCGTTGTTAATATCAACGCTTGTAGTCACATCGATATTAAAAGAGGCAGTAGTTGCTGTACTGTCACCCTTTGTAAACCTAAAATATGCTTCTTTGTATCGTCCTACACTAGATCCCATCTGCTTGTTAGGTGTGTATTCAATCAGTCCCTGCAGAATATCGATTTTAACAACGTTGTAATCAATCACTTTGGTGTTGGCTGCTGTCGTTCCATTAAACGAGACACTGACATCAGTTAAATCAAAAGGTTCGCCATTAGCCGTAATAGTCGCTCGAATTGTCTGATAGTTGCCATCGCCCTGCCTTAATTTATAAGTAGGGTTGTTAATATCAGATTTAGTTGTATCTAGCGCTAAATTAATCGCTTTGCTCATCGTATCCTCCTTCCTCTAGCACTTCCATAAGGTCGTCATATGCTTGTGCATCTTTTCCAGCCAATGGTTCCGAGTATTCGCACATAGCAATATACAAAGCAAAAAACTGACCAACGATTTTTTCATTGAAAATTGACTGTTCAAAACGAATGTCAGTTAACTCTTTTTGTAAAAATAACCGTGAGTCGTCGTCGGGAAAATCAGTGATGTTCCCCTCGTCATTAATAGTTGCTCCGGACTCTTTAACGATGTTCTGCTCGTCTTTTGCCAGTTCCATCATCTTCGCTTCAATATCCGCAAGCAACTTAGACCGATACCTTGATACCTTTCCGGCTAGCTTTGCATCCTTTAGAAAATTAGCAATGGACTGCAGTTTGCTGTTTTTAATCTTGATCATCTAAACACCTCATATATACATGTAGCTATCGTCTGAATAAAATATTTTCAACGTCTTACCTTCATTCTTGGCAAGTGCCAACCTAAACAAGATATATTCGACTCCACCTTGACCTTTAACAATCATATTTTTATCAAATCTAACATCATCACTAAAAACAAAACCGGGAGTATTATTGATTCCTTGACGATACCATGCCATTTTCATAGGATAGTTTCCATCTGGGTCTCCCTTATCTTTAGCTGACCAGGAAAAATAGTCACCATCAGAATTAAGGTTAAAGGACATTCCGACAACGTTATCATTCCCAACCAAAGTACTTCGTCCGATATAACCAATTGACCGTCCTCGGTAATCAAAATTAATTCCATAATTGTTAAATGATGTCTTCATATCGCCAGTTGAAACTGTCATTCCAGACCATTCAATGGATACTGATTGATACTCGCCATTCCAGTTTGACTTAATGAATTGTGAAACATTACCAACTAGGCTGTTCACGTTAAGATTAATAACATCAATTTGGCTGGCATCAATCTGTCCACCCTTAATAAAGTTTGCAGACAAAGTTCCAGCAGTTATATTTCCAGCATCCAGATTGAGAACATTGATACGAGAGGCGTCAATATTGCCTTCTTGTAGCATGTTGGCATCAGTCATCCCATTAAACTTAACCCACGTTTTTCCGGAGTATGAGTACATAGCAATGCCATTCTTTTCATTAACATCTTCTTTAAACCAGATGTCTCCTTGTTGAGCATTTTTAGGCTCATCTGGCCCATCAAAACGAGTATGATCACCACTCTGTTCGGCACGGTTCTTTTGCCATTGACTGTCGGTATTTGCTGACATTACCCAAGCATTTCCATCCCAGTAGTAAAGTTCCGTTGTGCCATTGTCTAATTGCTTGTACCATACGTTACCCTTACGGGGACTAGCAGGAGCCTTAGGACCAAATGTCGTGTCGTTATTACCCCCATGGCTCATCGTCCACGATAGCGTGTTAGACATGCTTTGTGCGGTTGATGAAATACTAGTCATAGCTTGCGTAATCGAATTGTTAGACAAGTCAGCTCCAAGTTGTAATGTCGTATTTTCTGGTGTTATCAAGTCATATTCGACCTCAAACACACGAGTTTTGTACGACAAATCTCGGTCATTGTGCATAATAAGCACCGTATCGCCAAGGGAAAGGCCATCAGGTATCAGTTACTGAAGCAGAATACTGATAAGCTGGATGGTTTGCCTGCATTAAGTCACGGTAGGCCGTGTTAAGAAGCACCCACTTATCGTCAATGTCTTCATACGTCTTGATCAGTAAACGAGGACTGCCATCGATATGGCCATATTCTGCAGTAGCTAATGGATCAACTAGAACGGCATCCCCATTCGGCTTATCTAATGGGTCATTATTCGACTTCTTCCATTCAAGATCCTCGATTGTAATTCGACGGCCATATCCATCGGGTGTATCACCTTCCCCTTCACTAACTTGTTCCCCTTTTCCACGAGGCAAGATAGCTGTGTAAATGCTTGAATTATCTCCGGTCCGTTCAACGTTCAAAAGATTAGAGCCGTGAACAAACACTTTAGAAGTATCAGCTCCCTGTGCCGTCACATAATCCATGTAACGACCAGTCACCTTATTACCTGAAATTGACACATAAAAAACAATCTCTCCACCGAGGGCTTTAACGACCGTATTAATAGCTTCAAGATTGCTTAAATAGTAAAAATTAGTGTGCAGTGATGCATTAACGTTACATTTTCCAAGTTTCCACGGGCTTCCTCCAAGTGCTACTTTCATCAAGTTTTCTGCTGTCTCTGAAGTGAAACGCCTGTCTTTTATATACGAGTAGCTTCCCAGTTCTTGGTAGGCTAGCTCATACCATGAATAATCGACCCTATCCGAACTGTCCTTCACACTCATCAACCGGAGCATGAGGTATTTATTTTCATCCAACGGATGAGGAACACCAACATATCGAACATTATTTCCAAACGCCTTATTTGGCGGAAGAGACAGGTCAAACTTAGCGGCCGTATTAATCTTTAAATCGAGTTTTGCTTCAAGCATATCTGCTTTATCAAGCATCCCCACAATCTCTTGTTTTTTATCGAAAAGATAAATCATAACTGCTTAACCCGGTACTTAACCGTCATTTTGGCCGCCTGTGAACAACGAACCTGTGACCCTTTCTCAATAGTTGCTTCAAAAATGTTTGTTTGCATAATATCAATCGTGTTCAAGGCGCTATTACCATTAACAGTAAGCGACCTATCATTAATATTTAATATAATGGTGGCCAATGATGGAAATGACCCATTCATCTTCAAACGCCAGTCATTTCCAATAGTTAGCAAAATTTCATTTGTGGAGCTTTCACCAACATTTACCACAATCGAATCAACATTCTGTCGATACGTTAACTGGGGATCATTGATATAAACAACGTTTTGCCCATCAATCATCTTTGTTTGGCCATGTCGATATGGGTCTGACATAGTGATTTCAATTGTTCCTTTAACACTCAATGAACCAGGCTCTCCATTAGACAGTTTGGTCACTGTCCCAATACGAGTAAACTCTGGCTCGTCAGCAAAATAGAACTCTTTTTCATCCCCTTGTAACAACAACTTCAAGCGAGTAAAAGCCCGATTAAATTGCTCTGACGTCTCAGCAATTAAAAAGAACACAACCGAAATCGTGTTCTTTTCAATTTTTGACCGAAGAAAGAACTCTCCATCGCCTAAGCTATCAGAAGTTGACAACTTTCGAGAATAGTTATCTCTTCCGTCAACTGATACCGTTCGAAACTCATCAATTTCACTTTCTAAATTGATACCGTTAAAGTTCAAGCTTTCAACTGACTTACCAACGGAGGGCGAGGTAGTCTTATTTAGGTCTTTAAATTCATACTGCATTTATCCCCCTTAATACACGCTCACAGCGTTGTTCTTTCGTAAGTCGTATGACTTGCCTTGTTGGTTTGAAATATCGTCTACATAAGCAGAATAGGTACTCTGACTCATGCCAATATTGATATTTGCAGGTTGCTTATTATTTTCAAGTGACATGGAAACAGTCCCATTATCGTTTAAATCAAAACCAGAAGTAATCGGCGTCATGCTATATGCCAAATTTGTACTACCAAATGAATTGGCAATAGCACCAGCCATACCAGACACATTGGATTTGACGTCCTTAAAGCCGGTCATCAGTCCACTATTAAGCCCACTCATAATGGCATTACCTGCTGGGGTAAGCAAAACCTTGTCATAACTAATTGGCCCTTTGTGCTTTTTAATCCATGATGCAATGCCGCTGACAAAGTTTTTACCTGCTTCCCAAGCATCTCTAAGACCTTTAACGAATCCATCAATAATTGCTTTACCAGCTCCCCACAAATCAATATGCATAGCAGCATTAATAATACTCTTAACACCATTCCAAATTGAACTTACAATTGAACCAAGTCCATTCCATGCGTTTTGAAGCTGCGAAACAATCCAGTGACCAAGTTCTCCAGCAATCTTTCCAATTCCAGACAAGTTATTTGAAACAATAGAACTAATGGTGTTCCAAATTGTTGAAACAATGTTTTTAGCATCATCCCATACAGCGCTCCAATTACCTTTAAACAAGTCAGTAAATAGCTTAATAATGTCTGAGATAACATTAATCGCTCCAGATATAAGCGTTGTGATATTCTTCCAAGTGGTCGAAATAATAGTTTCAATAATGTTCCAGACTGTTTGAATTGTGATCATAATGGAGTTGAACGCCGTTTTGATGACATCCCATACAACACTAGCCCACATCCCAATGGTATTAGCGATGGCGTTTAATACTGGGAAGATAACATCTTGAACGGCTGTCCAAATTCCTTGAAAAAAAGGAACCAAAAACGCCCATGCTATTTTTATTTCTCCTACAACCATTGTTACTATTGCAATAACGGGAGCAAACACACCCCCTAGGTAAGCAACAATTCCGTCAAAAAGAACCGGGAAAAACTCAGAAAGCGATTTCCATAAGTTCTTGAATGCATCAACAATTGGCCGCATACCATCAGAAAAGTCTTCCCATACTCCTTTGGCAAACTCCACAATACCGTTCCACAGTCCGCTAAAGAATTCTCCAATTGGTTGCCAAACTGTCTTAATCACGTCTACTACTACAGTGAAAGCATCCGATATAGCTTTCCCAACTGTATTGGCCACACCCACAAGACCATTCCATGCTTGACCTAACCAATCGACAAACCCTTTCCAAATTTGTTGACCAATCTTTGTCTTAGTAAAGAATAATGTTAGTGCAGCAACAACTGCTACGATACCAACAACTATCCATGTTATAGGGCTAGCTAAGAATGATAGATTAAGCAACCCGTTAGCTGCTGCAGCAATTTTACTAGACTTAGCTAAATTTTCTAATCCTTCTCTAGCTCCCTCAGCACCCATTGCAATTTTAGTAAGCGATGAAGCTGTTTTACCAACATTACCAACAGTGCTGATAATACTTCCAGCAGCATCCCCGATTTTCTTTGCGTGGGTCAAAAACGTTCCCAAACCAGTAACAGCAGGACCAATCACCGGCGTTAATCCAATGAAGTTTTGTGTCATCTTGGCAAATGAATCGTTACTGGCAGAAGCCCAGTTCATAGCTCCGTTCGTCATATCAATAAAGGCTGCAGAAACTCCGCCTTTACTTTCTAACGACTTGTTACGTAACTGTTCCCAGTTTCCACCGAGTTGTTCAATCTTAGAACCGATATTCTTTTGCATTTCAGTTGCTTGATTGTTCAAGAAATCAGTAGATACTTGGCCATTCGCTGACGCTTGTTGCATGGCATCAGAAAATGCATTCCAAGACGTTGTCGTGTTACCAGATTTATCATTAATGGAATCGAGAAGTGGAAGAATGGCAGCCATTCCAGATGTTCCAAACATCCTTTTAAGAGCTGCCGCTTTATCACTAGAACTCATGCCATCCATTTTTTGAGAAATTTCAGTCAATATCTGTGGGAATTGTTTCATATTCCCCTTTGCGTCGGTAAACGAAATACCCAATGCGTCCATTTGCTTAGCAGCAACACTACTAGGCGCTTGCATCATCAGCATTGCGTGGTTCAAATCCTGTGAAGCCTGTGCCGCACTAAAACCACGATTAGTAAGCAATCCAATGGCAGTTGAAGTGTCCTGCATTGACACGCCAGCGTTAGAAGCCGTACCACCAATAGTGGCCAATGCTTGCTGCATAGACCCAATAGAGGCGTTCGATAGATTGGCTGTCTGTGTCAGAATAGCGGCCGCCTGTGATGAACCATCAAGACTTTTACCCCAAATGTTCATTGACTGTTGAACAACACCAGCAGTCGTCTGCAAATCTTCTCCAGCGGCAGTAGCTGCACGAGCAATAGACGGGAATTCTTCCTTGATTGTGCTAATAGAAGCTCCATCACGAGCCATCGCAACCATAGCCTCAGCGGCCGCTTGGGCACTAAGAGGCAAATCAGCTCCCATTTTATTGGCCATATCCGATAAACCGCCAATATCTTTGGCGGTGCCACCAGCAATAACCGCTGCTTGGTTCAGGCTTTGTTGAAAATCGCCAAATGATTTAATCGATTTCATACCAACCGCCGTTGTTGCCGCACCAACAACTGTCATCGCTTTCCCAACGCTCTTTAATGAGTTAGAAACCTTGCTCGTTGAATCTTGAGCCGTGCGATTAAAGTTAGACATGGAAGCAATCGCAGTCTGAACGCCCGCACTAAACGCCGTTATATCAGCAGAATAGACTGCTTTGACTTCATATTGTTCAGCCATTTAACCCCCTTTCTAGTTCTTGTAATAGATCCATGTTGTAACCTGACTCTTTGCTCGTATGCTGATAAAATGGACAGATTTTATGCATCGTCCACTGTATAATTATC
>NZ_JQBH01000011.1 GCF_001438695.1 Fructobacillus fructosus KCTC 3544
CAAGGAACAATAATTAGTATACTGACTTTCTTCCTCTTGGTCAATGCTTTTTTTGAACTTCTCTAGTGAATTTTCAGAAAGCGAATAAGAGACACACCAAGCCGTCACAACATCCGTCTTCCAACTTAAAAACGCTCTTTATTCACCAGTTATCTTTTAATCATTCGTCAAAAGAAGTGAAGGTCGTTGGCTGAATGCTTGTTAACAAACTCTGAATTTCATCCCCCGACTTAAAAGAAAGTGCTTTTGGTAAACTTTCTTGGACCTCTTGAAAGTCCGTTACATGAAAAGAATACAGGGGCGCCTGTTCTTCATGTGGCAAACGAATTGTCGCCAATTCACCTAATCGCCAATCATCAAAGTCCTTAATACCTAGTTCAGAAAATGACTTGAGAATCATGCCCAGGGAAGTTTCTTCGTGGTGCTGATGCACTTTCACCACTAAAAACGATGGCTTGCCATCTACTTCCTCAACCAAGAAGTAAGGTAGATCGTTTTGATAAGCAATTACTGTAGCTGCAACCATTGTCATGATTAGTTACTTCCCTTCTTCGAATCATTCAAGTCAAGTCGGTTAACGGCTTCTGCAATCCAACCGGGCATCGCAAGGGCGATTGGTTCAAAACCAAAATTTAAATGATAGTTCGTCCAAAAACGACGTTTAACGTTATTGTTTTTGATAATAGGTGTATCCACTAAAGACATCAACGCAAGCTGCCGAACGGATAACGAAATCTTTTGTGTGTATTGATCAATATCAAGTACAATGGCCGTCACTTTCTGCCCAACCGAAAGTTCATCCGATAGATTCTTTACAATCCCAGACTTTAGTTCTGAAATATGGATTAATCCCTGCGTTTCTTCATCTAGTTTAACGAAGGCGCCGTATGGTTGTATTCCTGTCACAACACCGGTCACTTCTTGCCCAATGCGATACGTCATCACAAGCTCCTCTTTTAAATAAAAAATCCTCAGCCATTGGCTAGAGGATTACCTTTTCAATCACGATATCTTTTAATGGCTGATCAGCACGGTTAACCTTTGCTGCAGCAATTTTATCCAGAACGTCCATTCCTTCAACAACTTGCCCAAAAACCGTATGTTTCCCATCAAGCCATGGCGTACCACCCTCTTCTTGGTATACCTTTGCGATTGCTTCGGGATAGCGACCGAGATATGGTTTCATTTGCTTTGGAAAATGCTTGTTTTGAACAATGAAGAACTGTGAACCGTTTGTATTTGGACCAGCATTCGCCATGGACAAAGCGCCACGGATATTAAAGAGCTCATCTGAGAACTCATCTTCAAATGGCTTTCCCCAAATACTTTGACCACCACGACCTGTACCATCAGGATCACCAGTCTGCACCATAAAATCGTTAATTACACGGTGAAAAATCACCTGGTCATAATCGCCTTGTTTAGCATGAGTCAAGAAATTCTCAACCGCTTTCGGTGCTTGTTCTGGGAAAAGTGCTAGCGAAATATCTCCATAGCTCGTCTTTAGAACTGCCGAAACATCCTTTTGACTAAGGTTTAATTGTGGAAAGTCAGTCATCTTAATCCTCTGAATCCTGTACAACTGGATTAATGACCACGTCACCAGCTTCGATTTCTTCCAGCGCCTTACCAACGGATTTAACGGATTCAAACCTTACTTGCGTAGCTGGCATGCCGGCATCCAATTCACGTGCACGCTTTGAGGCCAAGGCAATCAACTTATAACGTGAGTCAACTTTTTCGAGTAACTTATCAACAGATGGGTAAAGTAACATAATTTCTCCTTTATTTAGTCAGTGATTTCATCAATGACACGAGTCACACGCAAACGTTCTGCAGTGATGATGGCCTTAATACGATTAACCGCTTTATCCACAACATCGTTTTCGACTGCGTAGTTGTAATTAATCATTTTCTTTAGTTCATCTTTGGCAGCTGCAACACGCTTTTCGATAACTTCAGCAGAATCGGTACCCCGACCCTCTAAGCGCATTCGCAGATTCTTAATGTCAGGAGGAGTTAAGAAGATATAAACCCCTTCTGGCATTTTGGCCTTCACTTGAAGTGCCCCTTGAGCATCAATTTCCAAAAAGACATCACGTCCAGATGCCAGCGTTTCTTCAATGAAGGAACGCGGGGTTCCATAGTAATTTCCAACGTACTCAGCATACTCCAACATATCGCCCGCTTGAATCTTATCTTCAAACTCTTCACGGGAAACGAAGAAATAATCCTTACCGTTTTCTTCCCCTGTTCGAGGCTTTCGCGTAGTTGCTGAAATCGAGTAACGAAAATCAACAGCATCGTCTTCAAAAATTGCCTTTCGAACCGTCCCCTTACCAACACCAGATGGCCCTGATAAGACGATTAACAAGCCACGTTCAGTCATCACTATCCTCTTTATCTTAACTAGTATCTAATAATCGTATTTTAACAGGAACAGGGGGCTATTTCAACTGAAAAACATCCTACCAAGCAAGCGTTGACCACTTAATTAAATTACCGATGAGTAACTTTATCAGAAATGAGTGAGCCATCCCTTTTCTCCTTTTGTTCGGTTCAAGAAACTTTGTTCCCCACCTATAAAAAGTTTGTAAAAGTCTTTAATACCAACGATTATGGTTCCTTATAAAAATTTTAACCATTTAAAACGCTTGCTTTTCCAAACATTTGTTCGTATACTAAAGTCACCGAGATAAAGAGGAGGCGGCCTGATGCAAATGAAGCTTTCAGCCCAACCACAATTCAATTTCATGAACCAATTAAAGCAAAACTGGTTTAACCTTAAAGAACACTTCGCTGTTGTTCCACTTAAAACACAGCAGACAAGTACGGTATTAATCAACCGTCTTGAAACAGCCATCAACAATGGGCGACCTGTTGCCGTTCAAATGAATCAGGGATTTAATCAAGAGAACATTCAAGACTTTTACGGAGTGCTTTTCCAAGATGAATCTGGTGCTTTAATTATCGAGGACACTCGAAGCAAGCAATGCCAACACCTCATTCCAGGCTTGCTACGCCATATCGGTTAATTCCTCGTACGCTATATTTGTAGAAAATCAAAATAAAAAAGGCAGACTTAGCTAAGTTTGCCTTTTTTATTTACTTTTCTACCGAACGCTTTGGTTCTTGCAGAAGTTTTTCGACACCAGCATCATTCAACTGTGCCAATAATGTATTCACTGCCTTAATATCAATATAGTGGTCCAAACCACTTGCTTCCAATTCAGCTATTCGAACAGTATCAACTGCTTTCTTCTTGTCTAAGAACTTAATGTAGCGAGCGACCTCACCACCAAGTCCATCAAGTGAATCCCATTCTGGTTGCCAATAATTCATCAAGTCCTCTTTTGCAAAAGTGTTAATCAAATCATTGGTCCATTCGCGATGGGTTACATTGTACTTTTCGGCCAGTCCTTTATGGAATGCCAATAACATCTGCACTTCTTGTTCTGATACCAAATCCTTAATGGCTGTCTTTTGGAAAGTCGCCACCATCCGTTCACCAAAGGCGATTTCTTCATCAATTGCTTCCTTAGAAAGCTTTTCACCCTTCGGTGAAGCCACCTTACCCGACAACTTTGGCTCGGTCACCTTCAAGCCCTTGTACACCTCAGCAATGGTTTTTAGGTCAAAATCATCGTCTTGATCGTTTTGATTCAAAAATTTGAACTGAAGCTCATCGATGGCATTACTATCCGACATGACCTTGGCAACATCTTGTCCTTGAAAACGGAAATAGTTAACCGCTAAGACCGTTCGGATAATCATGCGCCAGAAGTTTGGATCAAACGAAGTTGTTTGAACAGAAAACCGATCTGAAACTTGTCCTTCATTAGCTAAGAATGATTGAATATCATACAGAACAGGCATAAGGAGAATAAAATAACGCCAATCTCGATCCGCTGACTGTACTAACGTCGCTTGCATGACTTCGTTTAATTTCACAATGACCCGTTTATCAGACGTAAAATCAGAGAAGTTCTGTTGAACCATGGTGGCAATTAAATCATCTAAGAAGAATGAAGCCACTTCGAAGGTTTCCTTTTGATAAGTGTGCTGCTTCGTTAAGAAGAAACGTGCTCTTAAAAACCCTGCAAACTCATTATAGTCAAATGGGGATAACTTCTTCTTTTCCTGAAACTTTTGCAAGCTTTTTTGCTTCTTAAATGCTTTGATTTGTGCTGATTTTCCCTGTTTCATACAAACCTCCTTAAATACTCAAATCTAATAAGTACTTGCCGTGACCAAATTCCTTTAATTTAAACTGAAAAATTTGTTCCGTCCTTTTCAAATCTGGCGTTTTAACTGTCGCCTGGCGGTCGCCCTCCAGTTCAGCAATCTCGATTGCTTGATTAATTGCTGATAGGACGGGCGCAAAGGCCTTGGGATCGGCTGATGAATAGAATAAATCAGCATTCCCGTAGGTATTCGAACGGCGTTGCAAAGAAACAGAAACCTTAAATCGGTTCACTTCAAAAACCAAGTGATTGTAGTTAAAGTCGTGAGCATAGCCAAACAATCCCGATAAATATTGTCCAGCTGGGTACTTCTTCTCTGCCATTTTTCTCCCCTTATGGGCTTACACCCTCTTTTAAAAATTCTGTTAACGATAACGACACAAATTAAAATCATTCATGCCACTGGCTACTTACCTTAGTGTAACAATTGTCGCGCCATCCCCACCTGCATTAGCGGAGGCAAAATGAAAGTCTTTCACACGACGATCAGAACGTAAGAACTGAGTCACCCCTTGACGCAGTGCACCTGAACCCTTCCCGTGAATAATTTCAACAGAGGATAGGTTGGCCAACACAACTGAGTCCAAATAACGATCCAAGTCAGTCAATGCTGCTTCGTAGCGTACACCTCGCAAATCTAACTTTGCCTGTACTCGACCGGTGTTCCCCGACCGTGCAGCATTCTTAGCCACCTTCTGTCGCTTCTTCGTTTTCTTTTCCTTTTGCGCCTTGGCCGTTGCTTCCGTTTTTTTCAAATCATCTTCATCAACGAGCATCTTCAAGATTCCCATCTGGACTTCCCATTGACCGTTCTTATGCTTCTTAACCAAAGTCCCTTGTTGATTATAAGAAGAAACCATCACATCATCGCCAGGCTTCAACTCTTTGACCCGTTTAGCCCTTTGCAATACCTTGTTTTTCTCCAACTTATCGGATTGTTGCAAGGCGGCAATGGCTTGCTTTTGCTTCTGCAAATCTTGTTCGGAAAGCTTGTTTTTTTGCCCGCCGGCTAATCGTTCGGACCGAATCTCTTTAATGAGTTGCTCGGCCTCCCGCTTCGTTTTTGAAACCAATTCATTGGCCCGCTTCTTGGCATCCAACATCACTTTTGCTTGCTCTTTTTCAAGCTTCAATGTTTTTTCTTCTAACTCAGTCTGTGTTGCAACCAAATTTTTTTGGTCACGAGCCAAGCGTTCCCGCTCAGTTTTGGCTGCCTGTCGTTGATCAACCAAATCTTTAATCATCTCGTTAAGCTTTTGATTCTCAGGATTGACCATCGTTTTGGCGTCTGCCAATAGTTGTTGATCAAAGCCAAGGCGCGAAGCAATCGCCAGCGCATTTGATTGCCCCGGTACCCCAATCAACAACTGGTAAGTCGGTTTCAACGTCTTAACATCAAAAACCATGGAGGCGTTTTCCGTACCTGACCGTTCATTACCGTAGAGTTTCAATTCTGGATAGTGGGTCGTTGCAATGGTTTGTGCCCCCAAATCCTTAGCACGATCCAGGATAGCCATCGCAAGAGCAGCTCCTTCGGCTGGATCGGTTCCAGCACCTAACTCATCGAAAATGAGCAAACTGTTTTCGTCTGTTCGGGTTAAAATCCCCTTAATATTCTCCATGTGTGAGGAGAAAGTGGATAAGTTCTGTTCAATTGATTGCTCATCCCCAATATCTGCAAAAATCTCATCAAAAACAGCCACCACTGATGGACGCCCCACCGTGATAAAAAGACCAGACTGTGCCAGTAACTGTAACAAACCAAGGGTTTTAATCGTAATGGTTTTTCCCCCGGTGTTCGGTCCGGTGATAATCAGCGTCTCATATTTTTCTCCGAGTGCAATATCATTTTTAACCGCCTTCTTTTCGCCAATTAAGGGATGCCAGGCTTGATTTAAGACAACTTCCTTTTTCTCAGAAAGCTCAGGGGCCATGGCGTTTTGCGCCTTAGCCAAACGTGCCTTTGCATTGACAAAATCAAGCTTCCCAAGAACCATGGCATTTTGCCGCAAATCTTCCAGATGGTCAGCGAGCATCACCGATAGCTCTGCTAACACGCGATCTTCTTCTGCCAAAGCTAATACACGCGTTTCCGACAATTCATTGGCCATTTCAACGACCGATTGTGGCTCGATGTAGTATGTTTGACCCGATTGACTTTGGTCGTGGACGATTCCAGGAACTTGGTGTCGATACTCAACTTTTACAGGCAACACATAGCGATCAGCCCGCTTGGTCACAATCGTTTCGGACAAGTAGCGAGCAGACTTACCACGCGTGTAATTTGCTAATCGTTGCCGAATCGCTTCTTCTTTTCCCGCCATTTGTCGACGGAAAGATGCCAATGCTGTCGATGCCGAATCTAGAACACGACCATTATCGTCAATGGTTTGTTCCACTCTTTTTGTTAACTCTGGTAACAGAACCAATTGATCAACCATTGACTGAAGCCTTGGCACGGAGTCCTGCATGTCATCGGCTTGTATCCTTTGAAAGAAGTGGGCAACGGCCGCAGTGGCTTTTAAAACCTTTGCTAAGGCGACAATTTCCTTACCATTCAACGAAGCTTGAATTTGTAAGCGACGAACTTGCTCTTTTATATCCGTCAAATCAAGCAGGGCTAACCCACCATGCAAGCGTTCCACCATGGCTGCCTCAGCTGTTTCTTCAAGCCACCGAGACACTTCCTGAAAGTCAGACGATGGTTGAAGAGCGGCCACAATTTTCGCGCCCTGTTCCGTTTGAATAAAGGGTAAAAGCTCCCCTTTTACTTTTTCATATTCGAGTGTTTGTAGTACTTTTGAATTCATGATGCCTCGTTTATTTTATAACCACCATTGGTAAATCTTATTTGAAATAATGGGAAACTGATCCAAAAATTCATTTAAAAGTGAACTTTCCGTGAACTGTCCCTGAATCCATGCGTTAGGAATAACTGACAGTAATTCCAAGCAAAAGAAAGCGAGCACTAACGCAAAAATAATTGATAGCGTTGCACCTAAAAGACCATCTAATTGTCCTAGGAATGGCACACGTCGGATGAAGTGAACCGGACGTAGCAAAAAATGGCCAATCAGTGAACCAATAATCAGTATCAATGCGAAAGCAATGCCCGATGCCAAGAAAGTTGATCCTGAGCTTGCCCATGAACTTGGCACGGATGGTCTGGCAAACTGCCCGGTCGTCCAGCCTGCAAACAAGCTGGATAGCGGCTTTGAAAGCACAGTGGCCGCATAAAAAATGACAGCCCAAAGAATGAGGCGCGTCAATGCCGTCACAAATCCCGTTCGGTAACCAGAATAGGCCATTAAAAGAATAAAAATAACGACAATCCATAAGAGTATCATGGGTCCCTCCTTGCACAAAGAGAAGCACATTGCCTCCCCGAATACCGTCAATTATACCATTAAAACTGCTATAATTAAGGCATGCAAACCGTAATTATTCTAACAAAGTCAGCCCTCAAAAAACTAGAAGCTGCCTACAAAAGTGCCCTTGTTCACAAGGCACCACCTCACAGTCTCTTTCAGGCAAAAAATAATGGTGTGACCATTACAGCCTATCCCTCAGGTAAAGTTCTCTTTCAGGGCAAGTATCATCGAGAAGAAGCAGAACGCTTTCAAAAGCTTGGTGAGACCAGCAAAACCGGGACGAAAGTTCGCACGACTTTACCGGTGGGCTTCTCTGAATGGGGGGTTATCGGATCAGATGAAGTTGGCGCAGGTGCCTATTTTGGTCCATTAACAACAGCGGCCGTTTACGTTCCCCGGTCCAAAGTGGCAGAACTAAAGAAGCTTGGCTTTGCCGACTCAAAAACGTTAACAGACGACCGGATTCAGGAATTAGCACCATATATTATTAATCACTTTCCTTACCATGTTGTGAACCTAACACCCGACTTTTATAACCAAAAGCAGCAAAGTGGTCAAAACGTCGTGGCCATGAAGGCCCTTTCACACAACTTTACCCATAACCAAGTATTAGCAAAACTTGATTCACAAAAAAAGCCCGATGCCATTCTTGTCGATCAATTTGTTCAGGAAAGTAGCTACTTCCGCTATCTTAAAAGAAACAATCAGCAACTGCCAAATGTCAAAAGCTACTTCATTACGAAAGGAGAAGCCGAGCACGTCGCGGTAGCCGCTGCCTCTGTTCTTGCTCGCTATGTTGAGCTACAAACGATGAAAGAACTCAGTCAAGAAGCAGGGATGAACCTGCCAATCGGTGCGGGTAAAGAAGTGGATCAAAAGGCTGCTGTCTTGATAAGGCAAGGAAAGCAGCTCGGTCACTTCGCCAAACTTCATTTTAAAAACACTGAAAAGGCAGAAAGATTAGCTAAAATCAAGTCATAAAAAAAGCAATGGGTAAACCCCATTGCTTTTTTACTTTTCTAAATCAAGATCTTGTTCTTCGATTTCGATATCTGGTTGCGCATCCTCATCCTGTCCACTGATGGAATCAGAAAGAACAGACTTCGAAGAAGCATAGGAAGCCTTCGCCTGTTCAACGTATGGCGAAACGGCAGCATTTGCCTTATCGATAACATCCTGAACTTGTCCTTGTACTTGGTCCAGCTTCGCCTTCAACTTAGCCTGGTCTTGTTCAGACTTCAAAACCTTATAAGTCGCTGAAGCGGCCATGGCGAAAAAGAAACCTGCTACTACTTTCGTGCTTGCCTTCATGAGTGATCCTTTCACTTTGTCTTTTTCGAAGTTTTCTTTGGTGACTTTTTAAAGAGCTTTGATAACATCAAAGTAAAGCCAGTCTTTGTCGCGGTTCCGAAGCCAGAAACGGACGAAGACTTCCGACGAACTGAGCTGTTCAAACTTGAAATGGTTTCTGACAAGTCTGCTGCTGCCTGTACCGTTGCATTCAACGTTACCATCTTACCGTTAATGTCCTCAACCAATTCGTTGGTATTAACAATCAATTCGTTCGATGAACGAACAACTGAATCAAGATCATCCGTCAAAACTGACACTGAGCGTGTCAAGCGAAGAATGAAAACTGTCAATGCCAAAACCAAAAGTAAAAAGGCTAAGGCAAAGATTAATAGCGAAATCTGTCCAACCGTCATAATCTCTCCTATCTTGTTATGTTGTTCTAAATAATAATCAAAACCATTGTAACAAAAAAATCGTGTCCCTACATTTTTTTAGGGATTTGAAATAAAAAAAGCCCCCAAAGGGACTTTTTTTAACGAGCATAATCAACAGCTCTTGTTTCTCGAACAACCGTCACCTTAACGTGGCCAGGATACTCAAGCTGATCTTCTACTTCCGCCTTAATGTCGTGGGCAAGAACCGTTGCCTGAATGTCTGAAACCTGATCAGGTTCGACAATCACGCGAACTTCTCGTCCTGCCTGAATGGCATAGGCGGATTTTACGCCGGAGTAATCACTCGCGATGTGTTCCAAATCAGTCAATCGTTGGACATAATTCTCCAATGACTCAGAACGAGCACCTGGACGTGCAGCAGAAATGGCATCAGCTGCTGTAACCAAGTCGGCAAGTGGTGATGTTGCTGCTGTGTCACCGTGGTGGGCGGCGATAGCATTAATGACGTCAGGCTTTTCATGATATTTTTCTGCAATCCGAACCCCGAGTTCAACGTGAGAACCCTCAACTTCGGCATCAACTGCTTTCCCAATATCATGCAAAAGACCAGCACGCTTTGCTTGTGCGACATCCATTTTAAATTCGGCAGCCATTAAACCAGTTAGCTTAGCGACTTCCATTGAGTGTTGCAAGACATTTTGACCATAAGATGTCCGATAATTCATTCGTCCAACCAACTTAATTAAGTCGGGGTGGAGCCCACGAATACCTAATTCAAAGACTGCTGACTCACCCTTTTGACGAATGTTTTCATCCATCTGACGGCGGGCTTTCTCGACGGCCTCTTCAATTTTAGCAGGATTAATCCGTCCATCAGCTATCAGCGCATCCAGTGCGTTTTTAGCGATTTGACGTCTTAGGGGATCAAAACCAGATAGAACCACTGATTCAGGAGTGTCATCGATAATTAAGTCAATCCCGGTCAACGATTCCAGTGTTCGGATGTTTCGGCCTTCTCGGCCAATAATCCGCCCCTTCATGTCTTCGTTTGGAAGATTGACAACCGAAACAGTAACGTCTGAAACAGTATCCGCCGCAGAGCGCTGAATAGCCTCTACAATGACGTTTCGAGCCCGTTTCTCTCCTTCATTCTTGGCGTCTTGTTCATACTCTTGAATAAGAGCAGCACGTTCTTTTTCAAGCTGCGCCTTTGATGAACTTAAAATAACATCCTGAGCCTGATCACGGGTTAATTGAGCAATCTCAACTAACTTGTCTTCCTGCTCGGATAGTTTTTTCTGAGCCAATTCATCTTTTTTGACGGCAGCATCCAAACGGTTCTGAACTTGCGATTCCTTCTTGATGAGCGAAGCATCGCGTTCGTTCAACGTTGCATCTTTTTTATCTAAGGTATCAATTCGGACCTGTACACGAGCTTCTTGGTCTTCCACTCGTTTTTGCCGATTAGACAAAGAATCCTCAACTTGACGACGATACTCCTGAGCATAACCCTTTGCATCGACATCCGCAGCTTTCTTGATACTCTTAGCTTCCTCGTTTGCTTGCTTTAAAATGTTTGTAGCCATCTGCTTAGCGTTATTTAAGCGAATCTGATCAACGATTTTTTTCGCTAAATAACCACCAACTAAGCCGATTAAAAGAGCAAAGAGTGCTGAAATAATAATTGTCAGCATATTCTTTTCCTTTCAGAGTGAATTGGATTTAATTCACATATCCAGTATAGACAACTTTAGGCCCTGGGTCAATTAGATTCACAAGGCGCTTTCCCTAATAAAAGTCTTTGAAACCGCTGTGACAGTCTATCTGCCCATTCTATATACCAGAAAAATTTTTTAAATACGTACTTTTACCCTAACAAAAAGAAAAGTCCGCCAAGCGGACTTTTCTTTAGCGTTTAAACTGTCGATTCAATTCACGTTCCATATCGCGTTTTTTGATTGACTGCCTTTTATCGTATTGTTTCTTCCCACGGCCAACACCAATCAAGACTTTTGCAAAGCCCTTCTTCATGTACACCTTAAGCGGAACAATCGTCACACCCGCTTCCTTGACTAAGGCAGCTAATTGCTGAATTTGTCGCTTATGAAGTAAGAGAATACGAGAACGCAAAGGATCAACATTAAATTGATTTCCCTGTTCATAGTTAGCAATATGAACATTGGTCAAGTAAGCCTGTCCGTCATGGATGGTGACAAAGCCATCTCCAATCGTTATTTGACCAGCTCGAACTGATTTGATTTCAGTTCCAGTTAGAACAATGCCTGCCTCGAAGGTTTCCTCAATTGCATAATTAAAGCGTGCCTTTCGATTGGTTGCCAAAGCATCGTTTTGAATATTCTTTTTCTTTGCCATGGCGACCCCTCACTTCTTTACACTACTTTTGTTTAATGGAAAAGGGATGCTTTTGTTGCCCATTTCCACGTGCCGGTTTTTTAGTCCCATGCTGTCGATGATTGTGCCCATCGCCTGCTTTCTTATTTCCGGATTTGTCTGAACGATTTTTCGAACGATCGCGTCCACGTTGACCGTTTCCACCGTTACGACGACCACCTTTTTTATCGCGATTGAATTGACCACGATTTGGTTGTGGCACCTTGATGTCGGTCGTTGGTGCTTCTTCCGGATTGACCAGCATAAAGTCAACCGTCGAATCCTTCTTCGAAGCACGGATTACCTTGACTTTGACCTTTTGACCAATTTGGAAAATATGGTGCTTTGAACGACCAATTAAGGCTGCGTGTTTCTCATCATAGTCGTAGTGGTCATCGGTCAGGTTGGAAATGTGAACCAGCCCTTCAACAGTGTTTTCGAGCGAAACAAAGAGGCCGAATTTCAAAGCAGCGTTCACGACACCTTCATACTCATTGCCCACCTTGTCTTCCATGTATTCGGCTTTCTTCATGGCGTCAACTAAACGTTCCGTATCGATGGCACGACGTTCACGGGTTGATGTGTCGATTCCGATTTGCCCAAGTGAAGAAGCATACTTTTCTTGAGCATCTGTGCCATAACCATTGGCTGCATACCACTTAATCAAACGATGGACCGTCAAATCAGGGTAACGACGAATTGGTGACGTAAAGTGCGTATAATACTTAGCACCCAAACCAAAGTGCCCCAGTGGTTCTGGCGAATACTTGGCCTGCTTCATCGCGCGCAACATCATTGTTGAGATCATCTGCTCAGCAGGATCATCCTTGACTTGATTCATTAAAGTCTGCAACATCATTGGCGTGACATTGGCAGGATCTCCCTTAACGGGGTGTCCGAGTGCTTTCGCAAATTCAAAGAAGGACTTTGCTCGCTCCTCATCCGGGGTTTCGTGAACACGATAAAGGAATGGTACCTTTTTCTTATCAAAATGTTCTGCAACGGTTTCGTTAGCAGTCAACATAAAGGATTCAATCATTCGTTCAGCCGTTCCACGTTCACGAACGACAACGTCAATGGCTTTGCCGTTTTCATCGACAACAATGGATGCTTCCGGTGTATCAAATTCAATTGCACCACGTTTTTCACGTTTTTTAGCTAAAATTTTGTGTAGTTCACCCATTGTATCGAACATGTCAGCCAGCCCAGCATATTCGTTACGTGCTGGTTCGTCACCGGCCAAGATGTCATTGACTTTGTCATAAGTCATACGGGCGTGGGACTCAATAACCGACTGAGCCAGACGATGTTTCACAACTTCGCCGTGAGGATTAATTTCCATCTCAACCGACATGGCTAAACGAGTCACGTTCGGATTCAAGGAAGCAATCCCGTTGGACAGTTTTTGTGGCAACATCGGAATAACACGATCTGTTAAGTAAACAGAAGTCCCCCGATTGTATGCTTCCGCATCAATAGCAGAACCTGGGCGTACATAATGTGAAACATCAGCAATGTGGACACCCAAATGGTAATTCCCGTTATCTAACTTCCAGGCCACAACAGCATCATCGATATCCTTGGTATCAGCACCATCAATGGTGACCAATGGTTGATCGGTGATATCCTGACGGCCCTCCCATTCGGATGGTAGCACTTCATTTGGAATGGCATCGGCTTCCTTCATCACCTCTGCCGGAAAGTGGTTGGGTACTTTTTTATTTTCGACAATTTGCATGATATCCATGCCAGGCTCGTTTTCGTAACCAAGCACCTGCGTAATTGTTGCCACTAATTGCTTCGGATGCAAATCATCAGCATAAGCCGTAACTTCTGCCACGACCACTTGTCCATCGTGCAAATCCTGTTCGGCACTAGAAGAGTCAATTAACACCTGAAATGAAGCCGCTTTTTTGTCTGATAAGCGTAATTGGCCAAGCATGCCCTGATAAGCTGAATCTGATGTATAGACTCCAACAACACGAGAATAGGCATGTTCGAGAATTTCTTCTACTTTTCCTTCTGGTCCACGATCGGCTGATTGAGCGGGCTTCACCATTGAAACACGAACCGTATCCCCCTGCATGGCCTGCATCGTATTATCTGGACCAATAAAGTAGTCAGGCAAATTTTCATCATAGCGGACAAAGCCAAAACCCTTATCATTGGCCTTAAATTCACCAACGATGTCCCCCTTCTTACCTTGAAACTGGTAGCTGTCCTGCTCGACTTTTTTAACGATTTGATTATCAGCTAAGTTTTCCAGGACCGACAGAACCTGACGGTAACCGGAAGCGCCTTCCAATCGTAAACCATCGGCCAAGTTTTGTGCCGAAAAGGCCTGCTTAGGGTTGGCCTTTAAGAACCCTTCTAATTGTTCTTTTACTTGTTTTGTTTCCATAAATGTTTCTTTCTAAAAAATGCTAATAAAAAATCAGTCTACAAAAAAGTAAACTGACCTTATTAATTAATGAGCGGCTAAGTACATGAGTACCAAAGCAATGATAAACCAAATGGTTCCTAAAATGGTCGTGATACGACGCATAATTGCTTCAAAGCCGCGAGACTTTCGTTCTGTAAATAAATCAGTTGCACCACCAGACAACGCTGACAATGCATCTTGTTGTTTGCTAGGCTGCATCATGACTGAAACAATCAGCAAGAAGCCAACAACCAGCAAGAGAATGGTTAAAATATTAGTCACTAGCACGCCTCCACTCGCAATTCATACTTTTTAGTATAGCAAAGTTTCTTTTAATTTCCAAGTGACAGACGGAACATCAGGACTCCACCAGCGACCGCCACGTTGAGCGATTCCGCTGAACCAATCAATGGAATATAAAGATTAGCCGTTGTTTGCTTAGCCAACTCAGGATTCAATCCCTGTCCTTCGTTTCCAACAATCAAAGCGCCGGCTGACAAACCGTGAATGTCTTGGTATGGCTTGGCATCTTCGTTCAATTCTGAACCATAAACCGGTAAGGCATTATCCTTAAAGGCTTTAATCCAATCATTCAAATCACCTTGCAAAACCTCCAAATGGAAATTTGATCCCTGCATGGCACGAACGACTTTGGGTGCGTACAAATCAGCTGTACCCGTTCCGAGAACAACCCCTTTGAAGCCAGCAGCATCGGCTGTACGAACTAATGTCCCAACGTTACCTGGGTCTTGGATTGCATCCAAGAAGAGCCAAAGACCATCATGTACGTATGCTGGATCAAAGGTTTTTTCTGGCAAAGTCACTTCAGCGAAGATACCCTGTGGTGTCTTCGAACCAGCAATGTGAGCAGCGACTTCTTTCGAAATTTCAAAAGCGGGAACGCCGTGTGGCACATCGGGCAAATGCTCCTGCATCTGTTCCTCGGTTGCCATGATGGCATGGAACTTTGCCTTAGCGTTGATGGCCTCTTGAACTAAATGCCAGCCATCCAAAAGATAGGTCTTTTGTTCAAGACGTCCCTTTTTCGTAGCTAGCTTTGCCCAAGCCTTCACTTTGCTGTTTTGCTTCGATAAAATTCGTTCCATATTACTTCCTTTTTCTCGACCTATTGGTCGTTTGAACGGTGCTGCTTTCCAGCATTGCGTCCACCATGTGCTACGTCCTCACTCACGGCCCTTGGGCGCAAGTCTTCTGGTCGAACACGAGTTGTTTTTGCTGATGAATTAGTCCCAGCATTGACTTGTTGGTTTAAGAGATCATCAGCTGTTTTTTGAATAACAAAATTTTGATCAACATGTTTCTGTAATTGATCGTAATATAAATGGTTAATCAGCGCCTGAGCCAACACAAAGATTCCACCTACCATGAAATACAGCCCAAGTGCACCAGATGAAACCAACGTAAAGCCAGCAATCATGATTGGCATAAACCACATCAACATACCCGTCTGCTTCTTCTGTGCAGCTGGAATGTGAAGTTGGGTCATGTAGGCCTGCGCCAGATAAATCACTAGGACCAGTACAGAGAAAAGAATCTGACGGGAAGACAAACTAAAACCAAAGAAGGTCGCTGACTTCAATCCGTTGGCATGCATAATTGCCAAATACAAACCAGAAAAGATTGGCATTTGAATGGCCATCGTCAACCATGAGACACCACCCGTCAAAGAGATGTTATTTTCACGGTAAAGCGACATGGAGGCCATGGAAGCTGCCTGCTGTTCTTGAGGGGTCTTAGCGGCTTTCACCGCTGCTTGTACCTTTTCAAACTCCGGACGCAACTTTTGCATCTTTAATTGCGAAATTGTGGTCTTCTTTGATTGGCTAACCATGATTGGTAGCAAACAAAGTCGAACAATAGCAGTCAAAATAATGATAGCCCAACCAATAGCGTTTACGCCGCCAACCATGTGCGCAATGTCAATTAAAATATTGGCAATTGGCTTCGCTACCATATTGTAGATACGCCCATGGATGCCGTAGCCGCCCGTAAACAAATAAATATCGAACAGAACCACTAAGACAGTGGCATAACGTTTCAATTGTTTCATGAATACTCCTAAAAACAGTATGGAAGAAAAAATTCTATCAATCCCTACTATTATAGCAAAGATTCACTATCTTTCGTGTCCTTTTTACCCTGGTCGCTAACGCTCTGGCTTTCAGTGGATGGTTGAACGATTGGAAAACGAAGACGGAATGATGAACCAGACCCTAGGGCTGATTCCACTTGAACCTGTCCGCCGTAGGCAGCCACCATTTTTTTGACGATTGATAGACCCAAGCCATTCCCACCAGGTTGGTGAACACGCGCCTTATCAACACGATAAAAACGATCAAAAATGCGGTCGAGGTCTTCACTTGCGATGCCTTGCCCAAAGTCCTGAACACCAATTTCGACCCATGACCCGGCCTTCGCCAAAGCTAAGTGGACCTCTTTTCGTTCCGTTGAGTATTTTAGTGCGTTATCAATCAAGATAATCAATAACTGTTCCAAATGGTCTGGGCGAATGGCGATTTCTGATGTCTGATCCAAACCGTTATCAAAAGTCCAAGAGAATTCTGGGTGTAAGACTTGAAAATCATGATAAACACGACTGACCACCGGCCAAACTGCGGTATGGTCTTGTTCCGTGTTGACCGTTAGCTTTTCCGCCCGAGTCAGCTCCAGCATCTCGTTGACTAACACTTCCATTCGCTTAATCTCAGCTAACGAAGAGGAGAGTGAGTCTTCAAGAACCTCGGGATCATCCTTTCCCCAACGTTCCAACAAGTTTAGGTGCCCCTTCACAATAGCAACAGGTGTTCTCAACTCATGGGAAACATCCGAAACAAAATCCTGTTGTGACTGCATCAAGTTTTGAACTTGGTTCATCGTTTCATTTATGACGGAACCCAGATTGTCGAGTTCCTTGTTATAGGCAACCGGTTGCACACGGTTACTGGTCAATGGGTCTTCTTCAAAAGTCTCCATAACTTTTTCTAATTTTTTGACCGGCCAAACAAAAACTTGGGCCAACAAAAAAGCAAGCAGCAAAATACCACCTAACGCAAAAAAGAGGAAGCTCCACCACCAATGACCAATGGCCTCAAAAACTGCCTTCGATAAATCCGGTCCCTGAATCGCCATCAATCCTAAAACAATGCCACAGGCAATGAGCAAAAAGCCCACCGTTAGTCCCAGCGTTAAAATCGCCTGGGTACTAGTTAACGGTGAGCGTTTTTGATTGTTATTTTTCTCTTCTACCATCTCAGCTCCGCATCACATAGCCCGTACCACGGACCGTTTGGATATAAGAAGTCTTTGAATCTGGTTCATCTAACTTATTACGCAAGTAACGAATGTATACATCCACCACGTTCGTTTCAATCTTTGTATCCACACCCCAAACCTTCTTTAGAAGCTTTTCACGGGGCTGTACGACGTCGATGTTTTCGAGCAAGATCAAAAGCAAATCATACTCACGCTTGGTTAGTGAAATAATTTGATCATCACGTCGAACCGTTCGGTTTTCCTTTTCCAACTTCAAGTTTTTGAAGGAAATCACGTTCAAAGAAGAAGCGGCTGGCTCTTTCTCGATATCAATACGACGCATGAGCGATCGAACACGAGCCAAAAGTTCTTCGATGGCAAAAGGCTTTACAACGTAATCATCGGCCCCATAATCCAAACCAGAAACACGGTCGATAACGGAATCACGGGCGGTCATCATAATGATGGGCGTCTTCTTCACTTCACGCAAACGACGGGCAACTTCAAATCCATTTAATTCTGGCAGCATCAAATCCAACAAAATCAAATCAAAATCTTCCTTCAAAGCTAAATCCAAGCCTTCACGACCGTTCAGAACAGTCTCAACTTGATAACCCTCGTGTTCCAGTTCTAATTTAACAAACTTTGCCAAGTTTTCTTCATCTTCAACAATTAAAATACGGCTCATCGTCTTCTCCGTTAACAAATTTATCAAACTGCTAAGGGCAGTTCAGCCTATTTCCTAAAATGAATTTCTTCTAATGCTATTCTACCATAAGAATGGCCATTATCTCATTTTTTGAAAAAATCATCTAATTTTGCAAGGCGCGGATCCAATTTTGCATCATTTTCAGCGTTTTCACCTTCACTTGCTTCCACAGGGTGTTCTTGCATGAAATCTGCTTCGGAAATGACTTGCCAATCTTTTCCTTCCGGTAAAGGTGCACCAGCTTCTTCCTCAGGCGTCAACACTTGTAGTGGTAGTGCTGAAACAATGTTATCTAAAACAGCCTGACTCAAATCAACAGCATTGTTGACCAGTGGAAAGACCGCCTCATCTTCTTCAAACCGATTAATTTTTTTAGGATCTTCTACATACGTTTCATGGATTGCGAGGTCCGTTGCCCATTCAACGGGGGAAAGTGATCGAGAAGATGGCAAAGTCAAATCCGCGTGAAAGCTAGCAATTAACAAGTAATCGTCTTGATCATCCATCTGGATCGTCCCCGTTACCTTGACGGGTTTTGCCGAAAGAATCAAATCAGAAAAACGTTCTTGAATGGCTGGATTTAAATCCAACGTTTCTTCAAAGTGAAGTGGTTCATTACGGTACTTTTGTAATTGTTGACGTGGAAATTTCATGAATTAATTTTCCTCCTTGATATAGTGAATGGGGCGACGAGCTAAATCCTGCCCCTCTTGGCTGGCCGCTTGTCCTGCCAAGAGTTGCCAAACCAAGCCAGCTTTATAGTCCAAGCGCAGATTCGCCTTGGCTAGCCCCTGGTCAACACGAGAAATAATTGGCAATCGAGCGCGCCGCTTCACTTCAGACAAATAGGCCTGTCCTTCGTCCGTAAAGCCAAGCAATCGGATGTAGGAATCGGCCATCGCCGCCTGCATCTGATCAACTTTTATATTTAGCAAAGTATACAGCATCGTCCGTTGCATTCTTGCAAAGGTATACCGTTTAGACTTCACAGCGCGGATAAAGGACTGATAGGACTGTGGCGCCTCTTTGGCAGTGGCAACCCCCACCAGACGATACTCAAGTCCTTCCGCCATTTGATAAACCTGCCCCAACTGACCAACCGTGTCCGTCAATAGGCGATAACGGAGTAAATCAAAGAAAGGCTTTTCAAAGCCAAGGCTTGTTGGCTTTTCCTTCAATGCCTTCAAGGTATCAGCCGGAACGACTTTTTCGACCTTTTCCCACTTACCTTTGTGCAGGGCAAGTCTTATGGAAGAGGCCGAGGCAATGTCTTGTGCTTCGTCAATTAATTGATCGTGATAAGCCGCCTGTTTACGAGCAATCGGATGCAAGTCCATCTCGACGTCACTTGCCAATACCGCTTTGGCGTAAGAGAAAGCCAGAATATCATTCGGATCCTCTAGTTTAAAGCCAGTTTTCTCTTCCAGCTGAGCTGCATAAGCCGATGCGAAGGTCTGTGTCCGATCCGTAAACTGCCCCTCCGATTCAATCGCCGCCGCTTTTTTGGCTAAATCCATAAAGTCGACGTCCGGATGCTCTGAACCAAAGACTAAGTCATGAACACCCAAAGCCGCCAAAATTTGAACGGCTCCCTGTGCAAATAAGTGACCAGGTTGAACGGCATCAAAAACCGGCAATTCAACCATTAAGTCAGCACCATTATGCAGTGCTAACTTTGTTCGTTCCCACTTATCCAGAATAGCTGGCTCACCACGTTGCACAAAATTACCAGACATGACAACGACCGCCACATCAGCTCCTGTTACCCTTTTGGCCTCCTGCAAGTGGTAGGCATGCCCGTTATGAAAAGGGTTGTATTCTGCAATGATTCCAACGGCTTTCATGCTTTTTCTCCTTTTTGACAGATGAAGAACCAACGACTATCGCCATCATCAGCTTTCTTTTCACCAAAGTCGGCTAGTGCTTGTATTCTTGTAAAGCCAACCCGCTTCAGTGCAGCCAAATAATCAGCCAACGGATAAGTTTGCTCATGATGCACTTCACGAACCAACTTAAAGGCATCCAACCGTTCATCGTAGAGGAAGAATTTCAAATCGTGATCGACCGAGTCCGGTTCTTCTCCAAAATAAGCGATCCACATAAATATTTTTTCAGGATCTTCATCGTTGTTATAGCAGAAATTATCGTAATCAACGTTCACCATTTTGGGCGTAATGACGTCAAAAAGGAAGCTGCCACCTTCTTCTAAATGTTCGTAAGCTTGTTTTAATCCCGCTTCAAAATCAGCGGGCCCAGGCAAATAATTCAAGGTATCGGCAAAGGACACAATGGCTGGATAACGCTCTTCCCAATCAGAAAAATCCCGAATATCCGCTTGCAAAAGTCGTAAATCGACTTTGGCATCAGCTGCATGTTCCTGGGCTAACGTGAGCATCGGTGCCGAAATATCAAGCAAGTCAACCTGATAACCAGCCTGAGCCAATAAAACGGCTAGGCGGCCAGCGCCACCACCAAGATCCAAGATTTTTCCAACCGGCACGTTCTCTTTAACAAACTCTGCCCACTCAAGGTACAAATCACCATCAAAAAGTGCATCGTACAAACTAGCAAAGGTTTGGTATGGTTGTTCTTCTGAAGCCATTGAGTTCCCCTTTCCGTAGAAAAGGCCACTCAGGAAACTGCATCCCAAATGGCCATTTTAATTATTGTGCTGTCACGTATTGATCAATGTCAATACTCTTAGCGTCGTACCACAATTTATCAAGGTGGTAAAAGTCGCGCGATTCTTCATCAAAGATGTGAACAATCACGTCACCCAAATCCAAAACCACCCAATGGGCTTGTTCAAATCCTTCGATGTGATCAATTGGATAGCCAGCTTCAACAACCGCCTCCTTCACTTCACGTGCAATGGCCTGCACCTGACGTGTTGACCCAGCGGAGGCCAAAACAAAGTAATCGGCTAAGAGCGAAACACCCTGCATGTCTAACGCCGTGATGTTTTCACCTCTTTTGTCATCGATTGCTTGCAACACCGTGTGCAACAAACCATTTTTTTCGTCCGTCATAGAATCTCCTTATTTACTTAGGTATTCTGCCCAATCGTTGTAGGCGTCAAAAGTCTTTGGATAGATTACGTGTTCTTTTCCAGCCAAATATGACAAGGTATGTGCTAATTGGTAAAAGACACCCTGATTCAATGATTCATCAGTAATTCTTCGCGCCTCTTCAACACCCGGAAAGTGGCGACCAGTTTCCAAATAGTCAGCCATGAAAACCACTTTGTCGAGCGTGGTCATGTCATGATGGCCAGCCCCCGTTGTGTGTAAACGGATGGCTTCCAAAATAGCCGGATCATCAATTTTTAATTCATCGTGAACAAATTCAGCGCCAACCACACCATGCCAGATGGGGTTTCCCCACTTCTTTAATGATGTAGGCAAGTGCTTTTCATCAATCTTTGCCAAAAATTCTGCTGCCGTTCGTTCTTTTGCATAATCATGGACTAAGCCCGCCACAGCAGCTTGCTTTTCATCCAAGCCGTTTTGCTTGGCTAATTTCACAGCATAGTCACTAACCCGCAGACAGTGCTCATAGCGATGTTCGGACAAATGTGTTCGAACAGCTTCTTTTAATGCTGCTAGTTCCTTTTGATCAACTGCAACCATGTTCATCACTCCTATGCCAAGCGGTTTACTTCAATCGAATACTTCACGTACTTGGCGTCATTTGCTTCTTTGTATAAGAGAACGGTCTTTCCAATGACCTGTGGCACCGTAATTGTTGAGTGCTCTTCGATAAAAGCGGCTAACTCCTTAGCAGTCCATTCCGCTCCCTGTTGAACATTAACTTTAGCTAATTCTCGCTTGGCCAAGGCTTTTTCAACTTCAGCCAACCATTCTTCCGAAGCACCGGCTTTTCCAATTGAAAAAATGGGCGTCATGGTATTTGCTTGTGAGCGCAAGTAGCGCTTTTGCTTTCCAGTTAATTGCATTAAATCATTGCCTTTCTCAAAAATACAGAAACACCAGTAGGTGCATACCCCTTAACGGTCACACCGGCAGGAAGGGTGATAAAACCTAATCCAGCAATCACCAAGTCAGCGGCTGTTTTGGTCTTAAATTCGTGACTAATTAGTCCGCTATCTGCTGATTTTGGTACAGGGGTCAGCAAACCACCCTGATGTTTCTCGTAAAATTCGTCAGCACCGACCAACTTTGTCCGATGCAAGTTTAAGTTGTTTTCAAAGTAAAAAGTGACACCAGTCTTGGCATCTTCCAGACCAGTGATCAAATCGAAACGAGCCAGTCCACCGATGAAGACAGTCTGCCCATCGTTCAATTGGTACGTTCTGGCCTTAATTTCGTTCTTAGGAAGCACGTACTTCAAGTCCTTGTCAGTTACCTGATGTGCGTACTGATCAGCCTTAATGATACCGGGCGTATCAATCAATGAGCGACCATCATCCAATGGAATGGCAATCTGATCCAGAGTCGTTCCAGGAAAACGTGAGGTTGTGATTAATTCCTGCACGCCAGTCTTGGATTTAATGATTTGGTTGATCAAAGTCGATTTACCAACGTTCGTAGTTCCAACCACATAGACATCTCGACCTGCTCGCAGTTCATCAATCTTATCCAAAATCGCATCCAAATTAGCTGGATGCGCAGCCGAGGTCAAATCAACTGCCACTGGTTTAATTCCCTGATCCTTTAACTGACCACGAACCCAGTCCTTAATTTTGTTGGCTTTCAAAGACTTTGGTAACAAGTCCACCTTATTTCCAATCAGATAGATTGGGTTATCCTGACCGACAAAACGTGGCAACCCAGGAATCGTTGATCCAGAAAAATCAAAAAGGTCTAAGACATAAACAATTAGAGCCTTCGATTCAGAAACCTGATGGAGTAACTTAATAAAATCATCATCCGTCAAAGACACTGGCTGGATTTCATTATAATGCCGTAACCGGAAGCAACGTTGACATAGCAGTTGTTCAGACTCCAATTGCTTTTGCAGAGCAGACATTGGCAAATAGCCCGCTTCTTGTTGATCAGTCGTCTGCATTCGAGCACCACAACCAATGCAGTAGAGACCATCCTGCAAGGCCTCTTCCACCTCTTCTTTGCTGGCAACTTGTTTCGTTTCGTTTTCTAGCATGAACGCCTTAATCTTTCTTTGCTTCGATGGCATCTGTTAAGGAATCGTAGAAAATAACACCATCTTTTTTATAAATAATCTTCTTCGCCTGGTTTTCAATAAAACGGTTAATCCAGGTTTGCCACATATCAGACTCAATCAGTCGTTCAACCAGAACAGAAGGTACACCGGCCAAATGAGCAGCCCAAACATCAGTTAGCATCTGATCGCCTACCATGACCACTTCGTCTTTTTTTAATTGACGGTCATGTAGCACCTTTAAAATACCGCGGGGCAACGGTTTCAAGGACCAAGCCACGTAATCGACTTCTAATCCACCGACTGCTTTTTTTACGCGATCCCAAGTATTGTTTGAAACAACAATGACCTCAATATCCGCCTCTCGTGTCTCCTTCAGCCATTCATGCAGTTCTGCCGTACCATTAGGATTATTCCATGCCAATAACGTATTATCCAAATCAGTTAACACGGCCTTAATACTATGCTTTTTTAACTCATCCACGGATAAATCATACACGGATTTCACGCAGTAAGTGGGTTTTAAGAAATTTAGGACCATGGCTCTACTCTCTTTTTGATTTAGCCTTATTATACACGAAAAACGGACCCTACTGCGACAAAAAAAGACCCCCAAGGGAGTCCTTTCATAAATAAAGAAACTTATTTTAATACCAACCGTTTGATTGGAAATGGGAAATCGCATTTGCAACAGATCCATAACGTCCTGCAATGTATCCTTGCATAGCCTGCAACTGGACGGCATAGTTACCATGGTAATCTTGTCCGCCGGCATAGGTTGCATAAGCTGATGCTGACAACTGACCGATTCCGTAGAATGAGCCGTTTTGTGCATTGACATTACCACCAGATTCGCGTTGAATCAACCAGTTAATGTCACCAGATGCATCGGATGATGTTGAGGCAGTGGTCGTCGCAGCAGCAGTAGTTGAACTAGCTGCTGAAGAAGACGATGCTGCCGTCGAAGTAGCCGTGCTTGGCTGCGTACTTACTGCCGTTGTCTGAACAGTAGCGGCGCTACTATCAGATGATTGGCTAGCAGTGTCAGAAGCAGTATCTTGAGTTGTTGCTTCTTGATCAGTCGCTACATCTTGGCTGGCAGCCGTTGTTTCCAAACTCTTAATGTTATCAAGTGAAGACACAGCAGTCTTAACCGTCTTACCATTAACTGAGTTTGAAACCTTTGCGGCTTGGTCAGTCGTGGACTTTGAATTATGAAATTGTTGGTGAACAGCTGTCAATGCAAGACCGGCAACTGCAACGCTCGTAAGTAAAATTTTATTAAACATCATGTCTTACAGTATCCCTGTCGTAGATTATATGAAAATTAAAACAAAATTTAATCTTCGGAAATCAAAGGATAATGTAATCAAACCTCCGTAATCTTTTCGTAAACTCCGCAAATGGCGGGCGTTTGTGTGGTGTTCTTAATTTTTCTTCTTATTCAGCCAGTAATACACTGGCCAACCCAATAATACTATGATAACTGAAATGAGTACGCCATGCAAATCGTTGATTAATTCTGAGATTTCAACATAGATAGAACCAATAATCGCAACGATAGGAATCCATGGGTAAAGTGGCATCGAAAAGTCACGCTTTTCACCTGCTGGATCTTTTCGGCGTAGGATGAAAGCCCCAATGAAAGCCAAAATATAGAACAAAAACGTGATGAAAACCGCGTAATCCGTCAACTGGTTCGGATCCGTTAGCCACATCATGGCATAACCAATAAAAATCATGAACCAGATTGCCGTGTTCGGTGTCTTGGAACGTTGGTTCAACTTGGCAAAGGTTTTGGCAAATGGAAAGTCACCCTTTCGCGCCATGGCAAAGAGCACGCGCGGAAATGAAACGACTTTTCCGTTCAAAGTACCTAACAACGAAATCAAAATAGCGACCGAAAGTAAGCGACCTCCCCATAAGCCAAAGGCTTGTTCAGCCACATGGACCGTGGCGTTGGAACCTAAGGAAACAATTTGATCAGCCGGTAAAGCCCGGTAAGTCCCATAAGAAACGCCAACGAAGGCCACAATTACAATTAAAATACCGTAGACAATGGCTTTTGGCATTGTCTTTTGTGGGTTGCGAATTTCACCTGAAATGTTTGCCAACGTAACCCAACCATCATAGGCAAAGAGTGTCGCCAAGACGGCAACACCGAAACCACCGCCAGAAGTTTGCATGGCTGTTGAAACCGTTTGTGACAGCGCGTCTTCTTTTCCAAAGAACAAACCGTAAATAATCAAGGCCACAATTGGCAACAACTTAATCGTTGTCGTCAACACCTGGAAAGAAGCCGAGTTCTTGTTTGGCAAAGAATTAATCAAGCCAATGAATCCCAAGCCAACCATTCCTGCCGGTACCGACCAAACGTGATTAATGCCGAAAAGCGACGTGAAGAGCAAGCCAAGGTATGCCGCAATGGCTCCCATCATGGCAGGACCGTAAAAAACGACCTGCATCCAACCGGCCAAATAACCAATCGTTTTTCCGTAAAGCTTCGTTAGGTAGATATAAATTCCACCCGTCTCTGTCATTTGAGACCCAACTTCGGCAACGGTCATCCCAGCTGTCAAAGTCAAAATGCCACCAGCCAACCAGGCCAGCAAGGCCGAGGATGTTGAACCAGCCGTTTGTAAGACCGATCCCTGCTTAAAGAATATTCCGGAGCCAATGATCGTCCCAATTACCAAAGCGAGTGAGGACCAAAGACCAAACCCCCGGTTTAGTTCTTCTTTTTCCATTCTGCGACCTCCTTTTTTGCACAGATTTAAACTTTAAGTATTTTAACATGTTTTTAATCTAAGTGGTAAAAAAGGTTACAAAGTCCTTTTCTTCACAAATAAAAAAAGGATGATTTTCGATTAGAAATCAGCTAGTTGAAGCCTTTTTGTTTTCTTTTTGAACAATAAAAAAAACAGCATTTCTGCTGTTTTTAAAAACCTTTATGACTTCTTCTCCGCCTTTTCCCGTGCAATATCACGTTCCATGATTTGCTTGAGGTACTTAGCTGTATAGGAGTCCTTGCTCTTAGCGACTTTTTCGGGAGTACCCGTGGCGATAATTTGGCCACCACCGGCACCACCCTCAGGACCTAGGTCGATGATCCAATCGGCGGATTTAATTACGTCCAGGTTGTGCTCAATGACGGTCACGGTGTTGCCGTTGTCAACCAGACGGTTCAAGACAACCAGCAGGCGCTCGATATCGTCGGTGTGCAAACCAGTCGTTGGCTCGTCTAGGATGTAAATCGTCTTACCGTTTGTGCGTCGGTGCAGTTCGGAAGCCAGCTTCATTCGCTGTGCTTCCCCACCTGACAAAGTCGTCGCCGACTGGCCCAACTTGACGTAGCCCAAGCCGACGTCAACGATTGTTTGCAAACGACGAGCAATCTTCGGAATGGGAGCAAAGAAGTCTAAGGCTTCTTCTGCTGTCATATCCAAGACGTCGGAAATGGTCTTGCCCTTATACGTCACTTCCAGGGTCTCGGAGTTATAGCGCGTGCCATGACAAACTTCACAGGCCACGTAGACATCAGGCAGGAAGTTCATTTCAATCTTGATGACCCCGTCACCACGACAGTTTTCACAGCGACCACCCTTGGTGTTAAAGGAGAAACGGCCCTTGGCATAACCACGCAGCTTGGCTTCGTTGGTTTGGGCAAAGAGTTCGCGAATGTCGTCAAAGACACCGGTGTAGGTTGCGGGGTTCGAACGGGGTGTCCGTCCAATTGGCGACTGGTCGATATCGACGACTTGTTCGACGTTTTCGACTCCCTCCACCTTGCGGTAGGCACCAGGCTTATTCGAGTTCTTGTTTAGCTTTTGCTTCAAGACACGCTTCAAGATGGTGTTCACCAAAGTCGACTTTCCAGAGCCCGAAACACCAGTCACGGCCACGAACTTACCAAGTGGGAACTTGGCCGTCACGTTCTTCAGGTTGTTTTCCTTGGCTCCGCGAATGATAATTTCCTCACCATTACCCTTGCGACGCGATTTTGGGACCGGAATGAACTTCTTACCAGACAGGTACTGACCCGTCAGTGAGTTCGGGTTAGCCATCACCTCTGCCGGTGTCCCGGCCGCCATAATTTTACCACCAAGGGAACCAGCGCCCGGGCCGACGTCGATTAAATAATCGGCCGCGTTCATCGTGTCTTCGTCGTGTTCAACCACGACCAGTGTGTTCCCCAAGTCACGCATCGCTTGCATGGAAGCCAACAGCTTGTCGTTGTCGCGTTGGTGCAAACCAATCGATGGCTCGTCCAAGACGTAAAGAACACCGGACAGGTTGGCCCCGATTTGTGTAGCCAAGCGAATTCGTTGGGATTCCCCACCGGACAACGTGGCAGCGGACCGTGACAAAGTCAAATAGTCCAAGCCAACGGACTGGAGGAAGCCCAGGCGGTCCTTGATTTCCTTCAGGATTGGCTTAGCAATTTCCTCGTCTTGCTGACCGAGTGTAATGCTGTTAAAGTAGTCAATTTCGTCGTTGACTGGTAGGTTGGCCACGTCACCGATGTTTTGTCCAGCGACTTTGATGGACAAGGCCGCCTTGTTCAACCGGTAGCCGTGACAGGCCGGACAAGTCAACTTGGTCATGTACTGGGCCATGACATCACGGGTAAAGTCCGAGTTCGTTTCCTTGAAACGGCGGGCGATGTTGTTCATGACCCCTTCGAAAGGTTGGTCGACATCGCGAACCCCACCAAAGTCAGAATTGAAGTGGAAGTGGAATTTCTTGTCACCCGATCCATAGAGAATCAGCTCCTGCTGGTCCTTCTTCAAGTCCTTAAAGGGTGTATCCATGTCAATCTTAAACTGCTCACAGAACTGTTCCAACAATGCAGGATAGTAATTCGACGAAATCGGATTCCAAGGCGCAATTGCTCCCTGACGAAGCGTCAATGTATCGTCTGGAATGACCAAATCAATGTCAACTTCCTGATTCGAACCTAAGCCCTGACAAACCGGGCAGGCCCCGTCGGGCGCGTTAAAGGAGAACAGTCGGGGTTCCAGGCGACCAGGACGGAAATCCTTCAAGTCACCCAGGTAGTGGTCCGACATCCGAATTGGCGCTTGCGCTTCCTCATCACCGCGTGCGACTGGTTCCAAAACGACAAGACCGTTGGCCAAGCCAGTGGCGGCTTCGATGGAATCGAACAGTCGCGAGCGTGAACCGTCCCGCATCACCACTCGGTCGACCATGACCGAGATGTCGTGAAACTTGTTACGGTCGAGGCTGACATCATCAGGGCCGTCGAGCTCGATAATTTCGCCATCGACTTTGGCACGGAGGTAACCCTGCTTTTGCATCTTTTCAAAGGTCTTTTGATGTGTTCCCTTTTTATGTTCAATCACGGGTGCAAAGACCTGTAAACGCGTTTCCTCTGGTAAATTTTTTTGTGCGTAATCCACCATTTGATCGATGGATTGCAGAATTTTGGTGCCATCAGCTGGATCATCCGGCTTTCCAACACGAGCAAAGAGCAAACGGAAGTAATCGGCAATCTCGGTTACCGTTCCGACGGTTGAGCGCGGGTTATTCGAAGTTGTTTTCTGATCAATCGAGATGGCCGGTGAAAGGCCATCAATGGAATCGACGTCCGGCTTATCCATTTGCCCCAGAAACTGCCGGGCGTAGGCCGACAGTGATTCCACGTAACGACGTTGCCCTTCGGCATAGAGTGTGTCAAAAGCCAAAGAGGACTTACCGGAACCGGATAAGCCAGTCACAACGGTCAAGGAGTCCTTTGGAATATCGACATCGATGTTTTTTAAATTGTGGGCCCGAGCACCACGAATTTCAATTTTATTCTTAGCCATGTTTTCCTCTACTTGCTAAAAAGCCCATCACTGGGCTTCCTGTTTAAACAGACTCACTAACTAGCGGCCGGCCTGTTTTTTTAATTTCATGATGTTATCACGGACTTTCGCAGCGGTTTCAAAGTCGAGTTCCTTGGCAGCCGCCTTCATTTGCGCTGACAAGTTCTCCAAGATATCCGTTTGATCCGACTTTGGTAAGTCGGCAAAGTCGACCTCCGTCATGTCGACCGACTCCGTTTCCTCACTTGGCCGATCAACACGGATCAAGTCACGAATGTCCTTTTTAATGGTTTGTGGCGTAATACCATGTTCCTTGTTGTAAGCCATTTGAATCTCACGACGACGAGCCGTTTCATCCATGGCTTCCTTCATGGACCTGGTGACCTTATCCGCATACATAATCACGTGACCATTGGCATTACGAGCCGCACGACCAATGGTCTGAATAAGGGAACGAGGATTACGCAAGAAGCCCTCTTTATCGGCATCCAAAATGGCCACCAAAGACGTTTCCGGCACATCGATTCCCTCTCGAAGCAAGTTGATGCCGACCAAGACATCGTACTTACCAAGACGCAATTCGCGAATAATCTTCGTTCGCTCCAGCGTTTTAATATCGGAATGCAAATAAGCAACCTTAATCCCGACATCTTTCAAATAATCCGTCAAGTCTTCTGACATCCGCTTGGTCAATGTCGTAATGAAGACACGCTCATCACGTTCAACTCGCTTGTTAATCTCGCCAACTAAATCATCAATCTGCCCCATAACTGGTCGAACTTCCACTTCCGGATCAAGCAGACCAGTTGGTCGAATAATTTGTTCCACCACGTCTTTTTTGGGGACTCGTTCAAGTTCATAGTCACCAGGGGTGGCCGACATATAAATAATTTGGTTAACGTGCTTTTCAAACTCCGGCAACGTTAACGGCCGGTTATCCAAGGCAGAAGGTAAACGGAACCCGTAATTAACCAGTGTTTCCTTGCGGGCCTTATCGCCATTATACATACCACGAACCTGCGGCATCGTCACGTGACTTTCATCGACAACAATCAAAAAGTCATCTGGGAAGAAGTCAAGCAGTGTATAGGGCGCTTCTCCCTTTTGGCGACCGTCCATCCAACGCGAATAGTTCTCAATTCCTGGCGTAAAGCCCATTTCTTGGAGCATGGCCAGGTCGTATTCCGTTCGCTGACGAAGGCGTTGTGCTTCGAGTAGCTTCCCCTCTTTTTCGAATTCCTTTAGACGTTCTTCCATTTCCTCGCGGATACCAACCAGAGCCTTCTTCATCCGGTCATCGTCGGTCATAAAGTGCTTAGCGGGATAAACCGCTACATAGTCTTTTTCGGAAACAACCTGTCCGGTTAAGGCATTAATCTGACGAATCCGATCAATTTCATCACCAAAGAACTCCACCCGCAAAGCCAATTCATCTTGTGAAGATGGAAAAATCTCAATAACATCACCGCGAACACGAAAGGTTCCACGCTGAAAGTCAATGTCGTTACGCGCAAACTGGACGTCTACCAGGTCGTGCATTAACTGGTTACGACCGTACTCGCTGCCGACGCGCAAGGAAATGACGTGATTCTTATACTGGTGCGGATCACCCAATCCAAAGATTGAAGAAACTGAAGCCACCACAATGGTATCATTGCGCTCAAAAAGCGAGGCCGTCGCCGAGTTTCGCAACTGATCAATTTCATCGTTAATGGCCGAGTCCTTTTCAATAAAAGTATCAGAAGAAGGCACGTAAGCCTCTGGCTGATAATAATCATAGTAGGAAACGAAGTATTCAACCGCATTATTCGGGAAGAACTCTTTCAATTCGGAATAGAGCTGACCCGCTAGGGTTTTGTTATGTGACAACACTAAGGTTGGTTTATTATTTTGAGCAATGACGTTGGAAATGGTAAAGGTCTTTCCGGTACCAGTGGCACCAAGAAGGATTTGTTCCTTTTCGCCATCCTTCAACCCTTTCACTAACTGCTTGATGGCCTTTGGTTGGTCACCAGTGGGCTGGTACTTTGAAACAACTTCAAATTTTTCATTCTCTCGTTTTGGTGCTACCATGAGGCCTCCAAACTGTTAAAACACTTATTTTATTATAGCAAAAAACGAACAGATGTTCTATAACACAAATCTGTTCGTTTTTGAGTTCAATATCCAATCAAGAAGCTTACTTTAGTTCCGGTGCATCGGTTTCGTATTCGTTCACCGTCGACTGGCCGTTGTTTTTAGCAAGCAAAGAGGTCGGGTTTGATTTTTGGTTTTGCTTCAACTGCTTGAGCGCAGAAGCCTTTTGGTAGTCATAGGATGACTTATTCACTGTATAGGAGTTCAATCTCGATTTATCGAAGCGAAGCAAGTCGCCTGTAATGACTTTATCGGAATAAGACAAAGACTTATCCGCGTATGCCTGTACTCGTGCAGCCGTTGCTTTCAAAGCCGGATTAGACTTCATGGACAGCTTTTGGCCCGTCTGAGTATCATAATAGTCATTTCGATACTTTGTGTAGGTTGGGGTCACCCAATCACCATTTCGGAAGACAACCGTTTGTGGGTTTTGCTGTGAAAGCAAATCATGACCAAAAATCGTCATGCCATCCGTTGATACTCCAAGCAAATGCAAGAGGGTTGGCATCATATCAATTTCGCCACCATAAGTGTGGTTAATGCCACCCTGCAAGCCAGTGCCGTGAATCATGAACGGAACCTTTTGGAAGTTGGCCAAATCATAATTATCAACGGAATCCTTACCAAGTAACTTGGCAATGGCCGGTTGGTGGTTTTCAGAAATTCCGTAGTGGTCACCATACAAAACAAAGGTTGAATTATCGTAGAGGCCGGTCTTCTTCAGGTAGGTCATCAATTCACCAAAGGCTTGGTCCAAGTAGTGAGCCGTTTGTACGTAACCATCCACTGTTGAATCCCCTGTCTGGGTTGCTGGGAAAGTGGCGTTCTCCTTATCCAATGTATATGGATAATGGTTGGTAACCGTGATTAACTTGGCATAGAACGGCTGAGGCAATTGTTCAATGTATTGCGCCGTATCCTTCAAGAAAATCTTATCTTTCAAACCATACCCAACGGAGTAATTGGCCTTGTCAGCGTTTGGATAGTAGTTCTTTGAGAAGAAGTAGTTATAACCAAAGGACTTATAGGTGTTATTCCGGTTCCAAAATGTTGAAACATCGCCGTGGAAGGCAGCGGATGTGTAGCCCTGCTGACCAAGAATTCCCGGCATGGACTCGAAGGTATTGGCCGTTCCGTACTTTGTCATGGCCGAGCCGGTTGCCAAACCATACAGCGAATTTTCCTGCATCATTTCAGCATCGGAAGTCTTTCCCTGTCCAACTTGGTTATAGAAATTATCAAAAGAAAGGGTGTTTTGATCATGGTAGAAAGCATTCAAGTTCGGCGTTACTTCCTGCCCATCGACTTTATAATCAATCAAGAATTGTTGGAAGGACTCTAAGTGAATGACAAAGACGTTCTTCCCCTTTTGACTGCCATAGTAGCTGGCATTGGCCGGAATGTTGTTTTGATTAATAAAGTTCTGAACCGTTTTCAAATCGCTAGCCGTCGCCTCTTTACGAGAGTCAGACTGCTTCTTCGTTTGAAAGGCGTTGAAAGCCGCGTATTCATTCAAACCAAGATACTTAACGATGTAGTTATTATCAAAGGACCGTGTCAGCAAGCCCGAGCGATCAACCGAAGCAATCCCAAAATCAACCAGCATCAAAGCAACACCCAGGCAAGTGGTCAAGAAGGCGTAGCGCTTTAAAATTTTCTTCTTGTCAATTGGCCAGAGCTTAAAGAGTAAGAACACGGCTAAAATAATTACATCGACATACACAAGAAAGTCGGTTGGCCTAATAATAGCCGCAATGGACTTTCCAAGGTTATTCCCCGTTGATGAACCCGAACCAAGAATGCCGAATGACAGGAAGTCTGAAAACTCACGATAATAGAGCATGTTGGCAAAAAGCCAAATGGTCTGAATTAAGTTGAACAGCCAGACGAGGAAGTAGGCTAGCCGTCCACGGAAATAAAGACCAATGCCAAGTAGAATAATGGCGGTTGGAATTGGATTTAGCGCTAGCAAAAACAACTGAATGGGACCGGAAGCCCCCAAAGAAAAGTTAAAGAAGTAATTGAGATAGGTCTTCAACCAAACGAGAATTAAATTTAAGACAAAAAAGCCAGTCAGGCTCGACCACCAATGTTTTGACGCTTTCACTGTTGACCAATTCAAGCGCTGTTTAATCGTCCCCATAAAGTTACGTAACATTTCTTTATTCCTCACAAAAACTGACCTAAAAGGTCAGTTGCACATCACGAAGTAAATCGTATATTTCAATTGCCACTAAATCAATATCATCAAAATGGTAGTGCTTTTTTAATCGATGGTCGAGCACATCCCACTCTTGGTTTTCTTGATCATAGGTGACTTGTAACAGTTCCAATCCATAGAGGTCAAAACGTCGTTTTTGATACCGACCATCCTTTGACTTTTGCATCGCAGAAAGGCGGTTTAAAATATCTTGTAATTGACTCGTTTTTTCAGGCATGATGTCCTTCTTTTTGTTCTTTTGTTGGAATGACATAAGCCAAGATTCCAGCAAACAAACCAAAGTAATAGGTAATCAAACGCCAGATCAAAATCACTAAGACCAGCGTTGCCGGGTTTTTCACGAATGGTGTAAAGAGTAATTGAAAGGAAATTTCAGCCCCACCCACTCCACCAGGAATTGGAAAGAGGGAAATAACCATCACAATCATAATGTTCATGGCGATAATCAACCATGGATTAACCGTACTGTAGCCAAAAGCTCGGATAACAAAGTAAGGGACCACGTAAAGCGCAATCAATTGCAATCCAGTATAAACCGTAGCAATCGACAATGAACGTGTTGAACGAATCACCCGCTTTGATTCCTCATGGAAGCTACGGATTTTTTCTTCTGAACGCTTCTTAAAGGTCGAAATACTGTCACCCTTGTAAAACCCTGAGACTAATTTAGCACCCATGTCCACGACTTTCAAGGACAAAGTCGGCCAAAACATCACCAATAAAATCCCGATAATCACAACGGCATGGATGGCAATGGCAAAGGGAATAAATGTTGCAAAAGCCGGATTCACGTTTTCATAAATGAAGTGATCTGCAGCAAAGTAGCCAACGATGAAAAACAAGACAACCACCACTTGGTACACCAAGAACTTCATTAAAATAACGGAAAGCGCTCGTGAGGCTGGGATGTTACCACGAGTCAGCCCGTAGAGTTGTGCAGGTTGACCACCCGTTGCAAAGGGTGTTAAACCAACACCCAACTGATTCATCAGCGGGACCCGCATCAACGTACCAAACGAGGTATCCGACCGGTCTTGCTTGCTTAACAAGGCATGGGTAGCAAAGGCTTCAAGAATTAGGGAGAGTATCATCATCGAAAAAGCGATGAGCAGAAAACGCCAATCAAGTACCTTTAAGGCAGCTTCCAATTGTTTTCCCCGACCGGACAGTTCGTTAACCAAATAGTAAATCACTAGTCCGGTTGTCAAGAGGACAACGAGAGCAGAAAGTTGGTTTCGGCGTGACATGTCAGACTCCTTAGACTGTTTGATCGGACAAGTTGATATCAACCGTCCCGTTATCATTGAGTGGTAAGCGTTTGTCTGCCAGCGTTGCTCGATAAACATCATCGAGCACCCGTCCGATTTGATGCAAATCACGCTCTTTCGCCACCTGGTAACCGGCCTCAGTCAAGTCAGGGCGATTACCAGCCAAAATCGCTTGCATTTGCTTATCAAAGTCATCCAAGCTTTCTGCCTTATAACAGTTTTCCTGGTCGACTAACCACCCATCGTATACCGGAATATCACGCACTAACAGTTTCTGCTTAGAGGCCAAGGCCTCTAACACCACAATACCTTCGGTTTCTTCATAAGAAGGATAAAGGAATAAATCAGCAGCGGCGAACGCCCCTTTAATAATGTCACCAGTAATGTAACCAGGAAAAATCAAATTAGCCGGGTGATGCTCGATGACATGGCGAACCTTCCCGGGTACAATGGCCAAGTTTGTATGACCAAACCAAATAAAGGTGATTTCTGGGTGACGCTTGGCCAGCTCGACAAAGTCGAAAATCCCCTTTCGTTCAAAGAAAAGACCGACAGACATCACGACTTTTTGATCAGGTTGAATATTGAAATATTCTTTGTAAGCCTGAACTTGTTCTTCTTTATAGCCGTACTTGGCCAAATCAATCCCATTGGATACTGGATAAATTGGTTGCGTTAACCCGTAATTTTCAAGTAAGGACTTGGAATACGGAGTCGGGGTAATCAAGGCGTTTCCTTGTTTGTAAAGTGACACAAGGTATTTCTTGTAAAATGGCGCCAACAGGTTTGAACCGAAGAAAGAATTACGAAAGTCCTCATAAGTTGAATGGGCATGATAAATAACTTTTTTACCCATTTTGTGTGCTTTTTTAACCATTTGCATGGATCGCAAACCGTAGGTATTGATGTGTAAAACGTCGTAGTCGACACACTTGGGGTCAGTAGTTACAGTGACATCTGCCACTGGACCAAGCGCAGCCAATTGCAAGCGCATTGCACGGCCAATCCCCGATTGGGCAATCAAGTTTTGGTTTTCAAAGTATAAAAGGACTTTCAAGTCAATTTCTCCTAAAAGGATTTCGTAAGAGGCGTTTGATATAACCAATTTCGTCATCGTTCAATTGGTCAGAATCATCGGCCTGTTCATCTTGTTTATAGTTTTGGATTACTTCTTTGTAAAAGGTAAGAACACGGTTCGCAAAGGTGTCTGCGTCAACGTTCTTAACGGCTGCTCGGCGAACTTGCTCATCTTCTTTCGAATCAGGGCGCTTTAGGTAAGACAAGACAGCATCAATGAAACCGTCATAGTCGTCAACCAGCTTTCCAATGGCTGAATCCGTCACCAGCTGATCAAGATATGGTGAGTGAATGGCCACGAAGGGGCGGTCACAGGCTAGGGCTTCAATAAAGGTCAAGCCCTGGGTTTCAGAATCAGACGAAGAAACAAAGACCGTTGCTAAACGATAGTAATCAGCCACTTGGTCGTGGTCCACCATTCCAGTGAAAGTAATCGCGTCTTGCAGACCAAGTTCTTCTACTTGATCCTGAAGTGATTTTTTAGCGGGACCATCCCCCGCAATTAACAAGCGTGCATCGGGTATTTGTTCCAAGATTTCAGAAAAAGCCGAAATCGTCATGGCAATGTTTTTCTCAAAGGCCAAACGCCCGAGTGACAAAACAACTGGGGTACCGGGTTTAATCCCGTACTTCGCGTGTAAGTCTTCCCTACCAGAACCTAGTTCCTTAATGGCAACACCGGTTGGAATAACCGGAATCGGAATATCATCGACGCCATATGAAAGTAAGCTTTCTTTCACTCGTTCAGAGGGGGCAATACAACCGTCCATGGACTTGAGATAGGCCTTCATCAGATGGGAAACGGTCGAAGGCTTAATTAGCATTCCCTTTGCCACATAGTGAGTATAGTCTTCATACATGGTGTGATAGGTATGAATAGCCGGAATCTTCAATCGCCGGGCAACGTACTTCCCAATTAGACCAAGTGAAAACTCCGTCTGAGTATGCACAATATCCAGCTTCACCTCTTTGGCAATTTCAACAGCCTGGATTAACCCGCGAAAAGTCAAACGGCGGTCTTTAAATCCAAAGTATGGTAAGGAAGAAAAGCGGTAAATATGTGGTTCATCAGCATCTTTACTAACTTTTGGATCCGTTGTTGTAAAAATATAAACTTGGTGCCCCTGAGCTTCGAGTGCATCTTTTAAGGTTTGGATAGACGTTGCCACACCTGATACTTGCGGAAAATAAGTATCTGTAAATAATCCGATATTCATGCCAAGCCCCCATTCATTCGCGAAGTTAAACGTAGTGCCAATATTATACCATCTTTCGAAATGGCAGCCAAAAGCCCATATCTAATCAAAGACCATCTGGTTGTAATAGAGTTCGGAATAAAAGCCTTTTTCGGACAGCAACTGCTCGTGTGTCCCCTTTTCAATGACCCGACCGTCTTTTAAAACAACGATTTGATCGGCAGACAAGATTGTCTTTAACCGGTGAGCAATCACAAAGGACGTACGGTCCTTCATGACGTTTTCCATCGCTAATTGGATTTTCGCTTCCGTCACAGTATCAACATTGGCCGTCGCTTCGTCTAATATTAGCAAATCAGGGTTTGTCAGAATGGTTCGAGCAATCGACAGCAATTGCTTTTGACCAGTCGAGAATAGGTTATCCGCCCCCGTCACCTGCGTATCGTAGCCATCGGGTAAGCTCATGATAAAGTCATGAATGTTGGCCTGTTTGGCCGCATCTTCAACCTCTGCCAAAGTCGCTTCGGGCTTTCCAAAGGCAATGTTTTCACGAATCGACTTTGAAAAAATAACGGACTCCTGTAAAACAATGCCAACACGGCGCCGCAACGATTCCAAATCAAAGTCTTTTATTGGTGTCCCATCATAGGTAATCTCACCTGAGTTCAAGTCATAGAAGCGGTTCAGCAAATTCATGACCGTGGTCTTTCCTGAACCGGTTGGTCCCACCAGGGCCACCATCTGCCCCTTCTTCACGTCAATGGAGACATCCTTTAGAATGGGGCGTCCTTCTTGGTAGGCAAAGTCAACATGCCTTAAAGCCACACCACGTTTTAATGGACCAGCCTGCAAATGACCGACGTTCACTTCATTTGGCATCTCCTCGACATCTCGAATCCGGTTTGCCCCAGTAATGGCTAACTGAAGTGGGTTATAAATGGCCGTTAACTGAGAAATTGGCTGGAAATATTGTTGAGAGTAGGTAACAAAAACGACAATTAAGGACAGACCAGCGGCCTTATCCATTCCATTATGGAGCACTAACCACGAACCAAAGAAAATCACAATGGCTAAGTTTAAGAGTGAAAAGCCCTGCATCAAGGGTGAGAGGAGTCCTGAATAGAACTGCCCCTTTTGGCTGGCTTGACGAAGCGTTTCGTTAAATGGGCGGAACGATTCAATCGATTGTTCTTGCCGACCTTCCGCCAGTAAGACCGCTTGACCGGATAATTGTTCATTAATGTAACCATTTAAATCACCGGTAGCTTGCTGCTGCTTTTCAATTTGCTTACAGGCCTGATTAACAATGACCAACGCAACTACGATGGCAACCGGTGAAAGGGCCATCGTTACAAGCGCCATTGTCAACGACTTTTCAAGCATCATCCAGATGATGCCAAGGAAAAGGACACCTTGAGAAAAAATTTGAAAAACGGCAGAATTCATGGCATTGAACACGTTATCCAAATCAGAAGTGAACAAAGACAAAATCTTCCCGTCCTGGTGTGAATCAAAATAACGAATCGTCTTCTTTTGCAAATTAGCGAAGAGGCCGGTTCGCATCTCACCAACTGAATCGGAGGAGACCCGTGAAATAATCAGCCCGGACAGAACCAATCCAATTTCTGAAAGCAAGTAAAAGAGCACCATTCCAATCAATGCCTGATAAAAGTCATGTAAAGACGCATGGGCACCTGGTGTAAAGGAGGCCGTCAAGTATTTTGTTAAGCCGGAAATAGCATCCCCAAGATAAAGTGGCGCCTTAATCTGGGCATAGGTCCCCAACAACACGAGGGTAGCCGCCAAAATCAAGCCCTTCCAATAGGGCGTTAAATAACTTGTAAAATAGCGAACCGCGCGTTTAATCATTTTCTTGCCCCTTCCCTTTTTGACTTTGATAAATTTCTCGATAGACCGGACTGTTTGATAGCAGCTCATTGTGTGAACCAACGCCGACGATTTGACCAGCATCAAGCACAATAATCTGATCTGCATGAATGATTGAAGCAATCTTTTCGGCAATAATGACCTTCGTTGTCTTTTGAAAGTCGTTAGCCAAAACATCTTGCACACGGCGCTCTGAACGAGCATCCAAGGCGGAGGTTGCATCATCTAAGATGAGCAAGCGGGGCTTTTTCACTAAGGCCCGGGCCAAAGAAAGGCGTTGCTTTTGCCCCCCTGACAAGTTCGCAGAACGTTCCGCAATTTCATGTTCCAATCCATCCGGGTAAGCATCAACAAAGTCAGCAGCCTGAGCTGCATCAACTGCTTCAGCCATTTCTTCCGGACTAGCGTCTTCCTTGCCCATCTTTAGATTAGAAGCAATTGTTCCTGAAAACAGAACTGGCTTTTGCATCACAATGGCCACCGACTGGTGCCAATCAGAGGAAGCAATTTCTTCAATGGCATGGCCATCTACCGTAATCTGCCCAGCATCTGCCTGATAAAGTCGTGCTAGTAGCAAGGCCAGTGTGGACTTTCCAGAGCCGGTCGAACCGACCACACCCAGTGTTTGCCCAGCAGGAAGTGTAAAAGAGAGGTCATGTAGAACGGCATTTTCGGCTTTCGGGTAGGTAAAGGAAACATCTCGAACTGTCAGTTCCTTGGTTAAAAAGTGCTCTTTAGCCATTGCTAGCTGATTGCCCTTTTTCTGATGCTCCGTCTTTTCCGCCATAATCCCCGCAATTCGTTTCAATGAAACAAAGCCACGGGAAGCAAAAGTCGAAATCATGCCCAACATCAAAAGTGCCATCAAAATCTGATTCAAATAGGTAATGAACGGTGTGATTTTAGCTAACTGATCTGGCGTTTCTTTAATCGACGTCGAAATAAAGAGCATTGCAGCCGCGATTGCTGCGTAGGAAATCAACATGAAAATTGGGAACATCAAGTTAAAGAGGTAGCCGATTCGACGGTTTACATCCGTTAGTTCCTGGGTGTTTTGGGCAAAGGATGCTTCCTCTTGCCCTTGCTGATTAAACGATTTCACGACCCGAACACCACTCAAGTTTTCCTGTGCGAGCGTGTTATTTTGGTCAATTAGTTGCTGTATTTTCCCAAAATAACGGCCCATCATGGCAAAAATCCGTTTGGAAGAAAGCACAATCAAGACAATCATGAGGAGCACCACCCACCAGAGGGAAGGTAAGGTCCAGATGGACAAAATAATGGCCCCAACAAAAAGAATAGGCACTCGCAGCACCATCTGTAGGGATTGCATCACCAACTGTTGCACCTGGTTAATATCGTTGGTTAATCGAACGACCAGGTTGGCCGAACTATAGGACTGCACCTGTTCCAGTGAAAATTGTTGAATTTTTTCGTATTCGGCCTGACGAATATCAGCAGCCACGGATTGTGATACTTGCGAAGCAAAGTAGGTACCGGTTACACCGGCGACGATACCGACCAAAGCAAGCAATAACAGATAAAAACCATTTTTTAAAATCAAGTCACTCTTGTCAGCAATGATCGCTGCCATCATTTTTTCCAAAAACTGTGGTTGCGTCAGTGTTGCTAAAGCCATCATCGTCACTGCTAAAATAGCAACCGTTATTTTTTTCCAGTAGGGCCTTGCATAGGTGATTAGTAGTTCCATCGATTTCTCCCCATTCAATCATCTTTTTTTAAAAAGGACTCTTCTTTAAGAAGAGTCCTTGAACGTCTCTGAATCGTTCATTTACAGGCATTACGCCCTCTACAATATTCTGTGATTATTAGCTTACCACCAAAATTTTAAAAGATAAACGGCAGATGATAGTCAAAAATGTTCATTTGACCCATTTCTGACAACGGCCCTTTTAAACTTGGAAAAGAAAAAACAGCCCCCAAAAGGGTACTGCTTTTGCTTAAGAAATCAGACCTTAGTCTTCCTTCTTCTCTTCAGCATCGTCTGCTTCCTTTTCATCAGCGGGTGCTGCTGTTTCAGCAGGCTTTGCTGCTTCGGCGTTCTTCACGGAACGGATAGCCGTTACTTCAAAAGTCAAGATAACGCCTTCACAGTCCAAGTCAACCGTCTTGTCGGCTTCGTTCACGCGGTCAACCTTACCGTGCAAACCGCCGATAGTGATGACGTCAGAGCCCTTCACCATTTGGTTCTTCATTTCTGCTTGGCGTGCCTGCTGCTTCTTTTGTGTGCGTTGCATCCAAAAGACCATGGCAACAACCAAAATCAAGGGGAGGATAAAGTTTTGCATGAGTTGCTTCCTTTTTCTAGTTATTTGTTACATTGTACCAGATTTTAAAAAAGTCGTGCGTTCTTTTTATTATAACCGTACTCTTCCAAAATCCGTTCCCTAAATTCCAATAACCGATCTTCTTCAATTGCCGTCCGCATTTCTTCCATTAAGTGGAGGAGGTAGCGAAGGTTATGCTCGGAAGCAATTTGAGCCCCCAAACGCTCGTTAGCGTTAAAGAGATGGTGCAAGTAGGAGCGGGACAAATTCTGGTAAGGACTGTAATTGGGTAAATCATATTGGGCTAAATTGCCGAACTGATTCTTTCGAATTGGATTATCGGAATAATAAGTCAAATCTGGGTCGATTGGTGAAAAGTCGGCCTTATAACGGGAATTTTTAATGACCACACGACCCTTTGAGGTCATGAGTGTACCTTTCCGGCCAATTCTAGTTGGTAAAACACAATCAAACATGTCGATACCACGAATGACCCCATCAATCAGCGAATCGGGAGCAGCCACTCCCATTAAGTAACGTGGCTTGTCTTCCGGCAAGAGCGGCACGGTAAAGTCCAAAACACGGTTCATTTCTGTTTTAGATTCACCAACAGAAAGTCCCCCAACGGCATAACCAGGTAAATCCATTTTAACTAATTCAGTTGCGGATTCAGTCCGCAAGTCTCGGAAACCCGCTCCCTGAACAATGCCAAAAAGAGCTTGTGTATCCGTTTTTTGGTGGTATTTTTGTGCTCGATCTGCCCAGCGAAGCGACCGTTGCATGGAATCTTTAATATAATCATAGGTTTCAAAATACGGAATTGCCTCATCCAACTGCATCATCACGTCTGAACCTAGGTTGTTTTGTATTCGCATGGCCACTTCCGGGGACAAAAACATCTTGTCGCCGTTAACATGGTTTTGGAACGTCACCCCCTCTTCCTTCAGCTTGCGAGCATCGGAAAGGGAGAAGACCTGAAATCCACCCGAATCAGTTAAAATCGCCTGGTCCCAACCCATGTATTTGTGTAACCCACCGGCTTGTGCAATCAGTTCGTCTCCGGGACGAACCCAGAGATGATAGGTGTTGGCTAGGATAAACTGAGAACCAATTTCCTTCAATGTTCGAGTGTTAACACCCTTAACCGCTCCCTGGGTTCCAACGGGCATGAACATCGGCGTTTCATAGGTGCCATGTGGTGTATGGAGTCGTCCCCTTCGTGCACCAGTATGCTTTTCTGTATGAAGATGCTCGTACCAAACGGCTACTTTCTTATCTGTCATGTTTTACCCACTTGTTTCTTTTTACTTCTTTCATTGTAACACGGACACCTCTCCGCAGTTGTTTCTTCACCTTGACAGCGTTATGATAGCGGAAGCTTAAAATATATTTAGAAGCGAAAGGACTAGATGAAATGGAAGAAAATTACATTGCACGGATGCGTGCCAAAGTCGGTCACGAAGGCATGATTTTCAATTCTGCCTTTGGCGTATTATGGAACGAAAAACACGATGCCATTCTTTTGGAAAAACGTGGTGATTCCAAGGTGGGCTATGGTTTCCCCGGCGGCTTCCTCGAATATGGAGACTCTCCAATGCAAGCCGTTGTTCGCGAATTTAAGGAAGAAACGAATTTAGACGTTGAAGTGGTTCGTCTACTAGGAATCGCCACTCACGTTAATCCCAAGAACTCTTGGGGCGATGCTCAGGAGACCATTTCAATGGGCTTTGAAGTGAAACTGGTGGCGGGCACAGATACTAGCCATCTAAAGGCGGATGGTGATGAAACACTTGATGTCGCCTTTATCCCAGTTAATCCCCGACCACAAATGTTCGTTCCTGCTGCGCAAAACACGTTGGAGCGCATCCTGACAATTAACGAAAAGAGCGATCAACCATGGCTTCGTGAGCCTGGTAAATAAACATCATGACAACCCAGCTTAGGGTTGTTTTTTTCTGCAAAACTTTATTTTTAAAAATGTATAATATTTTAAAATATTTGTATTTATCACTAGGTAGTGCTACACTGAACTTGCTAGAAATCGTGGCAGATACTCCTAGTATTACTGTCTTAAAACCCTATTCTATTTTTCATTCAATTACACATTCAATTGACTAAACTTGGTTTAGTACGATTCATGTTTTCAAACGGACACCCAACCGTTTGAAAATACTTCCTAAAATTTTAACGATTTACCTAATTAAGTCATGTTAACAAATGCTTTGATTTCCCAACTGCCACGATAGCAAAAGAGAGGCCGAATATTCGGCCTTTTTTTGTTCTTTTTAAAGGAAACTGTTAGACTAAAAAAAGCAATTATTTCATTACAAGAGAGAAAAAAATGTTAATTATTTTATATGGTTTCTTAATCGGTTGCTTCGTTACGCTAATTGGTGGCGGCGGCGCGACTTTTTACTTGGGTGTCTTGACCTCTTCACTGGCGATGTCAACGGAAATGGCGGTGCCAACTTCTCTGTTCATTGCGGTGTTTGCCCTTCTTTCGGGCTTCCTAACACAGTTAAAACTTAAAAACGTTGATTTACGGATTGGTAATCGGCTCATTTTCGCCGCCATTCCCGGCATTATCATCGGAACCGCCGTTTCCCGCTTCATTCCCGCAGTCATCTATCAAACAGCCATTGGTTGCCTATTAACTTTCATGGGCTGTGTTGTCCTTTACAAAAACCTTCGCAAGAAGAAAAAAGAACAGGTGGTTAACGAAAAGTCTAAAGTTGCCCTTCTCTTCGGTCTCATTTCCGGCTTGATGGTTGGCTTTGGTGGCCTATCGGGTGGTTCTGCGGTCGTGGCCGGCTTGTCCATCATTGGTTTGCCAGCCGTTAAAGCAACGGGAACAACAACCTACATTCTCTGGGTTTTAGCCGTCGTTGGCTTGTTCAGTCACTTAGCTGCTGGTTCCCCAATTTCATGGACCGCGGGTCTCTTCCTGATGGCTGGTGGCATTGCTGGTTCCGTCCTAACACCGCTCGTACTCCGCCTCTTTGATCAAAAGAAACTGAATAAGTTTCTTTCGCCTATGCTAGGCTTTGTCATTATCTATTTCGGTTTGAACTTAATTTTCTAAAAAAAACGCTGGTTGATAACCAGCGTTTTTTTACTTACTTTGTGACTTCAACCGTTACGGTTGGCATGCCTTCGTTAAAAGTCGCCTCCCACTTACCCTCTGTCAAGTGAGGTGGCAACAAAAAGGTTCCTGAGGAAACCTTTTGCCCCTTTGTTAGCGTCTTCCCCTGACTAGCCAATTTCTTAACCAACCATTGCAAGGAGTTCAACGGGTTCCCAAGGACTTCTGAGGACTTTCCTTCGCCAACTTTTTCACCATCGTGGAAAAGTTTCGTTGACACATTGGCCAACTCATCCATGGAATAATCCGTCGTGTCCTTGCCCTCTCCATAGACAACATAACCACCAACGGCAGCATCGGACATGACCAAGTACTTGTTCAAACTAGGGAACCATTCCGCAAAACGGCAATCCGGCACTTCCACACCGGGTGCCACGGTTGTTTTCTTCGCCAATTCTTCCAATGAATCAGTGGCTGACAAATCTTCCTTGGCAGTAAAGACCAACTCAACCTCTGTCAGTGGATCCATCAAATCCTTGGACAAGGACAACGCAGTGCCGGACTTAACGAAGTGGCTTTCCACCTGAGCTCCGTAGAGTGGTTCGTTGGAATCAAACATGTCCTGGGTCTCCCGGCTCGTCAACGAGACTTTATAGCCACCGACTTTTTCGCCCTTTTGCTTCATCAAAGCATCTTGAACCTGATAGGCTTCATCGTCAGTCGTCACAACACCAGTCCAGTCGGCCATTTGCAAGGGCTTTTGCGTTTTGTAGGCTTCATAAAGTGCCTTTGCGAGTTCCATTCCCTTTTTCGTCATTTGCTTTTCAGTCATTTTTCAATCCTCCATTTTTTACATAAACGTTTCACTAGTAACCATTGATTAAACCAAATCCAAGTGCAAATCGTTCTTCTTTGTCAGACCCATTTTTGTCATCAGGTAGTAGAAAACCACGGCAGCCACTGCTGGCAGCAACATGCCGAAGAGAACATAGAGTCCGAAAGTGTGCAGGTTTGTCCCGGCCAAAGCCAGTGGGGCAACCAATGAATTCAAGCCCATGCCGGCAAGGGCGTAAGGGACTTTGAATGAGAAGACACCAACCGCAACCATGGCTGAGACAGCGGCCATTAAGGCTGGCCCGAAGAAAAGCAGGGGGCTCTTCAACAGGTTCGCAAACTGAACTTTTGGTGTCACGATAATTTGGGCAACGAAAGCGCCAAGGTTGTTTTGCTTCCAAGACATCACGGGATACATCACGAAGCCAGCGGTCGTGCCGATCATTGCTGCCCCAGATGACAAGGGGTCAAGCATAACAGCGATGGCCAAAGCGGCCGAAGAAGCGGGTGTCATTAAGAAGAGGAACCAGAAGAAGGCAACAACGAAGGCCCCTAAGAATGGGTTCACTTCCATGGTCTTGGCCAATGATTCAGAGATCCAGTTCAAGAATGGCGTCGTGTAGGTAGCGGCGAATAAACCAGTCACCGTACCAGCAACAACAGCGGCAAAAGGTACTAACATCATGTCCAAAGGCGTCTTACCCGACAGGTAGTTACCAACCATGGCCGCGAAAACGGCGGCAAAGACGGCGGAAACGGGCTGTCCCGAAGTCATGACAAGTGAGCCAACCGGTTGATTCGCTACCCAGTGGGTTGCTGTTTGAGCGTGTGGTACGGCCGTTGTCGCGAAGTAAACGGCGTTTGATCCGACTGTGGCCGAGATTAAGGCGGCCCCTGTTGTCAAGATATTAGAACGCATGGCCATGGCTACCCCAACACCAAGTGCGGGTGCCAGCATCTTTTGCCCCATTAAACCGGCCTGTACCAAAACGGGCAAGTGGAAGATGTTTCCCAGTGAGGAAAGGAGAAAGCCCATTCCCAATACCGACAAGATGACATAGGAGACACCCTGTGACACTTCATAAACAACGGAATTCTTTTTCTTTTCTGGCAGCGCGTTTGGTTCGGCAACTGCTTCTTGTGTTACATTTTCGTTCGTCATATTTTTTCTCCTGTATTTTTAAAACAAAAAAAGACGCCATTTTACTGGCGTCTAACAAAAAAATCTGTTGAAGAGCCACCAGTCATTTTCACAAATGCTGGCAGCTTAAAGTAGTAGCCAACATTATTAGGTAATAATAATAATGGCTACAATAATGTTTGAGTTGTTTAACATCGTCTTTGACTTCAACATCATCTTTTCTCCTTGTCTTTTTTATTTATTATACATAGTAAAATGAGAAGTGCAATAGTTTTTTCATTTATTTTTAATTTTCACTAAAAAAGTCTATCACCAAAGCTAATCAACCTCGAATTGCAGTGACCATCTCTTGCGCATAGTCCTTTAAATGGGCTGGTGCCTGTCGACCATATTGCTCACAAATTGCCACACAGGCAGAACCAACAATGGCACCATCTGCTAACGCAGCCATTTCGTTTGCCTGTTCCGGACTGTGAATACCAAAACCAATCTCAATTGGTAAATCAGTGGCCCGACGAACTGAATCAACTAGCTGGTCTAGGTTCTGTGAAAAGTCTTCCTCTGAGCGCTGACCCGTCACACCGTTGGATGATACCAGATAAACAAAGCCAGTCATCCCTTTGACCAACCTTGGAATCCGGTCGCCCGACTGACTAGTCACCAGCGGAATCAAGTCAATTCCGTGCTTTTTTGTATAGGGGGTCAGTTCCCCCTGTTCCTCGTAAGGTAGGTCGGGGATAATCAACCCGTCCACGCCATATTTTGCACAGGCTGCGGTAAAGGCGTCATAACCATACTGAAAGACCATGTTACAGTAAACTAAAAAGGCCAGGGGTACGTCAGATTGCTGGCGAATCTTTTGGACCGCCTCAAAAATGTCATCGACTGGTAGATTCGGATCTTTCAGCGCTCGCACATCGGCTTTTTGAATCACGGGTCCATCAGCGACCGGGTCCGAAAAAGGAATTCCGATTTCGACCAAGTCTGCCCCACCCTCTGCCAATGCTAAAACGTTTTGCACGGTCGTTTCCAGGTCCGGATCGTTCGCCGTTACAAAGGCGATAAACGACTTTTGATTGGATAGTGACTGTTGAATTTTACTCATTAATCTCGACTCCTTGATACTTTGCGATGGCTGCCACGTCCTTGTCACCACGGCCAGAAACCGTGCAGACAATAATTTCATCCTTTGGCAAAGTCGGTGCTAATTTCTGAACATAAGCAATGGCGTGGCAGGACTCCACCGCCGCGATAATACCTTCCTGTTTGGCAATGTACTCGAAAGCCCCTACCGCTTCATCATCGGTAATTCCCACATACTTTGCCCGCTTAGTAGCTGCCAAAAAAGCGTGTTCCGGACCGACGCCCGGATAGTCCAGACCGGCGGAAATCGAATAAACCGGATTAATTTGCCCTGCTTTGTTTTGCAGGAAGAGTGATTTCATCCCGTGAAAGATTCCGGTCGAACCGAGTTCAATGGTCGCCGCCGTGTCCGTTGAATGAAGTCCCTTTCCGGCTGCTTCGACACCAATCAAGGTGACTGCTGGCTGATCAATGTAAGCGGCAAACGACCCGATGGCGTTGGAACCGCCTCCGACACAGGCCACGACTTTATCAGGCAAACGCCCTTCGGCCTTTTGTAGCTGGAGCTTAGATTCTTCTGAAATCACGGATTGAAAGTTGCGAACCATGCTTGGATACGGATGAGGACCGGTCGCTGATCCCATGACGTAAAAGATGTCATCCGGATTGGCAGCATAGGCCTGTAAAGCGGCATTGACAGCATCCTTCAACGTTTTGGTACCCGTCTCGACTGGATGAACTGTCGCACCGAGCAATTCCATACGATAAACGTTCAACTGCTGCCGGTCTGTATCTTCCTTTCCCATATAAACGTCGCATTCAAAACCAAAGAGCGCGGCAATGGTGGCCGTCGCCACACCATGTTGACCGGCACCCGTTTCAGCAATTAAACGTTTTTTACCCATCCGCTTAGCCAGAAGCGCCTGCCCAATGACGTTGTTAATCTTGTGGGCTCCCGTATGATTCAGGTCCTCACGCTTAAGGTAAATCTTGGCACCGCCTAAGTCTTTCGTCATGTTCTTAGCGTAATATAGCAACGATGGTCGGTTCGCATAGTTGGCCAACAATTCGCGATAATCATGTTGAAAAGCTGGATCCTGCTTTGCCTCCTCATAGGCTGCTGCCATCCGATTCAATTCTGGAATCAAGGTTTCGGGCACATATTGCCCCCCGAATTGGCCAAAGCGGCCGGTTTTCTCATTAGTCATTCTTCTCTCCATTTCCGTGGGCAATCGCCACGAGTGCTTGCATTTTTTTTAGACTTTTTTGACCGTTTTGTTCACTCCCGGAGGATAAGTCAACACCGTACGGCTGAACTTGGTCAATCGCTTTTTGAAGGTTGGCTACGTTCAACCCGCCAGCTAAGAACGTTTTGTTCCGGGTTAAATCTGGTAAAGTCGCCCAATCCAGTTGCTGGCCCGACCCCGAGCCTGCATCAACTAGCCGATAATCTGAAACATCTTGGGGGTTGTTGACCATTTTTTTAATCTGTTCAAATCCCACAGCAACCTGAATAAGCGAAACACCTTCCGCCTTCAATCTTTCAACATCCTTTCGCTCTCTTGGTAAATGTAATTGAACGATTTGAATAATCTTTTTTCGATATAAAGAAAGAATGGTCTCAATCGACTGGTCAGTGAAGACACCCACGAGGGGGATTTGATCATTCAAGGTGGTTCGTATTAATTCGGCTTGTTCGATCGTGACTCGATGCCGCCCAGTTGCAAAGACCACACCGGCAAAGTCTGGCTGGGCTTGATTAACAGCTTCGGCATCGGCTCTCGTCATTAGCCCGCAAATCTTAATTTTTGTCATGAACTACTCCAGCGCCTCTTTAATAAAACCCTTCTTGTCTGACGCCTTCATTAACGCCTCACCAACCAAGACAGCGTTAACACCCAGTTTCTTTAGTTCTTGAATATCTGCTACGGTTGAGACACCCGACTCGGCCACAAAGGCCACGGTCTCCGGAATCAGGTGACGCAGCTTTTTGCTATTCTCAAAGGACACGGTAAAGTCTTTGAGGTTGCGATTGTTAACGCCAATCATTTGGGCGCCGACTTTTAAAGCCCGGTTAATTTCTTCTTCATCGTGCGCTTCAACTAAGACTGCTAACCCAAGGGAGTGGGCCAGCTGCAGATAAGCCGACAACTCTTCATCGGATAAAATCGCGACAATCAGCAAAATCATTCGGGCGCCAGCGACTTTTGCCTGATAAATCATGTAGGGGTCGATGGTGAAGTCCTTCCGCAAGAGCGGAGTTGGCACCTCTTCGGCAATCGTTTTTAAGTAATCAATGTTGCCCAAGAAATAATCCGGTTCGGTTAGCACCGAAATGGCCGTCGCCCCGGCCGCTTCATACTCCTTAGCAATGGCCAGGTAGTCAAAGTCTTCGGCAATCAACCCCTTAGAGGGCGAGGCTTTTTTCACCTCAGCGATAATCGAAAGCGTTGGTGCTAAAAAACGCTGATAGAGTTCGTTCGGATTCATCACCGGTAGACTTTCCGCCTGCTTTTTTAGTTCAATCAGAGGCAGTTGTTGCTTTTCCACCACCAGCCGCTTTTTGGTTGCGGTCACTAAATCGTCTAGAATCATTGCAACACTTCCTTCTTTGTCAACGCCGTTAACTTCGCGATGGCCGCACCAGAGTCGATGGCTGCTTGTGCTTGTTTAATTCCCTGTTCAATACTGATTGATGAATCAACAACCGACAAAGCAATACCAGCATTTAATAAAACAACGTCTCGCCGGGGTCCTTTCTCCTTCCCAGCTAGGATAGCTTGGGTGATTTGAGCGTTCTCCTCCCCGCTACCTCCGGTGATTGCTGACTTTTTCGCCGACTTTAATCCGACATCTTCCGGCTTAATCGTTTGATAAGTGACGGCATCCCCACGCAAGCTAACAATCTTCGTGGGCGCGGAAATCGAGGCTTCGTCTAAGCCATCCGTCCCATAAATGACATTGGCTCGCTGAACGCCCAATTGGTGTAGCACTTGTGCCATTGGTTCCAATAATTCTGGCTTTGCAACACCGAGCACCATCTTTTCAGGAGCCGCCGGGTTAGCCAATGGTCCCAACAAATTAAAAATCGTTCGAATTCCTAACTTTGAGCGAATGGGGCCGACCGCCTTCATGGCTGGGTGGTAATCCTGTGCGAAAAGGAAGGTAAAGTTTTCCCTTGTAAGCATCGACTCACTCGCCTCTTGACTTTGGTGGATTGGAAAGTTCAAGGCCTCCAAAACGTCAGCTGCCCCAGATTTCGAGGAAGCAGCGCGGTTACCGTGCTTCACGACTTTTACCCCCATGGCAGCCAACAAAATTCCAGTCGTTGAGGAAATGTTAAAGGAGTTTGAGTGGTCACCACCCGTTCCAACGATGTCCAACCCATCGGGTTGTGCTGGAAAGGTCTTCGCCATGGCCCGCATTCCGGCAGCCCCGCCAGCGATTTCGACATCGCTTTCGCCCTTGTCGGCCAAAGCCGTCAAGAAGGAGGCGATGGCCACGTCGCTTTCGTCACCAGACATCATCGCCTGGATGGCGGCCTTGCTTTCGTCAAAAGTCAGTGACTGCTTGTTTTGAATTTTTTCAGTGAATTGTTGTAACATGAGGGGCCTCCGTCATCTTTAAGAAGTTTCTAAAAATTAAATCTGCGACTTTTTCATCAGTCATAATCGATTCTGGGTGAAATTCGACACCGTAGACTTGGTTGGCTTCGTCGGCCACCGCTTGAACCGTGCCATCGTCAGCCATGGCCGTGACGGTCAGACCGGCAGGCAATGTCGTCGGATTAATCATCAGCGAGTGATAACGACCAACGATAAAGTCAGCCGGACAACCAGCAAAGAGTGGGGATTGACCACCTTGACTTTGGTGCACTAAAGACGTTCGTCCGTGCATGAGTGGCGCTAAGGTAATTTCGCCACCGTATACCTGGCCAATTGCCTGATGCCCTAGGCAAACACCCAGAATGGGCACTTTCCCAATGGCTGCTCTGAGCACTTCATTCATTCGCCCGGCTTCATCTGGCCGTCCAGGGCCTGGGGATAAGATTAATCCTTGCAGCGACTTTTCCGCCAAATCAGCAATGGTTACCTGATCATTTTTAACGACTCGAATGACTTGGTCCGTTCGTCGCCCGACTTCTTGGTACAAATTGTAAGTAAAGGAATCGTAATTATCGATTAGTAGTATCATGGTTCATTTCCCTTCCACCGAGTAGGTTCATCATCAAGGCACTTTTATTATGGAATTCCAAGTACTCCTCTTCCACCTTAGAATCGGCAACAATCCCAGCACCAGAGTGGATAACGACTTGCTCGCCCTTTTGGTAAACCATTCGAATGCCAATCGCTAGATCCACATCCCCGTTGAAATCCAACGTCCCAATACCACCCCCGTAGATGCCCCGCTTTTGCCCTTCTAATTTATTGATGATTTGCATGGCAGAAATCTTCGGTGCCCCGGACAGGGTCCCGGCTGGTAAAGTCGCTAAGACCAAGTCAATTGGATTTAGCTGCTTTTTGGCCTGACTCTCAATGGTTGAGCCCAAATGCATCACGTTCGGGAATTTCAGTAAACGTTGTAAGGCGGTCACGCGAACGGTGCCAAATTCCGATACCCGTCCAAGGTCGTTCCGACCGAGGTCAACGAGCATGTTGTGTTCGGCCTGTTCCTTTTGACTGTTTTGCAATTCTTTTTCAAAACGTTCCTCTTCTTCAGCTGTCCGCCCACGACGCCGCGTCCCGGCCAGTGGATAGGAAAAGAGTTGGGCACCAGTCTTTTTAATGAGCGTTTCGGGCGAAGCGCCTAAGACTTGAAAATCGCCGTCTCGAAAGTAGAAATGATAGGGAGAAGGATCGCCCGCCCGTAACTGTCGGCCGAATGACAACATATCGAGCTGTCCAGTCGTTTCCGCCGTTAACGGGTTAGACAAAATTAATTGAAAGATGTCACCTTGGACAATGTGCGCCTTAGCTTCTTTTACCCGTTTTTCAAATGCTGCCATTGAAAAGCGCGGCGAAAAAGTCAGTTCTCCCTTTGTATTCGCTTGTGAAGCCGACCGTTTACTTATCTTGCAGATGTTTTGTCCGTAGTCCACCAATTCTTTTTCAACGTCCTGCGGCCTTTCCTCTGCCTCAATAACCTTTGTCAGGGTTAATTTAGCTTCTTCCTCTTGATAGGTAATCACCACGTCTGGTAAGAACAGGTCGGCATCAACTAGGTCACGTTCGTTTTCAACTTTTTTTAAATGAACATCTGGACTGTACCGGGCAAAGTCATAAGCAAAGTAACCAATCAGGCCCTGCTGGAAAAAAGGCCCCTGTTCCAGTCGCTGATAACTGGTTTGATCGAAGCGCTTTTTTAGGGTTTCAATCGGTTGATCACTGGTTAAAAATGTCTGATTGTGACCATTCTTTTCATACAATTGACCATTGTTGATTCTCAATACCTTCTTTGGCTTAACGACCACCGTCGTTTGACCGTTTCGTTCAAAAACCATAGCTGGCTCACCGGTTTCAGTAAAGTTTTCAATAACAGCGTATGGATCAAATTCAGGTGTTGCCATTTCAACAAGCACTACAGGATTGGGATTCTTTTGGCTTGCTTGCTTTAGATTAGTTGTTTTCTTTTTCAATTCAGCTACCTCGCAGATTTTTATCCATTAAAAAATCCGTCCAAAACAAAACAATAAGTGCTTTGTTAAGGACGGATTACTCCGCGGTGCCACCTTAATTGAGTTGAAAAAGAAGCTAGCCAAAAAAACTAGTCATTTCAACCCCTCCTTAGCGAGATACCAACATATCCCCGGCAACTGACGTATGCCTGACGTTTCCCCTACTTGATTACTCTTTCAGAAGAACCCTCCGTGGTCCATTTAACTGCCTGCGTTCGATCACCCTCTCAGCATCGGTGACTCTCTTTGCGTGCACAACAATCTTGATCTCCACATCCTTGGTTTGTTTGGACGAATATTTAATTGCTCTTAGCTTAACCAGCAGAGAAAACTTTGTCAAGAGTAAAATTAAAATATACTCATTTGAAATGAATTTGATTAAGATTTCTAATTAAAAGAAAACGTTTTCTACATATAATGCCCAATATTACCAATGAAATCATCAAATCGCCATGGAAATAAAATGAAAATATTTTTAATTTTATCTTGCATTCATTTCTCAAGCATGTTTTAATAGAGACAACTTCAGGAAAGGGATTCCGACGATGAAATCATTACCGATTAACATGATGAACCGTTACTACGGCTTTTATTACTTTAGATAGCACGTCCGGATTTGATGCGGACGTGCCGACACGTTCGCATCTAGGTAGTAAGAGTCATTTTTAACTTGGCTGACTAGGTGTAAGAAATCTAGTCGCCAATCATGAAATCGCGGGAAGTCTTTCCTTACTCACGTTTCAGGCCGACTAGGTTTAACCTAGTCGGCTTTTTTGTTTGCCAAGAAAGGAAATACACATGACACGAATTGATGGACACACGATTTTAATCGGCCTAATGGCCTATCCCATAAGGCACTCCATGTCCCCGACGATGCACAACACTGCTTTTGAAGCACTCGGTTTAAACTACGCCTACCTCGCTTTTGACATCGATGGACCGCAGTTAGCAGATGGTGTCAAGGCACTTCGAACACTGGACATGCGGGGAGCCAACATCTCCATGCCGAATAAACAGGCCATCCTTCCGCATCTCGATCAACTGGACCAGTCCGCTGATTTAACAGGCGCTGTTAACACCGTGGTCAACGACGGTGGCGTCTTGACCGGTTACACAACCGACGGTATTGGCTTCGTTAATGACATGAAGAAAAAAGGTCACGATGTCAAAGGAAAGAAGGTACTAGTTGTCGGTGCTGGTGGCGCCGGAATTCCAATCGCTGCTCAATCAGCGATTGAAGGAGCAGTCGAAATTCGCGTTGCCAACCGACAAGACGACCACTTGCAAAATGCAAAAGATATTGCCCAAACCATTAACGACAAAACCGATGCAGTGGCTTCGACCTTGGCATTGGAAGACGAGGAGGCCTTCAAGGAGGCCCTTGCCTGGGCCGACATTTACGTCGATGCCACCGGCGTTGGCATGAAGCCGTTGGAAGGCAAATCGCTGGTTGAAAACCCAACGTGGTTGAAAAAAGATTTGGTCGTTTACGACACAGTTTATGCGCCACGAACGACAAAACTCATGGAAGTGGCCAAGGATGCCGGACTCCAAGCCGTATACAACGGCTTAGGCATGATGATTGAACAGGGCGCAGCCGCTTTCAAACTCTGGACCGGCCAAGACATGCCAATCGATAAGGTCGAGGCGGCCATGGTAGCAAAGGACAAAGAAAATGAGCAAAGAACTTCCCATTAAAAACATTATTCTCGGTAAAGAATCAGCCAAAGTCGCACTTCCGCTTACCTCAGTTGACGACGCTGCCCTGGTAACCGATGCCAACAATACAGCGCAAGCATCCCCTGACATTGTTGAGTGGCGAATCGACTTTTTCAAAAAATGGCAAGAGGAACAGGCACTTAGCTCCGCCGTCCAAATCATTCGCCAAGTCATGCCGGAAACACCGCTCATTGCCACCTTCCGAACTAAGGATGAAGGCGGGCAGTTTGCCATCATACCGGACGATTACGAACAACTACTGATTCATCTCACAGACCTAGACGTCGACATCATTGATGTCGAGATTGGTAAGGGACCAGCACTAGTTAACAAGGTGATTAAAAAAGCACACCAAGCTGGCAAATTAATCATTGCTTCTTCTCACGACTTTGACAAAACGCCCACGGCGAAGCAATTGGCCGAGCGATTCGACGAGATGGCAGAGGCCGAGGCCGACATACTCAAAATTGCCACCATGGCAAATGATTCAGAAGACGCCCTTCGGACCATGTCAGCCAGCGAACAAGCAGCAAAGCTCCATGATCAACCGGTCGTTTCGATGGCCATGGGCCAAATCGGTACCATCAGCCGTCTAGCCACGACCATTTCCAAGTCAGCCATTACTTTTGCCTGTCTCAGTCAAAAGGAGGCATCCGCCCCAGGACAAGTCCGAATCAATGAACTCAGGCAAATACAAAACATCTTAGAAGGGAAATCGAATGAAAGCTAGCCAGAACATACGACTCACAACCGGTCTCTACGCCAACTATTTCGTCCACGGCTTTGGAATGATTATTCTTACCCAAAACCTTCTCCAACTCGCTCATAACTGGTCCAGCTCCTTGACCACCGCCTCGTTCATTCTCTCCGGAATCGGCATCGGCCGTTTGGTCGCCTACCTTTTGATGGGCTTCATTTCCGACCATTTTGGTCGAAAGACTTCGCTTCTCATCGGAATCAGCACCTACTTGATTTTCCTGGTCTTAACCCCAATCAACCATTCACTTTCCATGGCTTATGCACTGACCGTTCTGATGGGCATTGCCAACTCTGCACTAGATTCAGCAACCTATCCCCTTTTGGAGGAAGTGTCAAAAAAAGGAACGGCAAATACCGTTTTACTAAAAGCCTTCATCTCGACAGGCGAGTTTCTTTTACCAATGATTGTCCTCTTTCTGGCAAACGAACACCTCTGGTTTGGCTTATCATTCATGGTGCCCGCGGCCGTCTTACTCGTGAACTTAATCAACATCATCACGCTACCGGTTAAAGAAATTCGGGATAAAACGATTCAAGCCACCAAGCCAGCCCTACAAGTGTCAAGTGGCAAGAAAGTCATCTTGCTCATCGCACTGCTCGTTTACGGCTTTTCCTCCATGGCCGTCATGATCTGGTTTACCCAGTGGATTACGATTTTCGCCGAAGGAATCGGCTTCTCCAAAAGTGTTGCCCACTTCCTCCTCTCCCTCTACAGTCTTGGGTCCATTACCGGGGTCTTAATCGTTGCTTCGACTCTCAGCCGCTTCAACGTGAAAAAGCTTCTCTTCCTTGGTCTGAACATTCTTTCCCTAGTCGCAATCGTCACGCTTGCCTTAACGAAAAATGTTTTGCTTGCCAACTTAGCAGCCTTCTTCTTTGGATTATCAGCCGCTGGCGGCCTGATGCAAATTGCCTTGAATTCATTGCTGACGATTTTCCCTAACCGAAAAGGGCTAATGACCGGTACCTTCTTTATCTTCGGTTCCATTGCCTCCTTCACGGTGCCAATTATCACGGGGGTGCTCATTAAGGTGCCCGGCCTGAACATCATCTTAGCCGATGCCTCAATGGCCATTCTTTCACTGCTCGTTGCCATCACCGTCTACATTTGCCTACCAAACGAAAGTCGGAGCCTAGCTGATGCTCGGAAAACCATCGACAAAATCGACAAAGAAATTCTTCAACTAATCGATCAACGTTTTACCGCTGTCTCAGACGTTATCTTTTACAAGGAGAAGAGCACCTTAGCGATTCAAGATCTGAAGCGCGAAGGTATCGTCTTAGACAAAATCGCAAAGGAAAGCCCAAGAAAAGAACTGGTGCCTTACAACCAAGCCATTATTCAAGCAATTATGGATCAATCCAAAAAGTACCAGGCAGCAAAGAGTAACCAACTGAATAAATAAGAATCGATTACCTGGATATTCAGAGACAATAACCGACTTTACATCCCCATATCTCAACTGAAATAAAGGACAACATTATGATCAACTACATTACTGCAGGCGAATCACACGGACCAGAACTTTCTGGTATCTTAACTGGCATCCCAGCCGGGCTCCACCTAAACATCGACGAAATTAACGCAGCACTCTCTGCTCGGCAAGGCGGTTACGGCCGTGGCAACCGTCAAAAGATTGAACATGACCAAATCATCATCACGGGCGGCGTGCGACACGGTGTGACGCTTGGTTCGCCAATCGCCTTAACAATCAAAAACCGCGATCACGCTCAGTGGTCCAAGATTATGGACCCGATAACCCCAGCTAATGCTGAAAACACTTTACGGGCTGTTTCCCGTCCCCGTCCCGGCCACGCCGATCTGGTTGGCGGCATGAAGTACGGGCACCGAGATATGAGAAACGTATTGGAACGTTCATCAGCCCGCGAAACGGCAATGCGTGTAGCCATCGGAAACATCTGTAAGCAAGTCTTGGAAGCGTTAGACGTGAAAATCGTGGGCCACGTCGAATCAATCGGTGGCATTCAAGCGGCCGGCAATCGATCAATTGACGTGTTAGAAATCGAACAGCTCATCCAATCAAATGACCTTCGCATCTTAGACCAAAGCAAGGTCGACGAAATCCACAACCGTATCGACCAGGCCAAGCGCGATGGTGACACCCTCGGTGGGGTTATCCGTGTTGTGGCAACCAATCTGCCAGCCGGTCTTGGTTCCTACACCTCTTGGGACACCAAGCTCGATGCCAAAGTCGCCGGCGCCGTCGTTGGTGTCAACGCGATGAAAGGTTGCGAAATTGGCGATGGCTTTGAAAACGCCGTTCGACCGGGCTCTCAAGTGATGGACGAAATCGACTGGGAAGAAGGCAAGGGCTTCACCCGGAATTCCGATCACTTGGGTGGCTTTGAAGGTGGCATGACCAATGGAATGCCCGTTATCGTGAAAGCAGCCATGAAGCCGATTCCAACGCTTTACAAACCATTGCAGTCAGCAGACATCAACTCGAAAGAAATTAAAAAGGCGACAGTCGAGCGTTCCGATACAACTGCCATTGTCCCCGCTTCCATCGTAATTGAATCCGTGGTTGCCATCGAACTAGCCAAGGCCATCTGCGAGACTTTCGACGGGTCACAAATCGACCGTTTAAAGAAACAAATCACGGACTACCGTGAAGAACTCAAAAATTTCTAAGGAGTGCACATGACAATCCCTATTTTAAAGGGCACCATTCAGGTCCCTGGTGATAAATCCATCTCCCACCGTTCCATCATCTTTGGTGCCATTGCCGAAGGACAAACAACGGTTAAAAATTTCCTTCGGTCAAACGATTGTTTAGCGACTCTAGAGGCCTTTCGCCAAATGGGTGTCCACATTGAGGAAAATGGCAATAACCTGACCATTGACGGGGTCGGCTTGCTGGGTCTACAGGCAAGTTCAAAGCCCTTGGACATGCAAAATTCCGGGACTTCCACCCGCTTGTTAGCCGGACTTTTAGCTGGTCAACACTTTGATAGCCAGCTAATTGGTGATGCCTCCTTATCAAAACGTCCAATGGGTCGCGTCATTGGCCCACTTTCTGAAATGAACGAAATCTTGCTTGCAGAAGACGGTCACTTACCAATGACCATCCATGGCGAGGTTCTCCATGGCATCCATTACCGCATGACAATCGCTTCCGCTCAGGTTAAATCCGCCATCATTCTAGCAGCCTTAACCGCCCAGTCTGAAACAACCATCGAGGAGCCCCTGCCTTCCCGTGATCACAGCGAAACAATGCTAAAGCTCTTTTCCCCTGAATCGATTGAAAAAACCGGCCAGACGATCACCATCCATCCTGGGCATCCACTGCAGGGACAACAAATTGAAGTACCCGCTGATATTTCATCCGCCGCTTTCTTCCTAGTTGCCGGCGCCATTCTACCAGGTTCCAAAATCACCATCGAAAAAGTCGGGCTAAACCCGACCCGTGACGGCATTGTTCGTATTCTCCAACAAATGGGGGCTGATCTGACCATCGACCGCATTGACCAACCTGGTGAACCAATGGCCAACCTAACCATCAAGGCTGCCCCCCTCGAGCCCTTTCATATTGAAGCAGCAGACATCCCCGCCCTCGTTGACGAAGTGCCGGCACTGGCACTACTCGCCACAGCCGCCGAAGGTGTTTCGACCATCTCTGGTGCCGAAGAACTGCGGGTTAAGGAATCCGACCGCTTGGCAGTCATCACCTCCGAGTTAGGTAAACTGGGCGCTGACATTGAAGAAAAACCCGATGGACTGCTGATTACTGGTGGCAAACCACTACGAGTCCAAAATCCTGAGCTGGACTCGTTCGGTGACCATCGCATTGCGATGACCTTAAAAATCGCCTCACTACTCGTCGACAGACCCGTTACCATCAAAGACGACGACTGCATGGCGGTCTCCTACCCGACTTTTGTAAACGATTTAACAACACTCATAAAGGAATAACTCATGACCACTGTCTTTATCGACGGACTAGGCCTGATTGGCGCTAGTCTAGCAACCCTTATCAAAGAAAAAAATTCTAGCATCCGTCTTCTGGCCAACGACCCGAACAACGAAAATTTGAATTATATGCGTGAACAGGGGTTGCTCGATAAAGCCTGTTCCTTTGAAGAAGGTGCTAAACAAGCCGACATCATCATTCTCGCTTCACCAGTCGCTGTTATCTGTCAACGTCTTAGCGAGCTAGCTGAACTCCCCCTGAAAGAAGATGTCCTTGTATCCGATGTCGGCTCTTCCAAAGTTCAAATCGAACAAAGTGCTCAGCCACTAATGGCAAAAGGAGTCGCCTTCCTAGCTGGCCACCCAATGGCCGGCTCTCACTTAACCGGTGCCAAAAACGTTGATACCAGTCGATTGGTCAACCATACCTACTTTTTGATTCAAGAAAACTGCAATCAAGAACAGGTTGCCCAATTTGAAGAGTTACTGGCTGCTGCCCACTTTGACTTTCGTCTTGTGAATGCTAAAAGCCATGACCAAATCGTGGCTGCCTCTTCCCATCTGCCACACATGGTTGCCTTTGCCCTGGCCTCCACCGTTAACCAGGCACGGGAAGCTTCCACCGTTGACTGGGGAAAGCCTGCTGCCGGCTTCCTCGACGCCACCCGGATTGCCAAAGCCGATGCCACCATGTGGACGAGTATCTTTTTATCGAATCCTAAGCAAATCTTGGCAGAACTCGATGACTTTGAAAAAGAACTTAGTCGTTTAAAGCAAGCCATTGAAAACAAAAACGCAACCGAACTATTTGATGATTTGAAGGCTGCTCAGACAGCCCGTCTTCAAATGGAAAAGGAGTAAGCTATGCAAAATCCAATTCTTATCGGCTTTATGGGTGCAGGTAAAACAACCGTTGGTCGGGCCCTTTCAAAAGCCTTAAACCAACCATTTCAAGACCTCGACCAGGTCATCGAAGCAACACTCAAGCAAAGCATCCCCTCCTACTTTGAGGCAAATGGCGAAGCGGCTTTTCGTCAGGTGGAAAAGGAACTATTAGCACAGCACTTATCCACAGAAAACGTGCTCGCAACGGGCGGAGGCACGGCCTGCCAAATTGCCAATCAAGAATTGTTGTTGAAAAGTCGGCGGCCTGTCATCTGGTTAAAGGCTTCTGATGCAACAACAATCCACAATCTTTCAGGGGAAGATTGGCAAAAAAGACCCATCTTAGCAAACAAAAGTGCACAAGATGTTACGAATTTAAAAGCCAATCGTGAACATTTTTACCGAAAAACGGCTGATATGATTATCCAAGTCGATCAAAAAACGCCAGAGGCCATTGCAGAAGAAATTATCCAACGCATTTCATAAGAAAGGAGCCAACAATGCCTGCCATTCACACACTCGGTCCAAGGGAAACTGATTCCTATTTAGCAGCACAAGGGCTAACTGACGAAGACCCAGTTTATCAGCATTTTAGCATCCAATTGCACCACGACTTTTCCTCCATTTATGAAAACCTAGGCAACTATCATGGCGACTATTTCCTCGTACCGGTTGGTTATCAAGGTCCCGCGGGTGATACCTGGACCAGTCAACACTATGCACACTGGCAAGAACTAATCATTAAAAAAACTTGGTCAACCAAAACCATGGAAATGCTCCTCGTTGAAAATACTGAACAATCCAATTCAAAGTCGGTTAGTCATCGAACCACCAAGACCCTGCTGCAAGAATTTGCGGAACAAAATGACTTGTCAGTCCAAATCGACTACGTGCCAGCCAAACCACTTGCAGCCGACGCCTTCCTTTCCGGAAATTATCAATACGCCATTTTTAGTCAAAATGCCGAAAAAAAATTACAGCAACATCACCGAATTTTAGCTCGCTTTCAGCCGGAAATGATTTGGTGTCTTTATCAAATCAAATCATAAAAACCCGCTCTCAATGAGAGCGGGTTTTTATTCACATCACTTGTTCTTATAATTCTTGCTTCAAATCAGATGGTTGATACAACTTGAGCATCTTTGAAAAGATGAACTGAGCCAACAATGCTGCCAGCAGAGGAACAATTACCCAAACGATTAAAGCCACCATTGGTGAAATATAATGATTCATCACTGAGCTTGGGATTGAGGCATCCTTAATCATTGATTGCAATGGTGAAACCATTCCAATGTAGCCAAATCCGGCTGTCACAGGGGTTCCCTGCACATTAAATAGAGCAACCGGAATACCCGAAAGCGCTCCGGCAAACATAAATGGAATTAACGTCGTCGGCTTCTTAAAGATGGCTGGCATCATGCCCTTCATTGCACCCAAGAAGATGGCAACTGTCGTTCCCTTCTTGTTTACTGACCAAGAGTTAATCAACAAAACAATGGTCGTTGCCACAACGCCAACGGCACCGGCACCAGCCGCAATTCCTGATAAGTTAATGGCTAAGGCAATTCCAACCGTTGAAACGGGTGTAATCACGATTACAGAAAAAGCAATGGCAATTAAAATTGCCATTGGCACCGGTGCTAATTTGGTAAAGGATTCCACCATATCACCAATGAGAGCGGTAATCTTTCCAACTGATGGAGCAATCTCCTTACCAATGAGACCAACACCTCCACCAATTAAAATTGGTGATAACACAATAGCAACTGAACCAAAGCCGTTCAAATAGCGTGACACAAGCCAAATAACAAAGACAGCGATGGCCGAAACCAACATGGCATTAATCACATCACCGGCACCGGCCGCCATGTAGACTGTTTTAGCAGCTGGTAGCACCTTCCCAGTAATTGGATGGGTAGCCCCAACCTTGGTTGTTCCCCACAGAATGGAATTTGAAGCCACCATCGTCGCTAAGGCAACAACACCGGTATCCAACACTTTCATCTTAAAGTTCATCGCAACAGCCATTCCAATCAAGAAAGGAATCATCGAAGTGAAGAGCGTCAAAATAGCAGAAAAGTTTGCTCCCCACTCAGTTGTTCCAATACCAGAATACTGAATAATGTACTTCATCACGGCTGCTGGTAAAACACCAATCAAAATTCCATTGGCTGAACCGGATAAGACTTTAAAGAAGAAATCCTTGACATTCAAGGATTGCTTCCCAGAAAATTCTTGATTTGACATCCCTTTTCTCCTCATAAAAAAACCCCAAGTAATTGACTTGAGGTCTAGCATTGCTAATTAAAACTTAACAGCGATAGCGGGGGTTTCACCCTTAGCAAATGACACGGCAGCGTCAAATGACTGGTGAACCATTTCTGAAACAGCCTTCGTTGTGTAGAAAGCGATGTGTGGCGTAACCAACACGTTTTCACGAGCAATCAAGTCAGCAATCTTTGGATCAGGGAATTCTTTACCAGACCAGTCCTTGTTAAACAAACCAACTTCGTGTTCGTAAACATCCATGGCAAAGTCAGAAATCTTACCTGAGTTCAAACCATCAATCACAGCATCGAGATCCATCAAGTTACCACGGGCAACGTTAACGATCACAACGCCGTCCTTCATCTTGGCGATTGATTCCTTGTTAATCATGTGTACATTTTCAGGAACACCTGGCACGTACAATGAAATGGCATCAGCTTGAGCGTACAATTCGTCTAGCGTATCTACGTACAAGCCTTCCTTTTGCAATTCAGGGTTAGGGAACTTGTCATAGGCAATTACCTTTGCGCCAAATCCCTTCAAAATGTTAATCGCAACACGACCAATGTGGCCAGTTCCGATAATACCAACCGTTTGCATGCGCATTTCACGACCGATGGTTGGTGCCCAACGCAAATCATGCTTTGCAACCTTGTTATCCATTGGCTTCGTACGACGAAGCAAACGAGACAATTGAATCATTGAATGTTCAGCAATAGCATTTGGTGAGTAAACAGGAACGTTTGAAATATGGAATCCCAATTCCTTAGCAGCATCAAAGTCAATGTTGTCAGTTCCAACGTTACGGAGTGACATGTTCTTCACACCGGCATCAGCCAATGCTTGCAACGTTTCCTTCGTGTAATCCAATTGTTGGTATACCACAGCTGAATCAGCACCCTTAGCCATCTTAGCCGTTTCAGGGGTCAACAATTGATCCGTGTATTCCACTTCAACATCTGGGTTCTTAGCTTCCCAATCCTTCAAAGCAGGCTTTTCATCTTCACGAATTCCGTAAGCAAAAACTTTCATATTCGTCCTCCAATATTTTTCATTCTCAGTCCATTATACGGCAAATCCTTCTAATTTGCGATAATTAGAATCACTTCTTCAGCGTCACTGGCTTTTCACCAGCCTTTTCCATGATGCCGTCAATCAATCCGTACTTCAGCGTCTCTTCGGCTGACATCCAATAATCACGTTCCGTATCACGGGCAATCGTCTTCAAATCCTTACCGGAGTTATCAGCCAAAATCTTGTTCAACTTCTTCCGTGTCTTGGTCAACTGCTCCGCAATGATGGCCATATCTGATTGTTGCGTACCACCAGCAGCACCACCCATTGGTTGGTGAATCAAGTACTCGGCATTCGGCAACATGTAACGATGACCCTTTTCACCAGAAGAGGCAATAATGGTCCCCATTGAAGCTGCCAGACCCATCACAATGGTCGTTACCGGTGCTTTAATAAAGTTCATGGTATCCGTAATCGACAAGCCCGCCGTCACAGAACCACCCGGCGAGTTAATGTACATGGAAATTTCCTTATCAGGATCCTGTGCTTCCAAGAAAAGTAGTTGAGCAACAATTGAGGTTGCCATACTATCTTCAACTTCACCTTGCACCAGGATAATTCGGTCCTTTAAAAGTCGGGAAGGCAAATCATAGGACTCACGTCCATTTGCAGTTTGTTCAATAACTCCTGGCCACATAGTAATCTCCTTTTATCTTCTTTAGTATTCTATTGTAACGCAAAAACAAGACTTTCTAAAATAAAAAAGAGCGCTTTCGCCCTTTATAACTTATCGGCATCAAAAGTACCTTCGTCAATCTGTTTAGCTAATTCTTTTAGTTTACGCATCCTGTGATTAGCGCCAGATTTTGAAATTTCCAGATAATCCCCAATTTCGGTTAGTGAGGCATCTGGATGCTCTAAACGCGCCCTGGCAAAGTCGGCTAACTTAGCTGGCAACTCATCCAAATCCCCGATTACTCCCTGTATGGTCAGAATAGTCTGAACCTGGGCATTGGCCGCGTTGGCCACCTTTTGTAAATTCGCCATATCAGCGTTGATCATTCGATTAGCAGAATTACGCATATCTTTTGCCAATCGAATATCTTCAAAACGAAGCATGGTAGCAGTGGCACCAATCAATTTCAGAAATTCAACAATCTTATCCGAACGTTTCAGATACAAAACAAACTGTTTTGAACGGCTAATCATCTTCACAGGCATTAAGAAACCTTGAATCAAAAGTAATAGTTGATCGGCCAAGTCTTCCTGACCAGTGGCAATCTCCAAATGATAATTTGATTTTTCTGGCGAATTCACCGAACCAGCGGCTAAAAACGCCCCACGAAGGAAAGCAGCACGCTTATCCTCGGTATTTAAGAGCCAAGCTGGCACCGTCTGATCAATTCCGAAGGGATCAACACCCAAATCATCCAAAACGGCAGCAACTTCACTTCTCAAAACCACAACCAAAACCTTGTGCTCTGATAAAGCAAACTGCTTCTTAACGGAAACATCTACCTCAACTTGTGGGTACGATTGACGAATCAATGTATAAATACGTCGAGCAATGGCTGGATTATCCGTTTGAACACGGACTTCCTGTTCGAAACCAAGCGTCGTGACCCCGTTCATCTGAAGGAGCGCCGCTAATTCAGGCTTGGCCGCATCATCCGACACAATCCTGCCAGTTAGTTCTTTTTTTACTTCAGCTGCAAATGACATGGTTATTTCTCCAAAAGAGAAAGTAAGACGTTGGCGACTTTGTCACCATCGTGAAAGGCACCAGCATCACGCAAAAGCAAAAAGTCACGTGACACCACCTCAGCATCTTGCTTTGAAATGGCATCGGGATCTTGCTTCACCTGCGTCGAAATTTCACCCCAACGTTGATAATCAACAAAATCCTCGGGAACGATGGTCGAATTGGTCAAAACAGCATCAATCATGTTTTTACCCAAGTGCCGATTCAAAACGGCCAAGTGTTCGGCATCCGTGTAAGCATCGGTCTCACCCTTCTGGGTCATGATGTTAGCAATATACACCTGTTTGGCCGGTGTGACTTGTAAAGCCTCCTTGATCCCCGGTACCACAACGTTTGGCAAAATCGACGTAAAGAGTGAACCTGGGCCATAAACAATCATGTCAGCGGACAAAATCGCATCGATTGCTTCAGGATTAGCTTGAATCGTTTTCTCGGGCGTCGTTGGTGCCACCCAAACAGTATCAAGGGCTTGGTGAGCCGCTGTAATCGCTGCTTCCCCAGATAAAAGATGACCTTCCGTTGTTTTAGCCTTTAAAACCAAAGGCTGTTTGGCAACCGGGTAAACCTGCCCTTTGATTTTCAGGTAATGAGCTAATTCAGTAATCGCTTCAGAAACATCCCCCGTCATCTCGGTCAATGCAGCAATCAGCAGATTCCCGACGGCGTGTTTAGCCAAAAAATCGTCTTGCGTTTGGAAACGGTACTGAAAGAGATCCAGTAACTTTTGGTCAGCCGTCGACATGGCAACCAGGATATTGCGAATATCCCCAGGTGGAATAATATTGACGTAGTCTCGCAGAAGTCCCGAGGACCCCCCGTCATCTGCCACGGTCACGATGGCAGTCAGGTCGACGTCCGCCTTAACCAATGGCTTGATAATGACTGGCAACCCAGAACCACCACCAATCATCACAATTTTTGCAGGCATGGGCACGCCTCCTTCAAATGAATTTCTGTCTTTAGTGTATCATCTTTTCTAAAGAAAGGAGCTGCTTCCAAGTATTTTATAGAAATGGTCCTTTTTCATCTTCAAAACGACCCTCTTCAACAAAGGACCAATAACTAGTTCGTGTAACAATAAAGGCATCAAGAAGCGGTAAGGCCATGAGTTGCCCTAGTTGTCGTAAACGTTTGGTAAACAACAAATCTTCTTCCGATGGCTGCAAATGACCCGATGGATGATTATGCGCAATGATCATCGCATAGGCATTCTGCTCGTATGCTGATAAAATGGACAGATTTTATGCATCGTCCACTGTATAATTATC
>NZ_JQBH01000012.1:0-49637 GCF_001438695.1 Fructobacillus fructosus KCTC 3544
CTATGAATCGAACCTAGTGATGTAAAAAAAGTGTCTAACTTATTGACATACGAGCATTCGCCTTCAACGCCCGTTGAAAAATTTCACGTGGTGAAGCCGACACCTCCGTTAAAGTCCCGACAAAAACAACCTCCCAACCGATAAGATCGAGCTGCGTGTTTAATAAAGCGAGACAGACCTGTTCCTGATTTGAACTTCCCAATTCTGATTGAGCAAAACGTCCGAAGCTCTCTGAGTGCCTGGCTGAAATTAGACTTTGTCGAACGTCACCTGCCATCTTACGACCAGCATTTAAAGCGTGTAAAAGCGCTCGATTGATGCGTGGGTTTTCGGCGATAAAACGTTCCTTTGTCTCCTGGTCCAATTCGAAAAAGTCATAGCCAGAAGGAAAATAAAGATTAAACACCGCCATCGCATGTACAGCATCTTCGCCAAGTGATTCATAAAACGAAAAAACCTGATTCTTCATAACTACTCTCCTTACTGAGTAATACGAAAAAACAGGTTTTTTATATTGATGACCGATTTACTTTGTTAATTCAATTTCTTCGTTTGCATTGTTAGCATGGGGATTCGTCATCTTCATGACACGCATTGACATCCACGCCGCAATAACAACAAGGATAAAGTCCATGATGTAGGTAATCCGCATGCCAACCGCTGTTCCATGTGCCATGTTCGTTGCTTTGTTTTGGAAAACAGAAACAATCGAAGCAGCCAAAGCAATTCCAACGGCAGCAGAATAATTATTCACGGCCGCAAAAATGGAGTTTCCAGCATTATGGTAGACACGGTCCATGTTTGAAATGGCATTGGTCATGTTGTTTCCGTTCCAGAAACCAACACCAAGTTGCATGAGAATAAAGCCAACCGTTGCCGTAAGTAATGTAAAGGGCAAGACCGCCATAAAGAGCACACCAAAGAAGATTAAGCCAAGCCCAATGTTGTTAGGGAGGCGGGCACCGTAGCGGTCATACAAGTTACCGGAAATAACCGCCATGAAGGCTAAGCCCAAAGCCCCTGGGAAGAGGGCCAGACCAGCAACAGAGGAATTCTGGTGCAGAATTAATTGCAAGCCCATTGGAATAGCATAGTTAAAAGTCAAATTGACCATTTGTAACATGAATGCTGAGAAGACAGCCAGTCGGAACATTGGCTTTGCAAACATTGATGGGGCCAAAAGCGGTTCTTTTTCGTTTCGAGCATAGAAATAGTAACCGACAATTCCAAAAATAAAGGCGGCTAACGCTAGCATACTTGGTAAGTTAAAGAGTCCGTCTGCCGAAAAACGATCAATGGTGATTAGACCACCAACGAAGAAGGCGGATAAGAGCAACCAGCCAACCAAGTCAAAACGGACTTTTTTAGTTGGGACAGTCTGTTGAATCGTCGCCCACCCAAGAATCAAGGCAATCAACTGTAGTGGAATCACCACCCAAAAAATCATGTGCCATCCGAAGGCGTCCGTCAAGAAACCGCCAAAAGCAGGGCCTAATGCTGGGGAAAAGGAAACGATCAATGACGCTAAGCCGACCATCGTTCCGCGCCGGTTAACCGGCACTTGTTCGAAAATGACATTATTCATCAGTGGCAAGCCAACGCCGGCCCCAACACCTTGAAGCAGACGTCCAAAAAGGATTAATGGAAATTGATTTGAAACGGCATCGATAAAGATTCCAATTAAGGAAATAATTCCAGCAGCCATAAACTGCGAGCGATTTTTAAAACGATCTTTTAGCCATGAGGACATGATGATCACCATCGACGTTAACAAGATAACCCCAGATGTCAACCACTGAACGGTGGCTGAATCAACATGAAGATTCGCCATCAAAACCGGAAAAGACACGTTCAGTGCCGTTTCCAACATAATATCGGTAAAGGCAATCAACGCAATGGCTAAAATACTTAAAATTAACTTTGGGCTGAGTACTTTTTCTTCTGACATATTTGTCTCCTAACATCTGCAACAAAATACAAGGAACCAGTAAAGAAGACCGGCTCCCCCTTCTCTTTCGCCAACTGGATTACTTCATCAACGGAAGCAAGCGGTGGACCAAAGACTTTTTCATCATAATCAGTACAAGTCATTCCCGGTCGTCCAGGAATTCCCTGATAGTTAAATAGCCGAACGTCCAGTCGACGCTTTTCGACAATTTGGTTTAAAAAATTTCCTAGCGATTTATCAGCAAGGGCACCAATGACAAGCATCACAGGCTGGTCAAAGCGGGCATCGATGCTTCTTTGTAAAGCTTCCAAACCTGCCGGATTGTGCGCGCCATCCAAAAAGACGCCAGGCATGACCTCTTCAAAACGACCAGGTAGCTTAGCATGCATTAAACCAGTACCAAGCACTTCATCCGTTACATTTGGCCGAAATGCTCGGTAAGCTGCAACAGCAATATTGGTATTGCCCCTCTGGTAGTCGCCAGCCAATGCCGTTTTAAAAGGAACTGATTGGGCAACAATTAAAGGACTGCTCTCCCGTTGACAACACTTTTCAATCACGGTTTTGGCCACCGGATTCATATCCAATCCAACCACCGTTGGTCGGTCAGATCGAATAATACCGGCTTTCTGATACGCGATGGCCTCAACGGTGTTTCCCAACAACTTTTGGTGATCGAGCGCAACCGAAGTAATCACCGCAACAGCAGTCGTTGTGAGAAAGTTTGTCGAGTCGTAAAGACCGCCAATGCCAACTTCGATAATGGCCAAATCCAGGTCTGCTTCGGCAAAATAGCAAAACATCATCGCCGTGACCACTTCAAACTCTGTTGGTCTCAGTTGGTCATCCGATTCGTTTTCAACTTGTCGAAGGGCTACTTGAACACGTTCGTATACGGCAACTAGTGCGTCATTGGAAATGTCTTGCCCGTTAATTTGAAAGCGATCATTAAAGCGCACAATAAAAGGGGACGTAAACAAGCCAACACGCAAGCCATCAGCAATCCCGATGGCGGATAACATGTTTGCTACCGACCCCTTCCCATTCGTTCCCGTAACGTGGATGGCTGGTCCAATGTCTTTTTCAGGATGCCCGAGTGCCGATAGAAGGGCTGTCATCCGCTCTTGACTATCTTTTTTACCGACTTTTGGCCGTGAGTGTATGGCAGCCAAAACTTCATCAATCGTCATAACAGCCCTCCTTTCTAATCTATACTTTCATTATAAACACAAAAACCGTCTGATAACAGACGGTTTTAATAACTTTTATTTAAAGAAAAGCATTAACCCTTTTCACGAACGGTAAAGTCACGCTTGCGACCCTGGCCGCTTCCACGGCGTTCGCTCGAGTGGTTGTTTCCCTTGTAAGCACCATTTCCACGACGCTCACCATCGCGACGACCACGGTAGCCGCCACCATTTCCGCGACGATCGCCATCACGACGGCCACGGTAGCCACCGCCATTTCCACGACGGTTACCACCACGATAGCCGCCACGTGATCCGCCCTTACCACCCTTACGGCGTGGCAATGGACGTTCACGAGATAAGGTAACGGGTGCGTTTTGCTTTTCCAAACCAGCAACAGAAGCCAACAAACCGGCAGCCAACTGTTCAGGCGTAAACTGGCTCAACAAAGCAGATACCTGCGCTTGCATTTCACCTGGATTCGTCTTTGACATTAAGACAGCGGCTTCATCCAATGAGGCATCAATACGACCAAGACGAGCTTCCTGCAAAGTTGCGGGTTGCATTGGCGTCATGCGCTTCTTTGTCAATTCTTCAATCGCACGCAAGTAATCCATTTCATTCGGTGCAACTAACGTTACTGACGTTCCGGTAGCGCCGGCACGACCAGTACGTCCAATACGGTGCACGTATGATTCTGGATCTTGTGGAATATCAAAGTTATAAACGTGTGACACGTCCTTAACATCCAATCCACGAGCAGCCACATCAGTCGCTACCAAGAGATTGATCTCATGGGACTTAAACTGGTCCAAAACACGCGAACGCATTTGCTGAGTCAAATCACCGTGCAACCCAGCAGCGCGGTATCCACGAGCTTCCAATCCACGGGCCAATTCTTCAACACGACGCTTCGTTCGTCCGAAAACAATACCCAAATATGGCTCTTGAATATCAATCGTTCGTGTCAATGCATCGAACTTTTCTTCGTTACGGCAACGAATAAAGTATTGTTCAACCAAGTCAGTGGTCAACTGCTTGGCTTCAATTTTTACCATAACGGGATTAGTCATAAACTTTTCCCCGATACGACGAATTGAATCGGGCATCGTTGCTGAGAAGAGCAACGTCTGACGTTCCTTAGGAACTTGGGCAATAATCGCTTCGATATCGTCCAAGAAGCCCATGTTCAGCATTTCATCGGCTTCATCCAGGACCAAAGTCTGGACATGGCCCAACTTGGCCGTCTTACGATTGATGTGGTCAAGCAAACGACCGGGTGTTCCCACCAAGATTTGTGGGTGAGATTTCAAACCCTGAATCTGACGGCGAATATCCGATCCACCGAAAACAACTTGCACGTTAACGTGCTTATCTGATCCCAACTTCTTCAATTCCTCAGCCGTTTGAATGGCCAATTCACGAGTTGGTGAAATAATAACTGCTTGAATATTAGGATTATCCAAGTCAATGTGTTCCAAAATTGGCAAACCGAAGGCTGCCGTTTTACCGGTACCAGTCTGAGCCTGTCCGATAACATCTTTCCCTGCTAAAGTGAGCGGGATTGTTTTTTCTTGAATAGGGGTTGCTTCCACATAACCGTGGGCAGCAATGGACTGCAAAATGGCTTTTGACAAGCCGAGTTCTTCAAACTTCAAAATTTTCTCCTTTGAAAGCACGAAAGCGCGCTTTAAGACCAATTGGTCTACTTCTATAGTAACGCGCTTCCTGCGCGTTTGAAAGGCCAAGCAGTTTATAGTCTAACTGGACTGACTAATATGACACCGTTTTATGGTGCTTCTTTTCCGGTCAATTGACTAAAGGCCTCCTGCCCAACTTTCTGGAATGAGTGTTCCTTGTCGTATTGATTAGAAAGTAAAATGACCGCGTCTTTACCCTGGTTAGAGACCACAACATTTGACTCATAGCCTGAGAAAATGCCGTGTCCCTCATAAACAGAGCCATAACCATAAAGACCAGAAGCATAGTGCGCTGGCAAGTGTTGCACCAACAAATCCTGATGGTTTTTAGTCAGTTTATTGGTGAAAAACAACCGGTATAGTTGGTAAAGCTGTCCAGTCGTCATGGCAACGTTGCCAGTGCCCGTTTCACGTTGGTATTCAACCGTTGTCACATCCCGCTCACTGTCTGTCCCAACCTGGTAAGCGTTGGCTAGGTTAGCCGCTTGCTTGAAAGCCGGATAATACGAAATGCCCAACTTTGCATTATGATTAAAGGTTTGCTGACAAAGTTCTTGATAGCTTTTGCCAGTGACTTTCATCAAAATTCCCGCCAATAAACGGTAATTAATTGGCTGATAAGACCAGCCATCACCAGTACCGATGACACCCCCAGAGCTTTCGGCATTAGCCGCCGAAAAATCGACATTGGCCATGTCATTCGAATATTCTTCCGGTTGCTTGCTCTGCTTTAAGCCAGAGGTCATGGTTAGTAAGTCTCGAATGGTAATTTGATCAGCATTGGGTACGTTTGGATAGTAATCGGATAACTTACTGTCATATGATAACTTACCCGCATCAACACTTTGCCCAACCAAAATAGCCGTCAAAATTTTAGCCGTCGATGCGATTGGAAAAGTCGTTTTTGGGTTATTCGAACGATTTTTCTGAACGTTTGCCTTGCCATACCCTTCATGAAGCAAGACCTTTCCGTTCTTTACGACCAGCGCCGTTCCAGAAAAATGGTTATCCTCTAAAGCTTGATTGAGCTTCTTGGCGACTTTCCCATCGGCCGCCACCGTCTTATCAAGATTAGGTTCGGAAGAAGCGGAAACATCCTTTGCTTCTCGATGCTGGCCATGGGATTGTGAAGCAACGGTCACCGTTCCAAAACCAACAATCGCTATTCCAAATAAAAGGAAATAAAGCGATGGGCGTTTTACCCAACGAACTTTTACTTTAGCTGGAAAAAGATCCGTACGCTTAAGCATCCACTTCCTACTTTCCGGACAAAGCCGTCACAACTTCTTGAAGATGAATACCGTGCGAGGCCTTCAAGAAAATAAGATCGTTGCCGGTCAGCTTTTCCTTCAAATCTGCTGCTAATTGTGGTAATTCATCTTGCTGATAAGTCTTAATCAGTAAGTTTTGGTCAATTTTTTTAAGCGCTGGCGCTAAATAATCAACCATCAATGGGCCAACTAAATTAACCTGCTTTGGCTTTGCAGCGATAACGGCTGCAGCCAATCCAGCGTGTAATGATGGTCCCTTCTCGCCAAGTTCGAGCATATCGCCGAGAACGAGCACGAGGTTTTCTGCCCCATCGTTGGCTAAAGTGGCGAGGACTTCTTTTGTTGCCGTTGGATTGGCGTTATACACGTCGGAAATAATCCGCTCACCATTCTTCCCCGTCAACAACTCCGTCCGGTTCTTCGTTAAATCAAAATGTGCCAAAGCACTTGCCATGGTATTCATGTCAAGACCGAGTGTCCGACCTACCATAATCGCTGCTTCTGCATTCTTAACATTATAACGGCCTAGCATGGGAATTGCAAACCGCTCCCCGTTCTCGGTCCAGACCGTTTGAGTTAGACTTTCAGAAACATCGTTTGGCACGGGGCCAAACATTTCGGTGTTTTCAGGCAAACCAGGCGCCTCAGTCAATAATGGTTCATCGGCCGGGATGAGGAAGATTCCTCCTTTTTTCAGCCCCTGCGTGATTTCTAACTTTGCTTTAGCAATGTTCGCCCTTGTCTTGAAGAACTCTAAATGTGCTTCCCCAATCATCGTAATGACTGCAATATCCGGCTGTGCCAAATTAGACAACTCGGTTAATTGACCGGGTCGGTCCATTCCCATTTCAAGCACCAACACTTCGGTATTTTCTGGCATTGATAGAATGGTTACCGGTAGGCCAATCTCATTATTAAAATTAGCTGGTGTCTTAAAGGTCTGATATTTTTTGGCTAAAATTGCCGCAGTCATGTCCTTCGTGGTAGTCTTCCCATTGGATCCAGTGATGGCAACGACTTTTGGCTGCACTTGCTTCAAATAAAACTGGCTCAGCTGTTGCAACCCACGCAAAGTGTCAGGCACCACAACTGCGGGTACATCACCCGCTAACACATGCCCTTCTGCTGCTAATACTGCGCTGGCCCCTTTGTCCATCGCCATTTGAATGTAATCATGGCCATCGTTTTCGCCAACCAATGCAACAAACAGGTCCCCTGGTTGAACCTTGCGTGAATCAAAGGAAACCCCTGTCACTGAGACTGTTTCCGTTCCCTGTATGATTCCCAGTGTTGCTCTTTTGACATCTGCTAATGTAAGTTTCATGTAAAAGTCCTTTTAATTCAGAAAAATTTCAAATCATTATCGTGCTTGTACAAACAATCAACCAATTTAAGTAACATCTGAGATTATTCTACCCTTTTTTCTTCAGCACCGTCACTGTTTCAATGTGAGCCGTTTGCGGGAATTGATCGACAGGAACAATTGGCCCGGCAATTTCGTAGCCGACTTTTTTAAAGAGAGCACAATCGCGAGCAGCCGTCACGGGATTACAAGAAACGTAGACCACCCGGTCAGGTTCCATGCTAGCCGTTTTCTCAATGAGTTCAGGTGTTAAACCACGTCGGGGTGGATCGACGAAGACCACGTCGGGGTGCACCCCTGCTTCCTGCCATTCGACAAACTGTTCAGGAGCATCCTTCAAAATGTAAGTTGCGTTTGTAATCCCATTGAGGGCCAAATTTTTTTGAGCATCGGCAACCGCGCCAGGGACGACTTCAACGCCAATCACCTGCTTTACGCGATCAGCCACCGACATCCCGATTGTTCCAATTCCAGCATACGCATCAACAACCAAGTCCGTTGACTTAAGCTTAGCCAAATCAGCTGCTGTCTGGTAAAGCTTTTCCGTCATCACTGGATTAACTTGGTAAAAGGAGTTGGGACCAATCAGGAAACGCTTGCCAAGCAAAGTGTCCTCAATTTGGTCTTTTCCGTAAAGCGTCTCGTTATCTGCTGATAACTGAACGTAATCTTTTTTGGGCGCCTTATTCAAAATCAAGGAGGTGAGATCCGGCAATTCGGACACGATTGCCCGAACTACCTCTTCCTGCTTGGGCAAAGTCGGCTCATTCGATACTAAGATAACCATCAACTCTTTCGAATAGTAGCCACGGCGGACCATGATGTAACGGATTGCCCCCTGCCCTGTATCTGGATCATAGGCCGAAATGTCCAATTTCTCCAAAAGGTTGCGAACAACGACGATTACTTCGTCCAGACGACGGTCGTTAACAAAGTAGTCCACCATGGGTACTAACTGGTGCGTTCCCCGTTGGTAAAAACCGGATTGTAACTGACCGCCTTGCCACTTAACTGGCACCACCGTCTTATTCCGGTAATAGGATGGTACTTGTTCGTCCATCGTGACAGCTTCAGCAACTTGAACAGTCAAGCCAGCGGCAGCAAAGTTATCTTTGACCAACGATTGCTTCCATTTTTTTTGAGCAGGGTAAGCCCAATTCACGAGCGGTGCTGTCCCAGCCTCCAGAAGATAATCCCGCTTCGCGTCAATGCGCTCAGGATTAGCTTTCAAAACGTTTTTCAAAGCACCGTATGCCGACAGCTTATCCACTTGAATAATCTGGACGTCCACCACTTCCCCTAACATCGTATTGGCGATGTAGACCGGGTAAGTTTTGGCATCGTTAGCCCAGGCGAGTCCCATCCCATTTTGTCGAATCCGATCAATTGTTAAGGTAACCGTTTCATTCAATTTTACAGGTGGCGTTGTCTTAGCCATGGTGACTCCTTTTAATGGATGTAGTAACGGACTTTGTCAAAAGAAAAAACGTCCACCAAGGTGAACGTTTTTTGAACAAACTTATTGGTCGTTGTTCTTGAAACCGAAGTTTGCGAACTTCTTGTTAAACTTGTCAACGGCACCATCAGCCTGAGTAAACTTCTGCTTACCAGTGTAGAATGGGTGTGAGTCTGACGTGATGTCCATACGTACTGATGGATATTCTTGACCGTCAAATTCAGCAGTTGTATCAGTTTCAACAGTTGAAGCTGACAAGAACTTCTTACCAGTTGCGGCATCGATGAAGACAACTGGACGGTAATTTGGATGGATATCTGCTTTCATGAATAATCTCCTTAGCGCCCTGACTAATCATAGCCAGAGTCAGTTATTAACTGTATAAGTGTAGCATGCCTCGGTTATTTTGACAAGAACTTATGGCATCAAATTAATCAAATCAACCCCTTCAATTTTGAGGTCAACACCAAGACCACGGAGCTTTTCGGCAATCCGGTCATAGCCACGTAAAATATGCGAAGCGTTATCAATCACTGTCTGCCCATCGGCCATCACGGCCGCAATCACCAAAGCAGCCCCTGCTCGAATCTCGGCCGCTTCCACAGTCGTCCCAACGAGTCGTTCTGAATGGTTAACCTTAATTTCCCCAGGATTGAGAGAAGAGACATCAGCCCCCATCCGGCGCAATTCGGCAATGTGACGAATCCGCTTTGGATAAATCGTTTCAATGATGGTCGATTCACCTTCTGCCAAGAACAACAATGGTGTGATTGGCTGTTGCAAATCAGTTGCGAAACCAGGATATGGCATGGTTTTAATCGATACAGGCTTCAAATTACGAGAAGGACCAATGTAAATCGATTCATCACCAATTTGCATATCAACGCCCATCTCCATCAATTTTGATGTGTAAGATTCCAAGTGCTCAGGAATCACGTTTTGAATCGTGACCCCGTCCCCAAAGGCTGCAGCCAAAGACATATAAGTTCCAGCTTCAATTCGATCTGGAATAACCGAATGTGTATTCTGAGCCTTCAACGTATCGACCCCAGTAATCCGAATCGTATCCGTTCCTGCCCCACGAATATTAGCGCCCATGTTATTCAAGAAAGTCGCAATATCGATAATCTCAGGCTCCTTGGCCACGTTTTCGATAATTGTTTGTCCTTCAGCACGTACGGCGGCCAAGATGATGTTAATTGTTGCCCCAACGGAAACCGTATCGAGGGCAATCCGGGCACCCTTCAAACCGTTTTCCGTTGCATCGATGTGAATCACATCGTTTTCTTCTGTCACCTTGGCACCAAGGGCCTCAAAGCCCTTGATGTGCTGATCAATTGGACGGGAGCCCAAGTTATCACCACCAGGAAAAGTCACCGTTGCTCGACCAAAGCGACCCAGCAAGGCCCCCATGAAGTAATACGAAGCACGCAAGGACTTAATCGCGGTTGCTGGTAAGGGAGCTTCTCGAATGGTGGTTGGATCAATCGACAAATCGCCATCATGAAAATTCGAATGAACGTTCATGGCCGCCAAAATGTATTGTAAGTTCTTAACGTCCAAAATCTGTGGTACGTTGTCAAAGTTCACTGGCGTATCTGCCAAGATAGCGGCTGGAATCAGCGCTACCGTTGAGTTTTTGGCACCACCGATGGTCACTTGACCAGCGACTTTGTGGCCACCATTAATAATAATTTTTGCCATAGGGCGAATCCTACTTAACTATCGTTTTACCCCAATTATACGGGCTTTTCTTTCTACTGACAATTGCAATTAACGAATTTCAGCACCAAGCTGCTTAGCCAGGGCCTCCGTGACCTTAGCAAAGTCCATTGTTACCTTTTCTTCGACCAACGTGTCGTGCTGGTCCTGATACGTTAATTGGTAAGCTAATGACTTTTTACCATCTGGTGTTCCCTGACCCTTATAGAGATCAAAGAAAGAAACGTCCTTCAAATACTGTCCAGCGCTCTCCCAAATAACGTCTAAGACCTCTTGGTTGGTAATCTGGTCATCCAGTAAGATGGCCAAATCTCGCGTGATTTGTGGGTAACGGGAAATTGGTTGGTAAGTAACCTCACGCTTTGATAAGAGAATAATTTCTTCGAGATTTAATTCAAAGGCAAAGATAACCGGCAACTTTTGCTTCGCCACAAACTCAGGATGAACTTGTCCAAGATAACCAATGTAAATGTCACCGGCATAAACATCAGCCGTTTGTCCTGGGTGCATGTTGGCGTGTGCCTTCGACTGCTTAAAGGTTACCTGATCCACTCCGATGTTTTCAAGATAAGTTTCAACACGGCCCTTTAGCGCATAAAAATCAACTTCTTCTTCCTTTTCACCGGTTTCCCAAGTTGATTCAGCCAGTGAACCGACCAAAACGGCGGCAATGTGCTCTTCTTCAACCGGCTGCTTGGCCGCATTGTCATTTAAGAAAATACGTCCTTGCTCATAGAGCGCAATGTTCTTGACGGAGCGGGCCACGTTATAAGCCACATCGTCAATTAAGCCAGAAATCAAATTTTGACGGGCAACCGTTCGGTCAGAAGACATCGGGTAGTCCAATGCCAAGACGGGATGCTTCCCCATCATGTTAAAGGCCGTGGCCTTTTCTGGTGTCATCAAGGCATAAGAGATGGCCTGGTCAAAGCCGAGTGATTCGAAAATTCGCCGTGATGCTCGGATCTTTTTCTGACGACGTGTTAAATCACCAGCCGTTGATTGCCCATCAATCAAAGCGGTTGGTAAATTATCATAGCCATACAAACGGCCGACTTCTTCAACAAGGTCAGCTGGAATCGTCAAATCTGTTCGGCGACCAGGTACCGTTACCTTTAACCGACCATCGTTGTTTGCAACGGTCAAGTTCAACTTTTCGAGCAAATCAACAACCGTTTCATCTGACAAAGTCGTGCCTAGTACTTGATTAATGCGAGACACGGTTGTTTCAATGACCGTTTCCTCAATGTTATCAAAGCCAGCCAGTGCCTGACCCTTGGCCAGCGTGGCATCGCTAGCCTTCGCCACCGCATTGGCTGCTGATTGCAAGGCAGGTTTTGTATTAGTCAAATCAATCCCACGTTCCAAACGGAAGGACGATTCGGAACGCAACCCATGACGACGAGCGGCTTGGCGAATGAAACTTGGGTTATACTGACCGGCCACTAATAGGACGTTTTTCGTTGAATGACTCACCTTAAACATCGGATCCATCGCAATACCAGCCAATGCAATGACTTGTTCCCCAGCGACTAATACAATGTCTTTACCAGAACGAAGCGCCATGGCTTCTTCGCCATCCCCTTGTCCCAATACTTCACCTTCCTTAGCTAAGCGGACGGTAATGACTTTGTCAGCCAAGCGATCCAAATCAAAGGCGGCCAATGGCTGTCCGGTTGCCAAAAGCCAATAGTGCATGGCATCAACCACATTGTTTTCTGGCTTAATGCCAGAAGTCCACAGACGCGATTGGATAGCAAGCGGGCTTTTATCAACCGAAACGCCATTCACAACTGACAAGGCAACGCCCGTTGCAAGACCTGTTTCCCCTATCTGAACGGTTGCTTGGTCATCAGCCAAAAAGGCGGCTTCCTTAGCCCCTTTGTCCGCAACTTCTGCCACCTTTTGGCCTGTCATAGCAGCCACTTCATAAGCCATTCCACGCATCGAAAGCAAGTCAGCGCGGTTCGGCGTTAGGTCAGTATCAATCATTGGATCCTTCAGGCCAAGCACTGCCAAGGCATCATCCCCGGGATTCACGCCATCTTGTTCAGCGAAGACATGGATACCATTTTCGATTGGTTCGGGGCAAACGGCATCTGGCAAACCAATTTCTTGCAAGGCAGCAAGCATTCCGTAAGAAACTTCACCACGAAGTTTCGCTTTCTTGATCTTCACCAGCTCTCCTGACTCGCGATCAATAATGTGGGCGCCAACCGTTGCTAAAATAACCAACTGACCCTCGGAAACGTTGGGCGCTCCCGTGACAACCTGAATCTTTTCCTGCCCATCAAATACCTGAGTGATTTTTAGGTGGTCAGAATCCGGGTGGTCCTTCAACTCGTCAACACGAACAACGACCAAGCCGTCTTGCTGAGCGGCAACTTGACCGACTTCTTCAATTTCGACGGCCGTTAACTCAATTTGTTGAGCCAGGTCCAACACCGCCTGCTTGCTCAAATCCAATCCAGGCGTTAAGTATTCATTCAACCATTTTAAATTCGTCTTCATGTTTAGTTTCCTCGCTCGTTAAACTGCTCTAAGAAACGCGTGTCGTTTAAGTAGAACTGACGGATATCTTCCACCCCGTACTTCAACATAGCAAAACGATCTGGCCCAAGACCAAAAGCAAATGCCGTATATTCTTCAGGGTCAATACCATCCATCTTCAACACGTTTGGGTGGGTCATTCCAGCCCCTAAGACTTCAATCCACTTAATGTCTTCTGGCTTAGTGTCTGCCGTCACTTCGTTCCATGAAACATCCACTTCAACGGATGGTTCCGTAAAGGGGAAGTAAGAAGGGCGCAGACGGATCTGGTGCTTTTCACCAAAGAGCTCTTGCATAATGGAAAGCAAAGTTCCCTTTAAATCGGCCATGGTGATGTTCTTACCAACAACCAGCCCTTCGACTTGGTGGAACTGGTGCGAGTGGGTCGCATCGTCGGTATCACGACGGTAGACTTTCCCAGGGGCAATCATCTTCAGGGGTCCCTTTGAAAAGTCGTGCTTCTCCATCACACGCGATTGGACAGGAGAAGTCTGCGTACGCAGCAAAATTTCAGGCGTGATGTAAAAAGTATCCTGCATATCACGAGCAGGGTGATCCTTTGGCAGGTTTTCTCGTTCAAAGTTGTATTCATCCGTTTCAACTTCGGGTGAATCAACCGGGTCATCAATTATTTGATAACCGAGCCCCAAGAAGTGAGCTTCAATTTCATCCATAATTTGCTGAAGAACGTGTGGCGTTCCAATCTTTGGTTTGGCACCTGGCAGCGTCACATCCAAAGTTTCAGCAGCTAGTTTTTCCTCGAGAGCAGCAGCGGCTTGCGCAGCCTTCTTCTCTTCAATTTTTTCTTGGATGGCGGTCCGGACTTGGTTTCCCACCTGCCCGACTTCCTTCTTTTCGTCAATCGACAAGTCCTTCATGGACTTTAAAACGCCCGTAATCTTTCCTTTTTTCCCTAGAAAAGTCACACGAACTGCTTCAACATCCACGTCAGGCTTAGCCAATTCAGTTGTTGCTTCCTTCAAGAAGCCCTGTAATTCTTCAACTAATGTCATCTTCATCCCTCTTTTATTCAACAAAAAAGTCCCCTGTCATCTATCGATGCCAAGGGACGTCACGAATGCCGCGGTACCACCCAAGTTCTAGCAAAAGCTAGCGCTTTTGACCGATATCGGCGGCCGCCGTTGACGATTAAATCAAGGTTAATTCGGACTGAAATTCGAAGATTCGACTAACGGGCTTTCACTGTTCCCGCTCGCTTCGTAGTCAGCATTCCTTCTACTAGGTCCTGTATTTCTTCTTAAGTATAGCAAATTATGGAAAGAGAAACTAGGGAAGGTAAGGATTCAGTCCATCAGTTACTCATTCATGCTATTTTGTTTTTTCAAAACGCCATGATAAACTAAAATATCATCAATTATCGGAGTAGCCACTATGAAACAAGCCTTATTTTCATCACTAATTGGAACGATTGTCTTCTTCCTCGTTATCCATCTTTGGTTCCACTCTGGGAGCCTCAGAGAGGACCTGACGTCATCCATCATCTTTTTCGTCATTTTCACAGGTGTTAACTGGGTACTAAAAAAACCGAAAAAATCTTCTAAATAACAAAAAGGTCAAAACCACTTCAATCAATGGTTTTGACCTTTTTTATCTAAACTTTATTTATAAAAAGTTCTAATATTTTCAGTTCACTTGATCCTTGCTGCCCTTACCAGCCAACACATCAAGAATATTTTGAGCCGCCGTTTCGGCAATTTCCTGTTTGGCTTCGCGGGAACCACCCGCAATGTGTGGCAATACATAAGTGTTTTCCAATGAAAGCAACTCATTATCAGGTGAGATTGGCTCTTTTTCAACAACATCGAGACCCGCAGCAGCAATTTCACCAGCCTTCAATGCAATAATCAAGGCTGCTTCATCAACAACTGGTCCTCTTCCCACATTGACCAAAACAGCCGTTTGCTTCATCTTCTTAAAGGCCGTTTCACCAATCATCTTGGTTGTCTGAGGAGTTGCTGGTAACGTTGAAACAACAAAGTCCGACTGTTCAAAAATTTCGTCCAATGATGCCATGCGGCCATTTGGTACATCCTTATCGTGACGAGCGTATGCCAAAACCTTCACGCCAAATCCGGTCAATAGTTCGGCAACGGTGCGTCCAATGTGCCCAAAGCCCAAGATACCAACAACCTTGCCTGACACCTGCATACCAGGGTGAGCGGCACCATAGGCCTTGGCCTTGGCATCTGTAATTCCACGCTTATCAGTATCAAAGAGGCGACCGGCCATCAACATCAAAGTGACGGCCGTTTCGGCAACTGCTATCGCATTGGCCCCAGGTGTGTTCGTTACGACAATTCCACGTTCCTTGGCTGCTTCCAAGTCCACGTTATCATAACCAACGCCATGACGTGCAATAACCTTCAAATTAGGATAACGATCCATAATTGCACCAGTGATTGGATACGTCATGAGAAGGAACCCAACGACATCAGGGTCTCCGGAAAAATCCTTGTCAGAAGCCTGTGGATTGGAAACCACCTGATACCCCGCTTCCCCAAGTTCCTTTACAGCATGATCGTTAACACCATCAAACACCAAAATTTTCTTTGTCATGAGAACTCCTTTTACATAAGTTATAACGCAACCTATTTATTTTTTCAAAAGCGTTTCTAATTGTTGTAAACGTTCAGCAAACACAGCAAAAGCCGCATCTAAGTAATCACCCTTCTCCATGTTGACACCCGCTTTTCGCATCACGTCCAGCGGATTAGCTGAAGAACCGGCCTTCAAATATTCCTTATACGATTCAGCCTGGTTATTTTCTAACACTCCCTGTGCCAAAGAGGTTGCAGCAGCTTCACCCGTAGCGTATTGGTAGACATAGAAATTGTAATAGAAGTGCGGAATCCGTGTCCATTCATAGGCAATTTCAGGGTCAGCAGCAACATCCGGACCATAGAACTTTTGATTCAATGCACCATAGTAATCAGACATCGTGTCAGCAGTCAGTGGCTGACCAGCTGCATCCTGTTCGTGAATCCATGCTTCGAATTCTGCGAACTGCGTCTGCCGGAAAACAGTGCCCTTAAAACCATCAAGGTATTGGTTCAAGACGTAGGCCTTCACCTTGTCATCATCCGTCTTCTTCAAGAGATAATCGGTCAGCAAGCTCTCGTTTGTCGTTGAGGCAATCTCTGCTAAGAAAATTGGATAATCACCATAGTAATAAGGCTGATCGTGGCGAGTCATATAAGAATGAACGGTGTGTCCCATCTCATGAACAAGCGTATAAACATTATCCAACGTATCCTGCCAGTTTAACAAAATATAAGGATTGGTATCGTAAGCGCCACCTGAGTATGCCCCCGAACGCTTCCCCTTATTTTCAACAACATCAATCCAACGTTCAGCAAAGGCTTTGCGAACAACGGCCAAATAGTCTTCACCCAATGGAGCCAATGCGGCGAGAGCAATTTCTTGCGCTTTCTCGTATGTTACTGGAAAATCAACATCGTCAACAAGCGAAACGTACAAATCATAATTATGAAGTTTCTTTTGTCCCAATACTTGCTTGCGCAAAGCAACATAACGATGCAAGAGATTCAAGTGATCGTTGACCTTGCTTGCTAATGTTTGATACACAGTCACCGGAATCTGATTGGACGTCACAGCGGCCTCTTGTGCGGACTGATAATGACGAACCTTAGCTAAGAAATTATGCTTCTTAACGGTCGCAGACAACGTTGAGGCAAAAGTGTTTTGCAAAGCCATGTAAGCATTGTAAAGTGCTTGGAACGCTTCCTTGCGCTGTGCCGGGTTCTTAGAGCGAAGCATGATGGCATAAAGGCCATTAGTCAACTCCTTGATTTCACCGTTTTCATCCATCACATCGCCAAAGTCAATATCGGCATTATCCAAAACAGAAAAAGTCTGTTCAGCAGATGACATCACGGTCGAAGCACCCGCTAACAAAGCTTCTTGATCTGCAGGAAGCGTATGCTCCTTTTCGCTTAACAAGACATCGAAGAAATGCTGGTAAGGCTTCAATTCGGGTTGCTGAAGATAAGCAGACAACTTCGTTTCATCCATCGCCAAGACTTCAGGCTGGAAGAAGGCGGTAGCGGAAGAAACCTGAGCAAGTAAATCTTGTACCTGCGCATTCATCCCAGCGTATTTTGAATTGGCCGTATCCTGATCAAACTTTTGATGTGCGTAAACAAAAAGCTTTTCAAAAGCTCGTTCAATTCTTAAATCTTCTTCCAAACCAGCTAACAATGATTCCGCTGAATCGGCAAGATGACCTTGATAATCGGCTAAATTTGGCAATTCAGCAATTAACTGGTCAAAGGCTTTTTGGTAGGCATCGTCTGATTCGAAAACACTTGTTAAATCCCAAGTGAGTTCTTCAGGCAACTCTTCACGTGTGATTTGTCCCATGGTTGGCACCCCTTTTTTGGCTTTTCTCCAGTTTAACATAGAAAGAACCTAATTATTAAAGATAAGCTTCCTTTTTATGAAGAATTTCTCACGATTAAAAGTCACGTATTTCGCCTCCTGCAGCTCCGCCATCAAACAATCAAAAACAGCCTTTTCATAACCAAATCCTGGATAAAAATACCGACTCAATCGCTGTTCTAATAACTGACTACTGATGCCATCATTCCCAGCTTTTTCCAGCAATAACAAAACGGTTAGACGGTATTGCCAATTCGGAATGACCAACCCAAAGACATCACCTAGTAAACAAATGTCGGGTAATTGATCCACCCGTTGCCCTTTTTCGTACAAATAGTTCACGATGGCAGGATTGATTTGCTCACGAGCCAACTGCAGCGACAGCTTCGCTCGCTGTCTTGCCACGTCAAGAATTGGTGGTCTGGCCACAATCTGTTCTGTTAAAGGAACATCATCAAAGATTTTTGCCCAATTGGCCACTTCTCGTGCCGATAGTTCCAAGGGATCCTTTAACACTGTTTTACGCGCAAAGCGTTTTTTAAAATCCAGTCGACGGAAGAAATCTTCACGAACAAAATGCTCTTTTTCGGATAAATAAAACCAAATTCTACCTTTCAGCCAAAAACGGCAAACGGTCGCTGTGGATAAACGTTTTCGCCAGTAATTGGGTCCTAGTATCCACCATACGCGCATGCCAATCCGTGCGTAGCCAGCATTGCGGCGTTCGAGGTCAGCTTTACCAATCGGTGAACATTGGTATTCAATCGCCACTTGGCTTCCTGGACGACCGACTAACAAATCTGGTCGTTGATCAATCATTGATAAAACTGGTTCTATTTGAACGGGCATTTTCTTTGAAAAATAACGGAACAGTGCCAATTTACCAGCTAGGTGATCAGCCGATTCACCTTCTGAAAAGCCGGAACAGCCTTGTTTTGAAACATGAGCAAAGTGGGCCACTTTCTCCTTCCCACGTTTTAAACGCACCGGACCACGACAACCAGGACAAAGATAAATTTCGTTTGTTTTTGCTTCTTCAGCTATACAATAGTCATTTTGAATCGTACTTGCAATTAGCATAATAAAACACCTCATTCGTCTATTGATACGAATGAGGTGTTTTAAAATTTATCTTTAAGCAATTTTTTTCTTCAGCCAGTTTGATAGCCAAGTCAATAGTGTAATAACGATTAAGTAAATGACAGCAACGATTGCCCACACACGGAATCCCTGTGAATTACGGGCAACAATCAACGTCCCAGTCTGCGTCAACTCGAGGATACCAATCGCTGACAAGATGGACGTATCTTTTAACGTAATAATGAACTGGTTGACAAACGATGGCACCGTAATTTTCAATCCCTGAGGGACAATGACTTTCCAAATGGCTTGTCGATGGGTCAAACCGAGCGAACGGGCCGCTTCCATCTGTCCGACATCAACGGATTCAAAACCACCGCGAACAAAGGCACCCGTGTAGGCTCCTTCATTCAAAATTAACGTTAACAATCCAGCGGTGAAGGCTGGAATCTTAACCCCAATCACACCGGGTAACCCGATGTAGATGAAGAAGGCCAACACCATCAATGGCAAGCCACGGAAAGCGTAAATAATGGTTGTCGAAAGGCCACGCCAAAACTTCGATTCGGAAATCCCCATAATGCCGAGCAACAACCCCCAAAGCGATGCAAGGATGATTCCTGCAATGGTTAATTTAGCAGTTTCTAGCAAGCCCTTAAAGAAGGCGTTCTTGTTTGATTTAAGAATTCCCCAAGTCGTATTGTTGTCGGAAGCCGAACCAACGAAGGTGGACTGCTTCGAATTCAAGTACTTGTTGATAATCTTATCGTAAGTGCCATCCTTCTTCATCGCCGCCAAAGTCGTGTTGAACTGTTGCAACAATTGAGCATTCTCACCCTTTTTAACGAAGAAGCCAACACCACCAGCGTTACCGAGGTTCTTGGGATTACGAACCTCTAACTTCATACCGTTTTTAATGGCGTATTGGATAACGGGATAATCTTCAAAAGTCGCGGCGGTGTTTCCATTGACCACGTCATTGTACATGGTGTCGGTATCGTTAAAGTACTTAATTTTGAAACCGTACTTATCCTTTAAGGAGGCACCATAAGCAGCAGCGGCCGTTCCGGTCTTCAAAGCAACGGTCTTGCCCTTCAAGTCTGACAGGGACTTGATTTTAGAATTTGGCTTGGTAATCCAAGCAACCCCTGATTGGTAATAGGGTGTTGATACATCGTACACCTGCTTACGCGCATCGTTAATCATCATTCCGGCAATAATACCGTCTGCCTGACCATTCGCGACCATCTGCGCAGCAGCGTTAAAGGACATTGGTTTCAGCGTATAAGTGAAATTATTCCGCTTCGCCACTTCCTTCAGAATATCCATGTCAATTCCAACGTAATTATTATTCTTATCTTGAAAGTCGAAGGGTGCGTAAGTGGCATCCGTTGAAATAATGTAGTTGGGTTTTGAATCTGCACTAGCGCTTGTGCCAACCGCAACTGCGGCAAAAAGCATCGCAACCAGTGCAGTCAATAGCGGTTTTAACCGTTTCATGACCATGGTCTATTCTTCCTCTCGTTTATCAAGAAGAACTTAGGCTTGCATAACCTTCGATAGGAAGGTTTGCAAACGTTCGTTCTTCGGTGCAGTAAAGATTTGTTCTGGCGTTCCGGATTCCTGAATCTTTCCTGATTCAAAGAAGACAACACGGTCAGCCACTTGCTTGGCAAAGCCCATTTCGTGGGTAACGATAATCATCGTCATCCCCATCTTTGCTAAGTGCTTCATGACGTCCAAAACATCCCCAACCACTTCGGGATCCAAAGCGGAAGTTGGCTCATCAAAGAGCATGATGTCCGGATCCATTGCCAAGGCACGGGCGATGGCTATTCGTTGCTTTTGTCCACCAGAAAGGGAGGACACGGGCGCGCTGGCCTTGTCAGGCAAGCCAACCGTTTCAAGCAATTCCTTTGCCTTTTTCTCGGCTTCTGCCTTCGTCATCTTGCCAAGTTGCACGGGTGCCAACGTAATATTATCGATGACGGAGTAATTATTAAAGAGATTGAAATTCTGGAAAACCATTCCGATATTTTCGCGAACCTTATTGATATTGGTCTTTGGATCAGAAATATCATAGCCATCAACTTCAATCAAACCAGAATCTGGCTTTTCAAGCTGATTTAGCATCCGCAAAAACGTCGACTTACCAGAACCGGAAGGGCCGATCATTACGACCACTTCATTGTCCATGACGTCCAGGGAAATATCGCGTAAGACATGGTTATCACCATATGACTTGTTGACTTTGTCAACGTGTACTTTCACTTGTTTCTCTTCACTCATGCTTTCGTCCTTTTTTCAACCCAGTTACTAAACAAAGTCAGTAACGTTATTACAATTAAGTATATCATAGCAACGATTGCCCAAACACGGAAACCTTGAGAGTTTCGTGTCACAATCAACGTTCCGGTCTGTGTCAATTCCAGAATACCAATGGCTGACAACAAAGAAGTATCCTTTAACGTGATGATGAATTGGTTAATGAAGGACGGCACCATCAGGCGTAGTCCTTGTGGAATAATCACGCGTCGCATGGCTTGGCTGTGCGAAAGACCGAGCGAGCGGGCCGCCTCCATCTGACCATTATCAACAGAATTAAAGCCTCCCCGAACAAAGGCACCAATGTAGGCTCCCTCATTCAAAACCAAGGTCATGATACCAGCCGTCCAGGCCGAGATTTTTGTACCAGTAACTGCCGGAATTCCAATATAGAGGAAGAAGGCCAGTACCAGCATTGGCATACCACGGAAAATGTAAACAATCGTTGTTGAAAGGCTACGCAACAAAGTGTTTTTTGAAACACCGAGGATTCCTAAGAACAGTCCCCAAAGCGAAGCCAAAATGATACCAACAACTGTCAAATACAAGGTCTGCTTCAATCCTGACAAAAAGGCGGAGCGATTGGTTTTCAAAATGCCCCAAACTGTGCTGTTGTCCTTAGCTGAACCGGTAAAAGTTGAAGCCTTAGCCGAGAGGTACTTATTGACAATCTTGTCGTAAGTTCCGTTCTTCTTAATGATGGCTAAGCCCTTGTTAAAGTCGGCCAAAAGCTGGGCGTTATCCCCCTTCTTAACGGCGAAACCTAAATCACCAGCCGCAAACGGTTCCTTTGAATTCTGAACTTTCAAAGCCGTTCCGTTCTTGATGGTATACTGCAATACGGGAAGATCCGCAAAGGTCGCCACAGAATTTCCGTTGATAACGTCACGATAGACCGTATCTGAATCAGAGAAGTAGGTAATCTTAAAACCGTACTGATCCTTGATTGATTCGGCATATTCAGCACCGGCAGTTCCAGTCTTTAAAGCAACGGTCTTGCCTTTCAAATCACTCAATGATTTGATTTTAGAATTCTTAGCCGTTGCCCAAGCAATTCCTGTTTTATAGTAGGGATCTGAAAAGTCATAAACAGCTTTTCGCTCATTCGTGATGGTTGTACCGGCAATGACACCATCAGCCTGTGATGAAGCAACTGACTGCATCGCAGCATTAAAAGCCATTGGCTTGACCGTCACCGTAAAGCCAGCCGCTTTCGCAATAGCCTTCAGTAAATCCTGGTCAATCCCCACGTACTGATTATTCTTATCCTGAAAATCAAACGGCGCATAGGTTGCGTCAGACGTAATGGTGTAGTGTGGTTCGTCGGCATTTGCTTTATGACCCGTCGCACCCATCACAGCAAAGACGGCAGATAATGCCACAATAAACGCTAAAAGTTTCTTTTTCATTGTTAACCCCTCTTGCTCGAATAACTTCAGTTTAGCAGGGAGCCTTTCGATTGAATCGAATAGCGTTAGCTATCCTTACACAAAAATAGGCAATGGTCTAGTCCTCTTCCATCCTTCTATTCAATAAAGCGAGTTAATTATCATGCCATACATCACCCACACAATCGAACCCTGGATGCCAGCCGGCGCTTTGAAGGCTAAGGAAGACATTGCCAAAATAGGGGAATCCGTTGGTTGGCAGCGACTCAGCATCGAACGCTATAACGATGCCCGCTTCTCAGCTGAAATCCGTCACCAAAAAATCCATACCTTTCTCGACAAAGTCGGTAAAAACGATATCGTTGTTCACCAATTTCCAACCTATATGTCGCAAGCTTTTGAACAAGACTTTCAACGAGCCATTCAACAAAGGGAGGCAAAGTACGTGCTACTCATCCACGACTTCGAACCATTACGAGTCAGCCGTGAACATGCCTGGGAATGGGAGTTGGCACAGTGTGCTGATCTGATTATCGCCCACAGTCAACCAATGGCCTCGACTTTGCAGCAACACGGAGTGACCACACCTATGGAAACCATTCAACTCTTCGACTACTTAGGGCCAACGCCAGCACTGAACCCAATTTTTAAAAAGGAAATTAACTACGCTGGTACTTGGCAAAAAGCCCCATGGCTCCAACATTATCAAGGCCCCAAGCTGAATCTTTTCGGCTCTCGCCCCAAACGCTGGAAGGACCTTGTCCTACCAAAAAGCATTAACTGGGTTGGTTCCTTTGATCCCGAAGAAATCACAACGGCTTTTTCATCTGGTTTCGGCCTTCTTTGGGACTCAGACTATGAGGATAAATTTTTTCAATCTTACACCAAAGTCAACGCGCCACACAAAGCTTCCCTTTATTTAAAAGCCGGATTACCACTGATTGCTTGGTCTCAATCCTACCTAGGCGACATCGTGAGGGCCAACCAACTTGGTATGACCATTGACAATCTTTCAGATCTAACTAAATTGGTTGGAGTAGTTCGACCAGCTGATTACCTAACTTTCCAAGAAAATAGTCGTCTCTTCCAAAAGCGCATCAGTGAGGGCTACTTTACTAAGGAAGTGTTAGAAAAGGTGCTACATTATTTTAGATAGTCAACACTTCTTTTTCCTGCTAAAATAATCTTTGGGGAGTCCGTGTGACGGGCTGAGAGGGTAATCGATTACCGACCCATTGACCTGATACGGATCATGCCGTCGTAGGAATTTCCCACGTTGATATGGACGCCTTTTCAGGCGTCTTTTTTTGTGGATAAAAAGACCAGAAAGGAGGGCTATTTCGGCATGATTCCTTCTATATTCAAAGCTTCTTACATCACTCATTTGGAACAGTAAAGGAATCACAACATGAAAAAACGTTTATCACTAAAAAAAATGATGGCAACCGCTATTCTTGCTGCTTTGGCCTATGTTTTGAACACAGCCGTCGTCTTTCCAGCAATGGCCCCCTTCCAACACTTCGTCAATGTTTTGGCCGTTTATCTGCTCGGACCTTGGTACGGGATGGCTGCTGCCCTTATATGTGGCTCTTTACGCATGCTGTCTGGTCGAACCATCATGGCCATTACCGGTGGGATCATCGGTCCACTACTCGCTGGATATCTCTATCGAAAAACAAAAAATGTTTATTTACTTGCCATCGGTGAAATGGTTGGCTCAGGTATTTTGGGAGCCCTACTTTCTTACCCATTCATGGTGACATTCTATGGCATGAAGGCAGGCAATTGGGCACAACTAATTCCTTTCTTCCTGCCATCAGCAGCGGTTGGGAGCCTGCTCGGTTTGCTTACGATTCTATTAACAAAAAAGAATGGCCTTATCGACAGAATGAAAGCCAAAATCAATTCATAAAAAGGTCCGAACAAATTGTTCCGACCTTTTTTCTTTTAATGAAGTACTCCCTGGATGGCAGTTACGATTCCTGTCAAAAAACACCATCTGGAAAAATAATTTAACCACTTCACCTAAAGACTAATTGCAAATTCCACCCATTCAGTCTAAAATAATACTTTCTGCTCAAAATGATAAAAAATGTATAATTAAAGAGTGAGAACCTAATCTTCACCTTTTCTAATGTTACAATTACTTTGACTGTATATTCTAATTTACTAAAAAATTTGAACTGATTCCAAAAGGAGTGATTCATATGATGAATCATCAATCACCATTTAATTATCAAAATAAAGAACGAAAAGTGTTGCATAAGGTTAAAAAGAACTGGGTTGTCTTGTCCCTAACTTCCTTAACACTGTTTGGTGCTTCCTTGGCCATGCCTGAGGCTGCTAGTCACGCTCTCCCCGGCAGCGCTTCTTTTGTGAGCGCCGATAGTCATACAACCTTTGGACAAGTTTCATACACCTATGATACTTCTACTGATACGCTAACCTTTACTAGCGGTGGTACGCTGCCAACGGCCAGCACCAGTCGCTTGAGTAAGCAATTCCCACATCTGAAGCATATTGTCTTCACCGAACGTGTTCAGGCACCGGCAGATTCAACGAATTTGTTTGCGCAATTGGTGTATTTACAAGACATTACTGGCCTCGACAAGATAGATACTAGTCAAGTGACAAGTATGAACGCCATGTTTAACAGTGATTATGCGTTGACTTCGCTCGACCTGTCGACTTGGAACACGGACAAAGTCACGGACATGTCCTGGATGTTTACGGGAGATAAGGCACCCAGTTCCCTAAACGTTAGCCGCTTTAATACGGCAAACGTGACCAACATGATGGTCATGTTCAACGGCATTGGCGTCTCAAGCCTTGATGTTTCCAATTTTAACACCGGAAAAGTCACGAACATGTCGGATATGTTCAGTTGGATGCGTAATCTAAAGTCACTTGACCTTCGTTCTTGGGATACCAGTAACGTGACGGTTATGGACTATATGTTCCGGGCATCGTCTTCTCTTTCTTCGCTGAACATTTCTTCCTTTAATACAACACATGTGACTAGCATGAAAATGATGTTTGATCAAATTGGCAACGGCCAACTGATTAACGTCAAGTTACCAGAAGCTCATTTTGATAACAATGCCGATCTTGGCGACCGCTATTCAACCATTATGGCGGTCAACGGTGGTACGTTAGTTAATCCAAAGGGAAACATTCTTTCCACTGCAGATTACCAAAGTCTCTTCAACACCGGTAAGCAAACTGCTGATTGGTATGTTTGGGGAACATTAGCTACACAAACCGAGCAAAAAACGGTTACCCGAACAATCAATCAGGTTGATGCCCGAGGTCAACAAATTGAGGGCACCACACCGATAACGCAAACGCTTCACTTTCACCGCACGAAGACGACTTTACCGGGTACTGACTATGCCCAATACGGCAACTGGGTAGCTGATGGCGATTCCGATTCAGCTTTTGAAGCTGTTACCATTGCCCAAACACTGGATAACAACCGCTATCAAAAACCAACGCTCAACGGCCAATCAGTAACCACTGTCGAGCGTCTCCAACCATCCCTAGACAACAATAGCTCTCAAACGCTAGCAGTGAACATCGTCTACGCGGATGGCAGTGAGAGTACCACCCAAAATAAGCAAGTCACCCGCACCATCAAGTACCAAAATCAAGCTGGTCAAAAAATTAAGGATGATCGTGTTGAAACCCTTCACTTTCATCGAACAGCCAGCACCAATTTAGTGACTGGCCAAGTCACGTACTCTAATTGGCAGGCTGATTCTGCAAACGACCAACAGTTTAAGACAGTACAACTCCCTCAAACGATTGACAATAAGTACTGCATACCAACGTTGAATGGAAGGGCAGTCCAAACGATTACCGGTTCGCTGCCAACGCTCGACGATCAGAATAACCAAAGTGAAATTCTCACGGTGGTCTATGCTGATCAAACAGAGGTTGCAACGGAGCATCAATCAATTTCACGTACCATTCACTACCAGAACCACGATGGTCGAGCAATCAAAAAAGATACTGTTCAAACCATCAACTACCACCGGACGGTTACCAAGAACTTGGTGTCGGGAGAGGTAATTTATTCTGAGTGGATGCTAGACGAATCGTCCTTAAACGAATTTAGTGCCATCTTCCTTCCTCAAACAATTGACGGTCGCTATCAAAACCCTCAGTTAAACGGGGAACCAATCAGCGAGATTGACCCTGAAATGCCAATCCCTGATGCAGGTGGTCAGTATAAAAACCAAGTTATCACTGTTGTCTATGACGGCATTGTTCGCACGTCAACTCAACACAAAAGCGTCATGCGCACCATTCATTATCAAAATGAGGATGGTCAAACAATTGCTGAAGATACAACCCAGCGCGTCAACTACACGCGAACGGTTCGTTCAAACTTAGCAAACGGAACAGTCGAATACGGTGCTTGGCAGCCGGTAAATGTTTCTGACAACCTATTCAACGCTGTCACGATTCCTTCTTCTATAAAGAATCAGTATGATCAGCCGACTTTAAATGGACAGTCTGTTCAGGAAATCAAAACTGAAGCACCCAAGCTCACGGATTCCGACGAGGATCAACAAGAAAGCTTGGTTGTAGTGTACGAGAAAAAGAATGAACCAACTCCCCCTGTAAAGCCGGATAAGCCAACTACCCCAACACCGCCTGTTTTGCCCGACCAACCGGTTGTGCCAGTCACACCCGAACCGCCGGTGCAGCCGGATAAACCAGTAGTTCCGAACACACCACAACCGGTTGAACCAAATAAACCAGTAGTTCCGAACACACCACACCCGGTTGAGCCAAATAAACCCGCTCCACAGGATGTGCCAACAAGTCCAATTGAACCGCAACAACCTGTTACACCTGATACACCGGTTGCTCCTGAAGTACCGGTTGCTCCCGAAGTACCTGCTATACCTGTAAATCCGGTTCAACCCGTGATACCAGTCACACCCGAACAACCCGTTCAACCTGAGCTACCAGCCGCTCCTGATCAACCCGTTCAACCGGAAACGCCGGTAACTCCCGAACAACCGGCACATCCTGAGAAACCAGAAGTGCCTGAACAACCTGTCCAACCTGAAACACCGCTAGTGCCTGAGCAATCGACAATAGCTGGTATTGCTAGACAACCAGTTGAACCAGACACAGCCGCCTCTTCGACTACCCCTGTACCTAGTGAACAACCGGGTACACCTACTATTCCAGCTATCCCTGAAATGCAAGAAACGCCCGAGCAATCCGCGGATTCAGAAAAGTCTGACATGACTAACGGTTCCTCACAGTCGGCATCAAAGAATAGTAATCACGATGTCCCAAACGCGAACTCGGACTCAGCGGCTGTTGAAAATGAAACACCAAAATCAGCGAAGTATCTAACGACCAATAACAACCGAAAATCAATTGATACGATTATCAAAACATTACCTTTCATTGCAGTCATTCTTGCCTGCATTCTCTTCTTAATTTCAAAGAGACCGAATCGCTAATTTTCGGTAAGCAAAAAGCAGACCTAAGGTCTGCTTTTTTTGTTATTCCCCTAGTAACCTAACATGAAAAAAGTACCACTAACCACTAAATCACTAAAAAAAGGCCGGACATTTATCCGGCCTTTTCCTTCAATTAGGCACCAAAAATCTTGGCGACCTGTGCTTGAATCTTCGTTAAGAAAGTCTCTTGATCTTTTTCAGATTGAGCAAAGTCAGCTTCGTTAATCGTCTGATCCTTTTCGTTCAATGCATCTGCCATCATGGCTGTTGCTGCGGCATAGTCCTTGTAAGCCTTGGCCATAATGGTGTGAACGCCCATAAATCGAACGGGCACCTTCAGACCAGCTAAGGTCTGAGCGTTCTTTTGGTAAGCAGAAACGGCGTCGTCAAATTCAGCTTTAATTTCACCAAATTCGGCCTTGTCCATCTCAGCGACTTTGCCGGCCTGCTTCGCTTCGTCTAACTTGACGAAGAAAGGCGCCACGTGGTCCGCCGTATCTTGAGTGTTCTGCAAAACTTCTTGCAAAGTCTGCACGTAGTATTGTGTTTGCTTGGGGTTAAATTTTGCCAATGTCTTATCCTCGATTAAAAAATGTTCGTTGAACCCATTTTACCAGTTCCACAATCACAATGATAGCAATGGAAGCGCCAATCACAATAAACCACTGATAAGGATCTAGATTTGTCACGTGGAAAATAGGATTCAATGGCTCAATGACCACGACCGCCATCATGGCAATCAGTGAGAAGAGCAACGCGCCGTTGAAGAAGTGGTTTTTAAAAGTCGAAGCATTCAACTGCGATTGGTAAACGGACTTCACGTTAACGGCATTAAACATTTGCATCAAACCTAGGGTCATGAAGGCCATCGTCAAAGCATCGCCGTGGATCAAAGCCGTTCCGGAATGATCTGGGAAGGCCAAGGCGAAACCGTAAACCGATAAGACGATGACAGCCTGTAAGATTCCCTGCCAGAGAATGGCAGGGCCAACACCACCAGATAAGAAGTTCGCCGTCTTGCCCCTTGGCTTTTGCTGCATAATGTTTTTCTGAGCTGGTTCCAAGCCAAGAGCGATGGCCGGCATGGTATCCGTCACTAGGTTAATCCACAAAATCATGACGGGCGCCAAAACCTCCCAGCCAAGAAGCGTCATCATGAAGATGGCGATAACTTCGGCTAAGTTCGAGGCCAGCAGATACTGCAAGGCCTTTTGGATATTGGCAAAGACCTTCCGGCCTTCCTTCACGGCCGACACAATCGTCGAGAAGTTATCATCAGCCAACACCATGTCGGCCGCTTCCTTGGACACTTCAGTTCCAGTGATTCCCATGGCCACCCCAATGTCGGCTGCTTTCAAGGCAGGGGCATCGTTCACACCGTCTCCGGTCATGGCAACGACTTTTCCCTTTTTCTGCCAAGCTTGGACGATGCGGACCTTATGGGCAGGAGCCACACGAGCATAAACCTTGACATCTTCAACACGTTTATCAAAGACTTCATCTGACAATTCATCCAGGGCAGCACCCGTCATCACCGTCTTTTCGCGGTCATCATTCTTATCCAAGATGCCCAGACGATCGGCAATCGCAGCGGCGGTTTGGGGATGGTCACCCGTGATCATCATTGGTCTTATCCCGGCCGCCTTAGCCTGAGCAACCGAATCCTTCACTTCTGGACGTTCCGGATCAATCATGGCAACAAAACCAACCAACGTTAAGCCAGTTTCCATTTCATCGCTTTTGGCTTCTTGTGGCAAAGTTTTCAGCGACTTTTCGGCAAGGGCCAAAACACGGAGGGCTTGATCAGCCAACTGACCATTAACGGTCTGATAATGGGCCAAATCTTCTTTAGTGAACGGACGAACCTCGCCATTTTCCAAAACCGAATCGACTCGAGCAAGGATTGAATCAGGTGCCCCTTTCACCGTGACTTGGTAGGCGTCCCCCGCTTCATAGATGGTTGTCATCAGCTTACGCTCTGAGTCGAATGGAATTTCTTGTAGTCGTTCTTGGCCACGCAGGGCCTCAAGTCGATCAGGGCGGTACTTTTCATTAAAGTCGATTAGGGCCGTTTCTGTCGGATCCCCCACCAATCCTTCGGCCGTCAATTGACTATCGTTGTTCAACGTCATGATGTCGCCCAGAATGGCGGCTGGCTTTGATAAGTGAGCCGAATCGAAGGGGTTTTCCTCAGCTAAGTCAACAACCTGCCCATTTAAGACAACTTTTTCGACCGTCATCTTATTCTGTGTTAACGTTCCCGTTTTGTCAGAACCGATGATGTCGGTTGAGCCCAGCGTTTCGACGGCTGGCAATTTACGGACAAGCGCTGCTTTTTTCGCCATGCGAGCCGTTCCAAGGGCCAAAGTGATTGTCACGATGGCGGGTAATCCTTCTGGAATGGCTGCCACAGCCAATGAGATAGCCGTCAAAATCAAATCAATGATTGGCATGTTCTGAGTAAAGTAACCAATAACAAAAGTCAGTGCTGCAATCGCCAAGATCAAGTAAGTCAACACCTTCGACAAGGACTTCAAGTTTTCCTGGAGTGGTGTCTTCGTTTCGTCTTGCCCTTGCAAAGCCCCGGCAATCTTTCCCACTTCGGTTTGCATTCCTGTTGCCACCACAATACCAAGCGCACGTCCATAAACAACGTGAGCGTTCATGAAGGCTAGGTTATCTTGGTCGCCCAATGGCAACTTGTCCTCTGTCAAAGTCTTGTCCGTCTTTTCAACCGGTACCGATTCCCCGGTCAAGGCCGCCTCTTCGACACGCAAGTTGGCTACGTCAACCAAACGTAAGTCGGCTGGCACAATGTCGCCCGCTTCCAACGAAACCAAATCACCAACTACCAAATCAGTGGCCGGTACCTGTTCTGGTTGACCACCACGGATAACCGTTGCCTTTGGTGTCGCCATCTTCTTTAAAGCGTCAATGGCGTTTTCTGACTTAGACTCTTGGAAAACACCAAAGATGGCGTTGATAATTACAATAGCCAAAATAAAGAGGGCGTCGGTTTGTTCACCAGTTAAAGCGGCTACAAAGGCTGCAGCCAGCAGAATCCCAATCATCAAGTCTTTAAACTGGTCAACAAATTTAGCAAATAACGACTTTTTCTTTTTTGCCGTCAGCGTGTTGGCACCGTTCTTTTCGAAGCGTTGCTTCGCTTCCTGCACAGCCAATCCCTGCTTCAAATTGGTTTGCAAGTCCTCTGCCAACTGTTTCTGATCAATTTGGTAAAATGACTTTTTCAACTTTCTCTCCTTTATTCTTCTTCCTGATAAAGAAAAAGAGACCTATGGAAGTAGGAAAAATCCTACTCTCATAAGTCTCGCTGTTTAATGTTGAGCCGGCGCCTAAGCGCGATAAAAGGTATAATCACCTCGGTTTGACGGTACTCAACAACGACTAGGTCGCCAGTTACTCCCTCAGGAATGAGTTGTTACCATTATTATATCAACTGCAATAAGAAAGGCAAGCATTGTTCATCAAATAAAATTCATGATAGGCTTTTATTTGAGTATTTCCCTACGAAAGGAATCATTCATTTCATGACTAAGGAAGAATGTACAAACCAAAATAATCAATTGGCCTATCTTTTGGGCATTTGTCTAATGGTTCTCTATGGCTTAACAAAGGATATTACGGCTGTCTTTTTATTGTTATTCTGTAACGGTGCCCATCGTCTGACAATTTTTTACTACTTTATCAAACGACTGTGGGGCTCCTTTCAATTCGAAGTTCGTCACGTTAGCAAGTGGCAAAACTGGGAAGAAAAAGGAAAGTTCCGTTTCGCCTGGTTTTTGTCATATGCAGCAATTCTCTGCCTACTCTTTTTTCTATTCTCCTTAAAATATTACTATGCCCTTTTAGCTTTGATTATTTTAGGATTCATCTTTTATCAGAAAAAGAATTCAGCAAAACATTCATAAGAACGTGTTATACCAGTGTTAAAGAAAAGGATTTTCCTTTCGGAAGCTCTTGACTAGCTAGCATCTGCACTTGTTTTCTATACCCAAATTACAACAGAAAAAACAACCCGCTAAAGCACTGATATTAAAGTCTATTAGCGGGTTTTTAAATAGTATACATCCTTTTTTAATTACCTATTGAGATAGTTCACCGTTCGTTGTATTATTAAGAAGTACAGTACGTATTAATAAAAAATACAATTAGAAGGAGATAGACAATGAAGACATTTATTATTGGTGCTACCGGCATGGCAGGTGAGGCCATTGTTGCCGAAGCAGTAAAGAATGGTATTACGGTTGTTGCTAACGGCCGTAACGTTGAAAAATTGACACAGCTAAAGGAAAAGTATCCAGCCATTTCAATTCTAGAAAAAGATGCCTTCAGCTTGACGGCCGATGACTTCGCCGGCATGGACGTCATTGTCGACGCCTTCTCAACGTCGCCAGACCAAGCCTATCGTCATGTTGATTTAGCAACTAAACTAGTGGCGATGTTCCGTAACCAAAAGACACGAATTGCTTTTATTCTCGGTGCTGGTAGTCTCTACGCTGACCAATCAAAGGAACGCCTAGTTTATGACAATATCCGTTCGGATGACAGTACCAAAGCATGGCGGGCAACCCCCGAGAACCAGCTATATGAATTAGAATTCCTGCGGAACGTCCACAACGTCAACTGGTTTGGCATTTCACCAGCCATTTCCTTTGTTCCCGGTCAAAAGTCCGAAAGCATCCTGACCGGAACCGACTTTGCCCTTCGTAACGATAACGGTGCCTCCGAAACGACTTCCGGAACAATGGGTTATGCCATGGTTCAAGAATTGCTCCATCAACGCCATGAACAGGAGCGCTTTACGGTGGCGAACGGCTGATTAGTTATCAAATATAAAAGTAAAAAAGGTCCCGAGTAAAATTTCTTGGGACCTTTTTTACCATTCATTATTACTAGATTACTAGCAAAATGACATTAAATTCAAAGATGTTTGCTAATCTTCCTTTGTCAGCCGCTGCTCACCCCACCAATGAGGCATTAATTCAGCCAGTGTGACGGTACTTCTCTTTTGATAATCCACCATGAATTCAATATCGGAATTGGCTACATCCAGCTGGAGGAGAAATTCACGACAGGCACCACAAGGCATGCTATCACCTTTAACCGGTACATGATCACGAAAAGTCATGATTCGTTTAATTTTGGTCTGTCCACTGTTTTGAAACATATTAAAAGCAGCCGCACGTTCAGCACAGAGATGAAAGACTCCCGCCGTTGCTTCAAAACAAAAACCAGTGAAAATTTCGCCATTCTCAGCTTCGATAGCAGTAACCACATGTTGTGCGTAGATGAAAGGCGAAACATCATGTGGTTTGTACAGAGGCTTCGCTGCCAAATAGAGTTCTTCCCATTTATCCATCGTCCATACTCCTTTTCTTGTCCGCTCATTATAACCTATTCAGCTAATGTGCAAAGACTAGCATCAACATTTTTTTAATTTTAATTTCATTTTTATGTTGACATAAATGCCACGCGGTTGTATTATTATCACCAAGATATCAATACAAAACAAGTTGATCAGGAAAGTATCTGCTAAGCAAAGCGTAGAGAGTAACCGGTTGGTGAGAGGTTACGTGCGTGCGGCGGAGAAAATGACCTGTGATTGGCAATTGTCACTCGGTTTACCGATAGCAGTTGACGGATTGGCCTACGTTACCCAGGCACACCATTCGGCTAGGATCATTCTCCGCGGCCCGATGGTTAGTGAGTCGTCTAGGGGCAATCCTAGACAAAAACCTCAGAATGGTAACGCGAAAGTCGCTTCTGTTTTTTCCACGTGGAAACAGAGGCGACTTTTTTGTTATCTAAAACACCCAGGAGAGAAAATCATGTCAAAGAAAAAGTGGATTATTTCAGGAATTGCCATCGTGGCTGTTGCAGCCGCAGCTTACTTCAGTTTTGGATCACACGGTTCATCAGAAGATAAGACCATCACAGTTGGTCGCATGTCTGCAACCAAGCAAGATGATGAAGTGTGGGACGTTATTGAAAAACAGGCAAAGGATAAGTACGGTATCAACGTTAAGGTTAAGTACTTTACAGATTACTCACAGCCAAACAAGGCCTTGACGAGTGGCGACGTTGACGTCAACGCCTTCCAACACTACGCATTCTTGAACGCCTACAATAAGAAGAACGGAACGGATATCAAGGCCATTGGTAAGACGGTAATCTCCCCTATCCACCTTTACTCAACGCAGTACAAGTCAGTATCCGACTTCCAAAATGGTGACACAATCGTCGTGCCAAACGACCCATCAAACGAAAGTCGTGCTCTCAAGGTTCTGAAGTATGCTGGTTTGATTGACTTGAAGGATGGTGACTTAGTAACAGTTAAGGACATCACGAAGAACCCTAAGAACTTGACCATTAAGGAATTGTCAGCAGATCAAACGGCTCGTTCAATTAACGATGTTCAAGGTGCCGTAGTGAACCAAAACTACGCATCAACAGCTAAGCTTTCTGAAAAGCAAGCCATCTTTACAGAACCATTTAACAAGGATTCCGAACAGTGGGTTAACATCATTGCTGCTAACAAGAAGGATGCCAACAAGAAGCTCTACAAGGACTTTGTTAAGGCATACCAGTCAGACGCAGTTAAGAAAGCCATTAAAAAGGCATACGGCGATGCTTCTATCCCAGCCTGGGACCGCTCATTCAATTAAGTTGAGTAAAAAGAGAAGCAACAACGTGGGACTTTCCCACGTACATAACAGTTAAATCAGAAAGGAAATGACACATGACAGCACGACAAACATATTTAGATCTATTAAAAGAACTCGTTGCCATCCCCTCCGTTTCAGCCAAACGTGAACACTTGCCAGAAGCGGCCAACCGGATTGCTAAAGCCCTCACCGACCTCGGTGGCGAGACGACGGTTGATGACACTTACTTTGCTCCACTGGTGATTAGCCACTTCAAAAGTCAACAGCCCGCTGCCAAAACACTCATCATTTATAACCACTACGACGTTCAACCGGCTGAGCCATTCGACCTTTGGGATTCAGACCCCTGGACTTTGACAGAAAAAGATGGTCACCTTTATGGCCGTGGCGTCGATGATGATAAGGGGAACCTAACCGCCCGCTTGACGGCTTTGGCCGAATACCTTGACGAGCATGATCAGCAACTACCCGTTAACATTCTCTTTGTTGTCGAAGGTTCAGAAGAAACCGCATCACAGCACCTTGATGACTATTTCAAAAAACACCCTGAAATCAAAGGAGACCTCATTATTTGGGAATCCGGTTCCAAGGATAAAGATGGTCGTCCCATCATCGATGGTGGAAACAAGGGCATTGTCACCTTTAACTTAAAGGCCAAAACCGCTGGTATCGATCTTCATTCATCGCTTGCTGCCGTTGTTAATTCTGCTGCATGGCGATTGAGTCAAGCACTGGCTACCTTCTTTGACCAAGACGGGCACATCCTTGTTCCTCATTTCTATGATCAAGTAAAAAAGCCTAACCAGCGGGAAAAAGAATTGATTGCCGCCCTTCCAGAGACACGGGAAGACTTTATCAAGAAAAACCAAATCGAAGCCCCCTTGTTAACTGACAAGCATGGTGAAGATTGGAAACAGGCCCTCTACTTTGAGCCAACCTTGAATATTGAAGGCATTACTTCTGGTTATCAGGGAGCTGGTGTTAAAACTGTCTTACCTGCCGAAGCGACGGCCAAAGTTGAGGCCCGCCTCGTTCCGGGGATGGACCCTGATGTCACTCTAAAAGCAATTGAAAATCATTTAGTTAACCAGGGATTTGACGATATCGAAGTCGAAAAGACACTTGGTCAAGGTGGTTATCGCTCAGACATGACAGACCCAGAAATCAAGCGCGTCATTGCTCTCAGCCAAAGCACCTACGACAAGGAGCCAGTCGTCATCCCCACTTCTGCCGGTACCGGCCCAATGAATTACGCTTTTGAAGCCACTAAAACCCCAATTGTCGGTTTTGGAATTGGCTACCCTGGCACATTGGACCATGCCCCCAATGAAAATATCCGTCTAAAGGACTATGATGAGAACGTGACTTTCGTTAAAAACATTCTAGCGAGTTACGAAAAATAATAGTAAAGAAACGTAAAAATGTCTAATAAAAGTAAAATCATTAACGCCCTCGTCCTTCTAGTGGTCTTGGTTCTTGGCTACTTCTCCTTTGTGCAACCAAACCAAAAGGCACAGAAGACAGTGACCATCGGTGTGATGGCAGCCAACAAACAAGACGATGCCATTTGGTCTCAAGTGTCCAAAACCGCCAAAAGTAAGTATGGAATTAATTTGAAATTCAAGCGCTTTACCGACTATTCACAGCCCAACAAAGCACTCGAAAATGGCGATGTGGATTTGAACGCCTTCCAGCACTACGCCTTCTTGGATGCTTATAATAGTAAAAACCATTCCAACCTCAAGGCAATTGGTCAAACATTCATCGCCCCCATTCACCTCTACTCCAAGTCCTACCATCAAGTGTCAGACTTTCAAGACGGCGACACGATTGTCGTACCAAACGATGCATCAAACGAAAGTCGGGCCCTCTATGTTTTGAAAAATGCTGGTTTAATTGAATTATCATCTGGTTCAAACCTCAAAACAACCAAGGATATTACGAAGAACCCTAAAAACTTAAAGATTAAAGAAATTTCTGCCGATCAAACGGCCCGTACACTGGGCGATGCACAGGGTGTCGTTGTCAATGGAAACTATGCAACGGCTGCCGGTCTCTCATTAAAAGACGCCATTTTCACAGAACCTTTGAACAAGGATGCCAAGATGTGGATAAACATCATTGCTGCTCGCTCAAAGGACAAGAACAACAAGACCTATCAGGAAGTCGTTAAGGCCTTCCAAACTAAGGAAGTCAAGCAGGCAATTCACGAGCAGTATGGTGATTCGGAACAAGCCGCTTGGGATAAGAATTTTAACTAAGATTAAATCGAATTGAAAGGAAGGCGCATATGACTGCCCCCATTATTTCATTGAAAAACATTGACGTGACTTTTACACCAAAAGGCAAGACCATCCATGCCGTCCAAGACGTTTCCATCGACGTTGAAAAGGGCGATATCTACGGAATCGTCGGCTACTCAGGTGCCGGAAAGTCCACTCTCGTTCGAACCGTTAACCTTTTGCAAGAGCCAACCACCGGTTCAGTAACGATCAACGGCGAAACCATTTTCAAGAAGGAAGCCAGAACCGCTGCCCAAAAGATTACCGGACACGAATTGAAGGAAAAGCGCCGTAAGATTGGTATGATCTTCCAGCACTTCAACCTCCTGAACGAGCGAACGGTGGAAGACAACGTGCTCTTTGCTCTTGAAAACAGTAAGGAAAAGGAAGCAGTCAAGAAGGAAAAAGTCGCTAAGTTGCTCGAATTAGTTGATTTGTCAGACCGGGCTAAGCAGTATCCTTCTCAGCTTTCAGGTGGTCAAAAACAACGTGTGGCGATTGCCCGCGCGCTAGCGAACGATCCCGAAATCTTAATTTCAGATGAAGCAACATCAGCCTTAGATCCAAAGACAACCCGTCAAATCTTAGCATTGCTGAAGAAATTAAACGATGAGTATAACCTGACCGTCCTCTTAATCACTCACGAAATGGATGCCGTGAAGGAAATCGCCGACAAGGTTGCCGTTATGCAGAATGGTCGTGTATTGGAAAAGGGTTCCACTCTGGACATCTTTACCAATCCGCAGGCCGAATTAACTAAAGAATTCATCGCTACTGCCACTAACCAAGATCAGGCCATCGCAACAATTACTGCCAGCGATACCATCAAGAATCTTCCGGAAGGACAAGTCTTTGCACAATTGACCTACTCTGGTAATTCAACGAACGAACCACTAATTACTAGTCTCTACCAGCACTTCGGTATCGTGGCTAACATTCTTTATGGCAATGTTGAAGTACTTCAGGGAACGGAAGTTGGTTCCCTCTTGGTTATCCTATCTGGTGAACAAGACAACTTTGAGGACGCTTTAGACTTCTTAGCCGCACGATCCGTTTCCGTTAACATCTTGAAGGGAGAACAAGCATGAGTACATGGTTTTCACAAACATTTCCAAACGTCGTCTATCAAGGATGGGGTGGTGACACCGGCTGGGGAACGGCCATTTTCCAAACACTCTTCATGACTTTCTGGTCGGCGGTCTTCGGTGGCCTGCTGGGTTTGATTTTCGGAATTGGTTTGGTTGTAACCGGTCCCCGTGGTATTACACCAAACAAGACAATCTTTTGGATTCTTGACAAAATTGTTTCTGTTTTCCGAGCTGTACCATTTATCATTTTGTTAGCCTTCATTGCGCCCTTTACTAAGGCACTTGTGGGTACGCAGATTGGGATTAACGCTGCTTTAGTGCCCTTGTCACTAGGCGTTTTCCCCTTCTACGCTCGTCAAATCCAAGTGGCACTTTCAGAAGTTGACAGTGGCATTGTTGAAGCCGCACAGGCCGTTGGCGCCTCATTTAGTCAAATCGTCTTTGGTGTCTACATCAAGGAAGGCCGTTCTGAAATTATTCGTGTTTCAACGGTGACACTGATTTCCTTAATTGGTTTGACTGCCATGGCAGGTGCCATTGGCGCCGGTGGCCTTGGTAACATGGCCGTAGCCTATGGATACAACCGTTTCGCAAACGATACAACCCTGGTTGCTACCATTCTTGTCTTGATTATGGTCTTAATTGTTCAAGTGACTGGTGATTGGTTGGCCAAGAAATATAACCACAAATAATCCAATAAAAAGATGCCATGTTGGCATCTTTTTTTATTACAAAGTCTTCAAATTTTTCAGACTTATCAGACATTTTAATGTAAAATAATCTTTTGTCGGAGGTCTTGAAAAGTGACAAAAAATCAATTTCCATCCCATGAACGAGTTTTATTTGCCAGCTTACTAACCATGACTGCTGGATCCATTGATGCCTTTTCCTACCATATGCACGGTCAGGTATTTGCTGGACTCCAAACTGGGAATATCATCCTAATGGGTATCAACGCGAGTCAACTTCACTGGGGCAGTGTCGGTCGATACGCTTTTTCTATCTTTGCTTTCATCCTTGGAACCTTAATGGTCAAGATGTTCCAGCATTATCGGACCTTAAAAAACTTTTCAATCAATAAGGAAAGACAATATGTCTTGCTGTATATGACAACGTTACTGACCCTTTCTGCCCTTATCTGTCAGTCAATTCCAAATATTTTCGGCACGGCCATTCTATCTATTGCGGCCGCAGCCGCACTTCAGGAATTTCGCATTTTAAAGGGAAAACCTTTCATGCCACTGTTAATGACTGGCAACCTACGGAGTCTCAGCGAAGCCGCCTACGAGGGCTTCATTCGGCGCAATGCCGTAATGCGCCAACGTGCCATCGACTTGGGACTCGTCATTTTTTCATTTTTTATCGGCGCCTTCTTGGTCAGTCTTCTTTTACCCCTCACAAATGAATATGCCATTCTATTTCCAGCCATTCTCACCTTGTTAATGAGTCGAATCGTTCAATGGCAGTAGTCAAAAGGGACAACGGTTAACCGTTGTCCCTTTTGATTTTATATTGGTTGCTGAATTTTCAATAGATGGTGCTTTCCAAGCTGTGTCAGCAAAACTGCCTGACCAACTGAGAGTTTCGGTAAATGTGCTAACAACCGTTTTGAAAGAGGTAAGTCAGCAAGATCGTCCGTTGCTTGATACCGGTGAATCAGTAACGAACCAAACTGACCGCGCAAAGACAGTGGTAAATCCTGCATTGACTGAGTCGACACCACCAAATTTAAATTGACCTTTCGACCTTCTCGTAAAATATGAAAAAGGCCATTCTCGTTGATTGCCTGGTTAGTAGGCAAATATCGATGTACCTCATCTAAAAAGATAGCAACGGGAAGGGTTGCATCGGATTTTAAACGGTTTTGCAATAGCTGTTCCATTAAGAAGGAAATAACCCGTTGTTGGATAGCTGGAAAGGGTTGTAACTCCGATAAATCAATGACTAATGAACGATGCCTACTTGGACGACCTTCGAAAGTCTTCAAGATAAATGACAAATCATAGCGTGTTTGCTGATTTTCGGTATCGTTAAAACCAAAAATCTGGTTTAATCGTTTTGACTGAAGTAATTGGGCTAACTCCTGAATTTGTGGCCAATAATGGCTCACCGCCTTATGATCAATTGTTTGGCCCAGGAGACGGTAGTCCGCCCGTTCATCATTGAAGGGGCGAATGAATTCTTGAACTAACTGTTCTGGTAACAGCTGCATTGCGTAATGTTGGTTGCGCACGAGTAGCCCATTTACTGCTTCTTGATACTCCTTCATTGAGTAATTCACCTTAATCAATGGTTGCATTGGTTGGACACGCCGCTGTTCCTGTATTCTAAGCGAGGTTATGGCAGCCTGCAACTTTTCCGTGAGTTGGCTATTCCAATTTAGGCCCAGTACTCCCAGCAGTTCTTCTGCAGATTGCGACGATAAATCGATGTAAGCATTTTGAGCCAAACAATATGAAATTCGATTATCCAAATCTCGACCATATTCACCAGTTGGATCAAAAACCATATTAATTTGATTCATTTCTTGTAACTGGCTAATGATTTGTTTAGCCGACGTTGACTTTCCGGCACCAGTTTGGCCAAGAATTAAAAGATGCTTGGATAGCAACATGCGATTTGACAGCTTAAACTTTCGATGTAGGGACTTTTCGCCTAAAAACAATTCTTTTTTTTGAGAACTTTCTGCCATATCTCCTCTATCTGCATTTTACTGGGACTATTATAACATCCAGCCTAATATCCCCACCGCATCATTTAAGAAATGAACGCACATTGGCGCCCGCAAAGAATTTGTTAGGCGAAAGAGCTCGTTTAACACCAAACGATTAATAATCAAGCCTATAACTAGCCAAACATTCATAGCATAAACGGTATAGTGCAGGTAGGCAAAGAAAATTGACGAAAGGAAACTAGCCATATACCAACCTGTTGCTGTTCGCTTTAAAAGAATATACATCGTTAATACAATTGGTATCATCAATAATTCTTCGTTAATAGCAGAAAACAAAAATTGTCCCGCCCACCACAATTTCTCTGGTAAACGATGTAAATGGGCAAAATTGTGTGTACTAACGTGCTCAAAAAGATGATGATTACCGGTGGCTGCACTTACGATCATCATATAGAATCCATCAAATAACTTCATCATGACAAAAACGAAAAACGGAAACCAAATCGGAGCATGCATTTTTTTAAATAAATTTTTTAACCCCGCTGAACCAAATAACAGTAGCGTAATTAAGAGTCCAGTTAAAAAAGTACCCAAATCCTCACCAACAACTGGACGGGCTAGTGATCAAGAAAAACCGATTATTAGTAAAACTACGAGGGGAAGATTCTTATAATTTTTCAATTGCACGTTCATCAATTTCCTCCGTTTTCAATCATTAATCTTGTAACAAATTATTAATAAACTAAAGCATCATAAAAAACAGGTTACAAGTATCGAATAGAAAGTGGACATACATCGGTGTTCGAATTGAATTGGTTAAACGAAAAACTTCGTTGAGAAGAATTCGTCCAATCATCAAGAGTCCAATGACCCAAACATTGAGGGAGTAGACATTGAAATGGAGGGAAGCGAATAAAATTGCTGAAGCAAGACTGGCTATCCACCAAGCTAGTCTTGTTCTTTTTAGCAAGATGAATACTAGTAAGACAAGAGGAATCATCAACAATTCTTCATTAACCGCTGAAAATAAAAAACGCACTCCATACCAAATTTTCTCGTCAAGTCCATGTAAATATTTGACTTGATTAACCATTTCATGTTTAAACAAGTAACGATTACCTGTACTTGTCACAGCAATTATGGTGTAAAATATTTCAATCAAAAAATACATTATAAAGCAAAAGATTGGGAACCAAAAGGGCCCTTTCATTTTTTGAAAGAGTCCTTTCAATCCAGCAATTCCAAATAAGGAAAGCGTGATAAATAAGCCAACTATAAACGTAACCAATGACTTACCAATAAATTGCTGCTCTAATAACCAAACTAGCCCAATCAAGCTGAAAAGGACAAATGGTATGTTATGAGGATGCTTTAGTTGAAGATTCATAGCTACTCTCCTGACAAAGTGATAATTTTTTTCAATACATAGCAAAACGACTATTGTACCAATAGTCGCTAGCTAAACTAAGCCCTTTAATAATTTCTATCCTTTAAAATAACTTATTGAAAAAACCCTCAATGAAGTCCCTTCGGTCCTTAGCCGTAGTGTGATTAGTTGGACGCCAAATCATTCCGCCACTAATTGTGAGTAATTCATGATCATTCAATACTTGTACCTGCCATTTTTTCATAATAGCCCCCTATTTCATTACAGTCCAAGATGAAACACCACCGCGAAAGCCATATGAGCTGTGGTACCAAAAGCTTGCCCAGCACGGTAAGTCGACCGACTACCTCCGTTGATCAACTGTAAACTGTTCTCGTTCATTTGTTCAAAGTAACTCATTTTTTCTCCATGTGACAATCTCCTTTCAGATTTTCTTGGTCATAAGACTTAGTTCTGACTTAGTTATATCAGCCCCCTTCACATTGTGCAAATCTTCACTTTATAAGACACTTTAGACTTTTTAGACTCTATAACTATTTTTTATTGACTCTAATTAATCTTTTCAATCTGTTAGAAAGACCATAACATCGGTCCTCCCATTCTTATCTAAAAAAATATCAGGCATAAGGGACAAAAGAATATCGCTTGGTAAATAGCGTCATATGCAACACAACACTAGGGAAGCATCCCGTAACTCCCAAAAAATATTTTTTCAGCGCACAAAAAAAGTCCCCCGCTTAGCGGAGGACACAGTCATTATCGTGTTAATTTAAATTCAAAGCGTTCACCAACATAGTAAGAACGGACGTATTCGAATGGATTATCTTGTTGATCATAAGATACCTGGCGCACTGACAAAATAGGATCACCACGCTTGATTTCTAACAGTGCAGCTTGGCGTTCTGTGGCAAGAGAAGCCGTGATGGTTTGCTCCGCCCGACCCGGCTGAATTCCGGCGTCAATCAACGTCTTGTAGAGCGAATCGGTCAACTCTGACCGAGTAAAGTTGTTCACCAATTTCACTGGCAAAGTCGTCTGTTCCAGTAGGATGGGTTCAGAATCACCCAAACGCAAGCGTTCCATCACCAGAACTTCGTCCTCTGCGTTCAACTTCAGATGGTCCATTTCAGATACTGATGGTGTCGTGACTTTGTAAGAAACGGTTACTGACTGAGCCTTCCTCCCAGACTTTTTCATAAGCTCGGTAAAGGAAGTCACACCCAAAGCGCGTTCGGAAACCTTCTTTTCGGCCACAAAGGTTCCGGAACCAACACGGCGTTCCAAAATGCCTTCGTCGACTAAGGTTTGAATGGCCTGTCGTAACGTCATTCTGGAAACGTTGAACGAAGCTGCCAACTCACGTTCAGCGGGTAAACGTTTATTTGTTTGCCATTCTCCGGCCGCAATCCGCTGCCTGATTTCATTATGTATTTCAATGTAACGTGGTATAGCCATTGTGAAAGTCTCCTTTTCCCAGAATAGTCCAGTTTTATCTGGGGTTATCCCCTTTATTTCCTCTATCAATTATAATTGGTCTAGCTTGATTTTTCAAATATCATTTTAGGTCAATTCCTGCCCTTAATAGAGGACTAAAAAAAACGACTTTTTTATGCAAATTACTTGCATTTCGAATAAAAATCCGCTAATATATATCAAGTAATTGCCCCTTGGCCAAGCGGTAAGGCGACGGCTTCTGGTGCCGTTATGCGCTGGTTCGAATCCAGCAGGGGCAATCAACAAAGACGGAATCCTTCGATTCCGTCTTTTTTTATTTTAATAATGATACACTAAAGTTAGTTATAAAAAAGAAAGAGGTTTCCATGAACATTCGTCCGTTAGAAAAAAAGGACCTACCCCATATTTATCAACAAAAGAATTCCCGGTCAGTGATGGCGCTGTGGTTTGAAGAGCCCTACAATTCTTTTGATGAACTTTCCATTCTTTATGACCGGCATGTGTTGGACCAAACTGAACGTCGTTTCGTCATCGAAAAAGATGGTGTTTTTGCCGGTGTCGTTGAATTGATGGAAATCAATACGATTCACCGTCACGCCGAAATTCAAATCATCATTGACAAAAAATTCCAAGGACATGGCCTTGCTCAGGCTGGTATGCGAGCGGGAATCGAATACGGCTTCAACGTGCTCAACCTACATAAGATTTATCTATACGTCGATGTTGAAAACGCTGCTGCCGTGCATATTTACAAGAAGATTGGTTTTGTTGAAGAAGGTTGCCTCAAGGACCACTTTTTTGCTGAAGGTCAGTACCATGACTCTTACATGATGGGCTTGTTTGCCGATGACTTTCGTGGAAAAATTGCGGTTCCTGTTAAGGCGGACTAGAGTCAACTGAAACGAGTTTCATATGAAAAATAAAAACGATGTGCGCTTTTCTAAAGCTGATCAAGCAATTCGGCAATCCTTTATTGATTTACTGAAAGTAAAAAAATTCGATCGTATTTCGGTTAAAATGATTATCGATAAGGCGGCGATTAATCGCTCAACCTTTTACGCTCATTTTTTGGATAAATACGATTTAATGGACCAATTGCAAGAAGAACTGTTGGATAACTTGATCAACAATTTACCTGACGTGAACTGGCAATCGAATAAGCCCTTAATCGAACAATTTCAAGATCGAGCGACCGGAATTGTTCAAAACATCAATCAAAACCGTGAACTTTTTGTATTGATGCTTTCGAATAACGTTGGCAATTCTTTCGAAAAAACCATGCAAGACAAAAGTCGCACTGTTTTCGAAGGCATTATCTCTGATGAATATCTGACAGTCCCAAGAGAGTACGTTGTTGTGCTACTCACCTCAGCTGTTTCTTCAACCCTTATTACTTGGGCAAAAAATGGTTTCAAAGAATCGCCGGAGGAATTTGCCAACATTATCAGTCACATCATACCTAATCTCGCTATCCAATTAGTTCAAAACCCTTACAACACTAATGGCTAAGGTTATCTAAATACTTATCCAACTCCTAACCAACATTTGTTGGTTTTTTTATTTTGCTTCCTTTTCTATAATTAATACAGCTCATAAAAGAGAGGAATATAAAATGAAAGTATCATCACCTAAGTTCATCCTGACCTTAGCTGTTGGCTTGACGGTGGTTCTCGGAATCATGATGACCACCTTTTCACTGCCAGCCGTTAACTCAGGTGTGAACAACGTACCCGTTGGTGTTGTCACGACTGACAAGGCTGTATACGATAAGTTTGCCACGCCTTTGGAAAAGAAGGGCTTCGACGTTAAGCAGTACAAGTCTGTTTCTTCAATGAAGGACGCCGTTAACAACCGTAAGGTCTACGGTGCCTTTGAAGTTTCAAACACCGGCGACATGACTTTGTACAAGGCAACGGCTGCTTCTACGGCCGTTGCCCAAGCCTTGGAAACGATGGGTAACGCCGTTGTTGCTCAGCAAAAGACGGCTGCCAAGGCCCAAATTGCCCAGATGCAAGCACAGGCAACTGATGCCACGATGTTGAAGGCTTTGGACGCAAAGGTTCAAGCCATCGACGCTAAGACTTTGAAAGTCGTTGAATTGAAAGCCTTCCCTAAGGCTGACCCTAAGGGAACGGGACTGGCCGCCGGCGCCTTGCCAATCGCCCTTGGTGGTTGGATTGGTGCTGTTGCCATCGCCAACACGGTGAAGGGTAAGAAGCAAAAGTTCTGGGCTGCCATCGCCTTCGCCTTTGTCGGTGGACTTGGCCTGGTTGGTGTTATCCAATTCGTTGTGGGAACCTTCAACGGCAACTACTTCTTGACGTCACTCGGTGCCATGCTTGGGATCGCAGCAACTGGCTTCTTCGTTCTTGGTTTGCTCGAAGTCATGGGAAACGCTGGTCTTGGAATCGCAGCCGTTCTCTTGATTCTTCTTGGTAACCCACTTTCTGGTCTGTCTTCAGCACCTGAAATGTTACCAAAGGGTTGGGGCTTCTTCGGACAACTCCTGCCACCTGGTGCAACTGGTTCGCTCTTGCGTAACCTAACTTTCTTTGATGGTCATGCCATCGGAATGTCAGCCGGCGTTTTGTCAGCTTACGTCATTGTTGGTTTGATCCTTTTCTTCCTTGGTCACAAGTCAGAAATTCAAAACGCTGAAAAGGCATAATCAGACCGATTTAAAGTATAAAAAGCGAGTCGTCTAATGACGACTCGCTTTTTTTATTTCATCTTTAAAAATTCTGGGTATTTTTTGGCTACTTGCTTTAACATCTGCTCCCAGGTCTTCTTTTCGATTTGATCCGTATCGGCCTTCTCTTGCATCATGTACAGATTTTGCAGCAGATACCGCTTATCGTGAAAACCGTCAAAAAGTGGTTCCCCGTCTGTCAACAAAACATCACCCACCTCATTTTCACTAAACGAGATTGGCTGTGTCCAATCGTATTCCACATCATCAATCAATTTTTGGTGTGATTTATCAGAAGTCTTATATCCACGCCGTGTCATCTCCCGTTTTACTAATTCGACATAGACAAACAGGTGTTGCAAGTCAAAATCATTTAAGCGATTCACCGTTGCGTGATTAACCCGTCCGTTCTTACGGATGGCCCCCGTAATTGCCAAACATTCTCGCCACTGTCCGAGTAAGTGCTGCCGTGATAATGCTGGAATTATTCGATAATGCCAAAGTCGCATGGTAAATCCTCCCTAACTTTTATCTTTTTATTATACGAAAAAAGCAGAAAGAAAACCTTCTGCTTTTTTATGATTTAGTCAAACCAATAAGTTGAAATGTATGATCCGGAAGCGTCATCACAGGTCTGTAGACCCATTTGATGCTGTCCTGAAAGACTTTCAACCACATCCATCGAATCAAGACGCTTCATCCCGTGTCGAATGTCTGTTACGTGATATGTTTGCCCGTTAACAACAACTTCACTTCCAATTGACAGCTGTCGAACAGCCGATCCTGCACTTGAAGCAGCCTCAGCTAAGTAATAGTTTGGCAACGCTGTCCATTGAAAAATATACGGTGTCCAGCGAGGTGTGTTGCCACCAGTTGTATTTGAAAAAGAACTAATGTCAAAATGCTGACCTAAAAAGTTAAAGCCATCTGTACGAACCGCCTCTTTAACCGAAATAGTCGTTGACTCCGTCGCCGTCCCAGCAGTTGCTGGAGCCGTCATTGCTGCAGTCGTGTTTGCGCTTCTGCTGGCTTCTTTGTCGTAGAAGCAGTCGTGTTGACTTGTGAAGTTGGTCTAGCATTCGAAACGGTAGAGCTTGCCCCCTCGTTTTGCACAGTTGCGTCTGCTTTCACTGAACTCCCAGTTGCTTCCTGGCTTTCCTGCGTATCATCCGTTTTGATTGAATCTGAAGTCGGTTCGACTTTTGAAATACTTGACGAAACGGCAGTCACCATCTGCTTTTGATTGGACCGTGAATTTCCGGTATGTGTGTGGCTAAACGAAATTCCAACGGCAGCTAAAATTGTCAATGCTGTAAAGGTCGCTATGACCAATGTTTTTTTTACGATTCTCATATACTTGCTCTCCCTAATCTCTAACCCTGTCAGAATAGCAAGTTGAAGATGTCGGAGGAATATCAAGATATTTCGAAATCATTAAGCAAATTTAACAAGAAGATTTCTTACAAGTGAAAGTCATAACGATATGTACTTAAATGCCTATTTAGCGGACTTTTTCATCACTTAAAAAGTCAAATTACAATAGCTTTGCAAGCTTATCAAGTCTTTGTCTAAATCGTTTGTTTTGAATTTAGTACCAAAAATTAGAAAAAATAGGTCCATTCAATAAGAAAAAATGCCAAATTTTGTAATGGTTTCTTCCACTGAGCAACCATTTTTGTAAAAAAAACAGCACAAGCGCGAACAGGCGTTCGCACTTGTGCTAAAATGGCTTTATCAAATACAAGGTTTTGTTAATACAAAGGTCTAGGTGTCAATATGTCAGTTAAAACACAACCATTTCTTAATTGGAATCAGCAAGTGACCGTGCTGAGAGAACAATATAACATTGAAGTAGAATCCCCTAAAAGTGCCATTTACACACTCAAAAAGTATTCATACGAAACCCTAGTTGATGGATATAGGCAAGCCTTCAAAAAAGATCACCATAGCGAAAAATTCATTCCTGGTATCACCATTGAAACACTTGGCGTTCTTCAAATGCTAGAAAATCGTCTTTCTTCCGAACTACTTCAAGCTCTTTTATCAATCGAAAAAAATATCAAATCACTCTTTCAGTATGAACCGGCCAAAAAATTCGGTGTTCAACAAAACAATTATCTAAGAATCGATCATTATAACACCAGCACCTGTGCACAAAAACGACATTTAGCCAGGTTATTCCACATAACACAACAAAAAAGGCACATTTCGCAAACCTTGGAAGACTTTCAACAACAAGGAAACATTCCTCCCTGGGTATTAGTTAACGAAATGACTTTTGGCCAATTCCAACATTGGTATGCCGCTAGCCCTGATGCCATACGCGAGGCCGTTGCCAACGGCTTTTGCAACGACTCAAACCAAAAAATCACCTTGCCATTCTTTGAACAGGCACTTCGTTTCTTCCTCGATTTTCGCAATGCTCTCGCCCATGGCGAACTAATTGGACAGCTTTGTGCAAAGGAAACAATCACTCAATCTCAACTACAGGCCTTTTATCCTGAAAAATTACTACCTAGCTGCAAACAACGACAGACTAAACATACTGAAAGTGATTTTTATATCCTTTTTCTTCTTTTTGGCCTCTTTTTAAAGCAGAGTGAAAAGCAAATTTTTAAGGATCAAGTTTTAAACCTACTCCGTATTTTTGATAGCTTACTACCAATTAACGAAGAACCGATGCGTCGCTTGCTTGGTAATATTCCAGAAAACATGATTGAACGGGTCGAACAAATTCTTTAATCAACTCTCTTTATCGTCTGATTATCTGTTACATCACTATGTACGGGGCAGTGCCCCATGGATTACTTCTTAAAAGATTCCTTTGCCTTATCGGCCACATCCTTAGCAGCATCCTTTGCGTCAGCAGCAACTTTCTTTGCTTCGCCCTCAGCCTTCTTGGCCTCTCCAGCTAGCTTATCCTTTGTTGCGTCGAATTTTTCTTCAAATGACATTTCAATATCCTCCCTTCAATTTTATAGGGACATTATACATCAATACATCTAATTTAAAAGAGAATAAAAAAGAGATCTGACCATTATTCATGGTCAGACCCCTTTTTAAAATTAGATACTAGCATATATGCCGACTAACGGAAATGAAAACGCCTATATAACAGAACTTTTAAGAACATGTGTCTGAAAAATGTCTGAATTTCTGGTGCTATTTATGTACAGGACTAATGCCCTTTAAAAGTCGCTACGGTAACGACGTACAAATTATAACGCATTTTTACGTTTGATTTTATTCTAATTATGTTTGATTTTTACTTTCTTAGTAAATCATGAAAACTTGAAACACTTAGAGCGACATGCGTTCTGTCTTTTCTTTTATAGTCACAATTTACTGCTGACTTTCTGCTGATTTGCGTTTAAACACAAAAAAAGACGGGCGCACGTCTGCGTTTTTCCCGTCATTTCCACTATCCCACTGCGTACAGCCCGAGTAGCTTGCTACTATTATATCCAAAATAAAAAAA
>NZ_JQBH01000012.1:49818-53327 GCF_001438695.1 Fructobacillus fructosus KCTC 3544
GACCTGCACTAAGCGGGCCTTGTTGAACTCAATTAACAACGTATCAGTTAATCACTTGTACTTTGTTCTTGAACAAACTTATTGACGTCAATTGTAGGAAATTGAAGCGATGGGAATTCATTCGACATCAATGTCAATTGGGAAACAACGCTTCTAACATAAGGGAACATTATAGCTAATGCATTAACCCTATAATCTTTGTAGTCACTAGACATATCAGAATCAATGCAAGTCTTATCAAACTTGAACTTACCAATGATTTCTAACTTAAAATAATAGGGAAAATTATCGCTATTAAGCTCAACCGAAAGTTTTACACCAAACTCATCATCGATCATGTTGCTTACATTATAATTAAAAACAGGCTGGTACCCAATTTTACCATCAACTGATTCTTCAAAATTTTCATTCCTATGATAATTCATTTCAGAAACAGTATAATCTAAAAAATTTATAACTGCCATTACGCCGCTACACCATATACTTTCTGCTGATTCACATTTCGATGCTTATAATCATTCATAAAAACGTACTTTTCGCTACTTTGTTCCAAACTTGCAGTAATATTACTAAAATCTAATTTTTTCTCATATCCTAAAGCCTTCATAACTTCATCAACACTATGATTTTCCAGAATGGCATCAAGCTGCTCATCTGAAAAATTGGGGATCGTCACCTTAACTACATCGTCAAAATTAGCCATATCTAATCCTCCTATACTTAAGATACCACTTTTATGTTAAAAATAACATCAGTATGTCTTATGCATAATTCCCTCCCATTTGGAAAATTTGAAAGATAATAGTCTCTATCTATTCTAGCAACAGTATCGTTCATAACTCCATCTGGATTGAGTTTATAATCATCAAAATGCTTGAATAAATATTCAAAAAAAAGCCCATCAGTATGTCCTCTGTGCTTCGCACCAGATTCAACATACCCATCCAATATTTTTTTATTTAAATATCGTTCCTTAATTCTCACCTTTAACTTTTGTAAATCCATTTTTATTTTAGGATCAGTTAAATCTAACAAGGTCATATTTGGCTTTAAGTTCAATTCCAATACTGAAATTGTTTTATTAATACTTTGACTTTTACCATTAGCTACAAATAGATAAGCAAGATCTTTTGCTGAATAATCAAATAATCCATTCTCATCAGGGTCTATATAGCTATAAACGCCATTCCCAAGATCCCCAGGCCAATCATATTCTTTCTTAGTAGAAAAGCCATCTTCTATGATGCTGTTAATATTAATCGAATAGGTGGCATGATAGGACTTCATCGCACAACCATCCCCTTTACTGTACTAAAAAATCCCAGACGCAATTGCCTGGGGACTTGATGTACTTATATATTATTATTATCGAAGATTATATGCAATACTTTTATTATTTTTTATCAATTTAATTGCTTATTATTTACGCCCGAAGGGCTTTTTAAGTTGGTCAATTTAGCATGTTGTTTTAAGGTGCTAACTTGTCCCACTACTATAAACGTTTATATAAAGACGTTTTAATCTAAAAAAACCAAAAAAAGTGTTAAATATCGACCACTTTGGCCCACTGTTTTTATGTACGCCCCGAAGGGCTTTTTTTATTACGATGATCAAAAAAAGACCCACCAAAAGGTGAGTCTGTAATTAGCAGCTCGCATTAACGAGCACTTTTCAATTTCAACATATATGTACAGGGCCGAAGCCCTATTTTTTACTTCTTCATAGCATCCTTTGCCTTGTCCACTGCATCACTTGCAGCTTCCTTAGCATCTGAAGCCATTTCTTTTGTCTTGCCTTGAACTTCCTTGGCCTTTCCGACCATCTTGTCCTTGGCTGCATCCAACTTTTCATTAAGTGCCATAATTTTTCTCCTTTCACTTAATAGCATCAGTATATAACAAGTTGAAATAATTGTGAAACTTTTAATTATGGATGTGCCAAGAACTTATCGGCATCAAACCAAATCATATCTGGATAACCAGTGAACAAGATACCAATTGAGTTCGTGTTTGTATCGTAGGCATCAATCGTTCCAAAGTTGACATCATCCTTGAAGCGAACCATCGCACCATCTTCAAATGAACGTCCTTGTGGATCAGATAAGTCTTCAAGCAACTTAGTAGGAATACCATTGTAGAACCATGAATTAGGTTCAACGTTTAGATCATCAGTCAATACCTGATACATACCGTACTGCATCTCACAAGTACGAATTCGGAACGGTTCACGTAATGCCCAGCGGTTATTCCACTTATTTTGGAACTCCTTGATAGCTGCTGAACGGTTATCTTCCTGAGAAGCTTGTCCTCCATTTGATACTGACTGTGTTGATACGTCGCCATTTCCACCGGCCATGATGTCGTTGGCCTTATCTGCAATTTCTTGCAACTTAGCTTTCAATTGACCGGGGCAAGCCGTTCCGTAAAACTCTGAATGAGGGAATAAGTTCTTGTATGGTACAACCTTACCGAACCCGTAGCGCTGGGCAATGTCCGCAACAAGTTTTGCAGAGGCATCAATAGTTGCCTGCGCAATACCCCAATCTGGTGAACCAGTCGTGTTAGCATGCTCAATACCAATTGAAGATGAGTTAGCTGCCCACTGTCCTGCATGCCATGCCGTGTTATCTTCATCAACATAGGCACGGATTTGTCCATTTTTCCCAATACCATAGTGTGCGGAAGCTTCCCGTGTCTTCCAGATACCAGGAACAGAATCATAGTCTGTTGTCGCCATGTGATGAATCACAATCTTGTTAACCGCTGCACTACGACCTTCCGTATAGTTAGGAAAGTCTTGAAATCCAAATGGTGTTGCTAATCCTGAAACTGTCATGTGTGTTCCTCCTACTTGTTTGTGGCGTTTAACTGCGCCACTGCTTGTTCAATTACTGCTGATAGCTGTTCCTGCGAGAACTTTCCAGCTAGCTTGTTTGCCACGAGTCGCTGCGAAACGAAATCAATCGCCTCCTGCTTCTTCTGTGTGCCAGCTAGATCGCTCTTTTCAAGCAAAGCAACGGCTTGGTCTGCCCAAGTGAGCAATAGCTGGACGTTCCCGTTTTTTGTCTTAGTTCGTAACCACCGAACCAAAGCGTGCTCTGCCGGTGCAGCAACGGCCGCAAAAGCCAATGACAACACCAATGTATCAGTTAAATTCATTTTTATTCCTCCAATAAAAAAGACGACTAATTAGCCGTCATCAATTCATCAATTTTGTTAGTCAAGCTACGGACTTCGATTCGCAACTCCCGATTCTCATTCGTTAAGTTTTCGTTGTCTGTCCGTAACTTCTTGATTTCCATGTTCAAATCGCCAACCTGTAACGAAAGGTCTTTCACTAAGTCACTTTGAGATTTAAACATCAGGCTCAACGTGTCATCATGTTTTTGTGTTGTGTCCTCACGTTTTCCTCGCCAAGCAAAAAAGGCGGTGGCAATTGTCCCAATCACAGCAAAAAAAGCACCTAGATTTTCAAACATGCTCACCTCCCTTCAACTTATAACGTGGTTC
>NZ_JQBH01000012.1:53870-55787 GCF_001438695.1 Fructobacillus fructosus KCTC 3544
GAAGTCCCAAAGAGAGTTAACTAGTAGCACTACTCCTACTGTGATGTACAGCAGTCCAAAAGGTGCATCATCTAGTAACCCAAGTGCGGGTGGCAACCGAATATCAAGTTGCTGGTAGTGCAACATAACCACAAGACCAACAACAATTTCCTCAACCGCAATGGTTACCCACTGGCGATTTTTCCAAAAATGTCGTTTCATTCTATCTCCTATTCTGTGTATTCTTCACCGGTGATTTCTCGATACTCGTCTTTTGAAATCCAGCCAACCTTGACCGTATTCTTCACACGATCAATCTTCCAAAGCTTTTGTGTGTAAAAATAACGAATTGTTTGTCCTATTTGTGAAAGCTGCATAGTTACATTCCTTTCATTTCTTGGTTCAAAACACGAGCGTACAGGTCTGCAATTTGATTCTGTACATCTTGGACTTGTGGTTGCTTCTTTTGACGCTCTTCCAACTCTGCCAATTTTACTGGGTCACTTTCCCAGGACTGTTTGGTGACATTGAAAACTGGAAAGGGCGTTCCTGCTGGATCAACCGCTGTTGAGTTGCTAGGTTGCTCTTCTGCATAAACAGCACCAGACAACAGCTCAAAAGTTTGAGGGTTATATTTAAAATACCACTTCATTTTGTTCCTCCCTTAATTCCGATAATCATCATTTGTCATCCAACTTCCTTGGATTTCTAACATCGTTTTTGAATTGTATTCCGTATCAGTCGCCATTAGAGCACCATTCAAATCGATTGTGGCTTGTGTTGTTTTAAAGTCGTTAATAACATTAACAACCGTTTTCTCAATCGGCCGATACCCTGCAGGCACCATGAAGCCACCCATATAACCCCAAGGTGATGTATACATATTCTTGTATTCAACAGCAACATACATCAACACCAAGGGTCCAAAACGCCAAAAAATGGCGGGCCCAAAATCCATCTGCACAACTTCTCTTGTGCTCTTACCGCTTAATCGTCCATCAACTGTCAAATCATGAAAAACTTGGTCTCGCTTAGGGTCGGCTAACTCGTTAAAGTTGCTATCAATTGCTTCTGGGCCGTTTTCCATACCCTTAAAAATCTTCTTCATCTTATTTCTCCTACTCCAGCTTAAATTTCAAAGACTTGATGCCTTCAACTAAGTACCAGCTATTATCGTGTTGTTCTAACTCACCCGACATCTTGTAATCAAGCGGAAGAATAACCTTGATAGTGTTAGCATCTGAATAGACCACATTACTGGCTACCGATACTGGATTAGTGCCACCGAATAGTCCTTCTGGTTCTGTACCCAGACCATTAGGTGCGGTCCCAATTCCCCACTCATAGCTAAATACGAATACTGTTGGCATTCGGTTCAAATTGTGCTTAATCGTCACTTCAAACCCTTGAGGAACGTACTTAGCAAGCAATGTCTCGATATTTTCAAAACGATTATCCAAAACTTCAAATTTTCCATAAGTCTGACTATTGCGAGCATCAATGACTTCACTATCTTTAGTCGCTCCACTTAATACTCCAGTAAAACGAGTTTCAAGGTCAGTCTGTCTTTTTTCTACCTGTGATTGACGATTAGCGTTTTGATCAATCAATTCCTTGTTACTGTGCCATTTCGTACTTAACCACTCAACAAAAAGAGCTAATGCCTCTCGGACATCGACTCCCCATTGTTTTTCACGTAGCCACTTGGCTAGTGTTTGACTATTTTTATCAACTACACCGTTCTTAATGTCATTGGCGAACTCGTTTTCACTTGGAATATGAGTTGGGTCACGGTACTGGTCACCATTACCGGCTTGTGGCTTGATATCCACAAAGCCTTTATCATCTGCCATAAATTATTCCTTTCTTAAGTATTGATTCTTGAAGCGGTCAGAGTAATTTTTGCTCATATCAACGTTTCCGTTAATGCCACTAACC
>NZ_JQBH01000013.1 GCF_001438695.1 Fructobacillus fructosus KCTC 3544
TATCCACGAAGTTAACCGTACGAGTAACCGTCTTTGAAGTTTCCACCCCATCCTTAGGCTTTTCAGGCGTTACGACCTCAGTACCGTGCTTCAAGTAGACATAAAGATTACGCCCACCCTTCGGAACCTCCATGCCGAGTCCCTCAATCACACCATCGGGATGCTTAATCACTGGACCATCAAAGTCAAGGGGAGTATCCAATTCAACGAGTTCCTTGTCCTTAATTTGAACTTCATAGCCTTGTGCTAACAAATCTTCTTGTTTGTTATTATATTCGACCATTCCAGTGATATCATAGGCATGTTTTCCATCTGAAGTGACAGCAACTTCTTTGTTGCTATCATCAACGTCAATGAAATGAACGACATTCGAAGCATCCGTCGTTTTGACATAGTAATGAACAAGCGCTGCTGGCTGTTGGTCAAGCTTAAAAGCCGGCCAAATATTTGACACATCCTGAGCTGTGTAGCCACCAGTTTCCTGTTGATGATACATATAACTTGAGCGAAGCGTGTAGCCGAGGGAAGAAAGATTATCGCTATCAACCGTATACTGATCAGTAAAATTACCGTGTTCTCCCAACAAAGTCATTGGTGAAATTTGCTCACCAGTGTCTTGGTCAACATAGAATTCTTTGATTACTTGTGGGCTGTATGAACCATAAACAGGTTGTGCAAAGCCACGGACAACGTGTTGAGCGGCAGCGAAGTTATCAAAGTTCTTGGCGTCCCAAGAAATGGACAAGCCATAAGTAGCGGAGGCACCGGATTGGTTCAAATCGACTTTGTCATTGACACCAGCATCGGCACCCTTTCCATCAGTGAAAAGTGAGTAATTTTGATCGTTAGGGTGCACATAGTAAGCAAGTTCAACGGCATCATTAAAGTCCGTTACCTGCTGGCCCACTGCGTTCAGATAGTATCCCAGCTTAACGTGGGCTGTGGTACCGTTTGGATAGGTGTAGACAGCATCCTTTAATTGGCTGGTATTGGTAATCCCAAGGTCGGTCAACTTGGCTAAGGTGCCGTCTTGCTTATAAACACCTACTCCGATTGCCTTCAAGATACCATTGGCAGCCGTGTCTCCCTGAGCAGTTGCCGTCACCGTCATAGCAACTTTCATACCTTCGGCAGAAATATCCGAGGCGTTGGCCGTTGGTGTGAATTGGTAAGTACGGTTTTCTTGCCAGTTATCCCAGTTAATGGTTTGCGTCGCCGCATCTGTTCCAAAAGTCTGGGTGTTTTTGTTTGCCTTAGCAGAACCAGTTGTGGCATCTAGTGATTAGCCGTCACCCACTCGGTTGTCAAGTGATTCCTGATTAGCATTCGTTTCTTCAGACTGAGTGGTCACATTCTTGGTAGCATTTGACGATTCTGAAGAATCAGCAGACGCAGTGGTCGTCTCCTTCTTATTCGAAGAGTTGTCTTCCTGCGTATTATCAGTCGCCGTCTTATTAGAATCATTCGTCGTATTCTTCTGATCCTGAGTCGTCGTATCAGTTGTTGACTTTGTCGTTGCCGCACTCTGATCAGTATCCTTGTTGCTAGTGGAATTCGTCGTGCTTGACTGGTCTTGAACAACCGTTTGTGCTGGGGTTTCGTCAGCATTGGCACGGTCAACTTGCGCAAAAGCAGCCATTCCAAAAACAGCGATACCAGCAAAAAGCCATTGCTTACCGGACTTATACATCTTAAAATGCTTTCGTTCTTGAGGCTTTAATTCATTCATTTAGTTTATCCTTTTCCTCATTTCAGATTACTGAAATGTCATAATCAAATGACAACCATTACAGTTACATTAATTATCCTTTAAATGAAGATTAAATTCAATACAAAAAGGAAATAAAGGGTCTAGTTTAGAATGAAAAGAAACAAAGAAATTAAAGGCAAAAGAAAAAAGCCTGCCTAAGCAGACTTTTTAAAAACTAATGAATTAGTCTTCGATTTCAGTAACCGTTCCGGCACCAACAGTGTGGCCACCTTCACGAACAGTAAACTTCAATCCCTTTTCAATGGCAACTGGGGCGATCAATTCAACGTCGAACGTTACTTGGTCACCAGGCATAACCATTTCAACACCTTCAGGCAATTCTACGACACCAGTAACATCAGTCGTGTGGAAGTAGAACTGTGGACGGTAGTTAGTGAAGAATGGCGTGTGACGGCCTCCTTCTTCCTTAGTCAAGACATAAACTTCGGCCTTGAACTTCTTGTGAGTCTTGATTGAGCCAGGGGCTGCCAAAACTTGTCCACGTTCGATTTGGTCACGGTCGATACCACGGAGCAATGCACCGATGTTGTCACCAGCTTGTGCTTCGTCCAAAGTCTTACGGAACATTTCGATTCCAGTAACCGTTGTCTTTTGGATTTCATCCTTCAAACCAACGATTTCAACTTCAGTACCAGTAGTCAAAACACCACGGTCAACACGACCAGAAGCAACAGTACCACGACCAGTGATCGTAAATACGTCTTCGACAGGCATCAAGAATGGCTTGTCATCTTCACGTGCAGGAGTTGGGATGTATTCGTCAACGGCCTTCATCAAGTCCAAGATAACTTGTTCTTGTTCCTTGTCGCCTTCCAATGCCTTCAAAGCTGATCCCTTAATAACAGGAATGTCATCGCCTGGGAAGTCATATTCTGACAACAATTCACGAACTTCCATTTCAACCAAGTCAACCAATTCTTCATCGTCAACAAGGTCAGTCTTGTTCAAGAAGACAACCAAGTGTTCAACACCAACCTGGCGGGCAAGCAAAATGTGCTCACGAGTCTGTGGCATAGGACCGTCAGTTGCGGCAACAACAAGGATGGCACCATCCATTTGTGCGGCACCAGTGATCATGTTCTTAACGTAATCGGCGTGACCTGGGGCATCGATGTGGGCGTAGTGACGTGCGTCCGTTTCGTATTCGATGTGGGACGTGTTGATCGTGATACCACGTTCCTTTTCTTCAGGGGCGTTATCGATTTCGGCAAAGTCCGTAGCGGTCTTTCCTTCTTTTTCAGCCAATACCTTTGAGATAGCGGCAGTCAAAGTCGTCTTTCCGTGATCGACGTGACCGATAGTACCAATGTTAACGTGGGGCTTGTTACGAACGTATGTTTCCTTAGCCAATGTAGTTTCCTCCAAAATTTTATTTCTCGGGGTAACCCCCAAGAAAATCGTATGATTATATTTTACAACGCTTGACGGATAAAAACAACCATTACAAACGCTTTTTCTGGCCGATGAGCCGAATTCAATTATACTAAGTTCTTAATTTTTTGTAAATACTTTTCCAAATGAAAAAGTATCCTGTATTTTTGGTGATTTTTTTCTTTTATGCAGTGTAGTCCAGCCTTTTAAACTTCCAGAATGGATAAAAAGTGATAAACGAGTTCATGTAGTTTGGCTTGATCAGACGATTCTTTTCTCTCCTCATTATCCGGTATGGATTGAAAACGTTGAATATCTTTTTGCATCCAGGCGATTGGATCAGTCACCCGATCGATTTGTGGAAACAGCGCGTTGAATTCAAGCTTCAACTGCTCATGCAACAGTTCAGAGCTAACGGGATCTTCCTGCCCAATGACTTCTTGCAAATAATCCCTTGCCGCTTCATAAGCTGGGTGCGTTAATGGATTGCCCGCATGATTAATTTTTGTCGTGTAGTTTTTCCCATCAATGTAGCGATAAGTCAGTTCCTCATCCACCATCAACGACTGCATATCGATTAAAATAGTCATTCGAATTAGGGGCAAGCAGTCGGGGTCAATTAGTACCTGCTTTGCCGCGTCAAAGTATTCTTCAAAAGGCAGCAATTGCGCATCTTGATAAATTTGTTGTTGCGTAAAGGCGTCGAAGGCTGCTAAATGTTTAAGCTCCCGTGCCCTTTTTTTAATTAGTTCACCATTTTCTTTTCGGGCTTTTTCTTCTGCTTCTTTCAGCCGTTCCAAACGGTTCTCCTGCTTTTCGAAGTCAATCGACCCGAGTGCCAATCGACGGGCGGCAACAAAGGAGCTAGCGGCTAAGCAAAGATCGAAATAAAACTCATAACCCTCCGTGGTCCACATGTATTCCCCAACGAATTCGCGAGCGATTGTCAACGCTGTTTCTGCCTGTCCATTCTGATACAACGCCTTTGAAAAAAGCCAGTTATTTTCAAAGGATCGTTCGTCACCATACACCTCTCCGAGCAGTTCCACAGCCTTTGCAAATTCGTCATCCGCCAACGCTTGCTTTCCTTGGACGATTAATTGATCAAGTCTTGTCATGGTTTCCTTTCACACCGATTGATTGGGATATAAAAAAGACCTAAACGGCCTTTTAAGATTAGTCAGCGGATTTTGTAGCCTGACCATCATCAGTTTTCTTACCTTGGTTTTTTGCTTTTTTAGCTTTCCCTTGGTTCTTTTGGTTTTGCTTGTTAGCAGGCTTTTTGCCCTTCTTATCGGTGTCGTTCTTATGGTGGGGGCGACGATTCTGGTTCACTTCCATCACAACAGGCATCACCATTGGACGGCGCCGTGTTTCATTGAAAAGGAAGCGTGACAACTTTTCACGGACACCGTTCTTAAGTTCGTTCCAATCAAATGCCTTCGCATTTTTTAGGTATTCCTCAATGGCATCAATCGTTATCTTACCAGACTCTTTCATCAAATCCCGGTTAGCCTTCACGTAAACAAAACCACGGGAGGTCATCTTAGGTTTTGAAACCACCTTGCGCTTTTTACGGTCAATGGTTACCACGGTGACAAAGACGCCGTCTTCTGACAGAATGCGACGGTCACGCAAGACAACGTTTCCGATATCCTTCAATGAATCGCCATCAATCATGGTTTCTTCGACGGAAACGGCTCCGACTTTTTCTAAAGTCTCACCATTGTAAGCAATCTGATCACCACGCTTTGCCATGATAATCCGTTCCGTCGCCATGCCAACTTCTTCAGCCGCTTGCTTGGCTGTTACCATCACCCGGAATTCAGCCGAGACAGGAAGAAGTACTTCAGGCTTCAGAATGTTCAGCAAAAGTTGAAGATCTTCCTTCGATGCATGACCAGAAGAGCGAAGGTCTGAAGAAATCTGCTTGACGTTTGCCCCCTTCTTAAAGAGCATGTTACGTGTTTGAGCAACGTAGGACTCAACCGCAAAAGCCGGGTTCGTCGTGATAAAGACCAAATCATTGGCACCGATGTTGACAACGGGGTCTTCCCCCTTTGCCATCTTATGCAAGGCTTTGACAGGTTCCCCTAGCTTACCAGTTTCCAAAACAACGGTTTGAGCATCGGGCAATTGGTCCAATTCCTTGACACTTGCAAATAACTTTTTGTTGTCTTCTGGAAGCTTCAAAAGGCCAAGATCAAGCGCTGTCTTCACAATTTTATCAGCATCGTGCCCAGTCAAGACCAAACGGCGCTTCGTCTTAGCCGTCGCATCAATCACCTGCTGCACGCGCTGGATATTGGACGCCACCGCAGCAACCACGATTCGCTTGCCCTTCGCCTCTTCAAAAGTCTCTTGAATATAAGCGTGAATCTGCCGTTCCGAAGCGGGTGCTTTAACGGATTCTTCCGTTCCCTCTGAATCAGCTAGCAAAGCCAAGACAGGCTTTTGACCGATTTCAGCTAGGCGCTGATAGTTCGTCTGGTAGGCGGCTTCGACCGTCTGGTCAAACTTGAAGTGACCAGTGTACACCACCTGTCCTTCATCAACCGTCATCACGATTCCCAAGGCTTCTGGAATTGTGTGCGTGGTGTTAAAGAAGGATAACTTCACATCACCAAAGTCGATTTCCGTCTTTTCGTTCACGACATGAAAGTCGTCAAACTGATCAATCGCTTTTTCTTCGTTGATGGCAATTTTAGCCAAGGCAATCGTTAGCTCTGAGCCAAAGACCGGTGCCTGAATTTGCTGCAACAAATAAGGCAAAGCGCCAATGGCATCGGAGTGTCCGTGTGATAAGAAAATCCCAGCAATCTTATCTTGGTTCTTAATCAAGTATTCAAAATCAGGAATTACAACGTCAATTCCTAATTGCTCCGTATCCGGATACTTTAGTCCAGCATCCAAAATAAAAATCTCATCGTTAACGGAGACGGCGTACATGTTCTTACCGTTTTCTCGAACACCCCCAAGGGGCAAAATATTCAAATCTGTCATATTGTTTCCTTTGTTTCGTGTTAATTTTTATCACTTGAGCTTTACCATGTTAGTCAAAACTCTTGTCTCGAATTATCAATTACTAATATTCTAGCATACTTCCAGCTTTTGAGCCTAAGACATTCACACGAAAGAAAAGGATTTATTGAGTGATTACCCAACATTTAACTAAAAAGTGACACAAAAAAAGCCACCCGATTGGGTGACTTTTGTTTTATTAAGATTAACGAGAAACCTTAACCGTCTTGTCAGTTGTCGCAGCGTTGCGTTCCTTAACCAAAACGTTTTCCTTCTTCAAAGCTTCCTTTGCTTGGTCAGCAACCTTTGAAAAAGTGTCAAAGTCAGATACGGCCAAATCAGCCAACATCTTACGGTTCAATTGAACACCTGCCAAAGTCAAACCGTGCATCAACTTTGAGTATGACAAACCGTTCATGCGGGCTGCCGCGTTGATACGGGCAATCCACAACTTACGGAAGTCGCGCTTGCGGTTCTTACGATCGCGGTATGCGTACAAGTATGACTTGTAAACTTGTTGCTTAGCAACCTTGTAGTTGATACGACGTTGTCCACGGTAACCCTTGGCCAACTTAATAAACTTCTTACGACGTGCGCGTGAAACTGTTCCACCCTTAACTCGCATGGGAAAATCCTCCTAGAAAATTACTTACTTTACAGACACCCTGAAATTAAAGGGTAGACAACATCTTGGCGTACTTCTTAACCGTTGTCTTGTTCATCATGCGTGTACCACGCAATTGACGACGTTGCTTCTTCGTCTTACCGTGGAAACGGTGTGACGTATAAGCTGAGGCTGACTTGAAGCCACCCTTTGCAGTCTTCTTGAAGCGCTTCGCAGCAGCGCGGTGAGTCTTCATCTTGGGCATGTGTCCATTCTCCTATCGTTTTTCAAGTATCTAAAAGTCGTGTTCTGCTTTAGCCCTTCTTAGGTGCCAAAACTAAGAACATCTGCCGACCATCCATCTTAGCGCGTTGCTCAACCTTGGCAATGTCTTCCAATTCGTTGGCCATCCGTTCTAAGACTTCCCGACCAATATCTTGGTGGGTAATCATCCGGCCACGGAAACGCAAGTTCAACTTCACCTTGTCCCCTTTTTCAAGGAACTTAATGGCAGCCTTCTTACGTGTTTCGAAGTCACCTGAATCAATCACTGGTGACATACGAACTTCCTTAACCTGAACAATCTTTTGGTTTTTGCGTTGTTCTTTTTGACGCTTTTGCGCTTCGAACTTGGCTTTACCCCAATCCATGATTTTGGCAACTGGTGGTTGTGCATTTGCTTGCACAAGAACCAAATCTTGGCCCATGTCATCGGCACGCTGCTGTGCGTCACGCGTTGACATCTCTTCCTGCTTACCATCGTGAATCAGTAAAACCCGACTTGCACGGATATTATCGTTGACTAGATCAACTTGTCTTGGTTGACGTGCTATGGCTCGATACCTCCAAAATATTTTTGTGTGAACAACGAAGAAAAAAGTGGACGAACCGAAGTTCGCCCACCTTACCTGTCTGTACATTGAAGTACAACGTGTATCTGCCTGGCAACGCGAGTCACGAGGCGAGAAGCGGGCGCTTCTACTTGTTCAACGTCATTAAGTATAGACGATAGACGCGACCCTGTCAAACAATTTTAATTCTTTTTTTCTTCTGAGAAGTTCTTTGGCGTCTGCTCGTCATCCGTTACTTGCTGCCCCAAAACAAAGAGTAGCCGACCACCGTAATGGTAGATAACTAAGATGGCGAACTGAGCGAGGGCGAAAAGCCCAACGAAGGCAAACATATGCCGGGAAATGGAATTTTGAATACTGCTAATCACCAGGTCATAGTTCGTAAAAACATCCCAGGAGTTCAACCGTAAGAAACGGCCGAGGTAAATCCCAAACGATGAGATCCAGGACACAACGCCCAGTGTAAACAAGGCAACCAAACCACGACGGTTTTTAAGGAAGTGTCGCATCATAATCTCAAGCGACAAAATACCCAAGAAGACCCCAATAAAGATGCCGGCCGCTAAAACGGAATAGTTAAAGTATTGGTAACGAACATCCAAAGCGGTCGAAATGTACTGTAAGTGGATAAAATCCGTAATCATGTACATAGTGTTCGGAAAGAAAAGCAACCAAAGAACGGAGAAAACCAGTTGACTAATCTTCCATCGTGACACGATGACTAGCAAAGCAAAGTCCAGGGGCAAGAGTGCCAAGAAAACATTCCACATCAAAAAGTCGAAGTGAGTTGGCGTTAAGTACACAAAGGCAATGAACAAAAATACAACCAAGTGAACCATGAGGATATTGTTACGGTTTTTCATTGTCATAGGACGGACCTTTTACTAGTAGATTTTTTTGTTTTTATCAAAAGGATAACAGTACTATTTTAACAGAATTAAGCCCCCTGGTTAAGGGCTTTCACCCCTTTTCTCTTTTTCTTTTCAGTACTTTTTCATATAATGAACAAAAAGAAAGACAGCAAACAAGGAGGAGCTAATGAACGAAGCAACCGAAAGAGAAGCCCTTACCCTTTTAGAAAAGAGTGGGGCCCTCTATAAACGCTACACTCACCCCACCCTTCACCATTTAAACGACACAACGGCACCAAAAGAATTTCTTCCAATGAAGAATCTCTTAATCAGAACGAAGAAAACGGCGCAATTCTATCTCTACATGACCATGCAGGAAAGAATCGACTTTGGCCGCCTAGCAAAGGCATTAGGAAGTACGAAAAGCCAATTACGCTTTGCTTCCGAAGAGGAGCTTTTTGACTTAATGGCTGTTCACCCAGGAACGGTTACCCCACTCGCTCTAGAAAAAGACAAAGATAAAAAAATCCACCTCGTGATTGATCAAGCGATTATTGATGCTGACCAAGTCGCCGTCCATCCGAATCAAAACGAAGCAACCGTTGTGATGACTTGGGCCGAATTTACCAAAGTCCTCGATGAACTTGGTGAGGAATATCAAGTTCTAACGGATTCCCCTGCAGTTTAATAAGACTTTTTCACAGTTTTTTTCTAATGACTTTCGTATCACTTATTGACAAGTATCAAAATCTTAGATAAACTTAAACAGTTGATAAATTGAACCGAAAGGAGGTGCCGGAATGGCTACCCCATCAAACAAGAATTCTAAGTCTCACAAGCGTAACCGCCGCGGACACATCGGTTTGAACGTGCCAAACATTACTTTGGACAAGACCACTGGTGAATACCGCGTTGCTCACCGCGTTTCTCCTTCTGGAATGTATAACGGTAAGCAAGTTACTGATAAGAAGTAATTTTGTTATCGAGTCCCTATTCTGTTAAACAGAATAGGGACTTTTTTTCTTTTGTTTTTCTTAAAAGAACGCCCTTTTGCTCTTTTTAGTCCACTCATGTCTTATAATGATAGTAAGTTAATCAATAAAGGAGGAGCTTATGCCCTTAGACGGCCTTTTTGTCCATGCCCTTGCGCATGAATTAAATCAAACGTTGGCTGGTGGCCGCATTACAAAAGTCCACCAGCCCTACCCGAATGAAGTCATTTTAGTCGTTCGTAATAACAGCACCAATTACCCCGTCTTACTATCAGCTCATCCGGCCTATGCTCGAGCCCAAGTTACTCGGATCCCCTACCAAAATCCAAAGACGCCAACTAACTTTGCCATGTTTTTAAGGCGTAATCTGGAGGGTGCTCGTTTGGAATCGGTTACTCAAGTCGAAAACGACCGTATCCTCCACTTTGCAGTCAAAACACACGATGAATTGGGTGATGAACAAACACTCTTACTAACCCTTGAAATGATGGGCCGCCATTCAAACCTCTTTTTAGTGCGCGAAAAGGATCAACGAATCCTGGAACTAATCAAGCATGTTCCTGCTGATCAGAACCGTGTCCGTTCGTTGATTCCGGGTGCCACTTACGTGCTGCCGCCTGCACAACATAAGGAAAACCCCTTCACTTCAGATTTAGGCGCACTGGCCAAGTTGCTGTTGGACCAGAACAAATCCGACTGGCCAAAAGCCATCCAGCAACAATTCCAAGGATTTTCAAGTCAATCTGCCAAAAACTTAGCCGAGCATCTGGAGGCTGGCAGTGATGCCATGGGGGTGGCAAAGGACTGGCTGAACCATTTCAATCATCCAGAACCGACTTTGTTCCGGTCTGAAAAAGGAAAGCTTTCATACGCCGCCTTTAACTGGAATGAGCCCAATACCCAGGCCGAATCATTTGATACACTTGGCGCGCTCTTAGATGCCTACTTCTCCGGTCAAGCAGAAGCAGACCGTGTGAACCAACAGGCCGCCTCGTTGGTTCGTCTCGTTAAAAACGAGCTTAAGAAGAACCAAACAAAGGAAAAGAAGCTAAATCAGACCCTGTTCGACTCAGAAAACGCGGAAGAGTTAAAGGTAAAGGGCGATTTACTCATCACCTATCCCCACCTCGTTAAAAAGGGAATGACCAGCGTTCAAATCGAAAACTACTACGATGAGAATCGCCTGCTCACCATTGCCTTGGATCCCCGTTTTGATGGCATGCAAAATGCTAACCGTTACTTCCATAAGTACCGGAAACTTCGGCTGGCGAAAGACCACGTACTTGGCTAGCTTCAAGAAACCCAAGCCGAAATCGACTACTTCTTGCAAATCCAGACGCAACTCGCGGTGGCCTCACCAAAAGACGTCGCTGATATCAAAGTCGAACTCATTGACCAGGGTTACTTGAGAGAAAAAACCAAGGTCAAGACAAAGGGCAAGCAAACGCGCAAACCCAAACACGTCATGGGTCAACCAGATCGTTTTACTGCCACCGATGGTACCCTCATCGAAGTTGGAAAAAACAACTTGCAAAACGATCAGTTATCGATGAAAAAGACGAATCGTCAGCGCATTTGGCTTCACGTGCAAAAGTTGCCAGGATCGCACGTGTTAATCGACTCGGATCACCCCTCTGAGCAAACTTTGAAAGAAGCCGCTGAACTAGCCGCCTATTTCTCAAAGGCCCGCGATTCTGCCAATGTGCCCGTTGATTACCTGCCGGCCGGCAAATTACGCAAGCCAAACGGTGCAAAACCAGGTTTCGTTATTTTTGAAGGTCAGCAAACCATTTACGTCACACCGGACCCAACGTTAGTACAAAAATTAAAGAAAGCGAAGTAATAAACAATGAAAGTATTGAAAGAATTTAAGGCATTTATTAACCGTGGCAATATCGTCGACATGGCTATTGGTGTCATTATTGGTGGTGCGTTTACGACTTTGGTCAAGTCTTTCACGAAAAACTTAATCAACCCGTTGATTGGTTTCTTCACCGGTTCCAACCACTCCCTGTCTGAACTAGAGTTACGTCTGTCATCAAAATTAGTTTTTACCTACGGTGAATTCTTAAACGACGTCATTAACTTCTTGATTACCGCCTTCGTCGTCTTCTTACTCGTCAAGTTCCTTTACAAGACGGTGATGAAGCCAAAGCAAGCTGCGGCCAAGACGCCATCCGACGAGCTGGTTACCTTGCGCGAGATCAAGGATTTGTTGGCTTCGCAACAGGGTGTTCAAACAACAACTGCAGACCAAACAGAAACAAAGCAATCAAAATAAGGTCAATAAAAAAAGCCATCGTAACGATGGCTTTTTTTAATTGCTCTTTTAAAGGATTAACGAATCTTTTTCAGCGCCTCATCGATTTGTCCCAAAACAATCTCACGGTTTTTGGGGTCTTCCAAATCGTACTTTTGAAGGTCCACCCGAATCTTTGGTGATTTATCGTAGGAGTCAAACCAACCTTGATAGGCCTTCCACATTTTATGGTAGTACTGGTAAAGCTCGTCATTGTCTTCAAACTGCTCGTAATCGCGACCACGCTTTTTAATACGGTGTAGAATCGTTTCAAAGTCCGCATCGGCATAAACCATTAAATCAGGTGCCTTCTTGGGCAAAGCATCCAATTCGGCCATCATTCGTGAAATTAGGTTATGGTAAACGTCCATTTCCATGTCCGAAATATTGCCGTCCTTGTGGTTCTCCTCGGTGAACAATTCATCTTCATAGATTGAACGGTCAAGCACGTTATTGTCATCAGCCAAGGCCTTTTTAATCATCGAAAAGCGACGGTTTAAAAAGAAAATCTGTAGTAAGAAACCATACTGCTTCGGATCTTTATAGTAAAGTGGCAAAACAGGATTGTCCCCAACCGGCTCAAAAAAAGCTTGGGTTCCAAAATGCTCTGCAATCAACTCTGTTAAGGTCGTCTTCCCGACACCAATCATCCCCGCTGTAATTATCACCATATCTACTCCATTTCCATTTCATTTCGCCTATCTCGGGCGATTGTTAACCCTGAACCAGCAGTTTCAAACCTTTCGAAACTAGTTCAGAAGTAGTGCCACTTTCACCAACCAAACTCTTTTTAACCTTAGTCAAGTCACGGCTAGCATACCCCAACGCTTCGAGGGCCGCCAGTGCGTCTTCAAGGTTCGAACGGTTGGCAGCCGTTTCGCTTGCCTCTGCAAAAGTCGTGGTCGCTTGCTCGGCCAAGGTTGAAAAGTCAGCCATTTTACCAGCCAAATCCAAGACAATTTGCTGAGCAGTCTTCTTCCCAACACCGGGAAACTGCGTTAAATAATCAACCTGGCTATTTTCAATGGCCGCCACCAAGTCAGCCGGCTGAGCACCGGCCAAAATGGCAAGGGCCGACTTTGGTCCAATCCCAGACACATTTAACAATTTAACGAACAATTGTTTTTCAACAACCGTCGCAAAGCCGTAAAGTGACAGCTCCGTTTCCCGCACGATTTGTTCAACGAAGACTTGGGCTTCCTGGTTCACTTCAAAATGGTAGGGGTTCGCCGGATAAATGCGATAACCCACCCCGTCCTTAGTTTCCAGGACAATGGCTCCGGGAGCAATTTGCGTAATCCGCCCCTTTAGATATTCGTACATGTTCCCATCCTTTTAAGGTAAGACGTTTGTCTTTTGTTTCTGCAGGTCAAAGTAACCTAATTCGTCACTTTTCGCCTTGTCCCAACTAACAAAGTCACTGTACTTAGCGTTCGTGATAATTCGTTTTGTGGTATCTGGGAACAAACAAGTCACGATGGTTAGCTTGGCCTTTCCGTCAATGCGGTCTTCGGGATTTAGGACGGACCCATCGTTTTGATCAACGGTCGTTTGTCCCGTGACTTTGTAAGTATAAATACCATTTTGGTTAGCGAGGTATATCTTAGTTCCGTTCAACCAATCCGAAGTACCAAGCTTACCGTTGGAATCCTCGTATGGCTCGTTTTGCTTTAATTTCTGTTGCAGGGCGGAAAAGCCAGTGTACCCGTTATCCCAGTTATGGGCGGCAAGCGTATAGTTTCCCTGCCCCATCACGGGAACCGGGCCATCCTTTTGAACCGTGTTCGCCCCCTTGTCTAAGGCGACTTTGGAATAAGCGTTGTCATAAATAGGCAAGAGAATGGAAAGCTTTGGAATCGCGACGTAGCCTTGTTTCGATAGGTTCAGCCCCTGCTGATCCTGTTTGGCAACGGCTGCCTTCAATTCCTGCCGTTCTTTTTTCGAGTACTTTCCCTGCTTTTGGGTTAGGACCTTGTTTGTGGTTTGCTTGACTTTTGAAGTGGCTGGCTGGCTTTGAATCCATTGCCAGGCGAGTACCAAAATCAAAACAATGGTTAGCAGCCCAAAAAAACGATGCAGAAACTTGCGGACTTTTTCATTCATTCCCTTACTCCCCCTTTTGCCTCACCTCCAGTGTACAAGAAAAAGATGACAGCAAAAGAACTTTTATAACAATTTTTGTAAAATAGTTTTCAAGACACCGTCGTGATTATTATCAGCAACGGCCTCGTTAAAGTGTCGGCCAAATAGTAGCGGATCCGCGTTTGGCATGATGTAGGGATGACCCACGTAGTTCAACATTTCCAAGTCGTTCAAGCCATCCCCAAAAGCCGCCATCGCTTCTTTGGAAACCGACAAACGCTTCCCTAAATCAGCCAGTGCCACGCCCTTGTTAACGTTTGGGGCTATCAAATCAATGGCACCATATCCCGAAGTCGTCACGTGAACCGGCAGCTCCATCCCTTCAATTTCTTGAATGAAGGGAAGCTCGTAATCCGGGATATTCACCGTCATCTTTAGAATTGGTTCGTCAATTTCGGCTAAATCGTCAATGATGGTCAGCGACTTGAAGTAACTAGCCGCTTTATCATGACCCAGCCCCCAAGTGGCTTGGTGACGTAACATAAAGGCTTTTTCGGTGCCCGTGAAGACCAAGCCCATCGCGACTCGGTCTTCAAGAGCGTTAACGGCGTTCACCACCGGGGCAAACGCTTCTGGTTGAATGGCATAGGTAGCGAGAACTTGCCCCGTGGCCGTCACAACCTCAGCCCCATTATTGGCAATGAGGGTGTAACCCTGGTCAACACCGTCGAAATAGTGTTGCACTTTGGCCGGGTGATTACCGGTTGCCACCACGAAGGTCACGCCAGCGGCTTTGGCCTTTTTCACCATTTCTTCATACAGCTTTTTATCAAAGCCTTTTTCGTCATTTAAAAAAGTCGCATCTAAATCCGTCGCAATTAACTGAATGGCCATGACTTTCTCCTAGTAATTCCACTAAACGATTTGCCGAAAATAGTTTATTTCTTACCGCGCTTTTTCTTCATCTTTTTCATTCGACGAGCAGCCTGCTTCATGGCAAAGTTTTGAACCTTTTGACCAAAGTTGCCACCCGGCATCCCGGCGCCCCCCATCATGGAGGACATGTCCATACCAGCACCACCCATCATCTGTTCCATACCAGAGAAGTTTCCCTTCGTGGCCTGGTTCATCATCTTTTTCATTTGGTCAAACTGCTTTAGCATCTTGTTGACCTCGACGATGGGGCGACCAGCTCCAGCCGCTAAACGACGGCGACGAGACGGGTTCAACAAATCAGGATTTTCCCGTTCCGCCTTGGTCATGGAAGACACAATGGCTTCCATGTGGGTAAAGGTCTTCGGATCGATGTTCAGATTCTGCAAAGCAGGGTTGCCGGCCATTCCAGGAATCATCTTGATCAAATCTTCCATTGGTCCCATGTTTTGAACTTGACGCAACTGGTCAACAAAGTCGTTGAAGTCGAAGGTGTTTTGACGCATCTTCTCCAACTGTTCGGCCTGCTTCTTTTCATCGACGTCACGCTGTGCCTTTTCAATAAAGGTCAGCATATCCCCCATGCCAAGAATACGGGAAGCCATTCGGTCTGGGTAAAAAACATCCAAATCGGTTGGCTTTTCCCCTTGTCCAACGAACTTAATTGGCTTACCGGTCACATCGCGGATTGAAAGGGCGGCACCACCACGGGTATCGCCATCCAACTTGGTCAAAACAACACCGGTCAAATCCAAAGCGTTGGCAAAGCCTTCGGCCGTTTCCGTTGCGTTTTGTCCGGTCATGGCGTCGACTGTCAGCAGGATTTCATCTGGCTGGGCAATCGTTGCAATGTCCTTTAATTCAGTCATCAATGTTTCGTCAATTTGCAGACGACCGGCCGTATCAATAAAGACGTAATCGTTCTTATTTGCTTCGGCCTGCTTTAGACCATGCTTTACAATCTCACGTGGGTCAACGTCCGTTCCTTCAGAAAAGACCGGAATATCCAGGTCTTTCCCCAAGACTTCCAACTGATCGATGGCGGCTGGACGGTAAACATCGGCCGCAATCAAGAGTGGACGGGCCTTGTTTTCCTTCTTCAACTTATAGGCCAATTTAGCGACCGTTGTCGTCTTACCAGCTCCCTGCAAACCAGCCATCATGATGACCGTTGGAATCTTATCCGACTTATTGAGGGGAACAGCTTCCTCACCCATTAGGGCCGTCAATTCATCGTTAACAATCTTAACGACTTGTTGGGGAGCGTTCAAACCATCAAGAATTTCGGCACCCTTCGCCTTTTCCCGAATGGCCGCGATGAATTTCTTAACCGTTGGATAAGAAACATCGGCTTCAAGGAGGGCCAGACGGATTTCCTTCAAAGAGGCTTGCAAATCCTCCTCATGAATCTTGCCCTTACCCGTTAAGTTTTTCAACGCCTTTGACAAGCGTTCCGTTAAATTTTCAAAAGCCATTGTCTGCTGACTGAGCCAAGCGCTCAGCTGCCTCCTTCTTAATTAATTTCTTGGTTCACCATTTGATCAAGCAACGCTTTTAGATGGCTATCCTTTTCATAGTGATTGCCAACGTAGGCGAGCAGGTCTTCTTCCAACGCCTGTCGTTTTAACGAATCATGGTACAGTGACAAAACCGCTTCGTAGTGCTCAAGCACTTCGCAACCCTTCTTCAGGTTGTCGGAAACGGCCTGCCTTGAGACATGCTCTTCTTCGGCAATTTCAATGATGGAAAAGTCGTCTTCATAATAATAACGCAAGTACGCTAATTGCTTTTTTGCCAATAACTCACCATAAAATGAGAGTAGGGCGTTGATTTTGTTTTTATATTCGATATCCATTAGGATTTCACCAGGTCTTTAAAAAGACCATAAACAAAGTCCTCTGCTGAAAAGACACGCAAATCGCTCGCCTTTTCCCCAAAGCCAATCCACTTCACGGGTAGATGCAGTTGGTCACGAATAGCAAAAACGATTCCGCCCTTTGCCGTTCCGTCCATCTTAGTGAGGACAAGACCGGTCACTTCGGAAGAATCCTTGAATAGCTTTGCTTGCTGCAAAGCATTCTGACCGGTTGTTGCATCCAAAACGAGCAACACTTCTTGCGGAGCATCTGGCAAGACTTTTTTAACCACACGGTTCATCTTAGCCAATTCTTGCATCAAGTTGACGTTGTTTTGTAAACGGCCAGCAGTGTCCACAAAGAGCATGTCGACCTGTTCTGCCTTAGCTCGCTCAACCGCTTGATATACAACGGAAGAAGGGTCCGCCTTTTCAGGTCCGGTAACCACCGGTACCTGCGCACGTTCTCCCCATTCCTGAAGTTGTTTGACTGCGCCAGCACGGAAAGTGTCGGCTGCCGCCAACATAATTTTCTTTCCTTGATCCTTATATCGCTGCGCCATCTTTCCCACCGTCGTGGTCTTTCCAACACCATTAACCCCGACAAAGAGAACCACCGTTGGTTGACCAGCTGGAGCGAAGTGCATGTTTTGGTCCTCGTCCTTGCCTTGTTCCTCGTATGATTCCACCATTATCCGAATAATCAGTTCACGAATGTCTTCCTTGCTTTTTAGGTTTTCCAACTTGGCTTCTTCACGAACTTGGTCAGAAATTTGAATTGCCAAATCGAAACCTAAATCAGCACCAATCAGGGTGTCTTCAAGATCTTCAAAGAATTCTTCATCGACGGAACGGAAATTAGCCAAGAACTTGTTAAAGCGACTAGCGAAACCCTTCCGAGACTGTGTCAAGCCCTTTTCGTAGACGGCCTGTTCATTATCATCGGTAGCTGATTCCGTTTTATCTTCAGCCGCTTCTGTATGCTTAACTTCATCGTCAACGACTGTTTCATTCGACTCAACCACTTCACTCTCAGCATAACGCTCGGTCTCATCAATTGATTGCTCGTTCGTTTGATTTTTTTCTGCAACCTGATTCCCATCAGTGTTGTCTTCCGGTAGCGTAAGGCTGTCTTCTTCATCAGCCACCGCTTCTTCTGCGCCATCGGTTCCTTGCACAACCACCGCTTGATTGACAGTCACCGTTTCGTCAGCAGCGACTGACGCCTCTGGCTCTTGGTTAGCCGAACTGTCCGTCTTTGCCGTTGCATCTTCTGGCTGAGCAGATTGTGGTGCTTCCGCCTCAACCGGTTCTTCCTGCTTCTTCTTTTTAAAGATATCAAAAAGTCCCATACGAGCCCTCCTTTAGGCGAGTTTCTCTTCCGCTTGTTCCAGACTAACCGCCACCATCTTGGACACACCGGCCTCTTGCATGGTTACGCCATAGAGGACGGATGCCGCTACCATTGTTCCCTTTCGGTGCGTAATGGTAATAAATTGTGTGCTGCCTCCGAAATTCTTTAAGTAAGCAGCAAAACGATCAACGTTGGCCTCATCCAAGGCAGCCTCGGCTTCATCCAAGACAGCAAACGGCACCGGACGAACCTGCAAAATCGCAAAGAGCAACGAAATGGCCGTCAACGCCTTTTCGCCTCCGGAAAGAAGTGACATCTGCTGAAACTTCTTGCCAGGTGGCTGGGCCTTAATATCGATACCAGTGGTGAGGAGGTGTTCCGGATCAGTCAGTTCAATTTGAGCCTGACCACCGGCAAACATCTTGGTAAAGACGTCCTTAAAGTGTTCCGCTACTTGGTCAAAGGTCTGCTTAAAGCGAACCTGGACTTCCTGATCCATTTCATCAATCGTTGCTTGCAAAGTTGCTTTTGCTTGGTTCAAATCCTCTGCTTGCTGCGTCAAGAATTCGTGACGTTCCTTAATCTCATCATACTCTTGTATGGCGGCAACGTTAACGGGTCCAAGCGCGTTCAATGCACGTTTTGTCTCAGCTAATTCTTGGTTGATCTGCGCATCGGTCAGCTCCGATTGCTTCACATCCTCTTTGCTTTCAACCGTTAAGCCATAGGTTTGCTTAAGACTCGCCACTTGCTTTTCCAACTTTTCTTGACTCGTCTGTAAGCGATGGCTAGCATTGGCCTGCTCAACCGTTTGTTGATTAACGGCCTCTTGCTCTTTTTCTAACTGTTCTTCTAGGATGGTTACCTGCTGTCCCAGAGCTAACAGGCGATCGGCCAATTCTTGGGAACGGGTTTGATCCATTGTCAGTTCCGCTTCCAAGGCTTGGAGCTGTTCGGACAAAGCCGGACCGTTAGCGGCTTGTTCTAAGCGCTGGCTAATTTCTTCCTGACGCTGCTCCAATTCGTTTTGCTGGCGCTGCAACTCCTGCACCAGGGCTTGCAAGCGTTTCTTATTTTCTGAAGCCGCTTCTAATTTAGCTGAAACCGTCGCTGCCTCTGTCTGAAAGCCAGCCTTTTCCTCTTGGTAAGCGGCTTGCTCTTTCTCAAGCCGTTCGATTTGTTCTGACAAATCTGTCGTTGTCTCTTCTAATGCTCGTTGCTTCTTTTCCTGCGTCAACAAAGCCTGCTTTGATTCAACCAGTATTTTTTGTCCATCTTCTTTCTCAGCCTTTAAATCAGCCAGGTCCAGGGTCAGCGTTTGCAGCTTGGTTTCCGCCTGTGCAAGTGCATCTTTCAAAGTCGTCAGTTGGTAATCAACTTGATTCCCCTGATTCTCGAAGTCATAAAAAGCCGTTTGCTGCTCTTGCAGTTCGTCGGTCAACTGGTCCACTTTCGCTTGCCATTGACGACGCTTTTCTGACAGTTCCTGCAGAATCGCTTCCTTTTTGACCAAGGCAGCTTCTTTTTCCTTTAATTCGGCCTGCCGAGACAAAACCGACGGCCCCTGCCGGTGGTTGGCACCACCAGTAATCGAACCGCCAGCGTTGACCAACTGCCCATCGAGAGACACGACCCGCAACCGATTCTGGCAAGCCTTAGCCACGCGAGTGGCGGCATCTAAATCGGTCACAACCAATGTCGTTCCCAGTAAGTTCGACAGGATATTTTCCATGCCTTTTGGCATGGCAACCAAATCACTGGCCACGCCCAGATAGCCACTTTCCTGTTCAGCTCGGTATGTATCGCGAGCGCTACGAGCCCGAATGCTTTCTTCAGGTAACAGCGTCACACGACCCTTTCGGTTCTTAGTCAAATAGGCAACAATTGCTTTGGCCGTCCGTGTCGAATCAACCACAACGTTTTGCAAAGCACCTCCGAGAACGGTCTCAATCGCTTTGGTATAACGACTTGGTACGTCAATCAGTTCAGCGACAACCCCTCGAACACCCGGAAAATTCCGCTTGACGGCAGGCGCCATCAAGTTTTTAACACCCTGGTAGAAGCCAGCGTATTCATCCAAAGAGGACTCAGCCTGGTAAAGCGAGCGGACTTTATCCAAGTCATAGGCTGCTTGTTGCCATGACTTTTGTGCTTCTTGGTAAGCTTCCTTCGCCATGTGCAACTGTTGTTTACAAGTGTCAATTTTTTCAGCGTATGGATTTTCGTCGGCTTTTTTTTCTGGATGTTCAAGCTGGTAGTCTGCAAGTGCCTGCTTGGCATTCGAAAAGACGCTTTGCGCCTCTTGCAGAGCAGCCCGCTTCCGCTCGGTCTGTTCCGCGTTTTGTGCCAAGGACTTTTCTTCAAAGGTCTGCTTATTGTGCAAGGTCGCTAATTCTTGCATCACTTGCACATATTCTTGCCGTTTGGAGGCAAGCGCTTCTTTGACCCGGTCGATTGATTCCTGACCATGTTCTTGGTCAATTCGTTGGATGGTTTTCTTTAATTCCATCCGTTTATCGGCGAGCTGCCGTTCCTCAGCATCCGCTTCGGACAAATTGCCAGCGGCCTCTTCCCCCTGACGCTGCAAGTTCGTCAGTTGTTCGGCCAAAGTTTGGCTTTCATGGCGTAGCGTTTCCGCTTCCTGAGAAGCCAACTTTTGATTCCCAATCAGCTGTTCTTTTTGCTGTGTCTTGGTCAAGATAGCCTGTGCTAACTGGTCCTTTCCCTCTTGCACCGCTGTCAAAGTCGTCCGAGCATCAGACAATTCGGTTCGCTTAGAACCCAAGTCACGTTGCTTGTCTTGTAAGATTTGGTTTACTTCTTCAAGTGAGCTTTTCTGGTTAACCACATCTGCCTGCAGGGAAAGAATGGACCGCGTGAGGCGTACCTGATCAAGCTTCTCAAAATTCTCACGCTTTTCAAGGTATTTTCTTGCCGTTTGGGCCTGCTTCTCCAAGGGGAGCAAACGACCCTCTACTTCGTGAACAATGTCGGCCACACGGGCTAAGTTGTCGTCCGTTACCGCCAAGTCTTTTTCCGCTTGGTTTTTATTTTGTTTGTATTTATAAACACCGGCAACTTCTTCAATGATTCCCCGTCGTTCTTCCGGCTTGGCGGAAAAAATTTTTTCCACCTGTCCTTGGGAAATAATGGAAAAGCCATCGCGACCCAAACCAGTATCCATAAAGATTTCATGAATATCTTTCAGGCGACACTCTGCACCGTTCAGTTGGTAAGACGATTCACCAGAACGGTAGAGCCGCCGAGTGATGCGCAATTCTGAAAAATCCGACTGAATGTAGTGATCAGAGTTATCAAAGGTAATCGAAACCTCTGCTCGGTTAAGGGACTTCCGGTCTTTTGTTCCAGCAAAAATAACGTCCGCCATTTTGTTACCGCGCAAGTCCTTTGCGGACTGCTCACCCATAACCCAGCGGATCGCCTCGATAATATTTGATTTACCGGAACCATTGGGTCCAACGATTCCGGTCATCCCGTTTTGAAAGTCAATCACGGTCTTGTTGGCGAATGATTTAAAGCCAACAATCTCCAGCGTTTTTAATTTCATACACTTCTACTCAATTTATTCAGCTAAATCGACCAATGCTTGTTGCGCCGCGGCTTTTTCAGCATCCTTGATGGAAGAGCCAAATCCATAGGCTAAAATACGACCATCAAGCGCAACTGACACCTTAAAGAGTTGACTATTGTCTTCGTTTCGTTCTTCCTCTTCGATTTGGTAGGTGATATCAACGGTTCCCTTTGCCTGCAACTTTTCCTGCAAACGGGATTTAAAGTCAATGAACTGGTCGAAGAAATTTTCATCAATGGCGGCAAAAACAGTCTGGTTCAAAAGGGAGACAACCGCTGCTTGCCCTTGATCGAGAAACAGAGCACCAATAAAGGCTTCCCAAATATCTTCAAGTAATGAAGGACGTTGACGCGCCCCATTCATTTCCTCTCCTTTACCAAGACGGATGGCCTCGTTCAAGTGAATTACCTGTGCGAAGTGAGCAAATGACTTGGTTTGAACCATGGTGATTCGCATTTCGGTCAGCTGTCCTTCATCCCAATCTGGATAACGCTTAAAGAGATATTCGGTAACGGACGCCTGCATAATGGCATCCCCTAAAAATTCGAGTCGTTGATAATCGCGCCCCGTCTCTTTTGGGTTTTCATTTAAAAAATTACGTTGGGTTAAGGCTTCTTTGAGCAAATCGAGGTCATTAAAACCAATCTGATAATGCTCGCCTAAATAAGATTTAAATTCTTCTGGTGACAATTTTGTCTTCCTCTCCTGTTTCAATTACTTCATATTATACCAGATTTAAGCCGCCATCTTTCCGTGACTCCATTGAAAAAAGCCAAGAAAACATCCGCTTTCCTGGCTTCATTTCTTTATTGATTAGCTAATTCCTGAACAGTTTGAACAAGTTGTTCAACATAACCATCAACAAGGTCCGGTGTTTTGGCTTCCGCCATCACCCGGACGAGGTTTTCTGTCCCAGAAGGTCGAACAAGCACACGACCGTCCCCAGCCATTTGCTTTTCAACTTCTTCAATCTTTTCCTGTAGAGCTGGGGCAGCCATGATGGCGTTCTTATCCGCAACTTCCACATTCACCAGCTTCTGTGGATAAATGGTTACTGGTTCGGCGAGCTCTTGAAGGGAACGACCCGTTTCTTTCATTACTTGCAACAGCTGCAAAGCTGTGAGCAACCCATCGCCAGTCTTTGCCCAGTCACGGAAAATAATGTGACCAGACTGTTCACCACCAAGGTTATCATCGTCTTCCAGCATTTTTTCCATGACGTAGCGGTCACCAACCTTCGTTTTCACTGAAGACATTCCCTCAGCTTCCAAGGCCTTATAGAATCCGATGTTCGACATGACCGTTGACACAACCGTCTGGTGCTTCAAACGTCCTTGGTCGTTCATAAACTTGGCGGTGATGTACATAATCTTATCACCATCCACAATGTTTCCTTCGGCATCGACAGCAATCAACCGATCACCATCGCCATCGAAAGCTAATCCAGCATCAAAGTTGCCTTCCTGAACCATCTGAACAAGGGCTTCTGGATGAGTCGAACCAACGTGGTCGTTGATGTTCAACCCATCGGGTTCAGTTCCCATCGTCTCAAAGTCCATTCCCAAGTCAGCAAAGAGACGCGGAAGCAAATCCGAAGTGGCGCCATTGGCACCATCCAAGGCAATCTTGAATCCTGAAAGATCGGATGGAATCGTCTTTTGCAAAAAGGCCAAGTATTTTTGAGCACCTTCTTGATAGTGCGAAACCGTTCCTAAACCTTCTGCTGAAGGACGTGGCAATTGATCACCATCGTGACCATCGAGAATGGCTTCGATTTCAGCTTCCAAATCGTCTGAGAGTTTGAAGCCATCCTGTCCAAAGAACTTAATCCCGTTATCCTTTGCAGGATTGTGAGACGCTGTGATTTGAATCCCCGCATCTGCTTCGAGTGCTTCAACTAAATAGGCAACGGCGGGTGTGGTAATGACCCCTAGATTCAAGACGTCAACACCAACGGATAGGAGTCCGGAAATCAAGGCTTCCTGAAGCATTTCAGAAGAAATTCGGGTGTCTTGTCCGACAATTACAACCGGCTTCTTATCAGGGTTGTCATTGTGGCGGGTCAAAATCGCCCCACCAGCCCGACCGAGTGAAAGCGCCAACTCAGGAGTTAACCCCTGGTTAGCGACCCCTCTCACCCCATCGGTCCCAAAATATTTTAACTGCTTTTCTGTCATTGCTTTATCTCCAAATAGGTTTCACTGTCGTTTTATTCAATAAAGTCTTAGTTTTTATTCGAGCTACTGGAAGAACTCGAGCTGCTTGACGACTTTGGTGTAATCGTAACCGATACCTTCTGATCCGATAATTGATCAACTCCGGTCGGCTTATCTAAGGTTACACTCTTTGTCGTTTTGCTTAAAATATTCGACAAATCTAAACTAACAGGCAAAGAATTAATGCTACTTAGTGTATCACTTGTCCCGTAAATTGTCACGGATGAAGGGTCGAAGCTAATCTCATAATCACTGGCAGTACCAGCACTAGCCTGGACTTCCAAACTGACTTTTTTGCTGGACTGACTTTGCGAAACCGTTAGCTTGACGTTCGCTTTCGTTTGCGAAAGCGATGCCTGAACAACGTTTCCGTCCTTGTCATAAGGTGTTAACTTCACTGACTGTGTCACATTGGCCTTTGTGTTCTTATCGAGGCTAACGTCAGCGCCAACGTAGGAAACGGCATCAACGTTGGTCTTCGGTCCGGTGACCGTTACGGACTTAACATCCGTGCTGGTATCCGTGACCGAATAGCCATTAGCAAGTTTTGATTCATCATAATTGACTTGCACGTTCTTTTTAGCCGAATTCTTTTCAGCCAAAGTCACGGTAACTGTCTGAGGCGAAGCAGCAGCCGTTAATGAACTATTCACCCCCGAAAGGGCAACGTTCACCGTGTGTTGTCCAGCTCCCAATCCGCGAAGGTCAGCAGAAGCCGTAATGTCATTATGATTCTTGGCAGCCGTAACCAATGCAGAAGATCCCTGCACATTCACAGAAACAGATGAACTACCGCCAACGATAACATAATCATCTGAATTGTATTGGAAAGTCAAAGGAACGGTGAGCGTGGCCTTTTTTTGTGGCACCAATGATGAATAAGAATTAGATGAATTGGAGTTTGAATAGTTCTTAATTGAAAGGACGTAGGCAGCCAATAGCAGGGCCAATAAGAGCGAGAAAATCACGTTAATGATTTTTGAAGAGGCTAATTTTTTCATGACTTCCTCCCTTTTAATAAGAACTGGAGCCAGTTATGCTTATTCTTCTTTTGTACAGGGTCAATCCACTGCTTTTCAAAGAAGTTCAAGTAGGATTCCTGATCCATGTTCCGAAGTAGGTCCCCGCGCTGCGTGATGGAAATTTCACCTGTTTCTTCAGAAACCACAACCGTAACGGCATCCGTTGCCTCTGAAATCCCAACTGCGGCACGGTGACGAGTTCCCAATTCCTTTGGAATACGTGTTGATTCCGACAGTGGCAAGTAAGCAGCCGCAACAGCAATTTGATCATCATTAATGATGACCGCCCCATCGTGTAGAGGCGTGTTTGGAATGAAAATGTTAATCAAAAGCTGTCCCGTAATGGTTGCGTTCAACGGAATGCCAGTTTTAATGTACTCTTCCAACGTATCCTTACCGTTAATCGTAATTAACGCACCAATCCTTCGCTTCGACATGTACTGCAAAGCCATATCAAGTCCCCGGATTAATTCACGCGCCTGTTCATTATCCAGGTGTTGCTTGCGAACCGTAATGCGCCGTCCGAGGCTCTCTAGTCCGCGGCGAATCTCCTGTTGAAAGATAACCACCAATGCAATCGGTGCCCATGTGATGATTTGGTCCATCAACCAGGAAAGCACCACAAGGCCCAATCGCCAAGCAATGACTTTGATCAGCACAATGGCACCAACCCCAAACAAAATTTGCAGGGCACGGGTGCCTTCTACAAAAGTGATGACCTTATATAAAATGAACCAGATGATCAAAACATCGACCAGGTGGGCCAAATTACTGGAGGTCATGTAAGCCCAAATTCCCATTTTTTACTCCTCATTGCGGCCAACCAGCGCCCTGGTTTCCGCGTAATTAATGTATTGTCGCAGATTAATACTCGTTTGCCGACTAATCCGCTTCTGATCGTATAGCTGCTGAACCATCTCACGTTCAGCCGACAGCGTCTTTAGCTCAAGCTCCAAGCGCTTCCGATCGTCTTGTTCTTGTTGGTCAAAAGACGGTACGTGTTTCGTCTTTTCAATCTGATAGCGGTAAATCACGATCAAGTTGTAAGCCGTCTGCCGAATGATTCGGTGGGTAACGGTGTCCCCAACTTGACGAGAAACGTAATCTGATAAAGCTTTAATGGCTGCCTTAGCCATCTCTCGAATCGCTAAACCGGATTCTTCATAGACCCTGTCCGATTCCTGATCGGACAGCCAGATACGAAAGTCAGCCCGTAGGCGGCGATACAGCCACTTCATTCGCTTCAAGCCAACCAGTTCACGGTCCGAGCCCAAATCCGCTTCAAATTGATCAAGCCGCTTGGCTTGCAAACTGTAAGTGATGGGGGAAATGTGTTCCTCAACCAACAGCTGTTGCAGGCGATTGCGTTGTGCTTGCAAAGCTAACTCTTGCAACTCCAACTCTTTTTCAGCAGCAAAGTCCGACTGATCCTGGTCGTCATGAATGCGATGACGCAGGGAACGGGCCGACTTTTGTCGCCTGGAAATCAACTCATGGATAATTCGTCGATTCGATTCCGTCTGCATGTCACGTAGCTTTTGAATCCCAACTCGCAGAATCCAAAGTTGTGCGCGCCGTTCTGAAATGTCAGCCTTTGGTTGATCGGCAGCGTCTTCAACCGACATCGTCGATTCCGGCTGGGTAAAGTCGCGCTGACTCACCTCTTTGGTCACCAGCGGCAGCATAATGGAAGCCACAATTAATGACAAGACAACCACGACGGCCGCTATAAAAATGACCAAATCTCGTCCAACAAAGGCTGTTCCCGCATCCGTAACGGTCGGTACTGTCAAAACAGCGGCCATCGTAACGGCCCCACGAACACCCGTCAAGCCAGAAACAATGGCTGAACGGAAGGAGACCTTTGTCTTCCGGTGGTGCCAGTGCTGGCCCAACTGAATGATGTATGCCCAAATCACTCGAATGAAAAAGACAATCAGCCAGACGAGAAAGCCATAGGCAAAGGCCTGCCAATTGGCAATTTCTGTATTCTTCAAAATGCTGTGCAACGCATTGGGAAGAGTAATCCCTAACAGAACGAAAATCAAGCCATTCAACACGTAAACAACCACTTCCCAAGAATGAACGGAAACGATGGTTGCTTCAGCTGATAAGAGGTTGGAACGGCGATCAGACAAAATTTTCGCCGCAATACCACCGGTCACAACGGCGATTAAACCAGAGGCATGTAACCAGCCTTCCGCCACCCAATAAATGATGAAAGGCATCAAAAGAGTGAAAATTGTATAAAAAACAACATCTGCTAGACCGGAACGAGAAACCCAATTTCGAAAGGCAATCATGCTTGAGCCAAGCAGAATACCGACTAACACTCCGATAACGGTCATCCAGGCGAAGTTTAAGAGGGCATCCCCCAACACAAAGGTTCCAACAACCGTTGCTTTCACGGCGGTGTTAAACGAAACCAATCCCGTTGCATCGTTAACCAGACTCTCGCCGGTCACCACATGCAAGAGGTTTTCAGGTAGCTTCACCCGTTTGGCAATGGCCTGCACCGCCACCGGATCAGTGGGTGAAAGGACAGCCGCCAGAGCCAAGGCAACCGACAGTGGTAGCTGAGGGATTAGCCAATGAATGGCATAGCCACCCGCAATAGTGGTGACCAAGACGAGCAGAATGGCATTTCCAAGGATGGGAGCCCGTAACTCCCACAGTTCTCGTTTTGGAAAACGCCAGGAATCATTGAACAGGATGGGCGCGACGAACAGCATCATGAACCAATGCGAATCGACTTCGACATTGATGTTACCCATGGTTGCTAAAGTCACCCCAATGACAATTTGAAATAGGGAAATCGGGATGGCCGGAACAAAGTGCGAGATAATGCTTGAAAGCGCAACCCCCGTCACTAAGACGACCATTAACTCAATTAAGGTCATGGTTAGCGGTCTCCTATAATTCTTACTTCAGGTTCCAAATGGACTTGGTAGTTCTTGTAAACCTCTTGTTGGACAAGGTGAATCAAATCTTCATAGTCGTTTCCAGAACCATGGTCAACGTTGACCATGAAGCCGGCGTGCTTGGTTGATACCATGACACCCCCGACTGACGTTCCTTGTAACCCTGAATCCATGATTAGCTTCCCAGCAAAGTAACCTTCCGGACGTTTAAAAACCGACCCGTTCGATGGCCAGGAAAGGGGTTGCTTTAAGGCACGAGCGTAGTTATTTTCATCCATTCTGTCCTGAATCTTTTGACGATTTCCCTTTTTCAAAGCAAAGGTTGCCTGGACAATAATCCCGCCATTGTCTTGAAAGACAGAGTGTCGGTAGGCAAAGGCCAGCTCCTTCCGTGAAAAAGTCTGAAAGGTCATGTCCGGCATCAAAGCCGTGACCGACTCAACCACCATGTCAGCTTGCCCACCATAGGCACCAGCATTCATGAAAACGGCCCCGCCAACAGAGCCCGGAATACCGGCTGCCCATTCAAGACCAGCTAAGCCCTTCTCCTGTGCCACGGCCGCCAGCCAAATGATGTCGCAACCAGCAACAGCGCTCAGTTCGTTTCCTTTCTGTTCCACCGTTTTCAATTCCGTCATTAAAATCACCAAACCGCGTAGTCCACCAGAACGAACCACTAAGTTGGATAGCCGGCCAAAAACGTGGATAGGAAAACCCTGTTCTTTTGCCCAAGCAACCAAGTGCTGAAGTTCTTCAAGCGAGTGAGGAATGGCTAAATAATCAGCTTTCCCTCCAGCCTGGGTATAGGCGTAAGGAGCAATTTCCGTGTTTGTTAAAAGGTTTAAACCGTTCTTTGGCATGGTAGTCTCCATTTGTGTTCTATCTCTTCTATCATAACAAATTTTACCCCTTACATATGAAAAAACTAATGAATTCAACTCGGCAGAAAGAAAGCGGGACTACGGAAAACCATTCTCATTAAAAACGACCAAACAAAAACAGCCCTGCGCTTGCAAGGACTGTTTTAATCAAATAATTGTCTCAACTATGAGGCATTATCCCCGGTACTTTTTACTCATACCGGCTAAGAGTTTACGCACGTAGCGGTCCCCGGCTTCCCGATAATTTCGGTGATCAGGGCGACGCAAAATTGCCGAGAGTTCGCCGTTCGAGATATGATCCCCCGCTAACTTCAGCAACTCCTGAATATCGTCAGAAGTATAAGCCATGGCAATTTTAATCTTTTTAATCGTCACGTTATTAACAAGCTTGGCGTTTCGCATATCAAAGGTTGCGGGCACAACTTGTCCATTTTTATCCTTACGGTGGCCCCGCTTCTTAATCACTAATCCGTTTAAGAAGGCTTCCAAATCGTGATTTGACAAGGCAGCGTCGTGGCTCTGGTCCTTTTCTTGACGAGTCAAAATTCGGTCAAGATCACTATCCGACACCGTGACACCCCCAAGCTTAAACATTTCTTCAATCTCTTGGTTACTAAGTGATAAGGCGTAGCGCAAACGAATGACCACGTCGTTATTATTCATCATGGTGCTGCTCTCCTGTCTTTTTAAAATGGGTGGCGATCATAGTTTTGCCAAGACTCGTGTGAGTCCTGAATCCGTTTAAACATTCGTTCCATTTCAGTCAATGTGAATGCCGTTAGCACCGGTCGACCATGTGGGCAGTTATAGGGATTTTTAGCCTTTGCTAAATCAACCAATAAACGCCTGGCTTCATCGGGCGAAAGATGCCAGTTGGCCTTAATCGCTCGCTTACAAGACATCATAATCGCGGCTTTTTCACGGAAGGCTACCACCGTCAGTTCCTCACCGGATAAGACCCAATCAATCATTTCTCGTACGGTATCTTCTACCTGGTCTGCTTTCATCCAAGTTGGATGTTCATATAAAGCTAAGGTATTAGGGCCAAATTCCTCAACGGACAGCCCGACCTGCGCTAACACGTCGCGATGGTCCATGATCTTCAAAATATCGGCTGTCGAATAGGTCAAAGTCAATGGCTGCAGCAGTACCTGTTGGTTGTCGGATACCTCGCCCACTTGCTTTCGGTAGAACTCATAGTTCAGACGCTCCTGTGCGGCGTGCTGATCAATCAGGTAAAACTTGTCTTTGTCTTGGGCAAAGAGAAAGGTCCCGTGCATCTGGCCAATGTAATCCAAATTGGGGAAGCCCTGCGGATTATCCGTCACATCTTGTACGTCAACATCAAGGTCAACGTTTTCCACCTTGGCTTGCTTAGAAACTGATGCCGTTGGCTGATCAGGCATGGTTGAATGATGGGAAAAGTCTTGATTCTGATAAACGGCGATTGGTTCAGCGACCCGGTTTTCTAGTTGATCGGCCATTTGGGCGTCATCTGCTACTAGAGGAGTTTTCTGTCCAAATGGTTCGACGTAGGCCTCTGCTTGATAGCGGCTCATAAAACTAACCACCGCTGCATCATGCAAGTAGGCTTTATCCGTCAGCTGAATCACGGCATTTTTACGCACAGTAATGGCCGGCAAAGTCGTTAGCTTAACCGAACGTTGGGCTGAATTTAATAGCTCTCCCCCGCTACTTTTAGCGGTCTGCACTTCGACCGTGGCCGGTTTTTTTGGAGCAACCAAACCGGGATGGTTCACTTCGACTTCTTCTTTTCCTAGGTTTTCCAAAGCATCCGGAATCAAATTTTCTTGTGCCAAGCGCTCAGCAATAACCTCTGTGAGTAAATCGGTTAATTCCCCTTGTTCGGACAAACGAATTTCAGCCTTTTGCGGGTGCACGTTTACATCAACCATCAATGGATCGAGTTCAATCGAAACGGCCCCGATTGGGAAACGACCAACCATCAGTTTAGAACCGTAACCCTTAATGATGGCGTTGGAAACGGAAAAATTCTTCACAAAACGGTGGTTGACCAAAACCGCCAAGTAAGAACGAGAAGCCCGTGTTTGCTCCGGTAAAGTCAGATAGCCGGATACCTTAAAATGCTCCGACTGTCCGGAAAAGGCAACCATTTTCTCTGCGGTCTTACGATCGTAGATGGCCGCCAGAACCTGACGTAAATCGCCATTCCCAGCGGTCTTAACCAGGACCTTCCCGTTATGCGTTAACGTCAGCGCCCGTTCAGGGTGTGCTAAGGCCAAGTGGTTCATGACATCCGTCATGAGCGATAGTTCCGTTTGTGGTTTTTTTAAGTACTTTAGCCGTGCTGGTGTATTGTAAAAAAGATTACGAACCGAGACAATGGTGCCGTAACGACCAGCCGCCGGACTTTCTTGCACCACTTGGCCACCCTTTACTTGGTAGGTCATCCCGTTTTCAGAAGTCGCTGTTCGCGTTTGCAACGTAACGTCCGCCACGGAAGCGATGGAGGGCAAGGCTTCCCCACGAAAGCCCAGAGTCATGACTTTGAAAAGATCATGACGGTTTTCAATCTTGGACGTTGCATGGCGAACGAAGGCCAGAGGAACATCCTCGGGTGCGATTCCCTCCCCATTATCAATGACCTTAATCAAATCAAGGCCAGCGTTATCGACGACAACATCAATTTGTTGTGCGTTGGCATCAATGGCGTTTTCCACCAATTCCTTTACAACGGAGGCCGGCCGCTCAATGACCTCACCGGCGGCAATTTGGTTCGCTAATAGGTCGGAAAGTTCATGAATTTTCGCCATGGTTTTCCTCCATTTCCTGCAACTGATACAGCAGGTTCAGCGCATCAAGAGGCGTTAGTTTGTTCAAATTCGTTTGCTGCAGCTTATCCAAAATGGCTTTTTGGTCAGCCGTTAACGACTGGCCTTCTGGCTTGGCTTCGGCAATTTCAAAAAGTGGCAGGTCCTGCGCCATTCCGGTAAAGGCACGTTTTTCCGAATGGTTAGCCGCCTGATTACTTTCTTCTGCAATCGTTTCGGCCACTTCGACTTGTCCAGCACCTGACTTTTCTAATTCCGCCAGAATCCCTTCCGCGTTTTTCAAGAGCGGACTAGGCAAACCGGCTAGCGCGGCAACTTGGATTCCGTATGAACGGTCAGCCGCACCGGGTTGTACCTGATGCAAGAAATGCAAGCGACCGTCTTCAGACAATTTAGCGCCAACGTGCACGTTTTCGATGGCCGGATAGGCTTCAGACAGGGCCGTTAATTCATGGTAATGCGTGGCAAAAACCGTCGTCGCATGCAGGTGCTTGGCCAGGTATTCAATGATTGCCTGTGCCAAAGCCATCCCATCATAGGTAGCCGTTCCCCGGCCCAATTCGTCAAAAAGGATGAGCGACTGGGCCGTGGCGTTTTGTAGCGCCAAATTGGCCTCCGCCATTTCCACCATAAAAGTCGAACGACCGGCCACCAAGTCATCGTTGGCCCCAATTCGGGTAAAGATTTGATCAAAAATGGGCAGTTCCGCACTTTCTGCTGGAACAAAAGCGCCCATTTGTGCCAGAATCACGATGATGGCAATTTGGCGCATGTAAGTGGACTTTCCGGCCATATTTGGACCGGTTACCAGTTGAATGAATTGGTCCTGTGGAAAAGTCACGTCGTTAGCCACGTATTCCCCAGCCCCGAGCAAGGATTCCACGACCGGATGCCGTCCCTGTACGATTCGAACGGCGCGGGAACCATCCTGATGGAAACGGGGACGCACAAAGTGCCGCTCTTCGGCAACATCGGCTAAAGCAGCGAGCACATCAATTTTAGCCAAATCATGGGCGAGGTGTTGCAACCGGTGCATCTGTTCCTTCACCTGTCGGCGAATGGCCAAAAAGAGTTCGTATTCACGGTCATAACGCTTCGTTTGGGCAGCGAAAATTAGGTCCTCATGCTCCTTTAACGCCACCGTTGTGAATCGCTCGGCGTTAGTTAGCGTTTGTTTGCGGGTATAACGACCCTCTTCTAACTTGCCCAGGTTGGCTTTGGTGACCTCAATAAAGTAGCCAAAGTTCTTGTTGTACTTGACTTTCAAAGTCGGAATCCCAGTGGCTTGCCGTTCTTCCTCCTGATAATTAGCTAACCAGTCCTGATTATCGGTCAACGCCTGCTTATAAGAGTCCACCAGATCATCGTAGCCAGTCTTAATTAACTCACCATCCCGAACGGAAACGGGTGGATCCTCGACCAAGGCCTTTTCAATCAAATCCGCCAAATCCGAAACGGGATCGAGGTCTTCCCCCAAGGCTTGCAAGATTGGGTCCGCTGACGTTCCCATGAGTGCAGCTTGCAAAGCCGGCACGGCCTGGAGAGACTTTTTTAGCTGGACCATGTCCTTGGCGTTCAAAGTTCCCAAGGCAGCCTTGGCTGCCAAGCGTTCCAAGTCATAGACGTACTTCAGTTGGTCCTGAACGGTTCCCCGGGTGAAAAAATCATCGGTAAAAGCCGCCAACACATCCTGCCGGGCTTGAATGTCCTTTAAGTTTTTCAGTGGCTTAATCAGCCATTGCTTGAGCAACCGCCCACCCATCGCCGTCTTGGTTTCGTCTAAAAGTGCAAAGAGCGACCCTGCCTTTTGCTTTGTTCTGGCGTTTTCGACCAAATCCAAGTTCACACGACTAACTTGATTAAAAACCAAATAGGCCTGTCGCTCGTATGACTGAACGGGCATGATGTGGTCGAGTGACCGCTTCTGCGTGTCAAAAAGGTACTGCAACAACAGTCCCGTGACGGCTTGGCCCAAGACATCCTTCAAATCCTTCGTCAAATAAGTCAACGTGGCGGAAGGTTGTGCAGGCCCCTGGAAGGAAACCACAAGGCCCTTCTCACCAACAAGTTTGGCCAGCTCAGCAGCTTTCAAATCCTCTTCCTTGGCCAAGACAACTTCCTTGACTTCCAAGGCTCCCAGTTCGTCCATCACCTCTGCTGCCGTCGCTAGAAAAGTCGCTTTCAGCTCACCAGTCGACAAATCGATGTAGGCTAATGCATAGGGACGGGGAGCCGCCCCCTTCTTAACGGGTGCTAACCCAGAATTATCATGGACAACGGCTGCCAAAAAGTTGTTCGTTTTGCCATCGCCCTTTTGCCCAGCCAGTTTGGTCCCGGGCGTGATTAACTGAACCACGTCTCGCTTGACCATCCCCTTGGCTGTGGCTGGATCTTCCATCTGCTCCACGATCGCAACTTTGTAGCCCGCGTCCACCAAAATATCGATGTAGTTGGAGGCGGCGTGGTAGGGAATCCCGGCCATTGGAACCGGATTTTCGGAGTTCTTGTTTCGCGAAGTCAGCGTCAACTCCAGAATTTTGGCGCCCTTAATGGCGTCTTCTTCGAACAATTCGTAAAAGTCGCCCAGGCGGTAAAACAAGAAGGCATCGGGATAGAGGTCTTTGATTTGATGGTACTGCACCATCATTGGAGTATCAGTTGCTTTGGCCATGGTCGGTCCCTCCTTTTTTAGGTAAAACTATGTACAAAAGTCATCAAAAGATTGGCTTATTTACAAATCTTTCAAGACTTTTTTAGGTAACAAATTCTTTATTTAGCTCGAACCAACTTCACCACCGCTTCCACGTGCATGGTCTGTGGGAACTGGTCAACTGGCTGAACTCGACCAGCCACTTCATACCCCTGCTCAATCAAATCCTTGACGTCGCGGGCCAAGGTGGCTGGGTTACAAGAGACGTAAATCAAGCGATCCGGTTTCATGACCCCAACGGATTCAATGAAGTCCTTGGTGAGTCCCTTGCGGGGAGGATCAACGAAGACAACGTCGGCCGTCTTCCCTTCGCTGGCCCATTTGTGCATTTGTTCAGGGGCGTCGGCAACGACAAAGTCGGCGTTCCAAACGCCGTTTAACTTGGCGTTCTTACGAGCATCTTCAATGGCCGGTTCCACCACTTCCACACCGAGCACCTTCTTGACACGGTCGGCCACAGTCAAGGCAATGGTCCCAATTCCACAATAGGCATCGATCACGGTATCAGTTGCTTTCAAATCCGCCATATCACGGGCCAAGCTGTATAGCTTGGCCGTTGTTGCTGGATTGACCTGGTAGAAAGAATTTGGGCCAATTAAGTAGGCTTTGCCAAGCAATTGATCCTCAATTTCAGGTTGCCCCCATAATAAGTGGTTTTCCTGGCCCATAATGACGTTGGTCTTTTGGGCATTCACGTTTTGAACCAACGAAACCATCTTTGGTAGCCGTGCACGGAGAGCCTCGATGATGCCCTCTTTTTCAGGGATGCGCTCCTTGGCCGTCACAAGCACCACCATTAGCTGGCCTGTTGCCTTTCCATAACGGGCCATGACGTGCCGAATCAATCCCTTGCCACTTTCTTCGTCATAGGCCGTGACACCGAATTCCTGCAAGACATCACGGGTCACACGAATCGCTTCATCGACGTTTTCATCTTGAATATAAAAGGAATCCGTTGGAATTAACTTGTGGGAGCCACGGCGGTAAAACCCAGTTTCCAAACGACCGTTGACCATTTGAGTGGGCACTTGAGCCTTATTCCGGTAATGAGTGGGGTCATCCATTCCGATGGTTGGCGCTACCGCGACCCGCAGCTGGGCTTTTTTGAATAACTCACGGACCTGTCGTTGCTTCCAGGCCAACTGCGCTGGGTAAGAAAGGTTAGCCATTGGGGCAATGCCCGTTGTCAACGCCAACTGGTCCTTTAACGGAACACGGTCCGGTGACGGCTTTACCAGTGTCTTAATCCGAGCAAAGCCATAGTTTTTCAACACCTTCGTCACAATCAAAACCGCTTGCTCGCCCGGCAAACCGTTCGCCACAAAAAGTGGAAAACCAGCCACTTTAGCCACGCCCATCCCCTGGTAAGTCAAGTCAATGATATCGGCCTTAACCTGGTCATTTTTGGAAACCGGTGCCTTTTGCTTGTATACTCGATTGGCTTTTGCCATGTTTGTCCTCGTTTCACCTACTTGTTATAACGCAAAATTGGCAGCACCAAGTGCCGCCAGTTCGCTTACTGATCAGCCTGTTCGGCCGGTTCCTCGGGTAGGTCGTCATGACCACCCTTGGCTTCTAATTTTTCAACTTGCTCGACAAACTGTTCCTGAATCTTAGTCGTCGTCACATCCGTGTTCATCTCATCAATGTTAGCCACGAACTCAATGTGTTGCTTCAAGTTTTCAAAAGTCATTGGGGCATCGCCACCGTATTCCCCATCCAGATTCACTTTAATCGGATCATCGTTCAGCGGTTCAATGTTCACCTTGGATGTCTTTTTGTAAATTAATTGGGGATTGTGGACGTGGGCGCCGCCCTTTAAGACCTGGGAAACCAACTGAGCAATCTGCCACAAGTTGGACTTTTTGACAATCAAAAGGGTGAACTGCCCATCGTCTAACTTGGCATCTGGCACGATGGTTTCGAAGCCAGCAACGGAGTTCGTTAATGCCAAGAAAATCATCGAAATGTCGCCTTCGTAGACGCCATCGTCATAGGTTACCTTGGCGGACACTGGCTTCAAGCGCGTGAGTAGTTCCGCGCCCTTTACCAAGTAAGCCAAGTAACCATACAGCGACTTCATCGCGGATGGCACCGCATAGGTCAATTCGGACAACGTTCCCAGAGCCGCGATGTTCATGAAATAACGGACGGGCTGTTTAACAAGCTGCCCTTCCTTTTCACCAGTCTTAAAGGCCTGGATTTTACCGATATCCATCTTAACGGTTTGCTTCTTCAAAATCACCTTGGCGGCTTCCAAAGGGTCATCACGGGAAACCTTTAACGCCCGGGCATAATCATTCGTGGTGCCCGCCGGGATGATGGCCATCATGGGACGCTTTTCAAGGGGTGCAATACCATTGACCACTTCATTGATGGTTCCGTCACCACCCGCTGCCACGATGAGATCGAAGCCAGCCTTTGCAGCACGAGTGGCTTCGTTTTGGGCGGACATGGGTGCTGGTGTGGTCGCAAAAGTCGACGTTTCGTAGCCCGCCTGTTCATAAACGTTTAAAATGTCCAACATATCCCGCTTGACCATTTCACGTCCGGAACTTGGGTTATAAATTATACGTGCACGTTTCATTTTACTAGTCGAAACAGTGAAAACACTCTTTCTTCCTCCTCAATTCTATGTACACGGAGCATGCTCCGTTTAAAATGACCAGCGATTAGCGCTTGTTCAGTTCCTCTAGGAGTAACTTGTTCAACACGCCGGGGTTGGCCTGCCCCTTTGACTTTTTCATTAATTGACCAATCAAGAAGCCAGTGGCACGGTCCTTACCACCCTTAAAGTCTTCAATCGACTGTGGGTTGGCGTCCAAGACCTCCGTAATCCATGGCAACAACGTTGCGGGATCCGAAATCTGCACAAGGCCTTTGGCCTTTGCGTAGGCTTCTGGTTCTTCACCATCCATGATGGCTTCAAAGACCTTCTTGGCCTGCTTCGTTGAAATGGTGCCATCTTCAACCAACTTAACCAGACCAGCCAAGTGTTCTGGCGTCAGCTTGGTTTCTTGCAACTCCACCTGATTCTTGTTCAAGAAGGCGTTGACGTCCCCGATCAAATAGTTGGCGGCACGCTTGGCAGCGGCCTTTGACTCAGCACCAGCCTTGACGGTGTTGTCAAAGAAGTTCGACATCGCCAACGTCTGGGTCAGCACTTCGGCATCGTATGGTTCCAAACCAAGTTGGTCAACATAATCCTTTTGACGGTCGGCCGCAGACTTTGGTAATTCGTCAGCCACACGGTTGATCCAGTCTTGATCAATGTGGATGGGTGACAAGTCCGGTTCAGGGAAGTAACGGTAATCATCAGCCGTTTCCTTGACACGCATCAAGATGGTTGACTTGGTTGGTTCATCGTAACGACGCGTTTCCTGACGAACTTGACCACCAGAACGGATAATCTTAGCCTGGCGCTTTTCTTCATAGGCCAAAGCCGCTTCCACGTAACGGAAGGAAGACACGTTTTTCATTTCAACACGGGTACCGTATTGCTTGGAACCGTGTGGGCGCAAGGAAACGTTGACATCGGCACGCATCTGTCCCTCTTGCATCTTGGCTTCTGAAACGCCGGTAAAGAGAATCACTCGGCGCAGTTGTTCCAAATAAGCGTAGGCTTCTTCTGGTGACGAAAGCTCGGCTTTGGAAACGATTTCGACCAAAGGCGTTCCCTGACGGTTCAAGTCGACATAGGAATAACCATCGGTCCCGTGGGTGTTCTTTCCGGCATCTTCTTCAACGTGCAGCTCTTCGATACCGATGCGCTTGACACGTCCATCGGGCATCGTCACGTCCAAGTAGCCATTCCGGCCGATTGGCGTGTGGAGTTGAGTTGTTTGATAAGACTTGGGGTTATCAGGATAAACGTAGTTCTTACGGTCCCAACGAATGTCTTCTGTAATGTCGGCGTGCAAGGCCATGGCCACACGCATCCCGTAATCAACGGCCCCCTTGTTCACGACTGGCAAAACCCCTGGATAGGCCCAGTCAATGACGTTGGTGTTTTCGTTTGGTGAATCCCCATAATGAACGGGGGATGGTGACAGCAGCTTTGACTTGGTCTGCATTTCAACGTGGACTTCGAGTCCAATCACTGTTTCAAAATTTTCATTTCCCATCAGCTGGCCTCCTTAGAAATCCTTCCCGATTGCGGGAATGTTGTCAGTAAAGTGATTTTCCTGTTCAAAGGCGTAAGCCAATTGGTAAATCGTTTGTTCATCAAAGGCCTGACCGATGATTTGCAAACCGATTGGCAAGCCACCGTTAAAGCCGGCGTTCACGGACATGGCAGGCAAACCAGCCAGGTTGACGGGGATGGTCAACACATCGCCCATGTACATGGTCTTCGGATCGTCAATTTCAGAACCCATCTTGTAGGCCTGCGTTGGCGTCGTTGGTGCCACAATCAAATCGTAGTCTTCAAAGACTTTGTTAAAGTCGTCAATGATCAGGGTCCGAATCTGCGCAGCCTTCTTGAAGAAGGCGTCGTAGGCCCCCGCCGACAATGAGTAAGTTCCCAGCATGATTCGCCGCTTAACTTCGGAACCGAAACCTTCCGAACGCGTCTCCTTGTAAACTTCTTCCAGGCTCTTAGCTTCTGGGGCGCGGAAACCGTAACGAATGCCGTCGTAGCGCTGCAAGTTTGAGGAGGCTTCTGACGACATCAAAACGTAGTAAGCAGCCACACCATACTGAGTGTGTGGCAGCGATACTTCAGAAACTTCGGCACCCATCGCCTTCAACTGCGCAATGGCGGCGTTGACCTGGGCCTTCACTTCCTCAGAAATTCCTTCTTCGAAGTATTCCTTAGGCACAGCAACCTTCATCCCATTGATGGACTGCCCCATCTTTTCAGTAAAGTCGGGAACGGGCAAATCAGCCGACGTTGAATCACGTTGATCAAATCCAGCAATGGCGTTCAAAACCAAGGCGTTATCACGCACCGTCCGGGTCAACGGACCAATCTGGTCCAATGAGGAAGCCATGGCGAAGAGTCCAAAACGGGACACACGACCGTAGGTTGGCTTCATCCCAGCCAAGCCGTTAAAGGCAGCCGGCTGACGAATCGAACCACCGGTATCAGAACCAAGGGCGTAGGCCACTTGGCCGGCAGCAACCGCTGCCGCTGACCCACCGGAGGAACCACCAGGCACGCGGGACAAGTCCCAAGCGTTCTTCGTTTGTTTGTAGGCTGAGGTTTCAGAAGAACCACCCATGGCAAACTCATCCATGTTGGCTTTTCCGACAATGACAGCGCCGGCATCCTTCAGTTTCTTCGTGACCGTGGCGTCGTAAACTGGCTTAAAACCAGCTAAGATACGGGAAGCCCCAGTCGTTTCAAGACCTTCTGTTGAGATGTTGTCCTTCATGGCCATCGGAATACCGGCCAAAAGGTTCTCAAAGTCGCCTTCTTCGTCAGCAACACGCGCCGCTTCGATGGCGGCCTCTTCGTGCAAACGAACAAAGGCTTCCAGCTGGTCGTCAGATTGCTTAATGTTTTCCAGCGTGTCGGCCGTCAACTTCGTTGCCGTGATATCCCCCGCCTGTAAAGCGGCGTGGATGTCTTCCAGTGAGTGTTCGAAGTAGTTATACGTCATTAGGCTTCTTCCCCTCCCTGCAAAATTGCCGGCACCTTAATCAAATCAGCGGCCTCTTCTGGTGCCTGCTTCAAGAGTGCCTTCTTCTCGTGCCAGTTTTCCGCTTTGTCTTCACGCAAGTGGTTGACGTTTCGGGTCACTGAAAAAGTCGGTGCCACCCCGTCCGTGTCAACTTCGGCCATCTTGTCAACCAAGGAAACGATGTCCTGTAGTTGGCTCGTGTAAGCTTCGAGTTCTTCATCGGTAAAAGTCAACTTAGCCAAGTCGGCGACGTGGGCGACTTCTTCTTTCGAAATTGATGTTGCCATGTATTCACCTGCATGGCAGGCCGTGAGGGCGCTACCATGGCTTTCCTTTCAAGATTAATTACGATTCTATTTTACCATTAAACGACTGGGCTTGCCCCTTGATTTTCTAGGAAAAGTCCGTATAATTAAGACTGTTGTCAAAACAACTGACCAAATTCTTAGATTAACGTCTCACCGTCGTTTTTCTCAGACTTTGGCGACATTATAGAAAGGTGGAAATGATTATGGCCCTTACACAAGAACGTAAGAACGAAATCATGAAAGAATATGCCCGCCATGAAGGCGATACTGGTTCAGTGGAAGTTCAAGTTGCAGTTTTGACTGCTGACATTAACGAATTGAACGGTCACATGGAAACGCACAAGCATGATTTTCATTCACAACGTGGTCTTTTGAAGAAGATCGGTCGTCGTCGTAACTTGCTTCGTTACCTCCGTGGTACTGATGTTCCTCGTTACCGTGAATTGATTAAGCGCTTAGGTTTGCGTCGTTAAGCTTTCGCTTTTCAAAAACCAGCATCAAATTTAAGGAGACAGACATATGCCGATTATTGAATCATCTATTCAACGCGTACGCTTGACAAAGAAGCAACACGATCGCAACGAACCACAACGTTCTGCTTACCGCACTGCCGTTAAGCGTTTCGTTAAGGCTGCTAAGGCCGGTTCAGACGATACTGCTGAATTGTACAAGCAAGTTTCTTCTGCTATCGATCGCGCCCACTCAAAGGGCTTGATCAAGAAGAACAAGGCTTCACGTCAAAAGTCACGTTTGGCTAAGTACGTAAAGTAATTCATTTTAGTGAATGACCCCCTCACCTAACAAGGCCGAGGGGGTTTTTACTTGGATTTAAAAAGGGTTGGTGTGACTACCCGTCTTAATGAACTCAACGTATTCACCATCATAGCGATAAATTAAGACCCAATCAGGCTTAATGTGCAATTCGCGATCGAGTCCTTGATTAATTAGCTGATGGTCTTCATAGGAAGCAGGAATTGGTAAATCTCGTAAAAGAATTTCAACGATTCGATCAAAATCTTCTTTTCGATATCTCCCTCCCTTCATTAATTTTCGATATTGCTTCTTAAAGCCATTAACTGAACGAACACGATATTTATACTCATTCATCTTCGTCATTATTTAAGTACTCCAAAAAGTCATCTAGATTTTCAAACGTCTTATAGTCACGACTCGCCATTGCTTCCCTCAACCGCTCATTCGGCACATCAATCTTAAATGGAATACCACCCGTATCTAAACTTTTAATCACAAAGTTCTGTACGGCATCCTGAACCGTTGTTCCTAATCGAGTACAAAGCTTTTCAAAAGACGCTTCATCCCGACTGTCTAACTCAATTTGTATTTGTGTGGTCATTTTTTCTCCTTTATTGAATCGTTTTCTGCCACCATCATAACAGCCAAAAACCCCTGTCACAACAGGCTTTTTCGATGTTATACAAAAAGGAATCAATCGTCTGATTGATTCCTTTTAACTGTTTAATTGACTAACTTAAAGTTCAACCGCTCGACGACGGCACGGCCACCCTGTGCATTGACAAAGTCGACCACGTCTTCAACGGAAGCCCGGTATTTCTTCGCATCGTTTTTACTAAAGCAGAGCGGTTTATCCTGAACTTCCGTATCATTTGATGACATCACGTAACGATAATAGGCAGTGCCCTTACCAGACTGGCCATTCGTGACCAAAAAGGTTGGAATCGTATCTGATTGACGAGTCATCGTTAACGAACTGGCGGACTTCAAGGCCTTCCAAGAAGCGTCCCCGTTCACCAAACCATAGAGGGTAATCATCCGGTAGGCTAACTCATCACTCGACCGGAAATCGTCTTCGGTCAAGGTATTCGCCGTGCTTGTTCCCTTTTGACTGTGGCCGGTACTCGAGCTAGCGCTTGCTGAGGCATCCCCCTTCACCTCACTACTACTCGAAGAAGAGGCGGTTGCCGAAGAAGAGGACGCAACAGTCGAGTCATCAGCGACCACCCCCTCTGCTTGAGCGTTTTTCTCCCAGTCCTGTTTACCAGAAGAAGAAGAGGAAGAGCTGCTAGTCCCCTTCTTGCTCCCACTACTTGTTCGACCCCGGTCTGAAGCCGAAGAATCAATATCCTTCACAATAATTGTCACCGCGCCAGCAGCCAAAATGACCGTACTGAGCAACGTGACCAGTAATCTCTTTTGCTTTACCACACTGGTCAATCTCCTAAAACCTAATTCTAAACGTGAAAACATCAACACATTTATTCACCCCTTATCTTAAGGGCATTCTAGGAACTTTGCAATCATAAACTGAACAAATTTTTATACTTTTTCATCATAATAATCCAACTAAAAAAGCCGACCACTTCCCATCCAGAAAGTGCGTCGACTTTTTTAGTTAATTAAATCACGGCAACGTTCATCGAAGCCGGTGCTCCGTAGCCAACAGGCTGAACATTAGCGTTCAAGTAGGCCCAATCAGACGTTGACAACCAGTAGTTAGCACCACGGGCAATCGTCAACGGATCCGCAATCAAGAAGCCACCATCACGGTAACCGTAAATCAGCTGAACGTGGAAATTGTTCGATGCGTTGTTCAACTGTAAGTTCCAAGGCAAATAAGTAATGACAAGGTTATTGGCCATTAGCTGAGAAAGCACCTCACCGACGCCTGCTCCCGTAATGTCCTTTGTTTCGACACCGTATGCGCCATTCAACTTAGCGGCTAATGGTGCAGCCAAAACGGTCTGCGTGTACCACTGACCGTAACCAAATGGATTCCCGTGGAAACCATCGTATGGTGAAACGCCGAATCCGTAACCGATTCGGTTATAGATGTCGTGGATGTCTGGAACGGCCTTGCCCTTGGCCGACAAAGCCATTTGGAAGGAAACCCCTTCACAACCCTCGGGTGCACCGAGTGCTCGTTGATCTAACGACCAGTGCCCGAAGTCAATGTTGACCGAATCAGTATCCAATCGACCGTCCGCCCAGAAGTGAACGCTGCGTCCGTCGATGGTTTGCCAGTCGGTCACGATGTTACCATCACCGTTGGCGTAGTAGATGTTGCCGCCATCGGTGAAGAAAGTCGAACGACGTTCGTAATAGGTATTGTCGTTACCAAAGAAGTGCTCGGCACCATCGACCCATTGACGGCCAGAAACGGCCCGGCCGTCCCCATCGGTGTAGTAGGTGTAACCCCATGCTTCACGCCAACCGGCGTTTTGGCGAACCCCGTCGATGAACCAGTAGTAAGTGCCCGTGTAGAAACGGAAACCAGTAAAGAGTTCACCATTTTCGTACCAACGGTAACCACCGTTCTGTGGCGAACCATCCCAAATGTAACCTTGCAAAGGGCGCTCGTAGTAAGTGTTATCATCACCAAAGTAGTGCGCACGGCCATCAATGATTTGGGTGCCTTGCACCGCCCGACCATCGTTGTCGGTGTAGTACTTGTAACCCCAGGCCTCGCGCCAACCAGCGTTTTGACGAACCCCGTCAATAAACCAGTAGTAAGTATTGGCATAGTAACGGAAGCCAGTGAAGAGCTTGCCGTCTTCGTACCAACGGTAACCCCCGTTTTGAGAAGAGCCATCAAAGAGATAACCTGTCGAACGCAAGTAGTAGGTGCCATCGTTTCCAAAGTTAAATTCCTGACCATCAATCGTTTGGTTACCCTGGACGGCACGGCCATCATTATCCGTATAGTAAGTGTAGCCCCATGCCTGACGCCAGCCGGCGTTTTGGCGGACTCCGTTCACAAACCAGTAGTAGGTACCCGTGTAATAACGGAAACCGGTGAACAACTGCCCGTCTTCGAACCAGTTATACCCACCGTTAGCCGTTGAGACATCTGGCGAATAAATGTAGCCCGACACGTGTTCGGATGCAAACTTGTCGAGAGCCTTTTGACGAGGGTCTTCCGTTTGCACTTGGTTATTCTGTTGGTTTTGCTTGTTTTGGTCAGCCGTGTTGGCCTGGTTGTTATCAGTCACAGCGGATTGCTGATCGGTTGGTGCGTTGGCGGCCTTCACATCACTTGAAGACGATGAGGCAGTAGCAGACTGCGCACTAGCAGTCGACTGACTGGCCGCTTGCTGATTGGCTTGATCAGTTACCGTATCATGATCAGTTGCTGCGCTTTGGCTAACTGCTTGATTCGTCGTTATTTGCGACGTCTCGTCGGCATGGGCCAATCCCTGCCCAGCTCCTAAGCTCAGCGCCAAGGCAATGGCTGCGGATGCCAAGTAAATGGTTCCGCGTGTTTTTTTCATTTCAAAAGACATGTATTTCTCCACATAAATCGGGTTTGAACACAACAGGTTCATTATACACGTTTTTTAATCTTCATTAAATGTCCAATTAAAAAGTCCCTATCGCAACCAACGATAAGGACTTTCATTTAGACTTTTTCTTTGAAAATGTATAACTTGCTTAACACATAATTGGCTAAAATCACGAAAATGTTTTGAATGCCATTCCAAAGCAAATCATTTTGATGAAGGATTCGGACCCCAAAAGCTAAAATCAACCACCCGAGCACACCGGTCACAATGCGGGCCAGATAAAACTGCCAGACTTCGCGAAAGACCCCGGCCATGTCCGTGACTTTTGACCGGAAAACCCAGATCCGATTGGTCAAGTAAGCAAACAAGACGGCGAGGAACCAGGAAGCAACGTAGGCCAGCGTGTATTCCCAGTGTAAAGCGGCTGAGAAGAGCGCGTAAGTGACGACCGATACCACAAAAGTCGCCCCACCAAAGAACAGGTAAAGGATACTTTCTTCGTACTGTTTGTATAGTTTCATTATTTTTTGCATGGGCATACCTGCTAGAAAAGTTTCTTAAATACTATAGCGAACAAATAAAAGGAAGATTAAGACAAAAAGCATCCCCTGAAAACAAACGCTTACTTAGTCGAGACATCCTGATCATAATAGTGCTGGGTTTGACTATCTTGCGAAATCGCGTCCAGGTTATCAACGCCCTGGACCTTCTCGCTACCAGAATACGTAAAGCTGTAGTTCTTATCCGTTGGCTTGGCAGTGAAGACCTCGTAGGCGCCACTTCCAATGTCGGCAACCACGACCTTCTGCAACTTGCCATCGATGGTCAATTTACTGCGCCAGAAGGTAATGCCGTTCTGGAAAGCCGCGTTGCTGTCTTCCTTCGAAGCGGCTTTAATCGTTCCGGCAGTCATGGGCAATCCGACCGACTGCTGCTTGATATAGGCTTGGATACTCTTTACCTTGCTATCTGTTCGCTTCTTCAAATCAGTGATTTGCTGGGAATCACTCGTTGGATAGACGTCGAAACCATAGTCTGTTGACGTTGGCTTGACCACCTGTTGCTTCTGGGGAGTCTTACTATTTTGAGAACTCTCTCCCTTAGCCAGCAGAGATTGTTGCTGACTCGTGAGCTGCGTGTTCTTGCTCTTTTGCTTAGGGCGGGAAATTGTGAGTACGGCCCCGACAGCCACTAAGAGAACCAGTACAATGAGCGCTATCCAAAATACATGGTGTTTCTTGCCAGTATTTGGAATCTTCTTATTTTTCTTTGACATGATTACATACTTCTCCTTTTTAAACGCACCCTTCATTATAATCACTGGACAACGGTGAAGACAACATAATTTGTCAGCATTAAGAAAACCATAACAAAAAGAAACCGACGAATCGGTTTCTTTCAGTAATTACGCAACTATTCTTGAAAATTTATAAAGTCAACGAAGACAAAGCCCAAGAATTAAACGATTAACGCAAGTAGAACGTGTTGTCATCACCGAAGTAATAGTCAACGCCATCAATCTTTTGCCAACCTTGTACGGCACGACCATCGCCGTCCGTGTAGTACTTGTAACCCCATGCTTCACGCCATCCAGCGTTCTGACGAACACCATCAATGAACCAGTAGTAAGTACCAGTATGGTAACGGAAGCCAGTGAAGAGTTCACCGTTTTCATACCAACGGTAACCACCATTTTCGGCTGAACCGTCCCATAGATACCCCGTCAACGGACGAGAGAAGTAGGTGTCATCATTACCAAAGTAGTACAACTTTCCATCAATGAAGCGGCTACCCTGAACGGCACGACCATCACCATCGGTATAGTACTTGTATCCCCAAGCTTCACGCCATCCGGCATTCTGACGAACCCCATTAACGAACCAGTAGTAGGTCCCGGCATAGTAACGGAAACCGGTGTAAAGCTGACCATCTTCGTACCAACGGTAACCACCGTTTTCGGCAGAACCATCCCAAAGGTAACCGGATGAACGGAGGTAATAGGTATCGTCATCACCGAAATCTAACGTGATTCCGTTAACAACTTGTTTCCCTTGCACAGCACGACCATCCGCACCGGTATAATATGTCTTCCCCCATACTTCGTGGAAAGAATTATCCTGACGGACACCATCTTGGAACCAGTAATAGGCGCCAGTATAGAACTTAAATCCAGTAAACACACGGTTATTTTCATACCAACGCCAATCGCCATTGTAGTCCTGAATGTAACCATTTAATTCTAAATTATCTTGAGGCCGGGCTGGGTAATAATGACCATTGTCGACCAGAGCACCTTGGTCTAGGACTCGATCATTAATAATCCGAGTGTTGTCACCATCAATTTCTAGGATATAACTTGGTGCGAATGTTTTAAAAGTTAAGTAAGCAGTCACAACAAAACGGTTGTTATTGGCATCACCATTGTTAATTGGGTAAAAAGAATAAGTTTCCGTTCCGCCCTTAAAGTCGCTACTCAAAACAATGCCGTTTCCGTTCAACTTTTTATAGTGTCCCTGAATCCCATCATCCGATACATAACCCAGCAAAAATGACTGATATTGAGCATCTGATCCCCAGGCAATCCGGGGGTTATCAGTCGCAAAATGCCAACCGCGGGTTACTACGAATAGGTACCAACGACCCGCGTGTTCAAACAAGACTGGCCGTTCGATTTCATCATTCACAGCGTTGGCAACCATCAAGGGTTTTTCAATCGATGCGACCGTATAATCCGAATTCAACTTCACCAAACCAACCGAAGCGTTTGAAAGGTAGCCCATGTCATACTCGCGGTTATCTTTGTGACTCAAAAGACGGGCTTGTTCTTTTTTGTAATCTTCAAAGGACATGCCATAGTTTGCTTGGTTAAAGAAATTATTGATTCCTTGGAAACCGACTTTGTAGCCTGTATTCGCTTCAAAGGCAACGTACATCTGGTCACCATCAAACACAAGATGAGGATCACGCATGGCGTTACAGTCGTCAAACTTTGGCAACTTATCAACGTTAGTGTAATTAATTTGATTGATATCGCCATCGCCAGCAAAAATGGTCTTATGATCCGTTGCTTTCGCATGGTTGATGGTCAAACCACTATTCCAATCATTCCCATCCTTTGGCTCAACTGACACTTGTGCCGTTGTCAGCGTTTGTTGCAACGGTTCCCAGTGGTAGAGGTTTGAATAAATAAAACGAATTGTTGTGTCTTCGGGATGCAACATTACGGTTGAACCAGACCACTCTTGCTGCATCCTATCCAAGTACTGGTCTTGTACTTTTGGATCGCGCCCTTCACCAAATGAATTGAAGACATAACCTAAGTATTGCCAAGTGGAAATATCTTGGTTATTGGCATCGATACGTTGAGCAAACAAGCCCATTTTACCTTGCCAATCATCACCGAAAACCAAACAAACAGCTAAGTGGTAACCGTGATAATTCGCCGGTGTGCCATCCGGGTTGGTTACTGGCCAAGAATCACCCATGTGTTGCTTAACCATCTCCCCTGTCTTTTGATCAGGTTCGTACACATTGGCAACATCCTTGCTTAAAGTGCTGAACTCAAACTGAGGGGCTCGCTTAGTTGAATCATCGAGTGAATCCACGATGGTGTTCATATCATGACGGGTAAAGTGTAATAAACCATCATCATTGACATCTTGAGGCTGGCTCTGAACATCAGATTGTTGAACATAAGCAACCGTATTTGACTGACGCATCTTTACAAGAACACGACCGTTGACAACATTTGCTTGAACAGATGACACAACGTTATTATCAGCCACCGTGTCAACTAAGGTTTCGCCGGTTACGTCTGCGTAGAGTTTCGTCCCCTTCATCAAATAACCTGTTGCGGTCCCATTATCGTTAAAGTCGATTTGCAGACCCTGACGTGGTTGCTCATAAGTGTTTGTTGGCAACTTAGCTGCTTCAGTTTTAGTCCCATTATTGGAAGCATTCTGGTCATCATTCGTTGATTGGTTAACTTGATTATTAACCGTATCCTTCTGCTGATCAGTTTGTTTATTATCGGCGCTTACCGTTTGATTAGTCCCGCTCACAGATTGTGCAGTGGTTGACTGTGTATCAGCATTTGACTGCTGTTCAGTACCCTGTAAACTTTGGCTCTGCTGCCCAGCTTGATTTGTTTGCTGACCATCGTCCGCACTGGCTGCCATTCCCGAAGCAGCGACAATTGATAAAGCGGTAACAGTAGCAATACACCACTTCTTACCAGCTTTATACATTTTGACATGTTTCTTCATTCCCTAACCTCAAAATACTCTCTCTAATTTACAAGTGAATTATTAGACATACAATAAAAATTATACAGGTTATTTTTTTATTTTCAATTAATATTCATTTTATCTAAAGCTACCCTTTTATCTTTTAAATAAATTGACAGTCTTTTCTTTGTACAAAAAAAGATCTAGGAAATTTCCTAGATCTTTAAGGTTAATTAACGCAAATAGTAGGTATTGTCATCACCAAAGTAATAGTTCTGACCATCGATGTTCTGCCATCCTTGAACGGCACGACCATCACCATCTGTGTAGTACTTGTAGCCCCATGCTTCACGCCAACCGGCGTTCTGACGAACACCGTCGATGAACCAGTAGTAAGTACCGGTGTAGTAACGGAAGCCAGTGAAAAGTTCACCATTTTCGTACCAACGGTAACCACCGTTTTGAGATGAACCATCCCAAATATAACCGGTCAATGGACGTTCATAGAATGTATTGTCATCCCCAAAGTTATAGAGAATACCATCGATGTAACGTGTGCCTTGAACAGCACGACCATCATTATCCGTGTAGTAGGTGTAACCCCAAGCTTGACGCCAACCGGCATTTTGACGAACACCATCGATGAACCAGTAGAAGGTTCCGGCATAGTAACGGAAGCCAGTGAAAAGTTCACCATTCTCGTACCAACGGTAACCACCGTTTTCAGCAGAACCATCCCAAAGGTACCCGGATGAACGCAGGTAGAACGTACCATCGTTACCAAAGTCTAGTTCCTGACCATGAATGTTTTGAATTCCTTGAACAGCACGGCCGTCTGCTCCAGTATAGTACGTCTTCCCCCAGGCTTCGTGGAATGAACTATCCTGGCGCTTACCATCTTGGAACCAGTAATAAGCCCCAGTGTAGTATTGGAATCCTGTAAATAATTGGCCATTTTCAAACCAGCGCCAATCATTCACATCTTCGTCAAACAGGTAGCCATTCCAACCAGTATGATCTTGGTGTGGAGTTGGCGTAGGTGTTGGTGTTGGAGTTGGAGTTGGTGTTGGTGTTGGAGTTGGAGTAGGCGTAGGAGTTGGTGTTGGGTTTGGAGTTGGTGTAATTGGTGTCGCCACACCATTACCATCAACCCATACATCCTGTCCGTTTAATACCAGCTTTTGATTAATCAATAATTCATGGTTCGAATCGAAGCAGTAGTTCTGACCATCAATCGTTGTCCAACCAGTCACAAAGCTACCGTTTGATGAAGCGTAGTATTTATGCCCATCAAAGTTCACCCATGCGTTAGTTTTGGCAGCACCATTTTCAAAATAGTATTCGTTGTTTTCAAAAGAACGAACACCCGTATAGAGTTCTCCGTTTTCATACCAGGATGATGGGAAACCATCTAACGGTGCTTCCCTATAAAGGCCTGTCATATCGCCCTTCTTCTGAGCATCCGTGGCATATGTCTTGGAATCCATCGTAAGGGCTCCCTGTGATAACAACACATTGTTAATCACTTGGGTTTGATTACCATTGATTTCTAATACGTAACTTGGTGCAAAGGTCTTACTATCCAAGTAACTTGTCACGACAAAACGATTACTGCCATCCGTATTTGGCATAACTAAGAAGGAATAAGTATAACCTGTACTCTTTGGGTTGATATCACTTGCTAGTACTAAGCCATTGCCATTAAGTGGTTTATAGTGACCAAGGATACCATCTTCTGACACAAATCCCAAAAGATATTCAACACTACCATTAGCTCCGTGAGTGACGTAACCATTTGTGGAAGCCATGTGCCAGCCATGAGAAGCTGTAAACAAATACCACTTACCATCGTGTTCAAAGACCGTTGGGCGTTCCAATTCATCGGTTACTGCATTAGCAGTCAGTAAAGGTTTTTCAATGGACTTAACTGTGAAATCACCGTTCAACTTCACAATACCCAAAGCTGCATTGGCCAAATAGGCTTTGTTAAAGGCCAATTTATTACCTTCCAATGACAACTTATCGTTTTGATATGTTGATCCTTGACTGCCAAAATAAGCTTCATTGTTTAAGTTGTTAGCCCCCTCAAATCCAGTATCTGAACCTGTGTTCGATTCAAACAAAAGGTAAGCTTGTCCATTATCAACAACGAAATGTGGGTCACGAAGAGCAACTTCATCACTAAAGTTATCCATAGTAGCACCAGCTTGCGAATCATTCTGGTATACTTTGCCGTCTGCTACAAAGATACTCTTGTGGTCCGTCGTCTTTGTGTGATCGATGGTCAAACCGTTATTCCAGCTACCATCTTTCCCTTCAACAAATACCTTAGCCGTTGTTAAAATTTGACCTTCAGCTGTAAAGTTTGTGTAGAAGAAGCGCAATGAATCATCATTAGCATTCATCATGACCGTTGATCCAGACCATTCGGATAATGTCTCCTCAAGGTAACGATCACTGCCATCAAATTTATAGCCCTCAGCCTTTGTATTGAAAACGTAGCCAAGGTATTACCAGCTAGCGATATCATCAGTGTTATCAGTCAGTTTCTGGGCAAACAAGCCCATCTTGGCATCATACCAATGTTCGGTACCAGCTGCATCCGCAACCAATCCAACAGCTAAATGGTAGCCGTGATAATCTGCAGCAGCTCCATTGATATCCTGAACAGGCCAAGAATCCCAAACACGTAGTTTCGTCTGGCTACCATCAGCGTTGGTTTGGTAGGCAGATGGAATTTCCTTCTTCAAATCATCTGTGTTTATCTTTGGCGCCCAATACTTCGAATCATTCATGGCATCGGGAATCGAATTCATATCAGCACGTGTGTAATGTGCTTCCTGATTATCATCATTCGTTGTGATGACATTTGCTGATAAATCGTTCTTATCAACAAAATGCTCGTATGCTGATAAAATGGACAGATTTTATGCATCGTCCACTGTATAATTATCC
>NZ_JQBH01000014.1:0-265 GCF_001438695.1 Fructobacillus fructosus KCTC 3544
TTCATCAAGAACAATGACTGAGTGTGGTACTTGTTCGTACGGAATCTTTTCTTGTTGGCGTTTTAAGCGCCAGCGTTTTCCGTTGTTGATAATGTTTTGCTGCTCGATTGTCAACGCCACGTAGGTCATGGCATTGAAAATATCCTTGGTATTCAGAAGTCCCGATACATCGTAGCGGACAAATAGTTCTTTACTTAAATCTGGAAACGTTGTTGTTCCGTTAAAAACAGCCCCATGCTTCGTTGCCATCGTTTCAAACGTTGCA
>NZ_JQBH01000014.1:516-30784 GCF_001438695.1 Fructobacillus fructosus KCTC 3544
AGCACGATTTTTTGCTCGCAAAAATGGAATGAACTTGTTTAGTGTTGGATATTCATGATCTGGAATGAAAATCTTTACCTGTTCTGGGTGACGGGTTGGATTTGCGGTCCACATACCCAAATCAATATAAAATTCGGTAATTAAGGCGTTTAAGGCAATGCGATCTTCAGCAAGTGCTGATTGAGTCAAGTCTTGCGACATGAAACCGTATAAAGCCAATAATTTTTCAATGTGTTGGTTGAAAGAACCAACAACATCAACATTCTCGCCGGAAGCATCTGTAACCGTCTTGTATATTTGGAAAGGATTGATCAGACCATCTTCTCCGTTCAATTTGACAGAAATTCCATCAGAATACTTGGATACTCCCGCATATTCGCCAGATGGGTCAAAGGCAGCGACACGATGTCCACGTTTAAAGGCATCCTCAACCAACATTTTCTGCAAAGTTGACTTTCCATAGCCCGCCGAGCCAAAGAATCCTAAGAACGGACGTGTACGGTTTCGACCATCACGCAGATATGGATTAAAAATGGCTACTCCTCCTGTGGAAGTAGTCCCAATAACTGTTCCATAATCATCATCTTGAGAAGATGAGTCCTGCCAATAGGCTCCTCCTAGATCAGCAGAGGACATTGACAATCCCTCTTGTCGTTCTGTTAGTTGATCCAATTGCTTGCTTGCTGGCGTCCACATTGAACGCCATTCATCAAATTGGAATTCTGTTAAAGTAGCAAATTTAAAATCCGAATACTTAGCAGCGATATCCCGGCATGTTTGTCGAAGCTTTCGTTTAGTAGAAGCATAAACAATCAGGCGAATATACACCTTCATGGCCTTCTGATCATTACGATTAATGCTGTATGCTAATCTAGCAAATTCGGCCCCAGACCCGGTGTAAGCATCCGTCAGATTCTCGTCATGAACTTCAATATTTGAGTCCGCTCGATTCAACTTTTTGTTAAATTCTTGTGTCGATTCAACAGTAGTGGAAAGCATGAAGATTGTATTTGGAATTGTCGCTAATTGAGCCAACCAATGATTGGGCAATTCAAGCGCTTTAACATCATGGACATACATGATTTGTGCATATCCATTTGGTAACTTTGTATAGTCACTGTGAATCGATATATTACCGTTTGGCTGGGTTTTTAACAGTGTACTAAAATCGTATTCATTGGCCTCCATAGGCTCTTTAAATAGTTTTTGCATAATTGTCCTATCCGATATATGAAGCTGGATTATTTAAAGCATACATACGTGCTTCTTTTTCATCACGAGTAAGCCCACGAAACTTAAAAGGTGCATTTTCATTGCTCGATAAGTTTCTTAAAGTGGCCATCTTATTTTCTAGTTGCCCCTTATTTTTGGCAAAAACTGCCATTAAAAATTCACGAGACCAAAAGTTATTCTCAACGAAAATCAAACGATGAATTTCGCCGTTGACCATTTCGAGTCTTCGATTCAGTTGATGCCGCTTTCTAGGGTCAGTTTCTTTAGCAATCGCTTCCAGTAGAAGCTCCTTATTTTTTTGCCAAGACTTTTGTTGTTTTTTAGTATTAACCTTGAATGAGTAACCAAAAAAATTAATGTCCGTTCCGGTACTTTGCGCTCGGAAAAAGGCACCGGCCGATTTGACGAGCTCTTTGCTTTGCTCATAAGTTAAATCATCAATTGACATCCCACGAACCAAAACTAATTCAGCATAGCTACCATCTTTTAAAGCAATGTAATTATGGACATCATGAGTTAGACCTTTGTACCCCAGGAAAGCAACCATGCTGTCCATTTTGCTTTTCAGTGATTTGTTATTAAAATCAAAAGGCACAGGTTCATAAACCTGGTTATTTACCTTTTTAACGTTTTCATTTACAAGAGGCATTATTATTTCTCCAAGTCTTTCATGCTAAACTTTTTATAATTTTGTTTTCGGCGTCTGCGTGAACTGTTAAATTGCCAAATCATGAAAAGCTCATAATTACGTCTCTCAGGATTATTTTTTGGTCGCATTAACAAATAGACCGTCATCACTGAAACAATCAAGATAGCTAACATTGCTAGACCAAATTGATTATCAGGAAAGAACTTGTACAACACAAAATCAATAATTCCTGAACCAATAACAACAAAAATATCTTTAAAATTTATTTTTGATTTTCCAAAAGTCACGTTTTTACGAACCTTAGCGGCCACTGACCAATTGTTATTTGCCATCGTAAACTCCTTTTTTATTGCTACCCTTACTATGTTTTTTTTGCGATATTTTACGCATCTCCACCTTTTTTCAATAAAAAAGACCCTCACCAAAGTGAGAGTCAAAATATTTGATCATAAATGGCATTAAAAAAAGACCTTCTAACGAAGGCCTTTTCCGTTTGTCTTAATTTTTTGAGATAGTTACAGATATTAGTACTTGCTATTTTCTTTATACCAATACATTTGAGCATCCAGTCCTCGATTAAAGTAACGTTGAGCTAAATCACTCTCCCCGTCTTTATTAATCAAACTACCGGATTCTGAATCGACACTATCGTTCTCGGAATCATTTGTCCAACCTTTATTAATTCCAATTGCAACATCATAGTAAGTCGGCCAATTCTTTAGTGAGGACTTCAATTGATCATTCGGATAGAGCGTTCCATCTCGTCCAGAGTTACTTAAGCCAAATTCCGAAGGCTTAATATATCCTGCAGTAATAACCGTTGGGATATGGTGAGGGTACTTCTTCTCTAAATCCAAAATTACTTGCCTTGTTTCGGAACTAATCTCTTTTTTGTTCGGATCATTGGTGAAAAGAACAAGTACATTATTCGTCTTAGCTGCCTTTTTAACATCGGCAATTGTCTTCACCTTAAACTGGGATTTCTCCCATTCGTAATTCGAATTTTTGTCTTCTGTTTTAGCACTGGTAGTAGTGGAAGTTGAATTTTTGTGAAGAATATATCCACCACCAACTACTACAATAACCGCAATTCCAGAAATTAATAACCAAAAACCTTTCGTCAGCTTAATCATAATGTTTACCTATTTTACCCTTCTGTAATAACTCTATTATACCAATAACAAAAAGGTAGAACAATTCTGTTCTACCTTTTCATTTAGCGCCTATTTTGTTTAGCACTTTTATGTGGATCTTCTTGTTGTTGACGCATACGTTGTAAGGCTCTTTGCCTACGCATACGATGTTTAGCTTGTTTTTGTGCAGCATCCTGCTTAATATTCTGCATACGCTCTTGATAACGACGAGCTCGATCGGATTGCTCTAGTCGGTTCATCCTTTCTTGAACACTTGGCGACTGCTGATGAGTATCTGCCTCCCTATTTTCAGGATCTTCAGAAGGATTATTAAACTCCATCATCTTATCCTTGGCATCATTACCTCGCTCATCAGAACGATTCATCTCTTCAGATGTTTCTTTGCTATCATTTTCATCTGAATAAACGTGATTATCTGGGTTTTCGGTAATATTATGATCATTGGAATTATCATCCGACTTCATCATTTTATTCTTAGCATCCTTGCCACGTTGATCAGAACCATCTAATTCGTTAGATAATCCTAATCCACCAGAATTATCTGCTCCCTTGGAATCATTTGAATTATCTGAGCCATCGGGATTGAGTTCATCTTGACCATTACTATTCTTATCGTTAGCTTCACCCTCTATAAGCTGCTGGGCTTTCTTTTTCCCTTCTTCACCTTCAGAGAAACCAGGATTCTTTCTCGCTGGATCGTCCTTTTCTTCTGCCGCAGCACGAGCTTGTTCTTGACGAAGTCTGCGCTTTTCGGCCAATTTAGTGGCTCCAGAACCAGCCACTGCCCCCAGCGCAACGCCTGGAGCAGACATACGTCCTAAGAATCCACCCTGTCCTTTACCACCACCTGACATACCAAACTGCTTTTCAATCGCTGAAGAACCGTCAAAGCAGGCAAATGCGAGGATTCCCATGACTAAGAGATAAATAATGCCTCGAATAAATCCACCTGCTCCATCCACACTTCCTGCGACTTTTTGTGGCAATGTTCCAATTAGACTGCTGAAAATTTGAAGCATAAACAGATCCATGAAAATACCTAGCCACCCATTAATTAGGTCGTTAATTGTACCTTTAACCCCCTCAACAGAATTAGCGGCATCACGTCCGGCTACTACTGGAGCAACGACAACCTTTCCAAACATTCCAATCGAGGCTCTCATGATTTTAACAGCCATGAGTCCTCCAACAATAATAATGATGAGGAAAGCCCCAGTTGCTGGAATATTTTGGACTCTATACCTTTTATAACTCTCATCCAAAGAATGAAGTACACCACTCTTTAGGCTAAGTTTTGTTAACCGATACTTTTCACCATCGCCACTTTTATTTGCAATAGTATCTAATTTATAGTTGAAAACACTTCCAATGTCGAAAGTTTTTTTATTATTCATTTGCTTCCCTGCTGCATTCAATGCAGAAACATCATCTTTGTCGATTGAATCTGAGAAATCAGGGACCTGATTTTTACCTAATTGATTGTAAGAAGTATTTCCATCTGAAAATGGCTCACTTGCAAATGAATCTACTGCCCACTTTTCCATGTCCAGAGTATTTGTTTTTAAGGGAGTATCTGCCAAGCCAATGTTGGAAGAACCACTACCAACCAAGTTATTCATAAATTGGCCACCAGCATAGAAAATCAGTGGGAGAACAAGTACTAAACATGTATTACCAAAAATATTTTTTAGCTTTCTTTTTAACTCATCGTTCTGGCCGGACCCCATAAACCCAAACATTGAAACAATGGCATAAATTCCCATTAAAGAAAAACTGATTGTAACGGCTGCAAAGTATAGAATATGCAACGCTGAATTACCATTCTCAATTAACATCTTTGGTAACTCGTAAACTGGGAATAAAGCCGCCTTGATTAAATACTCCACCCCTGTTGCTAAACCGTGTAAAAGGTTGTACCAACCATTTTGAATCCAGCCAAGTACGCTATTAATTACATTAGCACTAGGATGTAGCCAATCCTGTCGATCCAAATAAAACTTTATTAAATCATTCGAATCAGAAACTTCGTGTTTATTATTTGTAATCCAGTCCCAAGCGTTTTTTATCCAGTTATCTGTGTTGTAATTATCAAAGCCAGTACCAGGAAACGGTGACAAATTACTCATTTTGAATCCTCACTTTCTTTATTCATATATAAGTTCCACCAAGCTGCATAGCGTGGATGTGTTTCGAGATACAAATGGTCAAACAGATCTAGATAATCGATACGATAATCATCTAAGTTCAAGTACCTCTGTGGACTATCAACTTCAATTTTGGCCAATTCTGGTGAAGGACTTAAATAACCTTGTAAGAGATTGTAAGACGCTGGCATTCCAGTCCATCCGTAGTCATAAATTGGATTAGTTGTGACCAAATGTCCCTTTAAATCATTATTCTTGGCAGCTCGGAAAAACAACATTTGACCTGGCCGGAAATTGCGAAGCTGCTCTGGGTTTAACAAAGGTTGTTCCTTAATTTGGCGATTACGATTATCCACATCAGCAGTATTTTGGCCTTGTGTGCTATAAGTGATGGTCCGATTACCAAGCGCCTTACTAATCTCCTCAGTGGTTTCCTGGGAGGACGACTTAATATAAGCAAAATTAGAAGAGTTAGCACGAATGGTTGCTGCTGTCTGCTCCCCATATACATCTTTTAACTGCTCGAGATTTTGCAACACTAGAGTAAATTCAATGTTGTAGCCCAAAGCTGAAGATAGCTTTGTTTCAAGTCTTGGCCACTTTGGGAAGTTACCAAATTCATCCATTAAGAAGTGCATTCGATTAATTACTTTGTTTTTGTTTCGTTGTGCCCAATCATAATTTTCTTGATAGAGTTGTTCCATAAAGAACATGGCAATCATGTTGTATTGGGCATTTAGCGGAGGCAAAATAACAAATAAAGCAGTTCGCTTTTCAGAGTAATCAAAATTAATTTCTAAAGAACCATAAATAGGATTTGACTTAATATTAGTGTCAATTTTTTTGATCTGGTATCCATCAATGACATCTAAACCGGTATAAGGATCTTTCTCACGATTAGCACGGCTCCCAAAGCCACTGAATCGATACTTTTTGAAGGCCTGAATAGTAATACTTTTATCCACCAGTATCGTGTCCGGCGGTAAAGTTTGTAAGTTTTTGGTATTTTCGTGATGTTTAAAATTGACCTTAAATGTTGTTTCATCATCAAGTTTTGGCTCGATTGCGTACTGAATCAGACCCATTTCATCAGCAATCACTAAGTCTACATACTCTTTTCCACCTGCTGTAAATGAAATCTCAGCTTTACGATTTCCAAAATAATGAGGTAGTTGTACTTCCATTACCCTTGGAAAACCAATTGAAGAATATCGGAAGTTATTGATTGTTGTGAGTTTACGGACGTTCACATCAGAAGTGAAAATTTCAATATCTGAAAACATAGAGGCATAGATGTTTCCTTTTGTTTCAGACCCACCCATACCAGACTGATTAAAGGCAGAAACTGCCATATCCAGTAAGGCGTCAGACTCACCTTTTTCGATGTTCTGTTGTTGAATAATTCGGAAACAATCGACTAACATATCCAATTTGTTTTTCTGCTTCGGACGATCCTGGAAAGAGATTTCATTTGATGGTTTTAAGAAACGTTCACCAGTAGATGAACTAACTGATTCTTCTGTCGTTCCCAGGACTTGAAGCATCTCAGCAACGTTAGCGATGGTGACCTTGTTCCAATCATTTTCACGCCTCATTAACCACAGTGTAGCCAATGTTAGACCTGAAAATGTGGCTGAGGCTCCGTTTGTAAAGAACTTCGATTTTGCATCAGAATCTTCACTTGGAAAAATGGTATTGGCCAGCTGACTAACCTTGAGCCTTGCTTTGGGGTAATTACCCTTTTTGGCGTAATAGATTGTTTGTGAGAGCAGGTTGATTGGCATGGAGTAATTAAGATTATCAAAATTAGCAATTTTAACATCATAATTATGCTTCCGAAGAAGTTCCATCGTCATCGTTGATAGTTCACCCTTTAAGTCACCAATAATCAGCGATTGATCCTTTTCCCCTCTTGCAACTAAGTCGATAGTTGGTTCTACTAAGGTCTTACCTTTACCTGCTCGGGTGTCGGCATTGATGATGGTATTAGTTGGTTTAGAGTCAACAAAATAGACCCCTGGTAGTTTTCTAGGATTTGGGTGTTTAGCACCCGGTTCTGATGACTTGTATTTCAGAAAACGTTTTGGGATAAATTTGGGAAGTGCCGTTGCGAAATATAGTTTCAACCCTTCCTTATTCCAATTAAATTTATGGCCAGCAGGGACTGAGCCATAACCTGAAAATGTGTCACCACGGTCTGGAACTGCTTGATATTGCTGTTCTAATTCATAAGGTTCTGTAAAGCTTGCTCCACCAAATTCATCAGCTTGTTCATTCTTGATATTCTTCCATGAACGATAAACACCAAACTGGCCAACTATCATAAATGCCACAAAAACAATTCTCCACATAAGTGAATTTTCATAGGTAAGATGCGGAATTGGCTCTAAAACAGTCACCCAGTTGAATGGATTAATGTAATTAAGAATTTCTCCCGAGACACGTCCGAATTGATCATTAATCGTGCCCCGATTAACTCCAACAATCTCTGTATAAAATGACCAAAAAACGACAATGAAAAAGTTGGTAACAACCACTGAGACCCATGTGATAAACAGGATGTTCTTTGTTACCCAAGCTGGGCTGCCCTTTTGAAAAACACGTCTGCCAAAATACGGATCACGTTTACTCTTGATTTGGGAAAGCTTAGAAAAACCAATAACAAAAAATAAGCCTAAAAGACTCTCTAATGAAAAAAGTAAAAAAGGTCGGCAGAAAGTAATAATGTTGGATAGAAGGCTCATACTAACCCCCCCGTTTCATTATCGTATTCGAGCAACCACATCGCCTCAGGAAGCGCCGGGCGGCCACTATACCCCTTCACAATCGGAAAAGCCTTCTGAAGCTGTCGATGGAGATCAGCCTTGTCCTTACCTAAAAAGTAGCGTGTCCCAGTGGATTCTCCCTGGGCAACATAATAAGTTTTTTGTCGCATAAGTAACCTCTATATTTTGTTTGCTACCCTTACTATGTTTTTCTTCCGATATTTTACGCATCTCCACCCTTTTTCAATAAAAAAAGCCCCCACATTTGTGAGAGCTATACACAATTATAGTTATTTATAAAGGATAAAGAAAAAAGGCACGAAGATGATCAAAACTGTGTTTTAGATATTTCGGAAGCTAGAACAACTATACTTCATGCCAATGTTTATTAAAGTGATCTTCTGCATTATTTTCAATAAAAAGTTGCTTGAACACATCAATCAATTCTTCAGCACTATACGTAGTAGATTGTGTAGAAATATCTTGAATAACCGAATGAGAATTAACGTTGAACAGCTTTGAATATAGTTCTTTTCCCCTATAGAATTTATTTCGATCAATAGAAGTAAACTCTAAGTATGTTTCAATTATCCTCCTCATGGAGTTTAACATTGAATTTGTTAAGTTATTCTTCTTTAATTCAGATAACTCTATCCATAAAGAATCATAACTTGTTCTTAAATCTTCTTTTTCAGACTTGACCAACCTAAATTTTCCCGACTCGATGGAGTAAAAATTACATTTATCATACTTTGTCAAACCGTTCTTATCTTTATATGCCCCATGTGGTGAAACGTTTAAGTAAAAAAAGACATTATGTGTAAGAATAACAATATAATCTCTACTTGAACGTATTACGTGTCTGTATTCAGATTGAGCGCCATACAGATTCTGTAATTCGGTTATGATTAAATATTGCATTGTTGCATCGTTTGATGTCATAGGATCATCAAAGATAATAATTCTTTGTTTATTGTCTGGGGAGGGTACTAACAATTTTTGCATAAAATATAAAAAAGCAATAATATTTTTTTCACCCGTAGATAACTCCTTGACGCCTCGGTATGTAGTAATTCCTCGTTCATCACACTGTTTAATTTGATAATATCCACTGGATTCATCATCCAAGTATGCAATGGACCACGGAACAAAATTACGGAGTTTTTTATTTATATTAAGAACTGCTTGTTCCTCCGCTTTCGGCTTGAGCAATTCGATTTCTTTCTCAATATTAGATATTTTTTTCTCTAATTCTAGGCGCTCATGGTCTTTCTGCTTAAAATCGGATTGCGCCTCCTTTTTTAGCTTTTGAGCACTCTCTAACTGTGCATGAAACTTATGATACTCGGCATCATCGAGTAATTGCTTGATTTTATCAAAGCGTAATAAATCTTTAGCTTTTTCTTTTTCCTTAGCAAGACGGTTACCATAGTCTATATTTTTAGAAACAATTGTATTGTATAATTCTAGGTTGAAATCCGTTGGTACCGCTAAATTTATTTTTTGTTGTTCACTAAAAAGATTCATGTTTTTATCATGAAGTTGATTGAGCAAGTTTTTCAAAAAAAATAAAATGTTTTCTTTTTGCTTTGTGAAATCTTTTTCCAAATTTTGGACTTCATCAACATATTGTGGGTAGAATTCCTCTGAAGAGATGTTTAGTGATTCAACTTTTTGAAGTAGAAACTCTATATCTGTTATTCCTCTATTAATTCTATTTTGCAATTCACTAATCTCATCACTGGAAAAAAACGTCTCCAACTCATTGAATGTCTGTTCAGATATGGGGTTGCCACAAAACGAACAGATTGTGCCATCTATGTGTTTGTGAATTTCCATCCCTTTTTGTGCAAATCTAATAGCTTTGTCCGAGTTTTTAAGCCTTGGAATTGTTTTTTTTTGTTTAACTTTACTTGTAATGATTTCGTTAACACTTTTTAAATACAATTCAAACTTCACAGGATTCCATATTATAGGATCTACTGATTTCTTTTGCGAATTGATGGTTTTTTCTAGCTTAGAAATTTCAGACCCAGGTATCGACTTTGCTTTATTTTTTTCTTTTTTTAAATTAGTAATATTATACGACGTACCAGAAATCTGAGGATTACTTGTATTTTTAATAATGGAAGCTGCATTCGAAAGAATTCCTCTGATCTTATCTTCTAATTCTGAAACGGAATCGTTTGCAAGAAATAATTTTCCCCGGAGGGTAGAAGAGTCGTCATCCTCTTTGGATCCAATCTCTCTCTGGATGACATCCAAAAGCTTTTTTTGAGAATCTTTATAGTCCTCTTTTTCTGCAATTAATTTTTGATTTGAACTTGCATTCACTTCAAGCGCAAATGCATTTAAATGATCATTTTCTCCGAGTAATTGTTCAAATCCAGAAAAAATTTGCACATCATATTCAGAGCAACATTGCTGCTTAATGATTTCAGAAAAAGTTGATTTTCCTGCTCCATTACGCGCAAAAATGAAATTTTTATTTTTTAAACTAACTATTTCTTCTTGGAAAGTCGAAATACTTCTAGGGACTTTGGCTGATGGTACATTAATATTAATTTCTAACATTTATAGTATTCTCCCACATGATATATAGAAAATCTATTACATATAAAACAGTAAGATCACGGTAAAAAAATTTGATTTTGATTAATATTATATAATTCGGAGTAATTCAATCAGATTGATAAGTAATAAGTTAGTTCTTTGATAGTTATCACCCCACACTTGAATGGTAACATATCCAGCATTAATAATTTTGAAACTGCCAATAATCCAAAGAAAATAATCGGAATATGTGCATGAACAAAAAAAGCTTCTTACCCCCAATTAGGTAAAAAGCTCACCATTCAAAAAAGACATAAAAGATAATTAAATAAGAAGTTTCAATTGACCATTATCAGTATCTAGTTCATAGATTTCACCATCATATTGCTTTGCTAATGTTTGTAGTTCTCTTAATTTCATGCTATTGTGATCCATTACAATTACAATACCTCATTAGTCAGTATTGTTAGTTATGAGTTTTGACTTTTCATCTTTGTCAAGAACAAAATTAACATCATTATTCTTAACCTTGGTAAAGAAGTTATGGCTAAAACCAGCGAAATTGTGGTCATCAATTGTTGTTCTAACCAAAGAATCTTGATCTGTCCAGATGCTGTCTTTTTTGAAAGTGTAGACATATTTTGGATACATCAAACCCTGATCAATAGGCTGAACATTTTCAACGTTCCTAATTTCTCCGATATTATAGTTAATATATTCTGTAGTTGGTGTATGATCTTTTCCGTTATTTGTAGAAGTTATCGAAACGGGTATTTCTTGTGGGACTCTATATGTTAGTTGATCCAAATTTTTTAACAGTTCATCGTAAAGTGTCTTTTGACTTGGAAAAGCAGTTTGTTTCTCTTTGTTAGCTTTTTCTTTTAATTCCTTAGTATGATTATCAAAACTTTCTTTATCTAGCTTTTTAGCGGTCGATAGGATTTCTTGATCATTCATCTTGTTTATCTTTGAGATTGTCAATTGTTCATCATCATTGACGTGTTGTAAATTATAAGTAGTAATTTTACTATTTTTCAAAACAAACACAGTTGAAATAACGGTGCTTCTGTCAAGGTCTTCTAGTTCCGCACTGTACCAGATTGTTTCGCTCTTAGAAGAAAGGGCCGAAGATAAAGTGTTATTGCCCATTTTCTGAGTTGGTGCGTCATTTTGATGTATTACTAATCGAATTCCTAAAATACTAGCGATTAAAAGGAACACTAAAATCAAAATAGAGATTTTTTTCTTTTTTAATAAATTTTGCAACATATTGTTGTCCGCTTTCTAATTTATACTGTGAGTTAACACTCTGAATACCTTTACCGTTATCTTGAGTTAGAACCATTTCCATTTCCTCTTCCGAAGGCATAAAGCGAATGGTAATGGTTCGCTTGGAAAATGGAGCAGTCAGTTTTGAACCATCTAAAAGTCCAGCACCATTAGCAAAGAAGTTAGGATATTTCATATTAAATTCATGGGCATTTGGAACCGGAATATAAACTTCATATGGTTTATCACCGCGCCATAAAGAAACTAATACTTTTTAATAATTCGGGATACGGCTTTGCTTTCTCAGTTAGTTCTTGCCTTATTTGTTCTCTTTCTTTCTTTTATTTCGAAATGAAAGTTCCAAATAACATGAAATCAATCTTTTCCTACCAGTTGGAATTTTTCCCTAACGCTTTCTCACCCAGGTCAACCAATTCTAAATATCTCTTGTCCTTACTTTTGATTGGATTTTTTGGCCCTGCAAACCATTCGTTAAATCCAGATCTGCAATTTGTTTTAATAGCGAATGTAACAGATTGAATAACACGGGTATTAGTGTTTTCAGTTTTTATATTGTGATCTTCAATTTTTCATTTTCTGAAACAATTACTAATTTTACTATAAAAGAGTAAAAATTGCTGCACCGATAGTTAAGAAAATGTTCCTTATTTATCACAAGCTTACTTGGAGATCACGACTGTTAAACCCTGTTCTGTCTTAATCTCTTCAACTGCTAGCAGTACCTGTTCTGATTGTTCGGCTGGATAAGAGGCGATAGCCTGTGAGTGGGTTGCACGTCCGATTTTATTCCACTCAAAGAAAAGTCCAACTGGGTTGTCAAATTGCGGTAAAACAACCCTCAAGTCATAAAGTGTATTGGACGTTTTCAGCCACAGTGGAGTAATGTTTTTTAAAATTTCCGCTTTGATGGATCCCGTTTTCATTTAATAACCTCCAGGTGGCGAACTAATTCGTATTGATAATGTTTACTTCCAGACCAAAAACCACACTCATCAAAAGCATTCACTTCTTCAATAACGTACTTTGACGGTTGCTGTTCCGTTGAGGTCTTATTGACCTGTACGAGAACCTTTCGATGATTGGCGAAAGCCTCCTGACATAGGAACTGCATATCATAAATTGGGGTTTCTTCTAACCAAGTGAGTTGTTCTTGACTAGCCTGCTTAGTACGATTAATTTTTTGGGTATGATCAGAAAGAAAGAAGCCGTTCCACTTGATTTTGCCGCGCTCCCGGTAATCTTGTTCAAAGAAAACTTTAGCACGACGAATCGCTTCTTCATTCATAACTATTACCTCCATTATGACCAGCAACAAGGTTGCCACGTTCCAAAGCAGTCCCTCCTTTTTCATAAGAAATCGCTCGCATTACTGCTGTACTACCAAAACGATCACGTAACTGATCCAGTAGTTGCTCGACATGATTGGGTGCTTCTTCGGTGGCGGGATTAAATAAATCAATCTGCTCTTGGTTATCATCGACCAGATCGCCATAAGCTACATAAATGTTTCGGATTGTTGTCCCTGGCCAATTCTTACGGAAAATACTCAATACCGTTTTCATCAAAACATGACTGTGATTGCTGGGGGCTATCCGAACCGTTTGGTGAAATCCATGTGTACCTTCCTCTTCAATAGCCGAATAAGAATAGCCGATACCCAAGGTAACGAGGCGGGCTTGCTTCTTATGGTGCCGAATCCGAGCAGCGACTTGATCAGCTAACTCACTAAGTACCACCTCAATCTCTTCCTGCTTACGATAGTCACGTGGTAGAACTTGCGAATTACTGTATGACTTATTTTTGACTGGCAGCTTTTCAGTTAATTCAGAACGGTCAATCCCCCAAGCTAAAGCATATAACTGTTCGCCCATCAAACCCATTTTTTCTCGTAAGCGGTAGGGATCAAAGTTGGCTAAGTCCGCCATCGAATTAATTCCCCAGGCATTCAACTTTTTAGCTGTTCGTTTTCCAATACTCCAGACATCAGTAAGCTTCGTGATGGGCCAAAGTTTTTTTGGCACATCTTCGTAATGCCAAGTCCCTTTTAAATCTTTGGCATGTTTGGCTTCAATGTCTAAAGCTAACTTAGCCAAAACAGGACTATCACCAATTCCAACAGTCAAATAAAGGCCCATACGTTCACGAGCTTCTTTTTGAATTTTAAGAGCTACTTCTTCAGGACTACGACCAAATAAGTGCCAGAAACTGGTCATGTCTAAAATGGATTCATCAATCGAATAAGGTAAAACATGGTCTTGATCAACAAACTCCAAAAAGATTTCATTTAAGGCCAGGTTCTTTTCAATATAGAGATTCATTCTCGGGTTGACCATCATCAATGATGAAGTGTTAGGTAGTTCTCGTTTACGTGTAACATTGCTAATACCCAAATGCTTCTTAGCCATTGGCGAGGCGGCTAACACAAGACCACCATTAGTATTGCGCTGTTCTGACAAAACGACCAGCTCTGCTTTTAACGGATTCAAACCACGTTGCACGCACTCGACACTGGCATAAAAACTCTTTGAGTCAATTAGAAAGAAGACTCGCCGTGCTTCTTTTTCATAGACTGTTTGTAACTGTTCAACCTTCATCTTGTTCACCTCATGAAAACCTAAGAACAGTATACGAACATCTGTTCGTATTATCAAGAAAAAGTTTGAAGTGAGACAAAAAAAGGCCCCTACTTTGATAAGTAAGGGTCTTCCGATTTATTGACAGAACATGTATTTAAAGAGAGAAGTATATTGTTCATTAGGTATACAACATAATCGGACCACAATAAATCAAGGAATAGTTTAACATTTTTATCGCAAAATAGCTTGAAAATAAAAAGTCCTTTCCTTACGTGTTACTAAAATTCAAAATGTTAAAAATGAAAACAACTTACTGCTCGTTGAGAGGATGTTAATAACTGACTTAGTCGTGGCTTCCAACTCGATGAAGTTGCTTACCAATTTCGTCAAAAGCGGACTCAATGTCCTTGGTACCAAGTTGTTTCAAAACCTCTTCTCCCAATGAAATCATTACTTCATCATGCAGTTTTTTAGCCTCTGATTTTGCTTTGGTGAGCTGTAACTGAGCCTTGGCTTCTTTTTCCTTTTGAACTTTTAACTTCTTAACAATCGATTGGTTCATAATAATTATTCTCCTTATTTTTGTGTCTAAATCAAACCCAACAAAATCCTTGCCCTTATTATGGCTTTGTTTTCTGTTATGTAAATTCTGGTTTGAAGCCAACAAATTTACTGGTTTTATATGTTTGAATTTCGAGCCTTCCGGCTACTTCAAAGGACTTCCCCTTTTTACTTCTGGCTTTAAAAACAATTCTTTGGCCATCGAGCAAGTCTTCAATTTCTTGGTCAGTAAATTTATGGCCAGAAAATTCGCTCGAGAAGGACACTTCCTTACCCTGCCAAAGGCCAGTTATCTTTTCCTTAACCGGGCTTTTGGATTGTTTTTTAGTTCCCTTGGGGGCACCAAGATTGCCCTTTAGCTGTTTGGCATTCTCAATCATAACAGGAATGTCATGGTTGACCGTCAAAACAATCGAGTTCATTGCTTGCTCAGCGCTCACTTCAAAACGACCAACCTGGTCAAAAATCTCAAAAACCCGTTTGGTGGTTCGAGGATCCGCTAACCAAGTGTTTTGTGCCATGATGGCAACTGCTTGTCCATCTTTGGTTAGATCAATCTTCCCTTTTTTATCAATGATATAGGCGTTTTTACCGCTTGAAAGTTCCCCATAGGTACTAGTTCTTGTGGCACCCGTCCCAATATTATTCTTCTCTAAGAAGGTTTTCAGCCATTTCCAGGTAGGTGCTGTCGGCTTACTATTTTGTCCTTCATGGATAAATAGCTGCCCCAGAGTTCCAAGTCCTTGACTGGCTTTGTCTTCCTCTTCGCTATCTTGGTCTTGATAAACGGCCTTCCAGCCCATTTTTGTTGGTTGGTTAAGCGTCGTGATGAAGTCAGGATAATCTTGTAGAGCCCCCTTAATCTGCTGGTAATGATAATCTTCTGCGAACATCGCTAAGAAGTTCTTAGCCAAGACCTCATAAATCCGCTTGGCAGAATCACCAAAAGAATTGAGACTGTCTAAAGTTGCTGGTACCTTCGTTCCGGGACGATTGGCTCCGTGAGCACCTTCTTCTTTAACGTGAGTGGGACGGGGTTGTCGATGAGTAAGCAGTGCCTGATCAGTACCAACGAGACTTGCAATCTGATTGACTAAAGGCAGCATGTCTTGAAACTGTTCTGGTGTAATCGTCTTATCTTCTGTTCGTGGATAAGATACGATTTGAGCTTCGTACAGTTTTTGGTAGGTAGCTAAGACTTCCTTGGCTTTAAAGCCTTCTTTGGATAGGATAGCCGACAATGATGCCAGGTCTAACAGTTTAGGTGGCACAGTTTTCTTGTCAGTTACGGAAAGCTGTTGGACAGCACTGCTCTCCTGGAAACTCTCGGCTCCCATTAAGGCTTCTTTCGTTGCATAACGGAAAGGGACTTCTTCTCCCTTCTCGGGTGCTTTTCGTGCGAAAACATTGCCATTTTCATCTTTAAAACGATACTCAAAATATGGCACCTTAACATAATTCTTAATTGCTTGCAGTTGCTGGTAAATCTTGAGTAACATGGCAGACTTTAAGCGGCCTTGTCTTGACACAATTGAGTACCCTTCACCACGAGTTAGGGTAGTGGCAGCACGGGTCAACTGCATAGAAGCAAAGTCCCATTTATTACGGGCCAGCCCCTTCTGATAAGCGCCATGTTGTTCCTTGCCCTCGATGGCCGTTAAATTATTTAAGGCCTTTAGCAAGCTCCTAGGACTCTCATCGGCGAAACTAGCTCGATAGACGGGACCTGTCCATTTAATGGCGTCAATGGCTTCCCAAGCTAGTAGGTCACCTTCACCAGATGGGTCCGTATCGGTGGCAATCACCAAAGCATTGGCAGTCGTTGCTTTTTGTTTCAAGTTGTCCACCAAACTCTTGGTGCTCTCCATCTTTTTAGAACGGGGGTTCCAAGACTTCAAGTAAGTGCGCTGCCACGAAAGGTCTTTTAAATCCCAAGGTAGATCTTTTAACTGCCAAGATTCGTACTTGTCTTTCAGCATGTTTGGTACTTGGTCTTGTGGCTCTTTAAGGGTCATCACATGACCTCGTAGGTTTGTTAGTTCATAGTCGTAATTCGCAAAGTGACCTTTCAGGCCACCGAGTGCTTTTTCAAAGTTCTTCCGGGCCGAAGGTTTTTCGGTAATAATTAAATATTTTTCCATTTTAACCTACTCCTTTTTTAAGAATCTAGACAGTTGATTCGATATTTCAATGAGAATTTAAATCACAAATTTAAATACCAATATCATTATTGAGTGATTGATTCAATTCTATTTCTTCCGCAATTAGTCGTTCTCGAATGCTTTGAATTCCTTTAGGAAACAAAGGAACTGTACTCCATTTTTTATCACGTTCACTGTCCGGTAGTTCATCTACCCATAATACATAATTGGTAAAGGCATTATTTATATTTTGTTGATTTTTATTAATGTAATCCCATTGCTTTTCGGGTAATGTATTCTTTATTTTTTGAATATCTTCTTCTTCTGGGACATACACTGATTTCATAAAATCAAGACCCGGATTTCTATAATGAGGATTCGATGTTTCAAATGGTGTTAACCAAACTGCGTTTTCTTTACGTGTTTTAGTAACATTTGCACGTAATGGAACAAACCATCTAGTTGACTTATCATACATCCCAATATATGGACGGTTTCCTTTATCCATCAACTCTTCGGTTCCAGTAGCTGCAATGATTTCAGCTATATAACTCGTTTTGATAAATGCAAGTTCTAAATTTTCACCCATTGACTTCTCCAGTTAATTTGATAGAATTGTATTTAGTAAACGACACGGTACAAGCAGCATGGGCTTTGATCATGTCATAGAGTAGGCCGAGTTGCTTACCTAAAGTTTCTTACTTTGGTGAGAAGCTTTTTTTGTTATAATAAATGTGTAGTAATACCAATGTTACTACACATCCTTCTTTTCTGAACTCTAGAAGGTAGCCCTCACATCACGTGGGGGCTTTTTTATGTATAGGAGGAATAGTTCCTCCTCTTGCTAATTAGCAAAACCTGACAACCACGTAGCTAATCCTTGGGTAATTGCCCACGCCAAGATTGCAACGGCTAATCCAGTTCCGACATTTTTTAAAACGCCCTTCCCTTTTTCTGAGCCTTCTCGGTTATTGCTAAGAAAATGGAAGGCTGAATAAACGGCCATAAAACCCGCAAGACCAATGATGACAATAACAAGCCAACCTGAACCTGTATGCAACATTTCTGCAATTTGTTGTGCTTTTGATGATAAATCCATCTAATTTCTCCTTCCGGGATATTTTCCCTATACCCTACTATGTTTTTTTTACAGTATTTTACGCATCTCCACCGTTTTTAAACAAAATGGTTAATCGGACGAATACCAAATTTGATTTTCCGTGGATCGTAAATACTGTTTTCAGCCAAATTCAGTGACTCATCTTTTGCAATCGTCATGTGGACTTCAAAAATGGCATTGGTATTTTTGATTTGATACTTCAAGATTTGCTTTGAAACAACATCATCAACTAAATCGTTAATTGTTCGCTGGACAGGTCGAGCCCCGTTTTCAGGTTCGTAAGCGGTATCTGCGATAAAATTTACGACATCATTTGTGTAGGTAATCTTCCACTTATTTTCGTTCTCAACCATCAGAGCATAACGATCTAATTGTTTTTTTGTGATTGTTCGAATGGCTTCAGTGCTCAGTTGATTGAACATCACAATATCATCAATTCGATTGATTAATTCTGGACGAAAACGATTTTGTAATTCCTTCTTAATCCCTCTCTCAATATCACGTTTTGTAACATCAAAATCTGCTTCTGGCAGTCCTCCATATTTCATTTGATCATTGATAAACTTAAACCCTTCATTCGAAGTCATAATGATATAAGCATTTCTAAAGACGGCCGTTTTCCCTCTTTTATTAGTTAAAACACCGTCTTGAAAAACCTGCAGTAGTAAGTCGAACACAGCAGGTGAGGCTTTTTCAATTTCATCCATTAAAACAATCGTATATGGATTTTTAATGATTCCAGCTGTTGCACGTTCAATAAATTTATTAACTGCATCCTCACCAACAAATTCTGACATATCAAATCGTAGAATGTTTTCTTCGGAATTAAATAAAACAGCGGCCATTGTCTTAACTAACTCAGTTTTACCTGTTCCTGTTGGACCAAGTAAGAATTCAACCGCAAGCGGTCGCTTGGGATCATTGTGGCCAACAGCCACCTTTTGTACTTTTCTAGAAATTGTATTTGTTGCTCTTACTTGTCCAATCACACGTTTTGAAAGTACTTTAGACAGCTCTAAAGCTCGTTGGACTCCTGATTTTGATAAAGAATCGGTTGGAATCCCAGTAACTTCTTGAACTTGATCCAAAACGTCCTTACTGTCTAGTGCCCGCTTGCCTTTTAAGGACAACCTAGCCGCTGTTCCCTCCAAGAGGTCAATTGCTTTGTCTGGCAAAAAATGTTGATTGATATAGCGTTTTGATAGGTAAATTGAATCCTTAATGGCTTGATCATCAATAGTCATTTCATAAAAATCTTCAAATGACTTCTTCAGACCTAGCATGATCACTTCAGCTTCATCATCACTTGGTTCATTAACCACGATCTGTTGAAAACGCCTCTCTAAGGCAGCATCTGGTTCGATATACTCATGATACTCATCTGAAGTGGTAGCAGAAATAACCCTAAAATCTCCACGAGCCAAAGAGGGCTTCAAAAGATTGCTCATATCTAGCAATCCCCGATTTGATCCAGCTCCCATAATTGTATGAACTTCATCAATGAATAAAATGTACTGATTACGCTGATTGGTTAATTCACTAATTAATTGTTCAAAATTTTTAGTAAAGTTTTCCCCTTGTAATGAAGCAACTTCAAGAGTCAATACTTGAACGTCTTTCAATCGTTCAGGAACTGACCCCTCAATAATTTTTTTGGCGAGTCCTTCAACTACGGCTGTCTTACCAACGCCAGGCTCACCAACAAGTACTGGAGAATTTTTTGTCCTACGCTGTAACGATTCCATGACTTTTCTGGTTTCTTCTTCACGGCCAATAACAACGTACTTGTCAGGATCATTTTTAATTTTTTCGGATAAATTTGTTGTAAATGAATCAATTGCTGTTGTCATGAATTTGACCTTCCATCACTGATTTAATTCCTTCAACTTTTCGTTGCCATATTCGATAGCATTTACATCTTCATCCGTAAATGAGCCAGCAAAATCCCCATCACCAATGTTTTCAGAAGTTGGTTCATCAGAATCGTCTTTTGTTTCCTCGTCAATCACTTCTCCTGACGCTTGGTCTCCAAAACGATTCTTTTTTTCATTCAGAGTTGGAAATGTCACATTATCATGATAATGTGACAAATCTGGAATTTTTGGAACAACCAGTTCTTCGTTAGTAGGTGATACTGTTCCAGTTCCCAAATCGAGTGAATGCTCCTCAAAATTAGATTCCTTTGGTTCGTTCTCTTGATCCTGATCAACTTCATAATCCTGATTTTTTTGAATGGCAAACCGTGACTGATAAAGGACATAATTAGTTCCACTCGTCAAATCGGAAAGTGGTAAAAATTGGTTCTTGACTCCTTCACCATTCTCATCGATTAATGAATAACGAAACCAAATTTGACCGTTCTTAACGTATGTGCGATGAATAACCAATTCATATTTTTGTTTAATTGACATTATTTTTTCCTCTTCCTATAAGCTAATTGAAGGTTTTAATTCAGTTTCTGTGATACCCGCTTCACCAATACCTGACTCTTCAATATCATCTGAGATATCTTGATATGCCTCGATATTTTTGTCATGAATGTTTTCATCATCAATAGCGACATTTTCTTTTTGTAAAGTTGGTTCTACTTTTTCGTCCACTACTTCTTCCTGCTCATCTTGCAGAAAACTTGCTTCTCGTTCAGGTACTGCAAATGGCACTTGATCAATAGTGGTCAAATCATAGGTTTTGGTTTCATGAGTGGCTGAATAACGAAGCTGGTCATTCCAGTCTTTCTTGGTTAAGTCAGCTGGCACATCAAATGTTAAATCGATGGAATCAAAGCTATTCAAGCGACGTAGAGTTTCTGCATACTTTTTAGCGAATGCTCTTCCTTTTTCATCGTTATCAGTTGCAAAGTGGATTGATTTAGGCAAAAACATCTTTCCCTTATCCTGATCGAGGAAATGATCAGAAATATAGCGATTCAAAACAGAAGACTTCAAGCCTGACAAGGATAGGAAGGCAACTTGGTCACCCGATACATGAATCTCTTTAAAATGCATCTGCCAATAACTAATCGCATCAATTGGTGCTTCCGTCACAATTAAACGGTCAGGACGGGCTTTGTTTCGATCTCCAACCCTAAAATTAAAACCGTTGTATTCTGCTGGGCTCCCTTTAATGATTCCCTTCCAATAACCCTGGTGTTTCTCATCATTTTTCCTTGTTGGAATAGTGGCCTGTGTGTCTGAACCAACAATTTGGCCATCTGCTTTTTTCCAGTTATACATCAGGTTATGAACCTTTTTTTCATAACCGTCATGCACAAAATTCTTAACATGATCAGTTAAAAAATTCCCTTCTTCAAGAATATTGACCAAAATAGGGTTTATTCCACGGACTTTAGTTAAATAATCCTTAGACCTTTGCGACAATGGCGCAGTGTCAAGTTTCGAAAAATCATAAACAACAGTTTTTAAATCATAGTCATCAATCGTTGGCTGAAAGGTCCCATCACGATCATTTCGAATTTGTTCCAATTTACTTAATTGAGCAGTTCGATCGCTAATATCATCCAATTTTGACATTAGCGTAAACAAGCCACCTTTTGCGTCCTGTGCAAACCACACGAACGCATTGTTCTTAAAATTAACGAATAAACTGTCATGATCATCAACTAAACGGTAACCGCCACTGTTCGGCTTACCAACTGTGTGTCCTTCATGTTGTAAGTATTCCTCGATTGATACCAGTTGAGATTGTTTTGCCATAGTAGACTCCTTTATATTGCTACCCCTACTATGTTTTTTTTTCAATATTTTACGCATCTCCACTTTTTTTCAATAAAAAAAGCCCCCACATTTGTGAGAGCTACATATAATTATAATTACAATTACAACTATAATTGTAATTACAATTATTTTTTGAATAAAAAAAGAGCACAAATGTGCCCTCCCCATCTTTGTCCGAACCTTATCACAGAAGGCAAATTCAGCAACATTGATACGGACAAAGATAAATACTATCATAGCAAATTTACCAAAAAAGGCAAGAGATTATTAGTAATTAAAAATATTCATTGCTTCTAGGCGATTCTTAAGTTCTTTCCGGGCATTGATTAATGTCTTAGAGACAGTTTGTTGACTTATATTTAATAACTTCCCCACCTCAACAGCACTCCTCTTTCTAGCCGTGGAATCAAAACCATAAGATAAACAGACCATTAACTCCTCAATGGCTGGTAATTCTTTGACCTGAGCCTCAACAACATCTAACAGTTCTTGTGAAGAATCAAATGCAAACGTACCATCACTTATCTGCAAAGAATTTTCCAATCCATGCCAATCACGAGTGTTCATTTCAAGAGATAGTGCCACATCCTTAACCTTCTTAATGCTCCAACCTAACCGTTCTGCTATTAATTCGTCATTGATGTTACTCTCATTTTCTTGCTTGAGTTTCTGAACTTCTCTTAGATATTGCTGAACAAGATGATGCCGCCCCCTCGGCATCTGAATAACGTTATTTTCGTGATTATATACTAAATACATTGCTGCATTTATCCTTAAATAAAAATAATGGAGCAACGTGCCTTTAAGTTTGGCTCGATCAAATGATTTGATAGCTGTAATAAGTTCAATAATTCCTACTTCAATCAGTTCTTCAAAAATTGAAGTAGATCCAGCATTATTTTCTGATGAAATATAGGAATGCGCAATCTTATAAATCAAACGCATATTGGCTGATATTAATTTTTCGACTGGTTTCTCGTCCCCACTAACGACACGATTTAATAAATCTATTTGTTCCTGCTCAGATATTTCAATTTCAGGGATATTATTCTCCATACTCTTTCTGCCTTTCAATTTGCTTAATTCGTTCTTGCTCTTCCTCATATTCCTTTTGTGCTACTTTTTCAACATCTTTCGATTGATCATAAGCAGCCATACGTTCCAAAACATGAAGCGTTGCTGCCACTTTAAGTTTTTTCCTAATCTTCAAGCTATGCTTATTTTTTTTAGATATTTCTTTATTTATCGTTCCACTTGAATTTGCGGAAGGCGCTCCCATTGCCTTTATTCTTTCGAATCTTCTTTTGTTTTCATTTAGTAGCCTATTCTTTAATTCTTGGTTATTGATATTCTGTTTGTTCGTCAATTGTAAATTATTATCAAAAATAACCCCTTTATCTTCTAGAATAATCTTTCTACGATTGATTTGATTAATCAGATCATTCCGCCCATTCACACTAGTGAACAAAATGGTAATCTCACTATCACCTGCAGCTTGAATAGCTGATAACTCATTTGCTATTTCTTTTTGATGGACTAAACGATAATTTTCAGATACATCGTTCACATTTGCATTTTCTGGTTCTAATGTCTCAAATCTTAGTTTTCTTCTAGTCTCTTTTTCTATTTCTGATAGTTTATAACTTGGTACTAACGACAGCTCCAAGTAACGTTTTCTCTTTTCAAATTTTGATTGATAAAAATTTGAAAATTGAGTTTGATGAGCAGTACTAAGTTTAAGCAACTTACCTTCAATTTCTTCAATCTCAGATTTTGCATTGATTTTTCGAATGTCATTCTTTTGTTTTCCTAGTTCCCGTAATACTTTTTTCGGTGGTTGCTGCTTATTCCTTTTCATTTCAGCAATCTGATCAGTAAGTTGATTCTTAATTTCCTGGTGATCGATTAAGTTTTCAGCTATGTATTCTGTTTCAACGAAATCATTAGGTAAGTTTCTTAGTGATCGATATAATTCATTTACCAGTTGTTGTTTTAAGAGCTTTGATTGACGATTAGAATAATCACCGGTTCGTTGATTAAGTCCATATTTTTTTTGATATTTCGACTGAAGTTGTTCATTTATTTTTTTTAATTTTTCGCCTGATTCCATAGCAACTGGATCAGCCGTTAAAAAATTATCTATAAATTTATCAGCGAGAGAATTGGCGGTCTTCATTGTCACTGCATTTGATTTTGCACGCCATTCTTTTTGATTATCTGGCAACACATTGTAAATTGCATTTAACAGATTTGTCTGTTCTTTAAATAAAACTTTTTCTTTGTTTTGGCGAAGCCTGTCAATGATTTTTCTTTCTGAAATCTGTCTTTCAATCAACAGTTCTTTTTCAATAACCATTGAATGCTTTAGTTCAGATTCTTTTAGAAATTCCTTTTTGAATGAATCTAAATTTTTTTGTTTAAACACTCCTTTTGGTTGGTTTCGTTTGTAACCATTTTGTGATTGCCACTTTTGTCGCTTTGATATTTCTTCAAACGTTGCTAAATGGATGTGCACATGTTTGTCATTTTCATCGCCACGTAGGTGAATGTTGCCCCACCATTCAGCGCTATCATTGAGCCCCTCTTTTTTCAAAAGATTAGGCATTACTTTTTGAACCGCTTTTTTTAAACGTCTTTGATCCAAATTTCGGTCAATTGCATTGTCCATTATTTTCTCTCTGATTAAAAAATCATCAGATAGAGACACAACTGTCTTCCACATAATATTTTTATTATGTGCTGCATTATTAACTCTCTCTTTTAATTCATTCAATTCATCATGATTAAGATTAAAACTATTTTGAGTAAAGGTTGAAGTTAAATTTGAAATCACACCTTTCTCTAGTTTTGTTTGATACTCTTTGTTTCCATAATCAACATAATCTGCATAGTGTCCTCTTTCTTTTGCAATTTCTTGACCTAGTATATCTTGGTCGTTACGAACACTCGAAATGTCTTCATCACGACCACTATGATTAAGAGTGTAGTTCACATAAGTTGGACGACACTTATCAAATTTTTGTTTGATAATAATATCTGGATTTGTTCCCTTTAATGAATGACTGAAGACTTTATTCATGATTAATACCTCTGCTATTCTCAAGCTATGTACGCCGAAAAATTCGGCCTATTTTTTTATTAACACATCTTTAATGGTTGAAAGTTTCTCACCCAAAACTTGAGCTACTTCTGAAGTTGAAAGGCCAAATCGTTTGGCCCATTTAACATTCTCTTTTAATCGTTCTAAATCGATAGAAGTTCGCTTAGATTTAATTTGTTTCCCGAATCTTGACAGATATCCATTAGTTAAATCCCTAATTTCATTAACAATAATTCGTTGACTTTTAATTCTTTCTGTTTGTGCAATGTCTAAACCAAGTAAATCAGCTGGGATAATCCAATTGTTATTTGCATCTGCATCACCAATCAAATTAAACCACCGTTCACTTTCTGGAATAGGAACATTGGATTTATCCCCTACTCCATTCCAATAAATCTCGTCAATTTCATCAAGTTGACCGAGTAACGATTGAAGTTTTTTTAAATATTCGGCTTCCATAAAGATTCCTACCTGTTCTGTTGTTTCTTCTTCATTTCAATATCATGCTTCATAATATCGAAAATTTTTTCTTCTCGTTCTCTAGCAATTGTTCCTGGCAAGATGTAACTTTGGAACTCATCAACGCTTGGTAAGGAAGTTGAATTAAGCAACAACATTTTCATGAAAAGTAATTGGCTTCTGATGTTTCGAAGTTGTTGTTCCGTTTCACTTGAAGGACGGCTACCTGCTTTTTCATATCGTTTTAGTAAAACTTCAAAAGTATTTTTTGTATTATCTTCGAATGGGATAACAAAAAGTTTCCAAAAATGATTAATACATAGCTCCAAAATTTCTGTATTACTCATTTTAAAATCAAAATTTTCATCACGGTCATTTGCCCATCGCACAATGGATTTAAATTTTTCTTCCATCCCATCGTTGAATCTAAATTCATGTCTTATACTCATAAGTCGTTTCCCTCCAAAATTGATGCTAATAATTTGTTTTGTTCCTCCAATGCTTGAATCACAAGTTTATTAGATTCTAAAATCTCATTTTTTGAATTAGTTATTTTTTGTTTTAATTCGTTATATTGATTTTCAGGAACGGGCCCACCACCAGAAATCTTTAAGATAACTTCGTGCATAAATTGATTCAACGAACTGTACCCCTGTTGCTTGGATACTTGCTTTAATAATTCAAGAGTTTCACTACTAACGTTTCTAACTCGTATCTCAACCAAATTTGGACCTCCTAATGGTGTACGTACACTGTACGTACGATTTGTACGGCAGACACCCGTACAAAGTAAAGAAAACAGAGCATAAGGGAAAACTGTCCCACGAATTTCGTGAGACCTTGCAGTGCAAGGGTTTTCCATGTCCCACACAAAAATGTGCTTCCGTACAGTTGTACGTACACCTATTTTGTTTAATTTTGTCGGCTGATCGCCTGTTCCTTTTATAAACCGTACACTTGTACGTACACTAAATTATTTAATTTTAGATGCTTTTTGAATTTCTGGGAATTGGAATTTTCCACTTTCAACATCATTTTTCTTTTGCTTAAGCGCCACATCGTTTTGTTGTGCATCAGCTAGTTTTCCATTCAAAGTGTTCAAAGAATTCTGCGTTGACGTAATATCCAGTCGAAGATTTTGAATCGTTTGATTTCGGCGATTTGCTTCATCCTGTGTAATTGAATCAGTATTTTGCTGCAACTTATTGATCTGCTCATTGTCATAATTAATCAACTTATTTGCATCATCAATCTTCTTTTTATAATCATTAATTTGTTGATTATTACTCTTCACTTCAGATGAAACAGCATCCAAAGTAACTTGTTTTGCAGATTGATTTTTCAAGTTTTTATTTCGTTTCAAACTTTTCTGAACCACAGAGAAAGTTGCTTTTTGATTTGTTACTTTTGATGTGTAACTGGATGATGAAGATGAGTCAACGGACGTTGGAGAAAGAGTTGGTGTGTTAGATGAAACTTGAATTTGGATAGCTCCAAACTTTTTGTCAAGATTGGTAATTGTAACAATCCACTGATTATTAATTGTCGGAATCACTTTAATCTCACCATCTCCTTGAGTTGTTTTACCTGAAAATTTTAATTCACTTCCAGTAAAAACCGAGTTAGAAGAAGTGGTGCTTGCTGAAAATTTAAACTGCGCAACATGGCTATTAGGATTATATTCAGCAGACAACATTTGAACTTGATACGATGTTGTTCCAGATCCAACATTAATCGGAGAATCAAGCTTTGTCTGTCGAATTGAAAGTGGATCTGATTGACGTTCAACAAAAGCAAAAATCATCAAAATAAAGATTAAAAAAACTGAAACCAAGACATAAATCCGCTGACGTAATATTACTTTCTCTTCCAAAAAATATTGCCACTGTCCAGGTGCAAGTTTGAATTTATTTAACATATTAGGCCCTCCAATAACCGGTAATTAGTGATGCGACTACGTTGCTATTCACAACATTGTTTTGATAAATATTTTGATTAATATCGTCAGTGTTTAAACCATCAATCGAACTAACTTCTTTCCCTTTGTAAATTGGAACAATGTAAAGTGAATGAATACGATTAACTGAAAAACGTTGCATCATGCGAACGCCATTCTTAGATTGTGAACTTTGATAAACAATTTTAGGACGGTCCTTAATACCTAATGACTGTGTTTTATTTTGAAGGTTTATTTTTACCTTCTTTTCCTTGTCTGTTCCGGGCTCAAAGAAAACCAAAATTGTTTTTTGATTCATAGAATTATTCATTACATCTGAATAAGATACGTTTGGCGTTTCTGTCATGTCCCCAGCGCTAACTTGCGTATAACTTTTTACTAGCAAAAAGCCACATAAGATAAACAGAATAACTGCGATTACGTGCATTGTATGTTTGAAGAAACCTTCAATTCTTTTCATGATTTTTCTCCTGGAATGGGACGTATACGGTTTGTGGATAGTGCGATTCTTGCGACTGTGTAAAGCAAAGCATCATTTTCATCTGGAATGTAAAGAACCTTATACTTTTTAGAATCAGGGTCTGGAACAAAATCACTATGTATAATTACCTGTGTAATTACACCAACTGTAATTGCATGGTGTTTACCCTCAGCAACAGCAACTAAATCTCCTCTAGTTAATTCTTGTTTTGTTAATCCTTTCGGCAATATTCCAAGATGTTCTACTGCATTCCCATTGGAATAAATTTCTAACCCATCTGGAGTCAAGAATGTAAACTTTATGAATTTCTGAGTCATTGTTTCCCCTCTTCTTTTTCCCCTTTTAGTTCTTGTTCCTTTCTCAAAACCATATTTTTTAAAATCGGATAATTCTCATCTTCTTCGTTGAGAGAGCTTAATCGATATTTCAATAACCTTAATTGTCGGTTATTGAAAATGGTTTCATTTGGATGCTGGTTAGCACTTTCTTGCAGTTTTCGATTAGTTTCATCAAACCAATCGTTTGTTTTCTGTCGATCTGTCATTTGTTATGCCTTCTGTTTAATTGCTGATTATCAACTTATTATCGAAATTGAACCTTCATAGGAACAGTTATGCCTGACTTCAATTTGTTTTTTTGAAATGCTGCCAAACTTTTACGTTCCTCCTGATCTAATGTTTCACAAACCTTTTGAATATACACAAGACTTTCAGATTCATTTAAGGCTGCTTTGGTGATTGCTTCGCTGACCAGTAATCCTCCAAAACGATTAACTAGCTCATCAAGCTTTCGTTTTTTAATTGGAGTTATTTCTCCATTCGTGTCATTAAGATATTGCTCAACAAGAAGATCAACATTACTTTTCGTTTTTTTGTCAATCGATGAAGGTTTGTTTTGCTTATTAAATATATTCAGGTCATCATCATCTTCAAAAGATTTGTTTTCAGTCTCATTTAAGTCAGTATCACTTAAGTCAGTATCATTAGGGTTTGATTTTGAAACCACTGGAGGTTCTTTTTTTAAACCACCGGAGGTTTGATTTTGAAACCACTGGAGGTTTGATTTTGAAACCTCCTTGTCTACCAAGGGTTCAGACGACTTTTCTGAGAAGAAATCATTTGTTACGGATCCAATATAAAGTCGGTTTGCCCGATTGAATCCTCTTTTTTCTTCTTCAAGCAATCCATATTTTGTTAAATCTTTTTTTATTGCAATCACTTTATTCTTGCCACACCCTAAAATTTCTTGAAGGGCTGCTACTGTATATACGAAATAAACATCTTGATTTTCATCAACCCAACCGTTTTTAAGTGATAACTCAAAACGATCTCGCAAAATAGCGTAGGCAGTTTTTGACTCAAGCTTCATGTTTTTGTACTTTTCAGAGGTGAAAAATACTTTGGGAATTCGATAAAATTGTTCAAATGATTGAATCTGTTGGATTGAAATTCGCTGCATCTTTTCACTCCTTATTGATTGTCTGTTCAACAAGTTCCTCAACACTTAAATGTAAGTTTCGAGCGAGACTTAACAGGTTACCTGCTGAAGGCTCAACATTTGGAAATCGTTCCCAACCAGAAATAGTAGATTGAGGAATGCCCCAATTTTTAGCTAACTCTATTTGCGACCAACCTCGTTCCGTACGGTAATTTTTCACAATTTCTCGTAAATTAAGTTCCATATCTATTCTCCTAATAACTAAAACCCACTAACGGTTCAATAGTAAAAATGCACAAAAAAAAGAGCCACAAAAAGTAGCTCTTTTGCTTAAATAATGCAAATTTAATGTATGATTAACAACAATGAGAACATTGATGTATCAGTGTTAGCTAGCCTTCTGTTGCTTTTAATTTTGCAAGTCCAGTAACATATGCACGGCATTTGTCAACCCCTAACGCAACAGTTTAAAGAATCAATCGGGATAAATCCTCGATAAAGCTGATTATATCAGCTTTTTTATGTTTTAAAAAAATTTGTGGTCACTAAAAAAACCTGCCTATTTTTATAGCCAAGTACATCTTTTGATGAAGCTTATTTTTATGTTATCCAACTTAACTGTAGCTTTTGATAGCTGAGGTGTCGTTTAAAGGCGCTCAGACGCGTTTTAAAGCCGTGTAAAGCCATCGGACGAGTATTGATACTCAACAAAGCTTTTTTGAGCTCTGAGGGCTTTACATGGCCGAAATTGGTTTTCTTTGGGAAATACTCTCTTAGTGTGCGATTAAAGTTCTCGTTGGTTCCTCTTTCATACGGCGAATAGGCGTGGGCATAGTAATACTTAATTTTGTGCCGGATAAAGACTTCTTGGGTCATAACTGATATGAACTCTGAACCACGATCACAAGTAATCG
>NZ_JQBH01000014.1:31012-33900 GCF_001438695.1 Fructobacillus fructosus KCTC 3544
CTTTTTACAAGCACTACTTCTGCGTATCGGGTCTTTCTTTCGACAAAAGTTAACAAAAGATGACTGGACTGCATTGACTCAACTCCGTCTAATTCCCAATGACCAAAAGTACGACGATTGTTAATGGCTTCTGGACGTTTTTCAATGGTGTGTCTTTGAATCACTGTTCGCTGATCTGATTTTGATAGATGAAGGCTCTGATAAGCTTTTTTACTTAACGCACGCTTATATCGTTTACCCTTTAATCTCAGGTTTTTATTTGAGAGTCCCTCGATTTGGTTTCGATTAATCCAATTGTAAATACTATGAACGGATACCCCAAAGTTTCGACTACAATAGACAATTTGTTCTGGCGACCACTTGTCTTCGAGAATTCTTTTTTTAATGATGCTCTTACGATGATTTGATAATTTACGAGGAGACATCGTTAATTTGCTGTGTTTTTTATACTCAGCTAATTGATGAGCCTCTAGCGCCCTATACATTCGTTTGGCATGGCAACTGCTAAGAGACATGCCAAATCGGCGATTCTTGGTTGCTCGTTGAATCTCTCTTGTAATGGTGGAGCGAGCAAATCCAAGTCGAGTAGCAATTTGAGATAAAGTGTGACCCTCGCCAATCCATGTTTCGAGTTTGACACGATCTGCTAATGTTAAATGATGACAACTCATTGTAAAATCCTCTTGTTTTAGTAAGTTACCTTGACTGTTAACATTCGATAGACACCTTTTTATTATTATAAATAAATTGCTCATCGGAACAAACAAAAAAGACGCCCGTAATGGCGTCTTTTCACAGTTTATTAGACATTGTGATAAAATAAACCCATCAAAAAAAACAAAAGTCCTGATTATTTTGGACTGTTTTCATCCTGATGGAAAAAATTATATAAAGGTTATTCGCTTTTATCAATATTGGAGTAATTATGAAATCAATTAGTCGAAAGAAACTCACCTTTGTGCTTATTTTGTTCTTAGTATTATTATATATTTCGTTACTGTGTTACAAGATCACCACAGTGCCAAATGTTTTCATTGATGAAAGAACATATATGCAAGAAGTTCAATCATTAGTCTATACTGGCAAAGATTTAAATGGCCTTTCGTTTCCGGTCTATTTCAAAGGATTATTCGGAAATGGACAGTCGGTGCCTTACGCTTTGATGGCGGTTCCCTTTGTTAAGACATTTGGCTTTTCTACTCTGACTTTCAGATTACCAATGATTTTACTTAATTTATCAAATATCCTTTTGGTAGTCAGCTACACGATAAAAAGGCAAAACCTATCCTTAAGTATGCTGGTGGTGTTCTTAACATCACCATGGATATTCATTTCTTCCCGTTGGGTGTTGGATTGTAACGTAGCACCTATTTTTTTCTCAATGTCGTTAGTGTTTTTAGCCCTTTATATCGATTTGAGAAAAAAGTATCTTCTCTTTTTGTTCTGTTTAATGTTTGCAGCCTCAGTATATGGCTACATAGCTGGTTGGCTTTTTCTTCCGTTATTTTTCGTTGCCGTGAGTGCTTACTTTTACAGGAATAAAATATTAGTATTGAAAGAATTAGCGTTAATGTGGGTAATTAGTTTAGTTCTTTTATTTCCACTAATTTTATTTGCATTTAGACTACTAGTCTTCAAAAATTCATCCGTAGGTCACTTTCTTTTTATTTCATATCCAGTGATGCAGATGCAACGTGGTGAATCTTTAATCACATATCACGGATTATCACATTTATTCCCTGATATGTTGAATAACTTCATGGTTGGTGTTTCGGTATACTTGCGTGGAAGTGATTCATTACCTTGGAATTCAGTGCCTGGTTTTGGTGCATTGTTCCCCCCTGTCTTACTTCTTAGTTTAATCGGGTTAGTTAGTAATAAAAGTAATTTGAGTGAAGGTTTACTTACCTATAAGAACATTATAAAAGTCGCCTTCTTTACTTATATTCCCTCCTTGTTTATTGTGATTCCAACTTTAAACCATTGGAACTTTTTAAACATTGTTCTTGTTCTTTTAGCTGGATTTGGGTTGTATGAACTTTACATCTCATTGAATGCTAAGGTATTTACAATAATATTTGTCATACTTATTGCCATATTTTCAATGTTTGTTAGTCAATATTACTTTAATAATAATTCGTATTTTGTTAAAGAATTCGGAAATGGCCATAAATACTACAAGCCAATGTCTGAAAAAGAAACTAAGAAATTACAAAAAGACAATATTGAGAAATGGGTAAAGCAGCCAATAAATCTGTAGAATTACTTGTTCTCAAACTAAATGCCTTTTTTACAAATCACTAAATTCGTTACCTACTGAATCTATCTGTATCACTCAGCATATGAAAAAAAGAGGACTCATACGAGCCCTTTTTTCTTTTTCCTATCAAATCTTTGAATCTGACAGTCTTGAATATCCTTGATGTTTTTCACGATATTTTATACATCTCCACCTTTTTTCAATAAAAAAAGCCCCCACATCAGGAAGGCTTATTATAGTTGCAAATATCACTATAATTATAATTGCACTTGCAATGGTAATTATAATTGGTATAATAAAGGTAGTTCAGAAAAGGAAAAAAGGAGCTGTTTGCATGAAGAAAATTGGTTTTATTGCTGAAAAAGGCGGAGCCGGTAAAACGACCCAAACCTACAATTTCGGGGCATATTTAGCTAAGCAAGGCAAGAAAGTTTTACTAATCGATTTAGATCATCAATTATCCCTGAGTCGAGAAGTATTTGGGATTCGGGAAGATGATTATTCAAGTCATAACTTATTCCACGACCAGCCTGTTAAGGTTTATCAAGTAAAGAAAAATATGGATCTAATACCTGCTAGTCTTTTGTTAGAAGGACTGGAAAAAGAGATGGCTCTCTCAGATATTCCA
>NZ_JQBH01000014.1:34102-36865 GCF_001438695.1 Fructobacillus fructosus KCTC 3544
CTCAGAAATTAATCTTGATCAATATGATTACATTCTTTTTGATACTCACCCCGACTTTGGTATTATCAATCGGAATGTTGTTGTCGCAGCAGATGCTGTAATCAGTCCCCTTGAGCCCAATATCTTTGGTTGGGCCGCTAAAGCTCGTATACAAGCAAGAGTTGCTGGATTATTAAATCACTTAATCAATCCTAGTACCCGCAAGCCTTTTATTGATACCCCACTTTATTTTATTAATAACAAGGTGGAACACAATACACGTGAGTCGCAAGACTTGATTGAGCGGACTATGGATGATGAACAGGTCATCGCAACGATTCCGAACAAACAACTATTTAAAGCAACAATTCGAAAAAATGAACCAATTGTAACGATGCAAGAAGATTCTAAGATTCTCAACGCTAATCGACAATTTTTCCAGAAACTGGACATCGCTTATGCAAGCATGCAACAAAAAATTGATAAATTATAAAGAGGAGAAACAATTATGGCCATTAAGGGTGAAGCACCAAAGCGTTCAGAACTGACTAAACAAGAATTTGCAGAGATGATTGAAAAAAAGGAAACTGCAGAAAACCAGCAAGCCCCCTCACCTTCTCTGAAGGGAATGAGAGAAACTAAAAAGCAATATGTCATCATGATGAAACCTTCTATTCATGATGCTGGTGTACAAAAGGCAAAATCAATGGGGTTAAGCTTTTCCGCTTGGTTGGAATTAGTTGCAAGCAATGAATTGAATAATTAACTACAGTTACAATCATAATTACACTTACAATTATAGTTATAGTTGTAATTAGGAGACACATATGTATTATTACCGTGAAAAAAATAATGATGATGGCGCCGTTGTAATGGGCTGGGTCATCGCTATCGGATTGTTAGTTTGCACCTTAGGATTATTTCTTGCCTGGTTGCTTATTAAATGGACCGTTAAGCTTTCGATTAAGTACTTTAAATGGGCAAATCGAGACCCTAAATGGTTAGCTGAAACTAAGTCTCAGTATTATGCTTATCGATAAATAACAAAAGGAGCTAAGTCATTTTAGTTCCTTTTTTATTGGTTAGCTTTCTCACACCGTTTTGAAGCATATCCGACCTATATATGAAGCAGTAAGAAGTGAAAATATAAAAAGCGCCTGGCTAACAAGTCAAGGCGCTTTTTTTGGAAGAGGCGTTCGGTAGCAACGTCCATAAGATTATATCAAAGGAAATATGCCTCCACTATTCGATAACCATGACTATATTTATTATATTGACGTTCGTGTCTCAATAATAAACGATAATCAATATGGAGAACTATATCAGTTTGACTTTGAAGATAACCATCACTGCGTCAGGTTCTCTCCTAATCGTTTAAAGGGATTAGCAAATATTAATAAGATTAAATTGACTGAAAAGAATAATAATAAGATAAAAATAATGTTGTGTGGTCACTTTTTCAATTCGTCTGGTAATATCGCTTTTGCCCCAAGAACACCATATGCGTCAGATTTCATAACTATTCCAGATGAGTAATTTTTTTATATAAACATTCTTTGTCAACATCTGGATCACTTAATTCTATTTTATACTCTATTAAAAGTTCCGCAGCCTGTAATTCAATGTCATTTTTTAAATTAGGAGTATGTGGAACGCTGAAAATGTACTTATATAAATTTGGACATCGTGTTTCAATTAGCCATATTAAAATATTTAACTGTTCTTCTTTATTATTCATAATCGTGCGCTCCTATAATTCAGTTTCGCTAAAAGCACCATAATTTTTCTAGCGGTATCGCAAAGCTCTACTTAATTCTGCTAGTAAATATGTTTACGTTCCAAACTGGTTTAATAAACCTACCATACATCTTTAAAATTTTGTTTTCGTGATTGCATAGCATTGAATTCTCCAAATAGTTGGATCAACATTAAAAATTCGTCTATTTGCTGTTCTGTGGGTTCCGAATCAAACTCAGGAAAAAATCGTCTAAACCAAATAATATTCTGGTTTAAACTAGCACTAAAAAAATAATCAATTGATTCGAATGTATTCAATTTGTATTGGTTCAATTCCTCAAAGTCGTAAACATAACTGGGTAAGCATGTTCTAATACGATTGATAAAATAATTTAAAGAATCTAATTGTATGTTTTGCATATTAACCAAATTACCTTCTTTTTTATGTATAACTAGCACCAGGCTAGTTGTGTAAATTAAATTAATTTCTTTCGTTTCATGGCCATGAACATTGTCGCAGTACCGGTTGCTAATACAGCGGCTGCAGTAATACCTTCATTTGAATTACCTACCGCTTTGCCCGTTTCAGGCAAAACTGGTGCTGCCTGTTCAACAGCACTCACAGTAGCTTGAGAACCCGCAACGGCTGGTTGTGGTTGACTAGGTTGTTGAGGGTAGTTATTCGTGATGTTATTTGTCGTGTAATTATTCGTTGTATATGAATAATTATTTGTAGTGTTGTTTGTGATTGAAGGATTGGGAGTCTGATCGATGGCAATTAAAGCCTTATGATATGAAACTGATGCTGTTTCATACTTTGGCATCTCATACAAGTGATATGAGGATTTAACAGCATCAGGCTTCTTTGGTTCATCAACAAGGGTCAATGTTGGCTTCTTGGGTAGTGTTTGAACCGGTATGGTAGTGGCACTATACGCCCAAGTCGTGTTGTTACTATCATTTGCACCTGAATCTGTGCGATAGTTAATAACAATTTGATCGTCTCCATCCAGTTGGAAAATCGCTGCTCCTTTGTAGAAGTTTGGG
>NZ_JQBH01000014.1:37108-40100 GCF_001438695.1 Fructobacillus fructosus KCTC 3544
TTGCCCATCTTGTCCATAAAGAACACGGACTTCTTTAACAGTTCGTTGACGGTCTTGGCCAATTTGTGAATCGATATACCAAACATTCATTGTTGGGTCACTCGGAATACCCAAGTTTTCCTTGAAATTCGAAGTGTTGGTAAAAGTCTTCTGAATTTTTGTGATTGGTTGTGATTGGTAGGAAGAGTTGGACAAGTCTGTATAGTCAACAGTGACGCTTTGTCCCGGTTCCAACCAAGCCGAATACCATTGGACTGGTTGACCATCGGCATTTTTTGAATTGGCATAGAAGGCATCGGTATTAACAATTGGCGTATCACTAACTGAAGGATGGCTCCAATCTTGATCCCACTTAACACCAGGAGCAGTGATGGTTACTTTGGCATGGCTTTCAGCCTTTAGAAGAAGTTCCTGAGAAAGGACTTCTTTGGCATAACCGTTCTGGTTTGTCTTACTTTCTAAGTCTGCCAGAATTTGATTGTATTCGGCCATTTCCGTATCATACTTGGCTTTTGCTGCTGCGTTAGCGGCATCAGCGGCTGATTTTGCGCTATTGTAGGCATCATTCAGTGCCTGTTGTTTCTTCATATCGGCGGTAAGACTAGCAACTTGATTAGCATTGTCCTTGTTAATGTCATCAAATGATTGACTCTGCTTGTTATCCTCTTGAGTAACATCAACACCTGCCTCTTTGGCTGCCTTAGCAGTATCTTGCACAGTCTGATTGGACTTTTCCGCATTGGCAACGTTGGTCTTGTATTGCTTTGTTTCCGCTGTGGCAGCATTCAAAGTATCTGTCTGCTTGCTGTAGTCATCAGCTACCTGTTGGATCAAGTCGTCTTTATCAGACAAATTACCATTCAATTTTTGAGTTGGGTCTTGGTTTACTTTAACGCCCTCATTCTTCGCATCAGTGACGGCCCGATTTAAATTAGTATCATCAACAGCAATTTTCGTTACGTTCCCAGAAGTTTTTTCGGTAACTTTGGGCATGTTTTCTGTTTTAGCAGTTGTTTGCGTGGCATTTGTTGTCTGTGCAGTAGATGTTCCTGCAGTGTCACTTACTGTTGAACCCTGGTTGGCAGTTGTATAAGCGTTTTTTTGAGTACTTGAGGCAGCCGCTTCGGTTTGCTCCTGAGCTTGAGTAGTCGTTGTTGAAACTTCATCAGCTGATGCTGGTTGTGACAACACCACTCCTCCAGACAAAAGTGTCGCCGCTGCAAGAGAAGCATACAACCAGCGCTTCCCAGACTTATACATCTTAAAATGTTCTTTAACGTTCATTGTTTGTGTAGGCATAGATTTTCTCCTTTGATTTAAATACCTAAATAATTAAAGTGATTCGATAGTGGCAGTTATTGAAACTATTTAGCCGCTTTTAGTTTTTTACCATCAGCTTTCAAACTCATTTTTGTCTGTTGACTTTGATAGATACTATCAATCAATTCATCACGGTATGGTAATGAGGAACTTACAAACTCGACTGTTTGAGTTAGGTATTTGTCGGTGTCTGTAGCAGTAACGAGATCGGACATGATGACGTGCTTTTCAAAAAGACTAAGTTTTTTCCACATCTTTTTAAGCGTTAGTGGATCAATTTCACCAGTAATGGTTAGTTGATTTGGATTGAGACTTGGCGTGAGCCATTCTGGTAACAAGCATAGAATGACTGGTTGTAGTCCTTTATCATTAGTTTTACCAGAAGGCTCAAACCAAAGGACTTTCAAAATTGATTTGTTTAGGGTAATACCACCATCAAGCCAAAACTTCCGCCAGAGTTGACGGAAATATACAAAGGCACCTGTATAAGCTATAAAATAGCTGATAGATTGCCATGGTAGTGATGAGGTTTTAGAAATCACGCTAAGAATGGCATAGAACATAAAAATGTACAAAAGAAAATAAGCAACAAGTTTTCCTAGCCATAGAACCGAAATTCCTATAATAAATGCAGTCAAACGTAGCCAATCAAAGGGTTTAAAAAATGAAAGGTAGTGTTTAAACCTGCCCCACAAGTGGACCTCTTCTAGTTGGGCTGGTTCCCATAATGAGTCTTCCCACTGGTGATTGGTCGTTGAGAAATAACGCATCAGTTCAATCTTTTGATGAATGGACTGAGCGACAAATTCGTCATGACTGACCAAATCAATCGAATTGTGACTAACAATTTGAACATCGGCTGATGCAGATTGTTTATTTGCCATAAAATCTCCTTTTTAACTAATACCCAGATAACGATTTAGCGTTTGGTTGTAACCAGGGTTTGCCTTGGCTACAGCCACTGCTTCATCACGACTGGACTGTTGATTTAATAATTGACCAACGCGAAAGACCCGATAACTGTCATCACCGAGCTTGTTATCTGCAAAGCTTTGACGATAAATGTCCAAACTATTACGCTTTAACGAGTCATCTAAGGCTTGATAAGGTCTGTCTACTTGCTGGCTACTACTCGCTGAAGTTTCATTGCTTTGTTGTTGATTGTTTTGAGACGCCTCCTTTGAGTTTGAACTTGATTGGCCGGATGAAGCCTTCAGTTCAGAGTTTTTTGTATCAATTTGCTTCTGCAAACGTTCATTGCTCGATTGTGAGTCAGAGTAAGCCTTGAACCCAAAACCACCAGCAGAAATCAATGCTAAAGCAACTATTGAGGCGCCAACAATTTTTGGCGCTTTTCTCTTTGATTTCTTGTTAGTCGTTGCTTGAATTTCCACCTGTGCTTTTTGCCATTCAAGGAAATCTTTAAAGGTGAAGGATGAATCCGAAGTCTTAGAAAGTGCAGAAAGTTGCTCAGGTGAAACTTGATTAGCTTTCAAAGAACGATTTTCCCCCTGAAGAGCTGCTTCGTTATTTTTCATTTGAGTGATTGATACTAAAGCATCGGCCAATTGTTCATCTTTTTCTTGAAGTTCCTGGCGTAAATTAGCTGATTTTTCCTTCTCGATTTCAACAGCACGTAGCGCAATCTCACGCTTCTGAGCTTCAACATGAA
>NZ_JQBH01000014.1:40331-40662 GCF_001438695.1 Fructobacillus fructosus KCTC 3544
TGATGCTTGCTGTAATGATTCTGCAAATACTTTGAGTTCAGTTAAGATCTGGCTCGACACTGACTTAAGTTGTTCTGCCTTTTGTTGGTTAAATTCAACTTCAAATTTCCTTTGCGACTGCTCAATGCGATCAAATTCTTTTTTATCGAATTCGGAACTAAGATCTTGATCTGATTGCTTCTTCTTAACGATCAAATTTGCATCAATTTCCTGCAGAGCAACATTATGACGCTGATTCTCTTGTTGACGAAGAGTTTCAGCATTGGCCTCTAGGTCTCTTGAAGCTTTTTCTTTTGCTTCTTTTAGCTCTTTTTCAATGATTGGTTTAATC
>NZ_JQBH01000014.1:41314-41718 GCF_001438695.1 Fructobacillus fructosus KCTC 3544
CAAATACCGAGTCCAGCCCATTACTGATTTGAGCTGATCCAGAAAAATCAGAGGCATAATGCTCACTTGATAAATTCAAACTTGAACTTTGATTCGTTGGCTCTTCTTGGTTAGCTGTTAACAAAGTTTGAACTGGTGCTTTAGATTCAATTTCTAGAGAACCCTGCACGTTGTTATCTACTGAATCCTGGATTGTGTCAGATGGTACGGTTGGCTGTGAAGCATCAGTTTGGGCTTCATCTTCATGAATCGCTGGAGAATCCATTTCATTTACACGAGTTTCCGCAATAACTTGAATCTTCTCGCCTTCCGTATACTTGGTCCGCCATTCCTCTTCGCTTGGCAAGCTAACTGATTCAGAGGGACGAACACCAAACAAATCCTTAAATGCCTCACCATAGTTG
>NZ_JQBH01000015.1:0-865 GCF_001438695.1 Fructobacillus fructosus KCTC 3544
TGTCACACAAACTGCTCATTTCACACGTGAAGTGACGGTTGATAAGGTAACTGGTAAGGAAATTTCAGCTACTGATTGGCAATCAACGGATGCGACTTTTACTGCCGTATCATTGCCAGAAGTGAATGGCTGGATTGCACCAAAAAAGACAGTTGACGGTGAAACTGTGACAGCAACTACTGGTGACCAAACTGAAACAGTTCAGTACGAGAGTACGACAGATCTTTATACTGAAGTGACAATGTATGATGTTGATGATAATGATAAAATTCTTTATCACGACAAACTGTTGGAAACTCGGTTAGATCCAAAGACCATTGGTAGGTTCGATGCGTTCGTTGACAATCTTGAGAATGCTGGTGCCGCTTTGGAAGCATCCGGTTATGAAAATGAAGACGATAAGCATGTCTTCTCAGCGTCAACCGACGTGGTTAACGGACGGACCGTTGATTCGCAAATTAATAAGGTATACTTCCGTCATAAGATGCAAACTGTAACGCCTGAAAATCCTGAGAATGGCGTGGAAACTTCAAAGACGGTTACTCGTACCATTAACTACGTTGATGCGAAGGGAAAGACCGTTGCACCAAGCGTGACGCAGACAGCTCATTTCACTCGTAACGTGACGATTGATGCTGTAACAAAGGCTGAAAAGTCAGCTACTGCTTGGCAATCAACGGACGCCAACTTTGAAGCAGTCACGAGCCCAACTCTTGAAGATCGCATTACTAAGCAGACGACAGTTGCTGCAGAAACGGTCAATGCCGATGCACAGAACCAAGTGGTGACAGTGACTTATACCAAGAATGCGCCAACGCCAGTTGACCCAACACCGGCACCAGCGCCAACACCAGTTGATCCAACA
>NZ_JQBH01000015.1:1521-27803 GCF_001438695.1 Fructobacillus fructosus KCTC 3544
CCCAACACCGGCACCAGCGCCAACGCCAGTTGACCCAACACCGGCGCCAGCACCAACACCAGTTGATCCAACGCCGGCACCAGCGCCAACAGTAAAGCCTGAATCGACTGATAATGGTCAGTCAGCAACAACTGTTGTGCTTGCTGATAACAAGGAAAATGAGGCATTGCCAAATACTGGAGCTGGTGAAACGACACCAGTTAAGCCAGGAACTGACAATCTGCCAAACGAAGTTAAGCATGACAATGTGAAGGAAACAGCAGCTGAATTGCCTGAAACGGCACAGCAATCACATAAGAATGCGGCACTTGCTTTGTTCTCAGCTGCTACGCTATCAAGTCTTTCTTTGGCCTTTTGGTTCAAAAAGTCCGATAAGTAAGTCTGAATGACAAAATAAAAAAACAGCGATTCCATTTAATGGAGTCGCTGTTTTTGTGTATAGTCGCTTAATTCTTTTTAATTTGGCCTAAGGCCTTAGCGCGTTCTTCTTTTTCCTTATCAGAGGCGGGGTTTGGAAGGACGATGAAATCCTTCATGGGGTTGTTGAGGTGCTCTTCTTGATTTACAATTCGTGCCATTCGTTTACTCCTTTTTCGTTTGCTTGCTATTAGTATAACGCATGCATGGTTAAGCCAAGATAAAAGATGCTATTCTTCGGTTGCTTTCTTTTCAAAAATAAGGGTTGAGCCATCGTCTGCGGCAAAAAGGGCAGATGAAGCACAGTCGGCTAGGTCAGTCAGAATCACTTTTCGCACAGTAGAAAAGTCATCGTTTGCACTGATAAGAACGAGTAATTGCCCACTTTCTTTTAAAAATTCCCAGGCAAAATCACAGTCAGCATTGATCTGATGATGGTTGACCGTTTCAGAAGATGAGTAGTCCAAAATCATGAGATCGGCTTTGGTTAAGCGCCCTAATTCTTTCTGGAGTCCTTCTTCCGATAGACCACCGTTTTCAATGGTTGCTCGCTCTTGCAGACCAGCCATAAAGAGGGAAGCGGCGGTTTTATTGGCTGCTTCACGGTCATCGTGGAAGGAAAGCACCATGCCGTTTTTACCAACGCGAGAGGCGAGAAAGCGGGTTTTTTGTCCATTACCGGCATGCCCATCGACGACTAACATGTCCGTCTGTACTTCATTTTCTAAAAAGTTTTGTAAGAAGCGTTCGTTTGAAAAAGTCATTGGCAACCTCCAGGAATTATACTGATAGTATAGCGAATCTTGTGTTATAATAATAGTACTTTTCAACACTAGTAGTAACGACGGAGCATCAGAAAGTGAGCGGGGCTGAAAGCTTACCAACCAACGTTATGAACTCGGTTGAAAGCGTGATTGGTGAACCGAAGTAGTCAATCCGTCATGCCGCGTTAAGGCGCTGAGGCCAAAGAAATCTTTGGTAAAATGTAGGTGGGACCGCGGTTTCAACCGCCCTACGTCAGCTTTTTTGGGCTGATGTAGGGCTTTTTTATTTAGAAAAAGAGGAGATAAAATGGGATACGATCACCAAAATATTGAAAAGAAATGGCAACATTACTGGCAAGGCAATAAGACTTTTAAGGCAACTGAAGACCCTTCTAAGGACAAGTACTATGTCTTGGACATGTTTCCTTACCCATCTGGGCAGGGCTTGCACGTCGGTCACCCAGAAGGTTATACGGCAACGGATATCGTTGCCCGCTACAAGCGTGCTAAGGGCTTCAACGTTTTGCATCCAATGGGTTGGGATGCCTTTGGTTTGCCAGCCGAACAGTACGCTTTGAAAACAGGCCGTGATCCCGCAACCTTCACCAACGAAAACATTCAGACCTTTAAAAACCAAATTCAATCACTTGGCTTCTCTTACGACTGGGACCGTGAAATTAACACGACCGATCCAGAATACTACAAGTGGTCACAGTGGATCTTTGAGCAGCTTTACAAGAAGGGCTTGGCTTACGAAGATGAAATGATGGTGAACTGGGCTCCCGACTTTCCAGGCGGTGGTTTGGTTGTTGCCAACGAAGAAGTGATTGATGGCAAGACGGAGCGTGGTGGTTACCCCGTATACCGCAAGCCAATGAAGCAGTGGGTCTTGAAGATTACGGCCTACGCCGACCGCTTGATCGATGACCTGGACGACTTGGATTGGCCAGAAGCCATCAAGGAACAGCAACGAAACTGGATTGGCCGTTCCGTTGGTGCTACGGTTCGCTTTGACATCGAAAACGACCCAGAAGACCAAATCGAGGTCTTCTCAACTCGTGCCGATACACTCTTTGGTGCTTCCTATATTGTTTTGGCACCTGAACATGACTTGGTTGACAAGATTACCACGGCTGACCAATGTGAAGCCGTGACGGCCTACCAGAAGCAAATTGCTTTGAAGTCCGATTTGGAACGAACGGACTTGAACAAGGACAAGTCCGGTGTCTTCACTGGTGCCTATGCCATTAACCCAGTTAATGGCGACAAGTTGCCAATCTGGATTGCCGACTACGTTTTGGCTTCATACGGAACTGGAATGGTCATGGGTGTGCCAGCACACGACCAACGTGACTGGGACTTTGCCACGAAGTTTGACTTGCCAATCAAGCCGGTCATTGAAGGTGGCGATGTGACCAAGGAAGCCTACACGGGCGAAGGGGTTCACATTAACTCCGGTTTCTTGGACGGCTTGAACAAGCAAGAAGCCATCGATAAGATGATTGCTTGGCTAGAAGAGCACCATGCCGGTGCTAAGAAAGTCAACTACCGCCTTCGTGATTGGATTTTCTCCCGCCAGCGTTACTGGGGTGAACCTATTCCAGTTATTCATTGGGAAGACGGCACGATGTCGTTGGTTCCAGAAGACGAATTACCACTCCGCTTGCCTCGTTTAACTAAGGATGAGATGAAGCCTTCCGGTACTGGTGAGTCGCCATTGGCTAACGCTAAGGATTGGTTGGAAGTGACGCGTGAAGACGGCGTGAAGGGCCGTCGCGAGACCAACACGATGCCACAGTGGGCCGGATCATCTTGGTACTTCTTGCGTTATATGGATCCAAAGAACCCAGATGCTTTGGCTGGCAAGAAGGCCTTGAATTATTGGCAAAACGTTGACCTCTATGTTGGTGGGGCCGAACACGCCGTGTTGCACTTGCTCTACGCACGTTTCTGGAACAAGGTTTTGTACGATCTTGGCTTGGTACCAAACAAGGAGCCGTTCCACAAGTTGGTCAACCAAGGAATGATTCTTGGTGGTAACCACGAGAAGATGTCCAAATCTAAGGGGAACGTTGTGAACCCGGATGACATCGTGAACGAATACGGGGCCGACACGCTTCGCATTTACGAAATGTTCATGGGTCCATTGACGCAAAACAAGCCATGGTCTGAAGACGGAGTGACGGGTTCTCGTCGTTGGTTGGATCGAGTTTGGCGTATGCTCGTCAACGAAGATGGTTCGCTGACGGATAAGTTAACGGATGGTACATCAAAGGAACTGGAAAAGGTCTACAACGAAACGGTCAAGAAGGTAACGGATGATTTGGAGAATCTGCACTTCAATACTGCCATTTCACAGTTGATGGTTTTCGTTAACGAAGTTTATAAGCAAGACCAACGTCCAGCTGCCTACATGGAAGGGTTCGTTCAGTTGCTCGCACCGTTTGCACCACACTTGGCCGAGGAACTCTGGTCAAAGTTGACTGGTTCAACGGAATCCATTGCCTTTGTTGCTTGGCCAACTTATGATGAAAAGGCGCTGGTCGATGACCAAAAGGAAATCATTTTCCAGGTTAACGGTAAGGTGCGTTCGAAGCAGGTAATGCCAGTTGATGCATCCAAGGAAGAAATGGAAGCAGCTGCGAAGGCTGACGAAAAGGTACAGAAGTACTTGGATGGTTTGTCTATCAAGAAAGTCATTGCCATTCCTGGCAAGTTTGTTAACATTGTGGCTAAGTAAGTCAATTAGCCATAACCCGAGGAATCGTTTCTTCGGGGTACATATTAAAGGAGTATCTGGGTTATAATGACTCAAAAAGATCACAAGGATGTTTTCAAACAGATGAATAACAACACTCAGGACGATCAGTCGTTAACTGCTGAAGAGCTCTTGGCAAAGTTGGAAGAAAATTTGGGACCAAGACGGCAAGAACGAGCTAAAAAAGCCTTAAGTAAAAGAAAATCTGAAGAACAGAAGGGATTTTTTAAAGGATTTTTGTCTAACAAAAATCCAAAAAAGAAATCCTCCTTTCTTGGTGATTCCTTTCAAGATGATAAAGCATTGCTGGAGAAAGAGGGGGATCGAGCCAAAGGCTGGTTCGAAAAAAACCATCACGAAATGGCAGCCGAAAGCGAAACAGATGATTTGGCTGACCAATCACTGAAATCATTCGGGCAGACGTCTTCTGATTCCGCTGCTATCCAGCAAACGGTCGCCGAAGGTTTAAACACGGAAAGCGAATCAGAGTCAGTTGGACAACCGGCAACAAAAGCCAAGAATGACAACCAGGCCTTGGTTCGTGGCTCATTCTGGTTATCACTGGGAAACATTGTGTCACGTTTGCTCGGTGCAGCCTTTATTTTGCCTTGGTTAGCCATGTTTGGGGCGGCTGCCAACCAAGCGAACGCTCTTTTTTCACAGGGTTACAATATATACGGGATTCTCTTGTCCGTGGCGACGTTTGGGTTCCCTTCCGCAATTTCCAAAGTCATGGCGCAGTTGATTGCCAAAGAAGATGACGATGGCTTGTGGTCGCTAACAAAGCAATCCCTGCAGATTGGTACTTTACTGGGAATTTGCTTTGCCGTATTACTCTACGTAGCGGCACCCGTCCTTTCAAATGGTAACCCAAACGTTGTTCCTGTCTTGCATTCACTCGCGCCAGCCGTCCTCGTTTTTCCAGCGATGTCGATGGTGCGTGGTGTCTTCCAAGGGCACCAGGTGATGCACATCTCGGCTCTTTCTGAAATCGTGGAGCAGGTGGGACGAATCATCTATCTGCTGGTAGCAACCTGGGTCGTGCTGAGTCATGATGGCAGTAATTGGACGGGAGCGGTCGTTCAGGCGACTTTTGCGGCCTTTGTTGGGGCACTGTTTGCCATTGCTGTCTTAGCATATGGTTGGGTGCGTTATAAGAAGTTGATTCATCCTCGAAAGCCACTCACCGGTAGTCTCGTTTACCATCGTGAAAAGAAGTCCGGTAGAGGATTCTTCTCACTCTTTACCCCTGATAAAGCCCAATCAATGGTGTTATCCATTTTGAAGGAATCATGGCCTTTCGTGATCATTGGTGCTTCCACTAATCTTTTCTTGGCTGTGGATCAGTACTCGTTTTTCCCTTTGATGAAAGCCTTTTTCCACAGCTCAGGGGATAATCTACAGGTGCAGTTTGCTTTGTTTTCCGCCAACCCCAACAAGTTGGTCATGATTGTCATCTCCTTTGCCACTTCCATTGCCGCAACGGCATTACCCATCTTGGCAGCAAAGAAGGCAGCGGGGGATTTGGCTGGTTTGAAACAACAACTAATGGCCACGCTTCAGCTAACTGCCTTGGTGTTGTTGCCATCGGCTTTGGGGATGTATGCCATCGCCGATGTTCTTTATAAATTCTTCTATCCGATTGATGATACCGCAGAAGCGGGTATTTATTTACTCCAGTTTTCAGCCTTGCTAACAATCGTCATGGCTCTTTTCATGTTATTAGCCTTTGTCTTACAAGCGCTGTCCCAAGGAAAAGTCGTCATGCGGGCCTTTGGCTACGGATTGTTAATTAAGCTGGTGACCCAAATACCACTGATTTACCTCTTCCAAGGAATGGGTGCGTTAATTGCCACAGGACTCGGTCTTGGTTGGTCGCTCTACCAGATGTTGTTCTATCTCTTTAAGGCCTATGACCTATCGTTTGCCAAGATGAACAAAACGCTCCTGTTAGCTTACCTTTCTTCTGGTGTCATGGCGCTGATCGCCTACCTAACGGGAAAGTTTTCTGTTCATTTTCTCCTTGGGGATAGTTCGAAGTTGGGCGCTGGCCTCGCGACTTTCCTATCCGTCGGTGTCGGGGCGGTTGTTCTGCTTTTCCTCTATAAGCGCTTTGGCCTGCTTCGCCAAGTACTTAATCGTGGGAAAGTCAATTAATCTAATCATGAGTCCGGTTTACTTAAACCGGGCTTTTTATTTTGAATTAAATTAAGCCCTGTCCCCTTATGAGATGGGTGATTCTATGATATGATGGAAAAAGTAAACAAAACGCGAAACAGGGGGCTTTTCATGGCAAACCAAAGAAAGAAATGGCGTAAAATCGCCTTAACCGTCGTCTTTTTCTTCCTTTCTGTTGCTCTACAGGTGGCGGGACTGAATTACTTTTTAATTCCAAATAACATCTTTTCCGTTGGGTTAAATGGTATTTCCCAGTTGATGTCTTTGTCGTCTGCCCAATTCCTGCATTGGCACATTCAAACTGGTGTGTTTTTCTTACTTTTTAACATTCCAATTGGAATTGTCGGCTTTAAAATGATTGGTGGTAAGTTCACCATTCTCTCGTTTTTGAATGCCGTGGTCGTTTCGATTATGTTGATTGTCGTGCCGGCTGAACCCTTCACAACGCAACCACTTTTGGCCTCGTTATTCGGTGGTTTGCTAGTTGGTGCTTCAATCGGAGTTGCGATGCGTTACGGCTTTTCAACGGGTGGCTTTGATATTATTTCGTTAATCGTGCAGAAACGAACGGGGAAGGCCATCGGTGCCTTTATGAACGTGGCGAACGGGATTATCGTGCTGATTGCCGGTTTCTTTATTGGTTGGCAGAATGCCATGTATACACTCATTGGTATTTACGCAACGGGTCAGGTCGTTGATACCCTTTACACGGGTTATCAAAAGCTGACGGCCATGATTGTGACGTCAAAGGGCGAAGAAGTCATTGATGTGCTTCACCGCGACTTGATTCGTGGGATTACGATTTTCCCGTCATCCGGGGCCTACACAAAGCGTGAGTCAACAACGTTGATGATGGTCATTTCGCGTTTTGAATTATTCGAAATGCAGGAAGCCGTCCGTTCGGTTGATCCAGGTGCTTTCATTGACCTGCTGTCAACGGTTTCGGTTGCCGGTGAATTCTGGGATGCTGACCGACAGCTCCAAATGAAGAAGTCCATGGGGCCAAAGGCTGTGACAATCGATGCTCAGCTTGAAGCGGAGCAACAGCTAGAAGAACAGCTTGCTCAGCTGAAAGAACAACGACAACAAAATGAAGATCAAAAATAAAAGAGACGCTTTTAAGAGCGTCTCTTTTATTTTTATTTACAGAAAGGAAGGGCCTGGATGTTCAAAGCAGGTTAGCTCTTTTTTCTGTCCGATTACTTGAAAGTGATTATGGGTCGCCACTCGCTGACTGGCAACGTTCTTTGGGTGAATACAGACCCGAACTTTTTCTAGACCCAGCGTTTTGTATGCGTAATGAAGGATACTCTTTGTTGCTTGACTGGTAATTCCCTGTCGTTGGTAATCGACGGCGAGCCAGTAGCCAAGCTCGGCTGTTTTTTTCTGTTCGTCAAGTTCGTGTAAATCAATCATACCAACCGGCTGGCTATTGACAGTCATGGTAAAAACAAGGGGATGTTTTCGGTAAGTCCGATTTTTTTCCTGATACAGGAAATCCTTCTCATCGCGAAGGGTCAATCCCTTTGCCCAGGGCAAAAAACGGCCAATTTCCTCTCGGCCTTCAGCAATTTTTTGGTAAATGGCCGCCGCATATTTTGTTTGGATGGGGAGCACTTGGACTCTTCCTACTTTTGTGGTGAATTCAATCATGAATGATCTCCATTGGACACAAAGTGATGGGTTACTAGAATATTAAAACAAAATGAGAATAAAGGCAAGGGGTTTGTCTTTTTAGGGAAGGAGGCCAGCTTGCGTAAGAGCCCCTTATTTTGTATAATTAAGGAAATAAATTAAGAAATTTTACAGATATATCGCTGGAAAATGGCCAGCAGTCTCTACCGCGCCCCAAAAGTCGTGACTATCCGTGAATGTACGCTTTTTGAGTGGCATTCTGCGGATCTGGAGCAAGGTTTGCAGTGTGCCTTTTTTTGCGAAAACCGTAAAATAATGAAGGAGAATCATGGCAGCATTTCAAATTAAAGATAAGTTTGTGCCAATGGGCCTGACTTTTGATGACATGGCAATGTCTGATGACAATTCCCAGGCGATTCAGCCCGATGAAGTGTCACTGCAAACTGCTTTGACCGATTCGTTGAAGCTGAACATCCCGCTTTTGTCTGCAGCCATGGATACAGTGACTGAGGCAAAGTTTGCCGTTGCCATCGCGCAATTTGGTGGCCTTGGCGTCATCCATAAGAACATGACAATTGCGGCACAGGCCGAAGAAGTGGCTAAAGTGAAGCAGACACCGGTTGATTTAACGAAGACACCGTCGGCTGCCGTTGATGACAAGGGGCGCCTGTTAGTAGCGGGTGCTGTTGGAGTGACGAACGATACGGTTGACCGTGCAAAGGCCATGGTTGATGCTGGTGTCGATGCCATTATTTTGGATTCTGCTCATGGACACTCTGAGGGTGTTTTGCGGAAGGTTTCTGAGGTTCGCGCCGCCTTTCCAAAGTTGAACATTATTGCTGGTAACATTGCAACGGAATCCGGTGCTGCTGCTCTTTACGATGCTGGAGCCGACGTTGTTAAAATCGGAATCGGACCTGGTTCAATTTGTACCACACGTGTGGTGGCCGGAATCGGAGTACCACAGTTATCGGCCATTCGCGATGCTGCCAAGGAAGCAAAGCGGCGTGGTAAGACAATTATCGCTGATGGTGGTGCAAAAACGCCAGACGATATTTTGAAAGCCATCACAATGGGTGGTAATGCCGTTATGCTCGGTTCGATGTTTTCTGGTACTAAGGAAACGCCGGGTGAGGTCTTTGAGGAAAATGGCCAGCAGTTCAAGTTCTACCGTGGTATGGGTTCAATCGCAGCCATGGAAAATGGTTCGAAAGATCGCTACTTCCAAGGAGAAGTGAACGAAGCGAAGAAGATGGTGCCAGAAGGGATCGAGGCTCGAGTTGCCTACAAGGGAGAACTCAAGGACGTCTTGCAACCAATTTTGAGTCACTTGGTAGCCGGCTTTGCTAAGATGGGGGCTCATACCGTTCAAGAAGCCATTGCCCATGCATCATCCATTTATAAAACAACGAAAACTTATGATTATCAAGAAGCGCTCGTCAAGGGCGCTGCGGATCTTAAGCATCATGGTCTCGGTTATGATGAGACGTTGTTGGTACCAGCTGCCTCGAATGTTTTGCCACACAAGGTTAACCTTGATACAACAATTGGCCAAATGAATTTAACGAATCCACTGTTGGCCAGTGACTTGACGGATAACAAAGTCGTTGAAGTAGCAACGGCCATGAGTCAATCCGGTGGTTTGGGTATTGTCACTGCCATGGAATTTGTTAGTGACCAAATTGCTGCTATCGAAGATATCCGGGCTAATAAAGAAGTGAAGAACTTGGCGGCTGAAGTTTGGTTGGCAGGGGATCACATTGACCGCATCTCTGCTTTGGCAGATAGTGATGCCGATGCCGTTGTCTTGTATTTGCCAGAAGCGTTTGATGAATCCGTGTTGGTTGATATTAAAACGGCTAAGAAGCTACTTGCTGGTAAAACACTGATTGTTGGGGCTGTTGAGGACCCAGCGATTGCTAAGAAGATGGCCGAAGCCGGTGCAGACGGCATCATCGCTGGTCGAGCAAACGATTCAGTTTGGCCTGATGATGCTCACTTCCCATTCTTGACGACGGTCATGACTTTGGCCGAAGTTTTGGCTGATACAAAGACAGCGGTTATTGCTCAAGGTGGTATTCACTACTCGGGTGACGTCGTGAAAGCCATTGCTGCGGGTGCGGATGCCGTGATGGTTTCTGACTATTTGGTAAAAGAAGAAGTGCCAGCCGACGCCATCTTCCAGATTGATGGTGGTTTGCGAGCTGGAATGGGTTATACCGGTTCTCATGATGTTTCGGAATTGAAGGCAGACGCTCAGTTTGTTCAAATTACGGACAATGGATTGAAAGAATCACACCCTCACGATGTTGAAATTACGAAAAAAGCACCGAACTACGTTGAACAGGAAAGAAAGTAACGATGGCCATTTCAAATGACAAAATCTTAGTGCTGGACTACGGTTCTCAGTACAACCAACTCATTACTCGCCGTGTTCGTGAACTCGGTGTTTATTCTGAACTGAAGTCTAATAAGATGACGGTTGAGGAAATCAAGGAATACAATCCAAAGGGGATTATCCTTTCGGGTGGTCCTAAGTCCGTTTATGATGATGACGCCTTTACCATCGATCCCGAAATTTTTGAATTAGGGATTCCAATCCTTGGTGTCTGTTACGGAATGCAGTTAATTGCCTGGCACCTGGGTGGTAAAGTCGAAGCGAACCCCGGAAACGGGGAATTCGGTCAGACCGAAATTACTTTGACCGCACCATCCAAGCTTTTTGCCGGCACGCCCGAAAAGCAAATCGTTTTGATGTCTCATTCAGACAACGTGACGAAGTTGCCAGATGGATTCAAGGTGGCTGCTGCCTCAGAAAAAACGCCGATTGCTGCGATTGCCAACGATGAAGCCGGTATTTACGGGGTCCAATTCCATTCGGAAACGACTTTGTCAGAGCATGGTAAGGAAATTATTAAAAACTTCGTGATGGATGTGTCTGGGGCCAAGCCAACTTGGTCAATGGCCAAATTCATTGATGAACAAATTGAAAAGATTCGTGCCGAAGTGGGCGATAAGAAAGTCCTCCTTGGTCTCTCAGGTGGTGTTGACTCCTCCGTTGTTGGTGTTTTGTTGCAAAAAGCCATTGGCGACCAGTTAACTTGTATCTTTGTTGACCATGGCTTGCTTCGTAAAAACGAAGCTGACCAAGTGATGCACATGCTTGGTGGTAAGTTCGGTTTGAACATTATCAAGGTAGACGCTCAGGACCGCTTCTTGTCCAAGCTTGATGGCGTGACAGATCCTGAACAAAAGCGTAAGATTATCGGTAATGAGTTTATCGAAGTGTTCAACGATGAAGCAACCAAGTTGAAGGGCATCGATTACCTAGCCCAGGGAACGCTTTACACCGACGTCATCGAGTCTGGAACGGACACGGCCCAGACAATCAAGTCCCACCACAACGTGGGTGGCTTGCCAGAAGACATGCAATTCAAGTTGATTGAACCGCTGAACACGCTCTTCAAGGACGAAGTTCGTGAACTTGGGGAGCAGCTCAACATGGACCACGAACTCGTTTGGCGTCAGCCATTCCCAGGCCCTGGTTTGGGTATTCGTGTGATGGGGGCCATCACTGAAGATCGCCTAGAAATCGTCCGTGAATCCGACTGGATTCTTCGTGATGAAATTGCGAAGGCTGGTCTTGAAAACGATGTTTGGCAGTACTTTACGGTCCTAACAAACAACAAGTCCGTTGGGGTCATGGGTGATTTCCGTACTTACGAGTACACGATTGCCATTCGTGCCATTACATCAATCGATGGCATGACGGCCGACTTTGCCCGTCTGCCATGGGACCTTTTGCAAAAGGTTTCCTCACGTATCGTAAACGAAGTGGACCACATCAACCGCGTCGTCTACGACATTACGGCTAAGCCACCTGCAACGGTCGAGTGGGAATAGAATCATCATATTCTGAACTAAATAATAAAAAGCACAGACAGTTGTCTGTGCTTTTTTGCTTTTCTAACTAGTGCAAGGGTTGACCGATACGTCCTTTAGGACTATTCTAATCTTATAGGAGGGTTTGCTCATGCAATTTCTAAAAGAACATTTTTCAAGAAAGCGCCAGTATTATATTGTTGGGCTGTTTATTGCCCTGGTTGTCGTCGTGGTCGGTGCCTTTGTTCTCGGACAGCAGAGCGCCCAAGTTCACTCAGAAGTGAGGGTTAATCAACCCGCTTCTCAGTCAAATACGAAGGATAAGGCTGCGCAAGAAAAGTCCGAAAGTGAAAAAGTCGCCAAGGCTGATGGCGACCAGAACAATGGTGGCAAAGGTTAAAATGCCGAGACTTTTTCTAAATTGGGTTTGAAAAAAGAGGGCCCAGTGTTCTACAATGGTGGTGAAGAAATAAAGGAGGCAATTCATGGCAGAAACAATTTTGCAAGAACGGACGACTTTGGCAAACGGTGTTGAGATGCCGGTCTTTGGTCTCGGTGTCTGGAAGTCTTCCAACAAGGAAGCCGCAGAATCAGTTCAGGCGGCAATCAAACATGGTTATCGTATGATTGATACCGCAAAGCAGTACGGAAACGAAGCGGGTGTCGGTTACGGTATTCAAAAAGCCTTGGTCGATAACCACTTGAACCGTAAGGATTTGTTCGTCACAACGAAGATCTTTAATGGTGATCAGGGTTACCTATCTACCCTGCAAAACTTTGATGAGCAGTTGAAGCGTCTTCGCCTAACGTACGTTGACCTGTTGCTCATTCACTGGCCTGTGGAAGGTAAGTACTTGGACACTTGGACTGCCCTTGAAAAGCTCTATCATGAAGGCAAGGTACGCGCAATTGGTGTTTCAAACTTTGATGAAGCCAATTTGCAAGACATTCAAAACTTGAACCGGTTGATGCCACAAGTTAACCAAATGGAATTTAACCCACTGGTCCAAGAAAAGCACCTCTTTAACAAGATGAATGGACTTGGCATTGCAATGGAAGCTTGGGGACCACTCGGTGGTGGTGAAGCCTTAAACGATGCAACGATTAAGGCAATCGCTGACAAGCATGGCAAAACCACTGCTCAGACGATTCTTCGTTTTGATTATCAGAGGGGAGCCATTACCATTCCAAAGTCAGCTCACGAAGAGCGCATTGTGGCCAATGCACAAATTGATGACTTTACCTTAACGGATGAGGAAATGGCGCAAATTCAAGGAATGAATAAGGAAAAGCATTCAATTTGGCACGAGGATTTTGCTTGGCACAAGGGCTCAGAAGAGACCGGTGTGAAGGATTCTGTCTCGTACTGGGATGATACTGATGAGTATCTTAACAAAGAAGTTGTCTATTAAAGTGAAGCGTTACTAAAAAAAGCCTGCAGAATATTTTCTGCAGGCTTTTTTATAATTGTTTTAAACTGTTTGTTAAATTAGGGGAGTAGAGACGTTTTGCTTGAACTAAGTTTTCAACCCTTTGGGCACCAAGAAGTGTCATGTAGAGGGGCAGTTGTTGCTGCCAAAGACTGATTTCTGCTTCCAATCCTGCTGGACCATCGGCCATTAACGTTTTTAGGAAATAGCCAGCCGATGATGCTAAGGAAGCGCCAAGCATGAGTGAAGTGGTGATATTTTTTGCCGATTGAATCCCGCCCGTTGCAATTATTGGCGTTTTTGTTTCGCTTTTTTCAGCAGCCAAAAGTGATTCGACCGTTGACAGTCCAAAGGCAGAAAAATCGATGGGATTCTCATTTTGACGGTCGCGTGCCTGTTCAATTTTAGCAAAGGATGTTCCGTTAGCACCGCCAATGTTAATGGCTGCGGGCTTTAAAGCTGCTAACTGTTTAATTAAATCAGGTCCCATTCCAAAACCGACTTCTTTAATAATGACGGGCACTGGTGATTTGGCGATAACTGATGCTAAATTATCAAGCCAGTAAAAGCGCCGATCACCCTCAGCCATGGCGAGTTCTTGTGCCAAATTGACATGGATCTCAATGGCGTTGGCTTCAATCATGTTCACGGCTGCACGCACGTTCTCAATGGGATGATCGGCACCTAAATTGGCAAATAAGAAACCATCTGGATGTTTCTCACGAACAATCTGAAAGGAAGCGGCTTGGGCAGCATCTTTTAGTGCCACTGATTGTGAACCAACGGCCATGGCCAAGTTCTTTTTCGAAGCAACGGTTGCTAAATCAGCGTTGACACGCATCGTTGAAGCCGAACCGCCCGTCATGGCTTCAATATAAAAAGGCCAGTCAAAGTGCTGACCGAATAGTTCAACGAAGTGGTCCACCGTCGCAACGGATTGATTATTTAGAGGGCCTGGTACCCAACGCACATCATCAAAGGTTGGCCCGATGACTGGGTTCTTCTCCTCACGCCAAAACTTGGTTGCTAGGGAGAGGTGCTCATTTTTTCGATTTGATTGGGCGTGGTTCATGATCAATGTCTTTCTAGTTATCTGATTCAATAAGATGGAGGCCCGCTAAACGAATCGCCGTTCGAACGGGGAAGAGGGAGTGTTGGTCATTTCCAACGACAAAGCCGTTGTCACCGAAACCAGCTCCTGAAATTTTTCCTGCAATATTGAGTCGTTCAATAATGTGAAGAAAAGCAGCGAGTTTGGTCGTTTGGTAACCCTCAGGTAGCTGTTGGATTAGGGCGGTTTGGTTTTGTGCGAGCGCTAGACGAAAGGCCGCATAATCCTGTTCTTGCAAGGAATGAAAGGCGGATTGTACCGCCTTTCTTGATGGTTCCAACAGTCCCTTTAAATCGTTATGGTTAGCCAGTGCTTTTCTGGTTGAGGCGGGCTCCGAACTGACAATAATTGCAAAAGACCAACCGCTTGGCCAGTTAATTTTTTCAATCTTCAGATGTTGCCAATCAAGGCTGGTAAAGTCTGTGAGCAGCCATTCTTTCTCTAAGGCCATCCAGGCTGGCGACTGATAGTAGATGGGCGCGGCAAAGGCAGAGGCTGCAATATCACCAAGAGAACCTGAACCCTGAACCAGGTAGTGGGCAAAGGCGGCTTCTTTGAAGACTGCCAGCGGGTCGACCGTTGTTAAGAAAGCAGTGTGCATGGCTTTCACGATTGCCACCGTGACTGCGGCTGATGAACCAAGTCCTAACTTACCGGTACTGTTTTTCATCGTCGAACTGATGTCTAGCTCGACGTTTGGCAGTGTTCCAAAATCAAGGGAAGGGTGTGCTTGCTTAAAAACAGCTAACGCTGCCTTAATAAAAGTCCAAGACCCAGTCTGCAGGGATTGACGATTATAGTTAGAAACTGTTGCCCAATCCGTCTGAAAAGTCGATTGGTATTCGGACGAAGAAAACGTTATCTGTCCTTTTGCCGTTGACTTTGAAACGGTAAAATCGATGGTAATGCCCCGATTAATGACGGTGATGAGGGCTGGTTGACCTGGGACTGTGACAGCGTACTCACCAGCTAAAAAGAGCTTGCCCGGTGCGTGAATCCGTTCATGTTTATTCATAAGAAATACCTGGACCCGGAGTCGCAATATCAAACTGAATCTTGAGGAAACGCTTAGCGAGGGATTCTTTTATTGCATTGGCTTCGTTCAAAGTCGTGATAATCTTGACGTTTGGACCGGCATCCATCGTGGCGTAAGCGGTGTAACCGGCCTGACGAAGGGCCTTCACTTCGTCTAAAATTTGCATGGTTTGAGCATTGAAATAAGTAAAACGCTGATCCTTAGCCGTTAAGTTTAGGTTATGCATCCCTAATGAATTTGCCTCCGCAATGTCACCAACCCGTTTGATATCGGCTTTTTTCAACGCATCCTCCATATCAACTAATTGACGAGCAGATTCCTCAACCCAGGCAGCATAATTGGGCGATGTTTGGGCGCGCCGCATGCCTTCAGTTGACGAAACCTTCTTAACAAGACCAGAAATCTTGCAAACAACCAATGCAATCGGCATATCGGGCGTATCAAAATGCGTTGCATACGAACTGGTGTCATCGTGACCTTTTTCCCAGATGGCAAAGTCGGGGAAAAAAGAACGAGTCGCCGATCCTGAGCCCCGTCGAGCCAAGCGTGACAAATCTTCGAGTGAAAGTTGCCAGTTGTTGAACTTGGCAACAGCTGCCGTTAGGGCTGCAAACGAAGAAGCAGACGAGGCAAGTCCGGCCGAAATGGGGACTTTATTCGTTGAAATGACACGAAGTGGTGGAAAATCTTGAACTTCCTCTCGTAAAATATTCAGAAATTCATGGACGCGCTTTGCATCCTGAGGGAGCTCGTTGATGAGTAGCGAATCAACGTCAGCTTCTTCCACCTGTGTCTTGGTGTAGTATTCCTTCAACGTGAGTGAAAGCGACGATGTGGTGGGAAGGTTCAAAACGGGGTCGGCCTTTCCCCAATATTTAATTAAGGCAATGTTGGTGTGGGCGACAGCCGTTGCCCCTGCTTGTTGGGTCATGGAAAACTCCTTTGGTCAGTTCATGACGTATTATGTTAGGAAAAATTTAGAGTGGTTGAATCCAGGTCTCTTGGGCACCTGCTTTTTTGAGTGCCAGCACGACTTTTTCGGCATCTTCATCCGTTTCGACAAGGGCGATCATGGCTCCGCCGATGCCGGATCCGGTCAACTTGGCACCGAGTGCCCCTGCGTCGATAGCGGCAGCAACGAGTTGATCGAGTTTGGGATGGGAAACCTGCAAGGCCTGTAAGTCATGGTGGGCAGATGTAAAAAGCTGTCCGAGGGCGATGGCATCGTTTTCTTGGAGCGCTTTTTTGACCCCGTAGGCCAGCTCCCCCAGATGTTGGATAGCTCCCCAACTATCATCATAGTGTTGTTTTAGTTGTTCCTTTACAATGTTAACTGCTCGGACGGTTTGCCCCCGCACACCCGTATCAGCCAGGACCAGTATGGCATCAAGCGTTGTTTCAAAAGTCGTATTGATCCGGTCCTTGAACCAAACCGGTTCTTCAGATGAAACGGTTGCCGCATCAATACCCGAGGGGGAACCATGCGAAATGTTTTCAGCTAACGAAGTATAGTGGGCCAGTGTTTTGTTCGATAACGGTTTATCTTGCCATTTGAAAAAGGCTCTCGTGATAGCGGTTGCTAATGCAGCTGAGGCACCAAATCCCCGTTCTTGTGGAATGTTTGATTCGATTTCCAGCAAGAAACCGGTATCGGCTTTGTCGTCATCCTTCAAGAGGGCAACGATTAACTGACGGATTCCTTCCAAGTCGGCGCCTAATTCTGATAGTTCGTGTGCCCGGCCAGTTAAGATAATGGTTTGCCCTTTTTCCAAGTGTTGAAAGCTGGCGCTAACAACTAAATCGAGAAGGGGAATGGCCACGGCGGGTTGGTTGTAAACAACGGCGTGGTCGCCAATGAGAATGGCCTTGGCATGTGCTTTTCCAGTTCCAATTTGATTTTTTTTCATATGTAAAGACTCCAATAATTAAACATATTGTACCGCACCGCCCTAAGTAGTGTAAAATGACAACGGAAAGTGCTTTTTGTCATTTTAGATAAAATGGATTAAATTACGTGATATCTATAGAGGTGGGGAGCATAAAATCACAAGTGAAAGGAGACCTGATGAAAGAATCAGCCGCCTTTGTTATTGTCGATTTAGAGACAACGTCACCTTCCGTAGAGAATGGTGGCCGAATTATTCAAATTGGCATGACTTTCGTAAAAAACAAAAAAATCGTGGAACACTTTGACTCTTTTGTGAATCCAGCGCAACCGATTGACCGAAAGATTCAACAGCTTACCCACATTAGTCCTTCGGACGTGCAGGACGCGCCATTCTTTGAAGAACTAGCACCATCCCTACAGGCGCTGCTGCAGGGACAGGTTTTTGTGGCCCACAATGTTAACTTCGATTTGCCCTATTTGAACGCAGAATTTGCGCGTGTTGGGTTACCGGAGTTGGACTTACAGGCCATCGACACCGTTCAATTGGCCCAAATTCTTTTCCCAACGGCTCCTGGGTACCGTCTGTCGGATTTAACTACTTACCTGGATTTGCCATTGACTCAGGCACACCGAGCCAACGCTGATGCCGAAGCCACGGCCTACCTTATGTTAGCGCTATGGCAAAAAGCGCAAAGTCTGCCTGAAAAGACGAAGCGAACGATGCTTTCTGTTGATTGGGGACTGATTCGACAAAGCCAAGACTTTCTAAAAATGGCAGCCAAGTCCCGGGGGGCTTTTGAGAAAAGGCAACTGGTTGCTCGCGTACGAGAAAGCATGCAGGCAGGGCGTCGTCAGCCTGAGAAAAAAACAGTGGGGACAAAGGGCAATGTCTTGCCTTATCCCCAAACGGTTGAAGAAAAGAAGCGCTTGTTTGGCCCCGACCTTGAAATTGATGAGCAACGGAATAACTTTATGAATCGGGTTTTCCGCCTCATCAATGGGAACCAGCATGAGCTGGCCATTATGCAGACTGAACCGCAATTGAAGAAAACGCTGGCCTATCTTTTACCATTGCTTTTCACTAAGAAGAGAAAGACAAAGTGGCTATTAACTGATGATTTGTCCTTAATTCATCATCAGAAGCAGTTATTAGCATCATTAACCGACCATTTACCAGCGGTCGGCATTCGGTTTGCTTCCCTTTACCAACCATCTGACTACTTGGATGAACAAAAATTTCGTTCAGCCATCAAGAAGGCAAAGGAAAAGGGGGGGATGCTTTGGCAGGCTCAAGTCCTGGTTTGGTTATCAGAGAGTCCGACAGCGGCTTTTGCTGAGTTACCCCGGGGCATTCGTTCGCATCCCGATTTACTACAGGTGGCTGCTGATGAAGAATCGGCAGTGTTCCGTCAGGCTTATGCGGAGGCCAAGCAAGCAGATATCCTTTTGGCTCCTTACCAAACGTTCTTTTCTTATGGTAAGGCCATCAATGATGACCAGCAGCGCAAAGAAAGGCCCGCCGTTATTCTGGAGAAACCGATTGGATTGCAGCAGGCCATTCAGGAGAGTCAGGGACTAACTCTGACGCTTGGTTATTACCAAGACCAGGTCGCTCGTTTAGCAGACCAAGCGGCACAGCTGCCAGCCAAGAAAAGGGGTGTTTGGCAGGTTAATTTGCACAACTGGTCGGTTGCATGTCAAAAGATTGATCAAAATTTGAGCGAAAAAGAGGCTTTGAAGGCGTCTAAGGCCATTTTAGATCGGCTCATTACCATTCTTGACCTGGCAAAAAAAGTCGATTTTCACTGTCGATTACGGGTCGAAGATCTTTTGGAAAAGCGCAGTAAACTGGCTTGGCTAGCTGCCCATCAAGAATGCGTCAAGAAGACCTATTGGACAATTGATGACGAACGGGCTCAGCAAAGCCTGACTTTCGAAGTCGATGAATCACTCCTTTACCAGAAGTATTTTGTCAAGCTACTGAGCCAGTTGGTAACGGTATCGGCCTTTTACCCTAGTGAATTGCGCCAGTTCTTAGCGACACTTCCAGCTGGTATAAAAACAAGTGATTTTGATGACGATGCGTCGTATGATGCGCCAACACACCAACTAAAAGCGGTACTATCCGCTGAACGAAATGAAGATAAGCAGATTCAAGCACTTTTTGAATCCAATCGAAAACACTTTCTTTTCGTGGTCGATGACTTTTCAGCCTCGAAGCATTGGTATTACAAGCTTTCTAATAAGTACGGCGATGATTACATGGTTTACGGTCAAGACTTGTCAGCTCCCTTGAAAAAGGCTGCCTGGCAGGCTTCGGGTGAAGAACAATCAATCCTTGTGGCAACACCGGCTTTTCTAAAGGAACTCTATGAGCAAAGTTTGCCACTGCCAGAAGTGGTTGTTTTGCCTCGAGCTAATCGTTGGCTCAGTCAAGAAGACCTCCTTCTCCTAGTGACGGCCATGATGAAGAATGCTCAGTCGTTGTTAATCGCTTCGTTGAGTCAAAAGCAGGAACAAACCGTGGCGAACCACTTACACGTATTAAACGGTGGGCGTCGGGTAGCAAAGGTATCGTTACTACGAAAAAAATAAGTAAAAAGACGTAAAAATCGTCTTTTTTCTTTGAAAAAATAGTTGAAATTTACTTAGATTTTCCGGCTTATATGGGGCTTTTTTGCTATAATATTTAACAGTAGAGCGATTTTAAAGAGGTTTGCATGGAAAGACATGACAATTTTCTGGTTCAGATGACCCGGCCAAAGCGGTTTTCTTGGTCAAAGTTCGTGGCAGTGATTCTTGCCGCTCTTATCCTGCTGGCCGCTGCCTTTGGCTTTTATGCTTACATGGCTTTACGGCCAATGGCAAAAGCTGAAAGCACTGTTCAACGGGTAGTGAAAGATAAAACATCGTTAACCAACCTACATGATTTAACAGTTGACTACCGGAATGGTACGACCTACGCCGTGTTGGGGACACAAGATGGTAAGCAAAAAGTTGCCGTAATGCATGGCAAGAACGGCCAGGTGAAGGTTTTTGATTATGGAAAGGGACTTTCCAAAAAGTCCTTGAAAAATAAGTTGCAAGATCAGTACGCTGCTAAGCGTATTTACTCGGCTAACCTTTCCGAATATCAGAGCACGTTGGTCTGGGAAATTTCGTATCAGTCTAAGAATGGTAGCTTAAATTACCTAACATTGGACTATCAAAACGGAACGGTCTACCGTGCCGTCAATGGAATTTAGAGGGAATATGTTATCAGACAGTGAATTTTCGAAACGCTCACAAGCTGTTCTGCCTTCGGCTACGTTAGCCGTTTCCAAGAAAGCGAAAGAGCTAAAAGCAGCTGGTGAAGCGGTGATTAACCTTGGGATGGGGGAACCTGACTTTGAGACCCCAGAACCAATCGCTGAAGCGGCTATCAAAGCAATCCGGTCAGGGAAAACCTCCTTTTACACACCTGTTGGAGGGACGTTGGGCCTTCGAACTGGTATTACGCAACTAACCAAAGAACTGACTGGTCAATCGCTGAATGTTAATCAGGTCACCGTCGCAACGGGGGCTAAGATGGCTCTTTATGCACTGAACCAGATTCTAATTAACCCTGGCGATTTAGTTGTGTCTGCCAAGCCTTTCTGGGTTTCATACGCAGAGCAGGTTCACCTTGCAGAAGGTGAGTTCCAAGCGATTGGTGATGCGCAAAGCGGAAAGTTAACGGTTGAAGCCTTAGAGGAACTTGACCGGCTTCCTAAACTTATTATTTTGAACAATCCAACAAATCCCTCCGGTCTTTTATACCGCAAGGAAGAACTGCTCGCTTTGTTGGAGTGGGCTGAGAAACATGATGTTTTCTTGATTGTTGATGAAATTTATGGTCGCTTGGTATATAACGGGGCAACCTTTACTTCAGTGTTGTCCTTGAGAGAACTGTCGAATTCAAAGTTAATCGTCGTCGACGGAGTTTCCAAATCCTACTCCATGACCGGTTGGCGAATTGGCTGGGCACTTGCTGATGAAACCCTCATTAAGCAGTTGAACAAGGTGCTTGGGCACATGACGTCCGGGCCAACGGCTGCTGCTCAGGCAGCTGCTGAAGCGGCCGTCACCGGGGATCAAGGGGTCGTTGAGGCCATCCGCTTGACTTTCCAAGAGAGGCTCAACTGGACCTATGATCAACTGGAGGCCATCGATGGCCTGACGCTTGCCGCAAAGCCTGAAGGGGCGTTTTATTTCTTTATCAAAATCGATAAGGCCGTTCTTGACCGAATTGGGCTTAGTTCTTCGGCTGCTTTCGCTGAAAAGTTACTCGATGTTGAAAAAGTCGCGCTTCCGGCCGGTGAAGGATTCGGTATGCCCGGTTACCTGCGGCTTTCTTATGCACAGAACCAAGCCTCGATTGATGAGGCCATTGCACGAATTAAGCGTTTTATCCAAGAATAGTCACTGAAAAGCCATGCTTGGCTGGAATAATATCGAAGGAGGAGGGGCTTGCCCTCACAAGAAAATGACAGAGCAAACGATGCCGATAATTCAAATCAAAGATGCGCCCGACTACGTTGGGCAACGAGTAAAAATCGGGACCTGGTTACGCCAAAAGCGTGGTTCCGGAAAGATGGTTTTTCTACAACTTCGTGATGGTTCCGGCTTCTTCCAAGGGGTTGTTGCGAAAGCAGACGTCTCTGAAGAAGTGTTTGAAACCGCCAAAGAGTTGAAGCAAGAAACGTCGATGTATGTATACGGCGTGATTCATGAGGATGCTCGTTCGGCTTTTGGTTACGAAATGAAAGTCGATCACATTGACATCATCGGTGAGTCCCACGACTATCCAATCACGCCAAAGGAACACGGTACTGAATTCCTTTTTGATGAACGTCATCTGTACCTTCGTCATTTGAAGCCGTACGCAACCCTGAAGATTCGAAACACACTAATTGCTGCGACCTATGAGTTTTTCAATAAGGAAGGGTTCATTAAGTTGGATGCGCCTTTGTTGACGGGGTCGGCTCCTGAGGGAACGACGGAATTGTTTGAAACCGATTACTTTGGTCAAGATGCCTACCTGTCACAAACTGGACAGCTCTATGCCGAAGCTGGGGCGATGGCCTTTTCAAAGGTCTTCACCTTTGGACCAGCTTTCCGTGCCGAAAAGTCAAAGACTCGTCGGCACTTGACTGAATTCTGGATGATTGAGCCGGAAATGGCTTTCTATGATCAAGACGCATCCATGGCACTACAAGAACGTTATGTGGCTTTCTTGATTGAAAAAGTTCTTGAACAAAACGATCAAGAATTAGACATGCTGGGTCGCGATAAGGAACTTTTGCGTTCTTATACGCAATTGCCATTTCCACGTGTTTCATATGATGACGCCATTACACTTTTGCAGGACAACGGCTTCGACGTCGAATGGGGCGTTGACTTTGGTTCGCCCGAAGAGACTTTCTTGGCTAACCATTTTTCAAAGCCCGTCTTTATCATGAACTTCCCGAAGGCAATCAAAGCCTTCTACATGAAGCGACACCCCGATCGTGAGGATGTCGTGATTTCAGCCGACCTTTTGGCACCAGAAGGGTACGGTGAGATTATTGGTGGTTCCGAGCGTGATACGGACTACGATTATTTGAAGCAACGGATCGAAGAAAATGGTCTTGGACTAGAAGAATATAGCTGGTACTTGGATTTGCGCAAGTACGGTTCTGTTCCTCATTCTGGTTTTGGACTTGGTTTGGAACGAATGGTGACCTTTGTCACGGGCGAAGAGCACATCCGTGAAGCCATTCCATTCCCACGGATGACGCACCGTTTGCGTCCTTAATGCAGCCTTAAAAAGCGCCCAAGTTCGACTTGGGCGCTTTTCTACAAAAATGAAGGGATGTACGATGGAAGAGAACGTCAAAACCTTAATTAACGCCGGGCAAACCACGGTTTATAACTACCTATTGGCTCATTACCGTGATATTGGCATGGATAATGATGACTTGGTGATTTACATGCAAATTCATCACTTGCAAAGTCAAGGGGATCAAGCAACATTAGCTGCCCTGGCCAAAACCATGCGGGTAACGGAACAAGCCGTTTCAAAACGAATTCAACGTTTTGTTCAACAGGATTTGGTGACGGTCCAAAATTTGGGCAATCGACAGGAATACTTTGATTTTAGTCCGCTTTTCAATAAGTTACTCAATGGCAAGCAGGTTAATCAGGATAACCAAGTTATCTCAACTGGCCAACAAAGCCGCCGACAAGTTGTTCGGACCTTGCAGGGAGAGTTTGGCCGCCAACTTTCCCCGATGGAGCTCCAAACGGTGAATCAATGGTTTGAGATTGAACATTTTGATCCGAACATGATGATTCTTGCCATTCAAGAAGCGATTGCCAATAACGCCCGTTCGCTGCGCTACATTGAGAGTATTCTGATTAATTGGAAGAAAGCCAACTTAACGTCGCCTCAGGCGGTTCAAATTGCTAAGGAACGCCGTCGTGGTGTGGTGTACGATGCTGGTCAATCTTCCAAGGCGAAGGGCAACCAATCTGAAAAGAAACAGCCGTCGGTTCCAATCTTTAAATTTGATGATTTGTAAGACTATTTAACAACGATTTTGCCATTCTCGTCCTGGTGGAAACCCAAAACAGGGGTGGGCTGCTCGTTTAAAACAGTAAATAGGTTGGCTCTGTCCCCAACTTGGGAAAGTCTGGTTTGGACTTGTTCCAGTGAGAGCGGGCGCCCGGTTTTGCTGAGGACAAGGCCAACCTGACTATCATCGTCCAAAAAACGTAGGGCCGTGATGGGTTGGATATCCTGACGTTTTTCATCAATTTGCCCGTAAAGCAGCGTCTTAGAATCGCAATAAGTTGTGAGAGAAAAAAAGTCAAAAACATTCATAATAGCTACATTATAAAGGAAAAAAATGGAAAAGAAATACACAATCATGGTAACGGTTGCTGCTGGTTTGGAATCAGTAGTTGGCCAAGAATTAAAAAACATGGGGTACGATGTTCGTATCGATAATTACCGGGTTTTTTTTGAAGGAACACAGGCTGACATCATGCGTGCCAACCTTTGGTTGCGAACGGCCGACCGTGTAAAAATCGTGATTGGTTCTTTTGAGGCTCGTACTTTTGAAGAACTCTTTCAGGGAATTAAAGCACTGCCCGTTGAGGATTACTTGAACTACGATACTGAATTCCCGGTGGCTGGTCGTTCCCAAAAGTCAATCCTGCACTCGGTTCCTGATGTGCAATCTATTACCAAAAAAGCCATTGTTGAAAAACTGCAAGAGGCTTATCATGTTCGGACGCGCCTGCCTGAAAATGGTTTTTTTTCCCAACTGGAAGTGATGATTGCAAAGGACAAAGTGATGTTGACCTTAGACACCACTGGTCCCTCGCTCTTTAAACGTGGTTATCGTGTTGAAAAGGGAGCCGCTCCCTTGAAAGAAAATTTTGCAGCAGCTTTGGTCTTATTAACGAATTGGCGGAAGGACTTGCCCTTTGTTGATCCAACGTGTGGCTCGGGGACAATTGCCATTGAGGCTGCCTTAATTGGTCGGAACTTGGCTCCTGGTCTAACCCGGACTTTTGCAATCGAAAAGATGGACTGGTTTGACGCTGACTTGTCCGACACCATTCGCGATGAAGCAGAAGACAAAGCCGATTACGATACCGTATTGGACATTCACGGTTACGATATTGATCCTCGAATGGTGCGAATTGCCCAAGAAAACGCCAAGCACGCGGGTCTATCGCAAGATATTACGTTTGAAGCCATGGATTTGGCTGATTGGCATCCAGAAAGTGAGCAAGGCGTCCTGGTCGCGAACCCACCATACGGAGAGCGATTGGGCGAACTCGATGCTGCGGAGGTTCTTTATAAAACAATGGGCATCCTTTATCGACCACTAGTTTATTGGTCAAAGTACATTTTGACCTCAGATATGTCTTTTGAAAAAGTCTATGGTCAGAAGGCGACGAAGAAACGTAAACTTTATAATGGGCAGTTACGTGTCGATTATTTCCAGTATTGGGCCAAGTCAATAAAAAAATAAATTATTCAATGTTTTTGGCAAATTTTATAATTAATTCGAACGACAATTCAAAAACAAAAATCCAAAGAATTCTCCTCATGGTAGTTGCTAGGCAAACTATGAGGAGAATTTTGTGAGCTATTCAATTTTAACATCGTATGACTTTGCTGCCATCAAAACTTTGAAAAATTTTGGGTACTCCTTGCAGAAAATAGCCGATATGCTAGACTTTTCGAAATCAACATTCATTATGAGTTTCAACGTGTACAACCATACGTCGCTTTTTTGGCCCAGCAAGATGCCGACCAATAAGTGCAATAAATATGGTTGAAAAACAACCTTGTCTTGCTCACAAAAATCTTTGTTTGAAGCGTATTTGTCCCTCACTTGGTTATCGGAAATGGTTGCCCATCAATTAAAATTAGCGACTTCAACAATGGACGATTAGCTGAATAATGGCCGCATTGATTTTCTCCTGACAAGTTTGCCGCATCGAAATGTTTTCCAACGACGAAAGAATGAAACTCGCGGTACCTTTAGGGGTGAACAACCCATTGAAAATCGACCAAATAAAGTTAATCAACGCCAAGAATTTGGTCTTTGGGAAGTTGAGACCGTTCTTTCTAGCCGTGGTCAAGACAAGATCTGTTTGGTTACTCTGGTTGAACAGCAGAGTCGAATATATGGGCCATTAAAGCTCCTAACCGAAGGAAGGACGCCATGAATTGCGCCTGCCAACGTTTCATGAACCAATTTGAATCAACAGTAAACATTTTAACGGCGCTAGCAAATGATTTCATGAAGTGCTTGAAGGCCATATTCAGCGCCTCTTTGGATCGAATTGATATCTTAATTGCCCAATAAATATGTTTTTTTGCTCCAAAAAAGTAACGACATACGTCTTAGATTGACCCGATTTAATAAAATAGTATTGACCTCCCAAAGGCCAAACTCTATTCACTGGTTGACTTTATCCGGTCAATTTTCGATTGATTGTTCAAACTTGAAGATCCACGACTTTCTTTATATACGACGTTGGTAGACATTTTGATGTGGTCAGTCCGTTAGTGAAAAATTTAAATACCATCTTTCAACCAATTGTATACGATCGACGTCGCTAGATTCAGTTTGCGATCACTTGCATAGCATAGCCTAAATT
>NZ_JQBH01000015.1:28008-29167 GCF_001438695.1 Fructobacillus fructosus KCTC 3544
AAATGGTTCAAAGAAATTTTTCTTTTGGCTTGTCTAAGCAACTACCATTGTAAAGAATTTTTTTTGGGCTTTTATTTTAAATTTTATGGTTCGAAGTAATTATGAGTCTGTCATAATACTAAGTAGTGTATTAGGGGGCATTCCAATGAATAAGAAGTCGGTAGTTAGGGTTTATAAAAATTTTTGGCGTGAAATTTTTAATTTTTCGGGAACAGAGGATAGATTTGAATTTTGGGTTCCTTTTTTTATTAATGCACTTTTTAATTTAGTAATTACTTTCCTTGTTACTTTTATCACCGGAAAAACAATTAGCGAAACAAACAATGTTTTTATTTTTATACCTTTGTTCTTTTTTTTAATTTTATTTGAAGTGGCTGAGTTAAGCGCTATGATTAGGCGATTGAGGGACTCAGGGAGGAAATGGTATTTTCTATTAGTCCAATTTATTCCTCTTATTGGTGAATTATATTTGTTCATACTACTGGGAAAACCTACACATAGGAATTAAGTCCTTCTCGTATGCTAATAAAGTGAACAGCCTGTATGCATTGGGCCCCCGTATAATATTCAAGAAGAAATAACGAATTTAGTACATGACAAAATAACCACACTGTTTAAAGGAGTCCAAAGTTCAATTATTGCTTTTTACCAGGAAGAACAATCTGCTAAGTCCCTTGAACAAGAAATTGGGATGGCCTCAACGACTGTTTTAAAATTAGCTCATGGAGCACAAAAACAGGGGATTAAAGATAAAATCGACACTGATATCAAAAAGATCGAAAAGGGGAATAATATTTAAAAAGAGTGGCGATATTATTGGCAAAGAGTTAAGTCATGATACCGCATAATCAATTAGTTAAGCCAATGTAATCGCTTGTCATCGAATTATAAAAAGTACCCCGTGCTTTAAAATTTCACGGAGTACTTTTTATAATTTGCTAAACCATGTACCTAGTAAGCGTGAACAAGAAAATTAACTGATCCAAGAAAAGTCAGATTCTGTAATTACTTCGAACCATAAAATTTAAAATAAAAGCCCAAAAAATTCTTTACAATGATAGTTGCTTAGACAAGCCAAAAGAAAAATTTCTTTGAACCATTCAAGTTTATCAGCTTATGACCGTGGTGCAATCAAAAGCTTACATAATTTAGGCTATGC
>NZ_JQBH01000016.1:0-8024 GCF_001438695.1 Fructobacillus fructosus KCTC 3544
ACCGTACTGCACTCGGACAATGGCCAATGCTAGACCACTAGCCTTTACTCTCGACCAATCAATATCGCCCTGAAACTCGGAGACATCAATAATAACCCCATCAAAATACTGTGTCTGTTGCGCTTCTAACTCCTTCAAGCGGTTTTGCAAATCAGCAATTTCTTTATCTTGTTCAGGAATACGATTTGTGACTGTCAACAGTTCCTTGATTCGGTTCTTCAAATCATTAGCCGTCTGTTGTGCATTCTGCCTTTGTTGCTCGGCATACTGCATAGCAGCCTGATAGTCGAGCTGATACTGGGAAAGGGTTCGATTCTTCGTACCAATCGTGAGTGACATCTTGTGTGGTTGTGTAATATCCAGCTTCTTAGCAACAACCTGCAAATCTTCTACCAGTCCCAAGAATTGGTCGTGAATTGGGTAAAAGTTTCCCATCTCAAATGACTTATATGTTGGGTCTAACAACGAAATATCAACCACATCAACCGACCACGTTAGCAAACCGACTCGCTGATTCTGCAGGTAATCCTGTCCTTTGCTCTTCAGAATGCTAGGAACTTTTACGTTATTCCACTCGACAGCCTTCTGGATAATGCCAAAGCGACCAATCAAAGCTGAGTCGTCTAAGTAACGAATACCGTTATTAACTGATTCGATAGTTGTCTTTGGTTGTGCGGCAGCCGTGTCATCGCTTGACTGTTCAGTTTGTTGCTGTTCAATTGGTGATCCAATTGGTACTAGACGAGTAATAATGTCTCGAACATCATACTCACGCTTAGCACTCTTGAGGTTTTTACCCAACTTGATTGGTGTATCAATATGTTCGCCAACGCTGGCCAAGTACTCCAGCACCAGTTGCCCATTGCTGTCACGATGCCAAATTAAAAAGCCGCCTAAGCGACTTATCAGCTTGTCTTTAATTGTGTCAAAGGTGTCTTGAGCATCATCCGTGTAACGATAGACATTGTCCGTACTATTAACGACGGTCACTTGCCCCAATTGAAAACGCTTGTGGGGTTCAACTTGCCGGTTATGTTCATCAACAATCATCTGCAGGAAGTCCCGAATACTCGTGTTTTGGACCTTACGATATACTTGCGTGCTATCGTGCAGATAAGCTAGGCAGTCCTCGCATTGTAGCGTTTGCGTGTGGCTACCACTAAAGGAACCATCAATCTTAACCACACGGCCGTCAAAGACGACTTTACCTGTGTTAGTGTCAATCACCTTAACAAGGTTGGCGATGGCTTCTGACTGACGATAGAGGCTATTTTGCATTGTAATTGTAAATAAGGCTGTTGAAATACCATTAAACTGCATATCCAATTCACCAGATATGGCCTTATTACCATAATTACGTGGCTCATGTAGCACCTCGCCGACCTGGTCACTAGCATTCTTGTAAACAATTACTCGGTACATTAGAGCAACACCTCACTTTGAATCACAAATCGAACTGTCGCATTGCCCTTAATCGTCACATGATTATTTCCCCGTTCTAATGAGAACAGATAATCTTTCGATTTATCAGGACTGAACATATATGAACGACCGTTCTTGACAACCTCGATATTGTCACTCGTCACAACCGTTGGACTAAGGCTGTTCTCGCCAACATTCATCAAATCAAGCTCACGCTTGCCGTCAATTTGGTAAGAGAACGGCTGAATGAAGTCATTATCGAAATCAAAGGTATCCCAGTCATCATAGTTATCAATGCTACTGTTATTCTTAATGGCGAACGGGTATAGGTCAAATTCAATATTTAAGGTAAGAGTATTATAAGTTGCATCATCATCAACTTTGACACTCTTTGCCTTACCAACCCAATAATATCCCTTGTCGTGGCTATCATATAGTCGTTGGTCAAACGGTGACATAATTAGCCGCTTTACTTTGTTTTCCAGCAACTTACGCTCGCTGTAGGGCAGTTTGTAGGCCCTAAATTGATAAGCGATTGAACGCTGGTCAAAAAAGCGTTCACCTGTGACACTCGAAAAGTCCAAAATACCATTGGCATAACTCAAGTTTTCGGTAACTACCTTTTCTGCCGGTGTTGGGGCCTCACGCTCAAGTAAATATAATCCATAATCTGATGAATTAAATTGACCAAATTGAATGTATTCTGAACTCATAGCGTGTTCCTCCGATCATTTGTCATGATACTTCCAAGAGCACCATCGTAATCATTAACGGTCGCTCCAACCAATTTACCGCTATCCATGGAAATGATATGACCATTTTTAACGGCTTCAACGACATCATTCAGCTTATCGCTGATTAGGCTATCAGATTGCATTTGCATAGTTTGACCAATTTTACCGTTAACTTGCATATTGCCAGATTGCAAATTACTCAAATCTTCTGACAAAACTGGATTCATTGAATATTCAAGACTTGGATTTCCAAACTTCTGTTCAATGATATTAGCCATTCCAGAAAGGTTCGACTTGACTACCTCAAATCCACTTAAAATTCCTTTATTAAGCCCATCCATAATTGCTTTCCCTGCAGGATTAAGCAATACTTTATCATAAGAATAAGGTCCTTTTAATTTTGGAATTGCATGAGTTATATCCGATAAAATTTTCTTACCGCTTTCCCATGCACCCTTTATTCCGTCAATAAATCCATCAATAATGGCTCTTCCATTTTTTACAAGAGATGATGGCTTAATTCCATCAGCAATCTTAGTAACAAATCCAGACCCTAATCCATGTCCTTGAGAATATCCACTCTTAAATCCATCAATAACTTTATCAACCAACGTCGTACCAGATGCTAATAATCGTCCAGCAGCATACCCCAATTCGAATGCTAATCTTTCTACAAATTCGATAGCCGCACCAGTTAATTTGTGAAGGTTATTGGTAATTCCAAGAACCGTCTTAATTAATAAATTCAAACCTGCATCAATAAGTTTGTCAGCATTATCTGCTAATCCATTAATCATCGCAACCACAAAATTAACCGCTGCTTCCATAAATTTAGGAACATTAGCAGTCAAGGCGTTTAAAATATTAACAATCATATTAACAAATGAATTAATAAGTTGTGGCGCCTGTGTTGCAATACCGTTCATCATGCCGATTAACATATTAATGAACGACTGAATAAGAATAGGTGTGTTTGTTGCCAGTGTCTGCACGAATTGAACAATAATATTTACAAATGCTGAAACAATAAGTGGTGCGTTTGCAGTAATTGTTGCTAAAAATCCAACAATCATTAAAGCGAAGCCCTGCCCCATTGCAAGCATAATCATTTGAATATTTTGGCTCGCTGTACTAGCGGTGCTCAAAACAATTATCAAATTAGAAATAGAATTTACTAACAAACTAATTCCTGCCGCTGCAATTCCAACTCCTACTCCAGCCATCAAAATAGCCGCTCCAAATGATATTGTCACTGCAGCAAGTCCTATCATTCCTGGAAGTGCAGCACTAAGGGCCGGACCAAATATCGCAAATACTGCAACTAGTGCAGATATTGCAATAGTTACGCCAGTAAGAGCAATTATTCCTGCTGTACCTGTCTTAGCTAATTGAGTAATCGATAACACAAGAGCAGCAAATCCGACTGTTACTAAGGCAAGACCAGCTCCAATTTCAAGAACTGCCAGCCCCATCTGCATCATATCTTTTGCGGAAGTTTTAGCAGCCCCTCCGACTGCTTTTGTACCAGCCGCTGCCGGTGCAGAAGTTGTGGCAACAGTAGTATTAGCACCGCTAAGCCCCAACATTTTAGCAACAAGTCCGAAAATAGTCTTCGTCATCCCTGACATTACTTTTACTGTTCCAGATACTGCCGAACCAATCTTGCCAACATTAACTAAGAAACCTCCGGTTGCGGTTACTGCGGGGCCTATGGCTGGAGATAATCCAACAAACCCTCGTGTTACCTTAGCAATAGGGTTACTACTTTGCTCGGCCCATTGAATGGTTGAATTTGTCATATCAATCATTGAACCAGTAACGCCAGACTTACTTGACATTGACTTGTTCCGAAGAGATTCCCAGTTTCCACCAATCTGTTCAATCTTAGAACCAATATTCTTTTGCATTTCAGTTGCTTGATTGTTCAAAAAGTCAGTAGATACTTGTCCGTTTGCCGAAGCTTTTTGCATTTCCTTTGAAAAAGCATCCCATGAAGTCGTCGTGTTACCAGTTTTGTCATTAATTGAGTCAAGAAGTGGAAGAATGGCGGCCATTCCAGACGTTCCAAACATGTTCTTCAATGCTGCCGCTTTATCACTAGAGCTCATTCCGTCCATTTTTTGAGATATTTCAGACAATATTTGAGGGAATTGCTTCATATTTCCTTGAGCATCAGTAAAAGTAATGCCCAATGCACTCATTTGTTTAGCAGCAACTTTACTTGGTGCTTGCATCATCAACATAGCGTGGTTTAAATCTTGTGAAGCCTGAGCGGCACTAAAACCACGGTTAGTCAAAAGACCGATAGCCGTTGACGTGTCCTGCATGGATATTCCAGCATTCGAGGCTGTTCCACCAATAGTAGCCAGCGCTTGTTGCATTGATCCAATTGAAGCGTTAGATAGGTTGGCTGTCTGAGTCAGAATAGCGGCTGCCTGTGATGACCCATCAAGGCTTTTGCCCCAAATGTTCATTGATTGCTGAACTACACCAGCAGTCGTTTGCAAATCTTCCCCAGCAGCAGTAGCCGCACGAGCAATAGACGGGAATTCTTCCTTGATTGTGCTAATAGAAGCTCCATCACGAGCCATCGCAACCATTGCTTCCGCTGCCGCTTGAGCACTCAGAGGCAAATCAGCTCCCATTTTATTGGCCATGTCAGATAAACCGCCAATATCTTTGGAAGTCCCTCCAGCGATAACTGCCGCTTGATTAAGGCTTTGTTCAAACGTTCCAAAAGCCTTCAAAGAGGTTACTCCCAATGCAGTTGTTGCTGCACCAGCAGCTAACATGGTCTTTCCAATAGGCTTCATTGTTCTTTCAATGTTTCCCATAGAGCTTTTGGCACTATCCGCAAATCGATCCATTGTATTGATTGCAGACTGCACTCCAGCCATTAATCCAGCAACATTGGCATCGTATATTGCTGTGACCTGCCAATTATCAGCCATTTAACCTCCTTTCTAGCTTATCCAGTAAGCTCATGTCTGTTTGTTCAGTATCATCTACATCAGATTGAACTACGGCTGGGTTGTAGCGTGATTTAATCTTTTTCATCATCTTTTTAGCATCAGTTTCATAGAGCTTTTCAAATGTGTTATATTTCAAATCTTTACCGCTGGCCGTGGTTTGCTGAGACTTCATTGTGGCCCAGGCAATTTCATAATGTTCCCTAGATTTATCTACTTGTCGCAACTCATAAGCTTCAACTTGCAATTCATACTCAGCTGGTGTCATCTGTTCAACATCGCTTACTCGCGATACATTGAACCATCTAAGGCCATTAACAATTAATTCATGATAGCGACTCTCACTATCTAATTTTCTTCCATCATCGCCTTCTGGGCTGCCAATTGCGCTGCTTGTTCGGCTTGCATCTTTGCTACCCGGCGCTTCGTAAATTTTCCTTCTTCAAGTGTCTTAGCTACTTCCTCCCAGACAGCATCCAAGTCAGTATTTTCATCTTCAAAGAATGCATCGATATCGCTTGTCTTCAAATTTCCTCCAGCAGCGTGGTTAGCGCCTAGCAAGATGTCTGACAATGCCGTTAATGAGTCCATGTTTAGAAAAGCGTTTAAAGAAGTTTGCAGTCCAACTGCCATATCCATTCCAAATCGGCTAATCTTGTGCATACGATCCATTTCTCGAATGAATTTCATATCAAAAGAAAATTCTTCCGTCTTACCATTTACTGTATATTCCATGTTTAATCTCCTATTTTTCTGTTTGTCTAACGTTGGGCCTCTCACCCCATTTGAACGTTTAGCCGTTGTCGCTATGGTCATTTACTTTGTTGGCGTTGGTGCCGATGAACTATTTGACGTTTCATTTTCAGTTACCTTGCCAAGCTGAATGAATTGAACTCCCTTGTCCTTGTCATCATCAAGGTTCAACTGTACTTCTCCAGAAGCTGCGTAACCACCTTCAACTGATGCCTCAATCTTCAAAGAAACTGAGTTATCTGAGTCTCCAGTTTCTTCAACTGAAGTCATTACAGCCGTCATCGAACGAGCAACATATGTTCCAGTCTTTGTTCCTGGCGTGTCTGTGTAGACAATCCAGAATTGAACGTTCTTGCCATCATTAAAGGCATTGTCAAGCTTCGTTACAATTTCTTGCTTAGATGATAACAATTCCAATGAGAACGTAGCTTCTACAGCTCCACCCTTCAATACTTTTCCAGTCTTAGTGTCTTCAGTCTTTGAGTCCTTAGACCGCTTATATGAGTAAGTTGTTTGATAAGCAACCATCACTCCACTAGCATTTGCTTGGTCTTCTTCAACACGAGCAAAAACCAGTGCCTTTCCACCAGACATTGTTTTCAAATCTGCCATTCTTCCTCCTTGTTAATTGACTCGATATGTTAAATCGAGTGTTCCGTGTAGTAGTCTCAAATTATCTTCTTGTTCCAGTGACACCGAATTAACGGTGTATCTAGTATCTAAAGCAACTTGATATTCCCCTACTAAGTTAAGCCCAAGAGCATATGCGTATACCCTAGACATGATTCCCTCTAATTGATCTCTTCCATCCCCAACATTAGCCGATACAAACAAGTGAATCGTGATTGATGGGCGTGACCGCAGGACATCCTTAGTTGGCGTATCTTGGGCCATTGAATAATCACCAATACAAATAAGAGGTGTGTCAAAGTTTTCATCATGTAACTCTGGGAGTGTATTAAAAAAGCGGTTTCCATACTCTTCGTATAGATAACCGCCAATATTTTTGTAAAGTTCGTAGTCCGGCTTTGCTCTAAACATGAACCACCGCCTTTATCTTGCTGATAAATACGTTCTTATGTGTTTCAAATGCTTGATACATGAAAAGTTTCGGCTTGATATGCTTAGTTCCATTCTCCTGAGCATAGCCATAGTTAAACTTACCATTGTACGCATCAGCAGAAACAACTCCACGTATATGCCATGCATTATTGGTAACAGTGACTTTTGTCTGGCGCTTTAAGAACCCAGTTTTAACCGGTTCAAGCCTTTGTGCTTGCTGTTGTGTACTAGCGGATGTAGAGCGAATAAGCGCCTCAACCTGCTTAGGAACGGCAGCCATCAATCTATGCTGACCAGAGATGAACTTATCAGCTCCTACAACTTTCATTCCAGATGACATTATCCCTCCTTTACTCGAATAGACGAGCGAATACCAGCTGTCTGTCGTTCCTGCACCACGTACTTTTTGCCATCAATCAAGCAATAATCAAAGTATGGCAGGATACCAACAGAACGAATAATCTTCTCTCCGTATGAAACAATGCCGTACTCTCGATATGACTTAGCAGCGCTTAAGTTAGTCACATTCACTGTAACCTCGGCAACTAACTCGTCATCCCCTTTTTTGCGAGGATTACGAGGGTCTTGTGTTCCTTTGACTTTGACATACAAAGCAACCTTTGTAGCTGCGTTCATAGGAACATCACCCGACCTCTCTGCCGACCAGTAACGTTTCCGGTGCGGTATTCGTCAATCTCATTCTTGAACTTAGAAAAATCATCTTCTTGAAAGACAAGTGTTAACCCATCCTGACCAGCAGACTTCATCCCCTCATTACCAATACGAGAAAAACGAGCAGCCACTACTTCATCTACAATGTAGTCAAACTGATCAGGAATGTTTGTGTTTTTAATCCCGAGCAAGACAGACAAGCGAGCTTTCACATTTTTTTCAATGATTTCAAGCTTATCCTTAACCGAACTCTTAGGGTCTAAGAGTTTCTCATAGTCGCTTGCAGTATCAACACTAGTTTCACTCATAATAGCCCCTTTCAACTAATTACTTGCCTGTTGAAGCAGATGAACCTTTGGCCATTCCAGCCGTCAAGATGGCCTTCTTGTTCAAGTCAGACACCCATACGCCA
>NZ_JQBH01000016.1:8632-9311 GCF_001438695.1 Fructobacillus fructosus KCTC 3544
TGGAGCATCCACAATGGCGTTGTACGTTTCTGGATCAACATACGCACGTACTGGGGTCATGATTTCCATGTCCGTGTATGTTTGAGAAGCCTTTCCAAACAACTTGACAACGTCAGATACAGAACCCAGGTCACCAGAAGCGCTTTCCGTCAGCTTCTTTCCAAACAATGTATTAAACAAACGAACTTTTGCTTGTGATTGCAAGTCCAAACGCTCGGCAACGGCAGAGTTAAGGTCTGCATTTACAGTAAACCGGTCAAGACCTTCACGAAATGCCCAGTTGCCATCGTAAGGGACATCTTGTTCCTTATAGATGATTTCCTTTAACTTACCGTAGCGGTTTGTCTTATCAGAGCCATCATTGAAAGCGGTGTTTGGATCAGTATCATAGTTGCCAAGTTCTGCTGGCAAGTCATTTGACTTGATAGAGAACATGGTTGCGTTTTCAGTTACGCCATCCTTGGTTTGCAAGTCACCGAATGCTGGTTGAAATGCAGACAACGCACGAAAAGCTGGCGTAATAATTCCAGCAAAATTCTTATTAAAGATTTGTTCTTGAGCCATTTTAGGCCTCCTTTATTTATACTTTGCTGCCTTAGCGGCAAATGGGTCATTTTCATCAGTTAGTGACGAAGCACCACCTTTTGGCTTGCCAGAGCCTTGCAACTTCTGGTTAACC
>NZ_JQBH01000016.1:9962-14769 GCF_001438695.1 Fructobacillus fructosus KCTC 3544
GTCCTTCATGGTTTCTTCCCACTTAGCACGAGCCTTCGCCACTCGACGTTCTGCCTCTTGTTCAGCTAATTTGTTAGCCTCCTCTTGCGACAGAGTTTGTGTTTCTTGTTGGCCCTCCCCACCTTGTACTTCGGTTTCTTGGTCAACTTGCGTATCAACTTCTTGCGACATGTCGTCCTCCTACATAAATTCACAGTAGCTTGCACAGTTTCCACCTAATGGCACACCCTCCACTCGCTACTCCGTTGTTATGGTGCTTTTAACGACTTCCCAGGTCGATTTATGTACTAAAAAAGCACTCACAATTAAGTGAATGCTTTCAACTTGAATATTAACTTCCTGTAATTACATCAGACAATCGTGATTTACCAATCAGAAGCTGAACATCCTCATTTAAATCTGGGTCACTATATTCAACTTGAACATAATCTTTTGTTTCGCTTACTGTTTGAATATCACTAATAACCTTTCTATCGCCATTTTTTGTAACCAGCGTAAGTGTCATATTATTTCTCCTAATCCTCATATACTGTTGTGTCCGATTCGTCGACCGCTACTACCGAGCAGCGGCAGTTAGGATGCTTTGGAATTACATAGCGCCCAGATCCGAAGCTGCTTGCTTTGAATTGCTTGCCATCTAGTTCCATACACAACTGACACGAACCAGCGCCTGCCACCCATTCGAGTTTCTTGTAGCCAGCAGACTTAATTGACTTGACTTGTTGGTCAGCGGATACTCTAGCACCTTCTGTACGCAAGATACGTTCCGCCTCATACCTTGACACACCGTAGCGGTCTTTAATCTGCTTGGTGTAGTTCGTAGGGTTCTGGCTATCAAGTAAGGATTCACGCAAGATGTTAGACATGTCAGTCCGTAGCCGTGTTTGATTACTCCAAATACGGTCAGACCATTTAACGCCTTTGATACCTTGGTCAATGACTTTCTTAGTAATCTCTTGTACAGCCGTGTCATATACTTTTCGTCCAAAATCAGCCGTTACTTTGACCTCATTCTTAAGTGACTTGCCAACATAACTAATTGCCTTTAAAGCAACAACTGAAGTAAACACCATTAGTCCATACTCCAATAGCTGGTCAACATTGTTCACCTGTACCGTCTTGATACCATTCTGGATAGCGTAATGGTCTATCTCAATTACCAATTCACTATCCGGATATTGTGAGTAGTCTGCTTGGTCGAAATCATCGTACTCATCGTTAAAGCTACCCCACCACGCTAAGAAGGCTTGCTGATTGTTGGCAATCATCTTGTTAAGCTCTTTAACTGATTGATTATCAGCTATCGCTCGTTGGTTGGAAAATTGTAGTCCTAAATCATGATTACTCGTCATCTTCATCACCTAGCTGTGAGGTTTTATCCTGCAAGCGCTTCATCTCCTCCTGCATGGCATTCACTGGCTCATTTTCACGCTCTCGCATCGTTTCAAGCTCATTAGTGTCAATACCAGGGGCATAACGGTCTAAGTACTCATGAGGGAACTTAGCGCCTGATTGTTGCAATACTTGAATAGTAGCGACATCATCTGTTGGCAAGTTATCAGTAAACATAAAATTAATGTTCTGATAGTCCAACTTCCATGGACCAGAAGCTGCCTTTTCTAAATCTTCAACAATGCCATAGATTTCACTTAATCCCTTAGAAAATGATCGGCGCTTAGCCTTGGCTAATTGAATAACGCCTAGCTGCTTATATTGCATTGCCACACCAGAGGCATTACTTGCGAAGTTTTCATCCGAAACATCAGGCGTGCGAGAGAATGAGTGAATGTTCTTGTACAGGCGGTTCTTGTAAGCTTCAACACCAGCCGTATCGTATTGCTTATGAATGTAATCAGCAGATACTGTCGTCTGTTGACCAGAACCAGTAGAACCAGATTTCAAGAAGAGAGTACGAGCTTCTTTAATACTTGCCATTAGCTTCTTTTTTTGTTCAGCTAACTTTTCTAAGTATTCTTCATCATCTGGATTGCCAAACAATTCAGCACCATCGAGCAAATCATCAATGTCACCCTTAATAACAAGCATGGCATCGTTGCTATCCTGCATGTAGTTAGCCGTGTCAGACTGTGCAGCATCATAAGCATCAATCAAGCTAATAACACCATCAAAGTCGCCCATCCGTTGCGTGTTATTCCAAAATTCAACAACTGGAAGAGTGGATAATTGGTCCGTTTTAGCGACGGTGTACCCATTAACAACTGTCCCATCAGCAATTGCTACAGGTTCACTAATCGTGTATTCACTATCTGTCCACGTCTCAATCACATATTGTTGATAATCTAAATTATCGTCAATCTTTGACTGTTCCGTATAGCGAACGGCCATAATTGGCACTGGGTCCACGTCATTGGAATAAATCATGAACGTGTTAGCAGGACTAAGTCGAGTAATCTTCTCGACATCCCCATCACGGTAGACATTAGCAAAGGCTCGCCCATACTTTGACATGTCGCTAAACAGGTCATAAAAGAGTGAATCCACACCATTTTCATGGTTAATCTTGTCTAACTGTTGGTGCTCGTCCTCTTGGCCATTGTGGTCTTGATCAACACTAATATTAATTGGGTTACCAACTGAGAAAGCAGTATGAAAGTCGACAATTTCTTGAGCGAATGGATGACCTAATCGTACATCAGCACCATACTCATCAATACGCCGACTAGCTTCGCTGTTAATCTTGGTATTAATACCCTTGTAATAACTGTCCAGATTAAGCAATCGAGGGCGTTGCTTGTTGTAATGGTGCTTGATGAATTCGCCCACACGTTTTGGCGTTAAGTTGTTAAGGTCTTCTTGATACTGCATTAACGCATGGTGCAAGTAACGCTCCGCCTTAGTTTGATAGCTACTGTCTGCTTCTAGTGTTTCCATATACTACTCCTATCGCAATCCCAAATCGTTGACTGCTTTAACACGTTCTCGATAATTCATGTACTTTCCTTGACTATTGGTAAAAATGATTGGTTCAAGCGCATAACCTAATGCTTGAATAGCATGATCATTGCCATCTTCTGGCTTATTCAAGAACTTTCCGAACTTGTCCTTCTGATAAGCGAATGTACTCATTTCATCAACCAGGTAACTAGCACTTGGATGGATGTGATAGTGATAATTCTTCATGAACTCCATACGCTGCACATTGGAGTCTTTACCCTTTCCCACAGGGACAATCGTTTTAAGACCCTGTGCGTGAAGCTCTCCAATCGTTCTTGGTTCTGCGCTGTCGGCATACACCTTGCCCCTCAATGCACCACTACGAGCTAGTTTACGAGCCATAGGATAACTTAACATCCCCGTTTCGTAAAAGCCGTCATAGACGTATATATCATGGTCTTTCACTATCGCTTTAACAAAGGCGGTCGGGTCATGAGTGAACCCAAAATCGAGCCCCATAATGTGACGACCCTGAACCTTGCTTATATCAAAGTTCTCAAGCTCAAATAGGCCTTCAAAGACAAGCCCTTCTGCAATACCCCATTCGCCATCTACAGCTACTCTGGCTCGATTAGGGTTGCGCTTTTTAAGCTCCATCATGTTATCGATGAATTGTTGGTCCAAGTGGCTGTTATTCTTGTAAGTTGTGGTAAAACTCAATGCGCCATTGCGCCTGGTCTCTTCATCAAAGAACTCTTCTTTTAGCCAGTGGCGTTCTGACCATGGGTTGAAGGTTAATATATGCTGGTAGTAGCCACCATCAGGCAACTGGCCACGCAATGATTCAACAACAGTTTGGAAGTCCTCTTTACTCTTTAGTTCGTATGCTTCTTCCCACCAGGCACGGCACAAATAGCCATTCTCAGCACTAATAGACGTGATTTTCAAAGGGTCATCCATGCCTCGAAAGTAAATCTTTTGTCCAGTTGATTTCATGGTGATTTCAAGCGGACTAACTGTGAATTTAAAAAGGTCACTCAACCCTAATAGATTGATGACCTTCTTCAAAGTGTTATATGTTGATTCCTTGTTTGTGTTCTGATACTGACGAATAACCAGCCAATTAACATATGGCAGTCGCAACATCTCATAGATAACGTTGTATGCCTGCGCCCACGACTTACCAGAACCACGAGCACCCTTAATGGCAACAAATGGATCATGACTGGCAAACAATTGATAATATGCCCGGTCAACTGATTTATGAAAGTTTAAATCAATCTCCGTCATGCTTAATCTCCTCAAATGAGTCCATGTTAATGATCATCTCACCATTGTTAGTCCCGCTATCAAATACACCCTTGCCATTCAAATACTCCAGTAACTCCTTACGAGCCTTATTGCGATCATGCAATTCGACAATTGGACCATCTTTGCCAACAGTAATCTTCTTAATAGCCTTAGTATCGACTTTGGCCTTATCTTTTAAGGCAACCCACGACTTGTGTCCCGTCAGCTCTTTTCCAGTTGTTTCATCAGTATATTGAAACTCATCAGAACCCCAATCGGCATACGTTCCAATATCAGCTTTGGCCTCTTTTGCCATATCATCAACCAACGAAAAAACGTCTATGTCGAGCTCTTTTAATCGAGCCTGACGTAGACGTTTAATTTCTATTTTTATTCCAGCATTTTCCAGCAATCTCGGACCATTAGTCTTGGCTATATTGTAGGGTACATCGTAAGCATCGATATATGCCTGTGTCGCATTAGCAAGTCTCACATACTCCCTAACAAAGGCTTTTTGCTTGTCATTTAGGTCGCTATCTTCTAGCTCTTGAATTGACGGATGCAACTCTTTTTTGTGTGCACACTTTTTTGTTTTTGTGTGCACACTTTTTTCAACGGGTGC
>NZ_JQBH01000016.1:14984-18300 GCF_001438695.1 Fructobacillus fructosus KCTC 3544
GTCCGCAATCTCCTTGTACTTCATACCGGCTAAGTAATCTTGCTTAGCTTCATCACGTTTTGTCATGTCATTGTAGCTCCTCCTTTCGTCTTGATATATGTACTAAAAAAGACAGCCTAAGCCGCCTAATCTAATTTCTTCAACCACTTGTAAATATAATAAAGTCCGATACAAAAAGGAACTGATGTAATCAGCACTGCTACTGCATATCGTGTTAATACAATACTCACAAAGTGACTCCAAACCATAGCATTTTAGCGCCAATGATCATGACACCAGTTGCACCGGCAAGCAGGCCGCCTAGTAATAAGTAAGCAGCCGTGTTAGCCATGTGGGCCATTGTATTAGTGATTTTAAACTTCAAATTATCTTTCATAATTCCCTCCAAAATAAAAACCGCTGTTAGATTTAACTAACTAGCGGTTTCAAATATCAAGTCCTTTAAATAGTTCCTAGAGCGCCACTAAAGTATAAGATGGCGACTCCAATTGCGCTAATAATCGCTCCCCAGAAAAGCTGCGAGAAGACGCTTCGATCACCAAAATATAAGCGTAACAAGATAAACTGTCGGCCAAATAAGAAAATAATCATTCCTATAGCGAATACGATTACCCCAATAGTTCTTAAATCCATGATTTTGCCCCCTTCTGAATACTTCCATTATATAAAATATAAATAGGCGTTTCCACTCGTAAAACAACCACTAATTCAAATAAAAAGAACCATTGCATAATTCGCAACAGTTCGTTATGTACACAGGGAGCTACCCTGCCTACCGCCTCAAACCTAAACAAACGGATTATCTCTTCCGGATAGAGCGTTTTTAATCAAAGACGACTTACTGCGTCCTATTCAAATAGACAAATCTTAACGAAATGTCTATTGGCTGCGCTTTGACATAGGAATATGTACCGCAACCATAACCGCCAGGAAATGGTCACATTTGCTCGCTACCAAGGTATCTAATCTCGGGTCTCGGCAAGCTAAGAACAACAGCGGAGTTGCACCGCTCATGTGTCAAGGTGTTACCATCACCAATGAAACACGAAGCCTAATACTTATTGTTCAGGGACACAGCGATATTGCAGACGAATTAACACCTGTCCCATAATAATATCGTGCCTCTGTGCCCCTATCGATTTATTCGATACTACAAATATAGCACCTTTTTTAAGGAAAAAAGCGAACTCAAAGCGAACTCTTTTTAGGGGGTCAAGTTTTCCACAGGTTGAAAAAGGACACTCTCGGTGAAGTCTTTTTTAATGGCTTTTAGATCCTTCTGACATTGCCGTGCCGACTTGTACAATCGGTTAGAATCATTAATCCACGTGTGACGTTTCTTTGCATAGCGGAGTTTCAACAGGTTAACGTGGTAATCGTCCAGAGACAACTCATAGTTCTTAACTGTTTCGATTTTATGACGGAGTTCTCTAACAATCTTGTCATCTTCAACTGCCGCAATGTTAGCAATGGTTGAATTCAACGTTGTGTTGACATTCTTGACCCTTCCTCCGCCTACATTTTCATCTTGAGTGCTGTGCGAATATTTCAAATCATGAATCCGCCACGCTAAATCATGCTCCCACTTGCCCGAGTAGTAGCATTTGAAATATTGCTCCGCTGTCTTCGCCAAATTAATCACCCCCCCTTTTAATATTGATTATCGTTAATCTTTGAAACCTCAATAACAATCTTCTCTTCGTCACTAAATCGCTTTTTTGCGTTAATGTCACATAGCATGGCGTCGTCCTTCCACAGAATGCCATTTAAGGCGTCCTCGGTACTCTTAATGTAGTTGCTAAGGTCTGGCTTCTTGAACGGCAACAGCTCGCCCAGAATAGCCATTGCGTGCTTTGCCTTACTTAGCGACTTCGGAGGCAGAATGTAAAAGGTCACATTCAATGCCAACGCCCCGCTCAATGGCTCGAAGTAGTTCACACTCTTTTCAAGATTAGCAAGGTAAGCCAGCTTCTTTTTGTAGTTAACCGTCTTTACTGGATCGTATAAATAGTTCTTATTTTTGTAGTATCCCATCTTGCTAAGAACTTTCTTTACACCAATACGAGGACGCTCTTGTTGCTGTGGCTTGATGTCAAACTCAATCTTTATCGTTTCCGCCATCTAATCCTCCCCGTTAAAATTCAAACCATCACGATTAACTAATCCTTGGGCTTCCAGCTCCCTGTAGTAGTCAGAAAAGCGCCCGTACATAATCATGAAACCGCCGTCTATCTTCTCAACTGACAACTGCTCCCAGTCTTTGGCCAGCATGTTTAAAATTTCAGGAGTATGTTTGTTCAAGTTACTTACGATGATTACTTTTGTTTCAAAAAATATATCCATCAGAGACCCTTCTATGGTTTCTTTTCATAGGGTGTCAACTTCTCAAATTCGTAATCAGTTTTTTTAGCTTCTGTTTCGGTAATTTTGATAGCCTTATTTAAATTAACGTCAGAAGTCACCATTCCAGAGATGTTATCCTTTACCAACCAGAAACCGTTAACTGTTCGCCAGTAATAGGGATTTTCTCCTCTAAAGCCGTCTGCAATTTTTTTACCATGCATTTTCAAATCAGTTTCACTGCTCATCACTCCACCTCTTCCTTTTCGTAAATACACCTATACCAATTTCTCTTTCACCAATAATTCAAGTGATAAATCTGTGCTATTTTTTCGTTCACAGGCACACCCTGCAAATGATATTCAGCCATGCGCTCTTTCTCCTCGTGGTGGAACAAGTCGTGATGTTCCCGACACAAGGCAATCAAGCGCCGGCCTTTGTGGTTAATCTTCGTGCGGTCGTTTCCAATGTCAACCTTGCTACCCGTGATGTGGTGATGGTCTGCTTTCAGTCCGCAAATCACGCAGCGCTTGTTCATCAAGCAGGCATACTCATATCGAGCGATGGCTGGGTCGTCTAAATGGTCTAGTGGCCTCTTACTTAGTGGCACGTTATGATACAAGCAAAACTCAAGAAGCGTGTTAATTAACAAGTTAGTATCTGACATATTGCCAGTAGCATCAGACATGCTGAAGTCTTCAATTCCGTAATGGATAGACATCTCGCTCTTGAAATAGCCATATATCTTCTGTTCATAGTCAGCATCGCTACCACCGATTGCAAAGTTGGCAATGTCACGCATGATTGCCCAAGCAAATTTACGCTGTTTTGGGCTCACAGAGCGCCCGTCATGTATGTTCAGTGTAATTACACTATCCTGCACTTTATCGAGCTCATACAGCTTATCTGGGCTTTCTAACTCTATTGTGACGACAGACCCACGCCTGCTTAGTAACTTACCTGGTAACTCCATCAG
>NZ_JQBH01000016.1:18562-19105 GCF_001438695.1 Fructobacillus fructosus KCTC 3544
ATTGAATCTCTAACGCATTTTTAAATTTTTCATCACTCATCGCACTCTCCTGTCTGTTGCTCCCACCAGATACCCAACCCACACTCCGAAGAAGTCTGCCAGCTTCTGCCATGTAGCTGGTGATGGCTCGTTGTATTGGTTCTCAACACTGCGAATCAACTTAATACCGACACCAGCTTGTTCAGCTAGTTGTTGATCCGTTAGCCCCAGTTCTTCCCTTAGCTCACTGACACGATTGACGGCTTCAAGCTCGTTTTTGGCTGTGTATGAGTTGTCAAAGCGATAGAGCGTGTTTGCAAGCCTCGCATAGGTGACTTTGCTTACTCTAGTTCGTTCTCCTTGGCGGATACCAACCAGCACACCACGATTGACTCCAGTTAAATCGGCTAGCTCGTTGAAGCTATAGGACTCCTTGTGGTCTTTGATAACTTGAATCTGACGATCAGTCAGTTCGATTCCTAATCCTTCTTTCATTTCTCAAATCTATCTCCTATCCGCTTGTCTTAATGCCCTTCAACATGTCTTTAACAGACTGCATGTCTA
>NZ_JQBH01000017.1:0-2335 GCF_001438695.1 Fructobacillus fructosus KCTC 3544
CTTTAAGAAGCCAGACCTTAGCAACTACATTAAGAGTACCGAGGACGCCTTAAACGGCATTCTGTGGAAGGACGACGCCATGCTATGTGACATTAACGCTAAGAAGCGATTTAGCGACGAAGAGAAGATTGTCATTGAGGTAAGCAAGATTAACGATAATCAGTATTAAGGGGGTGATAGATTTGGCGGATGAAATTGACCGATATTTTAAGGCATGTATCTCAGGTAAGATTGATTCACTAATCAAGTGTCGAATCAGAAAATTAGAGGAAGATACTGGTTGTGCTGATGAAAACTATGGTGGCGGACGCATTCAAAACGTTAACGTTGCCAAAAACGGCATTGAAAATCGGATTATTAGAAAATCTGATGACTGGAATGTTGCACAGTGGAAAAAGGATCTATGGAATGTCAATCAATTCATGTTGACGTTGACACCACATGAGCAGCAGTTATTACAAATGAGATACCGTCGCAAACCTTATAGTTGGGATAAAGTGGCCAAAGAACTCTACAAGTCAAAGCGTCAGTGTTACAACGACTTGAAGCGAATCAAACAAGAATTCTCAGAAGGAGCGTACTGGGACCCATCCTTCCTGTGGAAAACTTTGTAGGGTCAAAAGACTTCACTTTTATTGCACTTTTTGGCTTAAAAAGCGTTGTAAAATGATATTGTGGTTAATTCAAATAGCCAAGGGAATGAGCGGCCATCTCCAAATGGTGTCTTGTCATGAGTGCTTACCTTTCAATTTATCTCATTGGTTAGCTCGTTCCCGTTGTGAACAAAGCCAAGTGGCCCGTGGTTGCCTGCAAGCGGTTGTTAAATCAACGCCACGGTTAGAAATATCGTTACGGGGGCAGTACCCGTGTTGTTCTTAGCTTGCGATGACTAGTTGACTTATCAACTAAGAGCGAGCATATGTGACCATTTCCTGGCGGTTTTGGTTGCGGTACATATTCCAATTAAGCGCAGAGCAAGTAAGTCGTATTGATAAAAAACGCTCTATCCGGAAGAGCTAATCCGTTTGTTTGGGTTTGAGGCGGTAGGCAGGGTCGCTACCTGCGTACATACGTGCCATGACGAAGGGCCTTGTACTTCTCATTCTTGTCAGACTTCGGGTGCTGACCCGGTAAACACGTAATCAACGTGTGGGCTGACAAACACGCCTGATAGTTGGGCTTTGTACACTATTGTATGTCTCGACCGTGACGCCTGACGGTCAACACAAAAATCTGGGATTCTCGTATTAATGCATTGTAGATACTTGCTCCCTATTTGTGTACATATGACTGTTTCCAAAATGGAAATGGTCTTTTTATTTGAAGGAAATATGGACTTTATTGTAGCGCACCCGTTTTGGTCGTTTTTTTTATGTGTTTGATTGCCAGGTTGTTTTTTGGAGGTGGAGAATGAAAGATCATTTGAAATTTAAGGTTACCAAGGCAATGGTGTACACGGCTAATGCGGTGGCGTACATGGTATTAGCTGGTCTAATTGTCGGAGCAACTGGTGTCATGATTATTGGCGCTAAAATTCTGTGGTTCGGAGTGACGCTATAGATGAAAATGTGCGATTTACTGGTTATTGCTGGTGGGGTGATTGCTATTATCGCCTTGTTAGTATTATTAATTTCTATGATATTAGACTATTTTTCAAACAGTGTCATTTGTGACTTTGAACCGATAGCTTATATTTCACTAGCTTTTTGTTTAGTCGGTATTGTTCTTGTATTAATTGGGTGTGCCATTAATCCAAATAAATCAAAAGATAGTAATGATTACCCAGTTTTTGTTCCTATTTTTATTGGGAGGTAAAAAATGGTAAACGATACAATTGAAAACGTTACTCAATGGTTATCAGAGAATAAGACGATCATATATCAATATGAAGTAGCGTTGTTGATAGTCTCAATTCTGGTTTTTATCGGCGTTTTTTATTTGTATAGATGGTTAATGAAGGAAAGTGGACCATGTTCAAGGTCAGAAAAAAGCCAGTCGTCTGTATGGCACGTATTGCTGAACAAGTTGAATATATTGAAACGCTAGAAGGAACGATGAAGGCTGAAATTGGTGATTATATCATCACTGGTATTCAAGTAGAATGCTGGCCCCTGAAACCGGATATATTCAAGCAGACATACGAAATAATTTAGGTGGATTAGGCTACCTTTTTTAGTACATATATCAATATGAAAGGAGGATCTACAATGACATGACAAAACGTGATGAAGCTAAGCAAGACTACTTAGCTGGAATGAAGTATAAGGAAATTGCAGAGAAGTACGGAGTAACTTTAAATACAGTTAAGTCGTGGAAAACGAGACACTGGAATAAA
>NZ_JQBH01000017.1:2537-16029 GCF_001438695.1 Fructobacillus fructosus KCTC 3544
GAAAAAGTGTGCACACAAAAAAGAGCTGCATTCGGCAATTCAAGAGTTGGAAGATAGCGACCTTACTGACAAGCAAAAAGTCTTTGCTAGAGAGGTTGTAAGACTTGCCAATCAAACACAGGCATATATAAATGCCTATGATGTTGACTACGATACGGCAAAAGTAAATGCATCTAGATTGCTAACAAATGCTAACATTCAAACCGAAATCAAACGTCTACGTCAGGCTCGATTAAAAGAGCTCGACATAGACGTTTTTTCGTTGGTTGACGATATGGCCAAAGAGGCCAAAGCTGATATTGGAACGTATGCTGATTGGGGTTCTGATGAGTTTCAATACACAGATGAAGCGACCGGAAAAGAGCTAACGGGACACAAGTCGTGGGTTGCCTTAAAAGATAAGTCAAAAGTCGATACTAAGGCTATTAAGAAGATTACTGTTGGTAAAGATGGCCCGATTGTAGAGCTGCATGATCGCAATAAGGCTCGTAAGGAGTTACTAGAGTATCTATTGGCTGATGGTAAGATTTCGATCGAAACAAACAAGCAACGCAAAGACAAAGCTGAAGCAGATTTGATGGAAGCAAAGGCTAAGGAGTTGCAAGGCGGCGGTGACAATCAAGATGACATGCTACGTAGTATTGCAGATAGTCTAGGAGATGTTAAATGAAACTAACAACTAAACAACATCAAGTAATTGCCGAGGTAAATCGTACATTAGGTGATTTGAAATTACTTATTTTATACGGGGCCAAGCGAAGTGGAAAAACATTCCTAGACAACTTACTTTTCCTCATGCTGGTAGCTAACGCCAAGAAGAACGCTGATGAGGTTGGAGTTACTAACCCGCAGTACATTCTGGCAGGATACACGATGGCCAATATCCAACGCAACATCATTGCTGAATTGCAGAATATGGGCATCAGTATTCAAATGAACAAGTACAACGAGTTTGAATTAATGGGTGTCCGCATCGTGCAGACTTCTACTGGTTCAATCTCTGGTATTGGTCGCATTCGAGGAATGACGGCATTTGGTGCTTACATCAACGAAGCGAGTCTTTGCAACAAGGTCGTCTTTGATGAAATTCGTTCCCGTTGTTCTGGTAAGGGTGCTGTTGTTATCTGCGACACGAACCCAGACAATCCAGAGCATTGGTTATTGAAAGACTATATCGAAAAGTCAGGTAAGGACGGTATCCGAGCTTATCACTTCGAGTTCGATGACAACGAGATGTTGGACGAAGGATACAAGCAGAATTACAAGGCGACTGTTCCGCCTGGCATGTTCTATGACCGTTATATCAAGGGCTTGTGGGTCAGCGGAGAAGGTGCTGTCTATCCTGAATTTAACAAGGACACAATGACAGTTACTCGTGATGAGGCATTTGGTCAGAGTTACGAGAGATTTATGGTCGGTGTCGATTGGGGGTTCAATCACCCCACAGCATTTGCAGTGATTGGCTTCAAAGACGGTAAATACACGCTGATGGAAGAGCATGTAGACAGTAAGAAGTCGATTGACCATTGGATCAACGTTGCCAAAGATATTCAAGAAAGATTCGGCGATATTATCTTCTACTGTGATACGGCCAACCCAGAGCATATTTATGACTTGAAGCAGAATGGCATCAGGGCGCTTAATGCCAATAAGAATGTTGCGAATGGTATCGAAGCGGTGGCAGATAAGATTCACAACAATCAGTTCAACGTTGTCTATGATGACTGCCCAACGTTCAGGAGCGAAATATACCGCTATGTATGGGGTAAGAACGGAGATGTTGTTAAAGAAAATGACCACTTGATGGATGCCATCCGCTATGTGATTTATAACGACAAGCTTGCCATGGAGCAAAACACAATGGACATTGCTGATTTGGCCAAGCTGAAAGGATATATGTAATGGCAGTAGTTAATAATTTTGAAAGAGATATTAAGTCGATTATGAACGGTGAATCATTTCCGTTTGATACGGCAAGCAATATCAATTATCTAGTCGATTCACTAGACGACTTAACTAAGAACAACTATCTAATGCTTGGTAAGATTATCAAGCATTTTTTAGACAATCAAGTTCCACGATTGCAAGTGTTGGATGAGTATTCTAAGGGGCTTAATTCAACGATTTATAGCCGTCCTAAGCGGCAAGAAGAAAACAAGGCTGACTATCGTAGAGCGCATAATTTTGGCAAGATTATTGCCCAGTTCGTGGCTGGCTACACGACATCTGTGCCGGTTAAGTACACAGTTGGTGATGACAGTGAACAGGAATTAATCGATACGTTCAATCAATACAACGATGTAGCGACACTTGATAATGAGCTGATGTATGACGTGGCCAAATATGGGCGAGCATATGAATTGCAGTATCGTGATGAAAACTCGAACAACAACGTTAAGTTATCTAATGTATTCGAAACTTTTGTTATCTATGACAACACGATTGAACGAAAACCATTAGCTGCCGTTCGACTGGTTGAAATCGATACGCTTGATAATAACCAGACACAGTACAGTGTTAGCTTGTACACAGCTAATGAGATTATCACGTTCGCTAACATTACACAGGCTGTTGGTTCGTTGAAGGAAACAGACAGCACGCCTCACTTCTACAACCAAGTGCCAATTATCGAGTATTCAAGCAATCGTTACCGCACAGGTTGGTATGAAGACGTAATTAGTCTGATTGATGCCTATGATGCCGTTAATTCTGACACGTCTAACTACATGACTGACGTGGTTAATTCGTTGCTGGTCATTAGCGGAGATTTCCAAGCTCCCAATGGTAAGGATGGTGTAAGCCAGCTCATCAACAACATTAAGCAGTATGGTGTGTTGGCCTTGCAGTCAGGAACGGACAGAGAAGGTAACAGTACTAGTATTGATGCCAAGTACATCAATCCAGAATTTAATTCCACGGCTAGTGAGAACTATCAGCAACGCTTATTCAAAGATATTTTCATGATGTCAAACGTTCCAAACCTAGCTGATGAATCGTTTAGTGGTAATGCAAGTGGTGTTGCTATGCGTTATAAGATTTTTGGCTTTGAGCAGGCAATTGCCCAGACAATGAATTCATTCAAACGGTCACTTGGTCGGCGGTATGAATTGTTAGGCACATTAACTTCTAATTTGAAGGGCGGATTGTCTAACTATACGCCAGTCAATATCACGTTCACGCCGAACCTGCCATACGCAGTAAGCGAAGAGGTGCAAATGCTGACCAATGCTGGTATTCCGCTGTCACGCAAGACAATGTATGATCAGACTCACTTCACAGATGCTACTACCGAAGAGAATAATCTAGCTACTGAGCATGAAGAAGAGCTAGACCGGTCAGAGCCAATGAATAATGTTAAATTCGACTCTGACAAAGGAGAAGACGTAGATGGTGGAGAAGCAGAGTAAATCATATTGGGTACAACGTGAGTTAGACCATGCTGATGACATCAAGAAGTATTCTGGTGACCAACTTAAAGTGCTGAACAATCTATATGACCAGGCGCTTAATGATATTACTGACGATATTAACCGCAATTTCATTCGATACGCCAAAGGCCAAGGAATGACGATGGACGAAGCGATGAAGTTGGCTGATAAGGATGACGTGACTCGATTCGTTAATAAGGTGAAGCAATATGTCGCCGACAAAGATTTCTCAGAACAAGCTAACGCTGATTTGAAAATCTACAACCTTAAGATTCGTGTTAGTCGGCTTAAGTTACTTCAGCTTGAGATGTCACTTGAAATTGACAGGTTAAATGGTCGGATAACAAGCAGTACCGAAGATTATTTAACGCAACAAGCTGTTGATGAATACGAGCGCCAGTCAACAATACTGGGGCAAAGCGTTGCTTACAGCGTTCAGTCAGCAAGCCAACTTGTTAATGCCGCTTATTCGCTTGCTGGCGAAGGTTCTTACACGTTTAGCACCAACATATGGAAGAACACAGAACAGCTTAAGAATAAGCTAAATGAGACGTTGAATAAGGTTGTTTTGCAGGGAAAGAATCCTAACCAATTCAACAAAGAGTTTCGGGATGTGTTCAACGTCCAACCTTCACAGTCAGGACGTTTGTTAATCACAGAGACGGCTAGAGTTCAAGGGGACGTCCAGCGTGATTCTTACAAACAGTCAGGAATTGATATGTATGACATTGTGTATGAGAGAAGAGCTTGCCAGACCTGCATTAGTATTGCCAAGGCTGGCCCATATAAATTATCTGAAGCAGAAGTAGGGAGGAATATGTACCCGTTCCATCCGAACTGTATGTGTTCGATTATGCCAGCATTAAGCGATTAAGTCGTGACCTGAATAAGTCATAAAACTGTTCAAATAACATTATCGTGTACGGACTAGTATTTGATAGCAGTAAGAATTTAAAGACGTGTATGGGGCTCTGTGAGTCATGTATGGGTCTTTTTATTTTGCTGTCGATTAGGTGTGTATGGGAGGAGCGAAAATGGAAAACGAACCAAAAAACGAAGCTGTTGAAGAACAGACAGAAGACAAACAAGTAGAATCCAAGGCAGACGGTATCAGCTTTGAATCTCAATCTGAACTTGATAGCTTCATGGACAAGAAAGTTTCAAAGGCAATTGAAACGGCCCGCAGCAAGTGGGAAGAAGAAGCAAAAGAACGTGAAGACAAGGCTAAGAAGCTGGCCCGCATGACAGAGGCTGATCGAATTAAGGCAGAACAAGCTGATCGTGACAAGGAATTGGCAAAGCGCGAGCAGGAATTGAAGCGGCTAGAGTATTCGATTCAAGCTAAGTCTACGTTGGCGGAAGCCGGCCTACCTAATGAGGATGAATTGGTGTCGTTGATTCTAAGCGATGATGTGGAGACGACCAACAATAACATCAATTATCTCAAGAAGGTGATTGCTGATTCTGTCAACAAGCGAGTTGATGAGCTTTCTAAGCAAAAGACTCCAAGTGCTTCATCTACCAAGCTAAGTGGTGCTATTTCAATTGCTGAATTGGCACAAAAAAACCGTGTAATTAAATAAAGGAGAATAAAACATGGTACAACAATTTAACCCGAACAACGTGATGACCACTCAATCTGTTCCATCAGACGTGGCCACAACTATTATTGACCGAATCATGGGTCAATCAGCTATCTTGCAAGTCGCTAAGAACGTTGAAATGCAAGGCCAAAAGACTAAGAAGTTCTCATTCATGACTGGTGTTGGTGGTGCTTACTGGACTGGTGAAACACAGCGTATTGCCACTTCCAAGCCTACATTCTTGCAGGCAAAGTTGGAAGCAAAGAAGTTGGCCGTGATTATTCCTGTGTCTAAGGAATTCTTGAGTTACTCATACTCAAACTTTTTCTCAGAAGTAACACCATTGATCGTTGAACAAATGGACAAGGCAATTGATCTGGCCGTTATCAAGGGAATTAACACACCTTACGCTGATTCTTTGGCTAACGCTGCTAAGACGAATGGCGCAGTATTGACTGGCGATATCAACTATGACAACATTTTGGCCTTAGAAAACAAGCTCTATGACAAGGGATTGCAAGGTAACGCCTTCCTGTCAACGTTGACGAACAACCCAGCCTTGCGTACATCTATTCAAAAGGATGCAGGATTGTATCCTGACAAGTTGTATGACTCAGCAGCAAAGACATTGGACGGTATGCCTGTCGTTGACACGCAACAAGGCGTATTGAACAAGGGCGACTTGGTATTTGGTAACTTTGATTACTTGTACTACGGATTGCCAGGTAATTTGGAAGTTGAACTGGACAAGTCTGCTCAGTTGTCAACGTTGACTAACGCTGATGGTACGCCTATCAACTTGTACGAACAGGACATGGTCGCTATGAAGGTGACAATGGACGTTGCCGTATTGCCAGTACGTCAGGACGCATTTGCAACATTGAATGTAACCACTGGTGATGATGTTCTTGGTGCCGTTCCTGGTGATGGAACTGATACGAACGATAAGAACGCCAAGGCTAACACTGCTAAGGCAAAGCCAGCTACTGAATCAAAGTAAGGAGGCCTTAAATGACTGATAAGCCAAGTGTCCTTGATACAGTCAAGACATTGGCTGGCATTAAGGACGATTTACAGGACGATGTAATTGCTACATTGGAATCGATGACTCGCGACCAATTGGCCATGTTAGTTGATGAAGATTCAGTCCCTAAGAAGCTCGAACCGATTATTCAGCATGTCGTTTTGGCTCGATTTAATCGACTTGGGAACGAAGGTTATTCATCGTACTCACAAGAAGGGGAGTCAATTAGCTATCCAAGCAGTGACTTTGATGAGTATTCCTCAACAATCTCTCGTTATATGGCCGAACAAAACCGTGGAAAGATTATCATGTGGTGATTATATGCGGTATAACAAGCGTTTAAAGTTCATTGATGACAAGTTAATCAAGCAACAGGAAGTATATCCAGTTAACGTCACGAGTATGGGTGTTAAAGCCCAGAATCTAGTGTTTGGGTCGTTCAAGCAGGGGCGAATTGCGGTTCGTTTCCAAAATAGGGTGAATGTCCGGTCAGGATACATGGTAATCGATGGCGATAATTTTAAGATTGAGAACAGTACCTATACTGATCGCTCATCAACCATTTATGGGGTGGAATATCGTGGCAGACTTTGAAGTAAAATTTGATGGTTTTGATGATTTGATTAAGCGAATTGATGAAGTTGGCAAGATGCAGGAAGCCAAAGCTATTGTCAAAGAGTCAACAGTCAACGTCGCAAGAAAGAGCCAAGAACTTGTTCCTGTTGGATATGGAGAACGCTACCCTGTTAAGTCAAAGAAGCCTGCTGGATATGTAGGTGGAACATTGAAGCGTAGCCAAAAAGTAACGATTACTGACTACACTGGCATGATTTCGTTCAATACTGACTACGCAGCCTATCAGGAATACGGAACACGTTATCAAACGGCACGTAAGTATCTTGGTACGCCATTCATCAAAGAAAGAAATAGCTTTATTTCAAAGCTAAAGAGGTTGGCAAAATGAACAACCCATACAACGAAATATTTCAGACGGTCATTGAACTGTCTAGAAAGAAAGGATATGACACATTCGACTATTTGCCGGATGAAAACCAGTCATATCCTTTTGTTTTTGTCGGTAATCAGCAAAACACAGATATTCCAACTAAAGGGCGGACGTTAGGGACAACACATATTCAAATTGATGTGTATGCGGAGTTCAATCACCGTTCTGAAGTGCTAGATATCATGGATACTTTGCAAGTAACAGTTATTGATTACCAACGTACAGATAACTTCCAATATCAAGTTACCAACGCTAATCAGCAAATGATTGCTGACCAATCAACGGACATCCCGTTGTGGCATGGGGTTTTGGAACTTGATATTCAGTATTTATAAGAAGGAGATACAAGAATGAATACACCACTTAAGGGTAAGGACAAGGTCTTAATGTTCCGCTTGTTCCAGGACAAGGATAAGGCGAATGCAACACGATTGGCCTTGCAAACGACTCATTCAATTAAGAACAGTCGTAAGACAGATTCAACGCCGACAAAGGATGGAAACATCGTTTCGCCTGGAACGTTGGAAACGAGTATCGACATTGAGGCCATTGCTTCTGATGACTTGACCAACCAAGTATTGGCTTATGCTCAGAAGAAGGGGCTGGCAGTCGAAGTTTGGGAGATTGACTTTTCACAAGATCCACAAAATGGCAAGTATGTGGCTCAATACGGCGTTGGTTACTTGTCTGATTGGGAAGTTCCAGCAGAAGTTGACAGCAATACCACAATTAAGACTACTTTGACAGTTTCTGGCGAATTGGTTAAGGGTCTCGCTACGGTATCAGCCGTTGATGTGGCTACAGTTAAGAACTTCTTCCGTGACACGGTTAAAAACGCCACAGAAGTCGCTCCAATTGATGAAGCGCCTGACTATGGTTCTTCATCTAGTTCATCAGCTACTACACCATCTAAGTAAATTAACTAAATGTCGCCAATAAATGCACAGTACCTTATGGGGCGGCTGATATGAGAGGAAATTATTATGTCACAAGCAACTATTACTATTAACGGCAACCAGTACGACTTGAAAGTTACGTTCAAGTTCTTGTCAGCGTTTGGAATTGTAAAGAATGATTTTGAAAACAATATCGAATCAATGGGAAACATTGTTATGGGTATTGTTGGTGGTGATCCATACGCTTTGGTTAAGGCGCTGTCTGCTATGTCTGGTAAGGATGAGGCAACAGTTCAAGTCGATGTTGAAAACGCTGATGACTTGGACCAAGCTTTTGAAACAGTTGAAAATTTATTGGTAGCAAGTCCACTGACGAAGACAACGGTATCCAAGATTATCAAGCCAATCAAGGACACGTTCGACAACATGGACAAGAAGATGGAAGAAGCAATGAAGGACGGAAGCCTGACGGCAAAGTCAAATACTCCAGCTTAATTCGCAGGGCTTTCTATGTGTGGCCTACCGCCACCATGGAACAAGTTGAGATGATGACCATGGATGAGCTTCATTTAAGGGAGCAAGCCTATGATTTGCGTTCAATTGATGAACATGAGCTGTTAACTAATTTTGCTTTTGAAAATCGTGCAGTACAAGGTGCTGATAAAGACGGTAATTACGTCGTTAAGAAGCCGTCCCAAATTGTTGATTTCAAGAAGATCCGAAATAAAATTACTGGCGAAATCGAAAAGGATGAAGCCAAGGTTAATCAATTAAAAGAACTTTCTGATCGAGCTAAAAAGGCCCGCGAAGAAGCGCTACAAGAATTAAAGAAAGGAGGTAATTAATGGCAGATAGCTATTCAATCAACGCTACATTTAGCTTGAAAGATATGTTTTCGGGTCCATTAGATAAGGTGAAGCGTGGCCTACAAGAAACATCAGAACAGCCCAAGAAGCTCACTGCAAGCTTAATGGACATTGCTAAGGGAGCTGGAGCTTTTGCAGTCATTAGCAAGGGTTTAGACGTTGTTAAAGACAGTGTATCGAGTGCTGTTGGCCGATTCGATACGTTGAATGCGTATCCCAAAGTGATGAAACAAATGGGCTATTCTACCCAAGACACTCAAGAGTCCATTCAGCTCTTGAAAAAAGGTATTGATGGTCTGCCAACGTCACTGCAAGACATTACGAAGAATGCTCAGAGTTTTGCTATTTTAACCGGTTCAGCAAAGGGCGGAGCTCAAACTGCAAACGCATTGAATGATGCATTCTTGGCTTCTGGTGCTAGCGCAGCGGACGCTAGCCGTGGCGTTCAGCAATATAGCCAAATGTTGGCTGCTGGTAAGGTTGATATGCAATCATGGAGAACATTGACCGAAACAATGCCATATGCGTTGAACGAAGTGGCCAAAGCATTTGGGTTTACTGGTAAATCAGCGCAGAAAGATCTATATAATGCTCTGGAATCAGGAAAGATAACCACGGATCAGTTGAACCAAAAGTTCATTGAATTAGATGGTGGTGTTAATGGGTTCGCTAATACCGCTCGTACTGCAACAGGTGGAATTGGCACATCATTTACCAACATGCGTAATGCTGTTGTTAATGGATTAGCAAATACAATTACAGCCATTGATAACGGTATTAAGTCTGCCGGAGTTAATGGTGGAATTGCTGGTATTTTCAATCAAGCGAAAGTTGCAATTAACGAAAGTTTTAAGGCGATTAATTCAACTATTCAAGGTGCTATGCCAATGATTGTTGGAGCTATTAAACAGCTATGGAATAGCATTTCAAGTGTTATTAACTTTGTTAGCCAAAACAAAGACTGGATAATGCCTATGGTTGTTGGAGTAATATCTGCAACGGTTGCTTTTAAAGCATTCATGGTTGTTATGAAAACGGTTGCTGTAATATCTAACGTTGTAAAGGAAGTTCAATTAGTTGTTTTTGCATTCAATAATGTTAGGGCTTCTGTTGGAGCGGCTAAAGCTGCAATGGTAGCATTTAATGTTGCCACAGGAGCAAATCCAATTGGAGCTATTGCATTAGCAGTTATTGCAGTAGTATCAGCCCTTACATGGTTTTTCACTCAAACGAAGACCGGTCAGAAAATATGGCAAGGATTTGTCAGTTGGCTATCTGGAGCTTGGAATAGTCTTGTTGAAGTATCCAAAGCCGTTTGGAATACCATTACTGAAGCTTTTAGAACGGCTGTTGATGTGATTAAGCCAGTATGGTCACCAATTGCAGAATTTTTTACTAACTTATGGAACGGAATAGTTGATGGTTTGAAACCGATTATTGAAGCTATAAAGAATTTGTGGAATTCATTAAAAGATTTCTTTCCCGTATTGTTAGCAGGTATTGCCGTAGCTTTCGCACCAATGATTGCTATGATGACTGGCACAATTGGTGCTATTGTCGTTGCTTGGAATTTCTTAGTTCCTTATTTCCAAGGAATATGGCAAGCGATTCAAATGGTTATTATTCCTATATTAAGTGTTATTGTTAATGAGATTGGCATGTGGCTCAGTGTGGCATGGAATGTTATCACGACAGTTTTTAATTCAATCATGATTACGATACAAACGATTTGGAACATTATCGTTATTGTGATTTCAACGGCATGGAATAACATCACTACGATTATTTCAACAGCAATTAATGTGGTTGCCAACATCATTAAATTAGTTACTAGCATCTTCACCGGTGATTGGTCTGGGGCTATGCAAGCTATCTCAAATATTTCTGGTGCCATTTGGAATGGCGTAACTGCTATATTCTCTAATAGTCTCAATGCTATTGGTGGAATAGTTGGGCAAATTGGTAATTGGATTGTTGGACAATTTAATAACGCTATAAGTGGATTATTAGGAATTGCAAGTTCAATCTTCAACGGAGTACGTAATACTATCAAATCTGCAATGAATATCGACTTGCTAGGTGCAGGTAAAGCAATTATTGATGGTTTGATTGATGGTGTAAAGAGTGCCTGGAATACTGGTAAAAAAATCTTTGAGGATATCACCAAATCTATTCCTAAATTGAAGGGACCCTATTCATACGATAAGGTGCTTTTGACTCCTGCTGGTAACGCTATCATGGACGGGTTGAATAACGGTATTATGAATGGATATAAGACTGTTAAATCTAATTTGTCAGGTATGGCGGATGACTTGGAGAGCAACTTCAGCGGCCAATTGAACGCCAACGCAACGCAAAACAGCCGCAATGTTAGCCAAATTGAAGTGACGGCTAATAATTCAACCAATGGACTGTTGCGAGAAGTCGTGAAGGCTATTCGTGAAGGTCAAGTTATAACTATTAACGGCAATCAAATGATTGGAGCTACTGCTAACGGATATGACGGAGCGTTGGGAGATATTATGACTGATAGGAGGCGTAACCAACTATGATTGATATTGTTGAAAAAATACAATTTGGTCAGTTTGACTCTAAAGAAGAAGGGTTTTATTTGGTCGAGCGGGAAGCTCCCACCCCTTCTGAGAAGACTGTTACCGAGAACTTGAGTTACGCCAATGGTATTCTTGATTTCTCCAATATCACTGGTGAGCGCTTTTATGATCAGCGGTCTATCACTTATCAATTTACAATGCCAAACGTGTCTTATTCTGAACGTAAGCTAGTCGAAAACAAAGTAAAGCGGTTGATTATGACACCGTTTGACCAGCGTTTGTACGATAGTCACGATAAAGGGTATTACTGGGTTGGCAAGGCCAAGAGCGTAAAAATTGATGATGACCAAACTAATAATAAGTTAGTCATAAGTATAGAATTCGACCTATACCCGTTCGCAATTAAGAACAACAGTAGCATTGATAATTATGATGATTGGGATACCTTTGATTTTGATAACGACTTCATTCAACCGTTCTCTTACCAAATTGAAGGCAAGCGTGAACTTGATTTGATGAATGTTGGCGAGAACAGCCTTAGTCCAACAGTTGTGACGAGTGATGTAATTGAAGTCATCAAGAACGGCCAATCGTATCAATTTACTCCTGATAAGTCGAAGGATTATCTGTTCTCGCTTGAACGTGGTAATAACCATGTGACAATTAAGGGGAATGCGACAGTGCGATTTGTGATTCAAAGTGAGGTGTTGCTCTAATGTATCGAGTAATTGTTTACAAGAATGCCGGTGACCAGGTCGGCGAGGTGCTACATGAGCCACGAAACTATGGCAATAAGGCTATATCAGGCGAGTTGGACATGCAGTTCAACGGTATTTCAACAGCCTCATTTACAATCACGATGCAAAATAGCCTATATCGTCAATCAGAAGCAATTGCCAACCTTGTTAAGGTGATTGACACTAGCACAGGTAAAGTCGTCTTTGACGGCCGTGTGGTTAAGATTGATGGGTCTTTCAGTGGTAGCCATACTCAAACGTTACAATGTGAGGACTGCCTAGCTTATTTGCACGATAGCACGCAAGTGTACCGCAAGGTTCAAAACACGAGTATTCGGGACTTTCTGCAGATGATTGTTGATGAACACAATCGACAAGTTGAACCACACAAGCGTTTTCAATTGGGGCGAGTGACCGTCGTTAATAGCACGGATAATGTCTATCGCTACACAGATGATGCCCAGGACACTTTTGACACAATTAAAGACAAGTTAGTCGGTCGCTTAGGCGGCTTTTTAATTTGGCATCGAGATAGCAATGGTCAATTAGTGTTGGAGTATTTAGCCAGTGTTGGCGAACATATCGACACACCAATCAAATTAGGCAAGAACCTCAAGAGCGCCAAGCGTGAGTATGATGTCCGAGAAATTATCACTCGCTTAGTGCCAATTGGGTCGCCAATTGAACAAGAGCAGAACGAACAGTCAAGTGATGACACGGCTGCTGCTCAACCAAAAACGACGATTGAGTCGGTCAATAATGGCATTCGTTACTTAGATGACACGGCCTTGATTAGTCGCTTTGGCATTATTCAAAAAGCAGTTGAGTGGAACAATGTGAAGGTACCTAGTATTTTGATGAGTAAGGGACAAGAATACCTGCAAAAGCAACGAGTGGGTCTCTTGACCTGGTCCGTTGAAGTGGTTGATATTTCGCTTTTAGACCCGACATACAAGTCTTTTGAAATGGGTAACTTTTACCCCATTCATGACCAATTTTTAGGACTGGTAGAAGACTTGCAGGTTGTTGCCAAAAAACTTGATATAACGCAACCGCACAAGATGTCCTTAACGATTGGTACGAAGAACCGAACACTTTCCCAGTATCAGCTCGACTACCAAGCGGCCATGCAGTATGCCGAACAACAAAGGCAGAATGCCCAACAGACCGCTAACGATTTGAAGAATCGAATCAAAGAGCTAGTTGAGACAACTAACCGTATTCCGGAGCAGGATGCCGAGATTGAGGAACTAAAGAAGAGACTGGCAGAATTGGAAGTACAGCAGCCACAGTACTATGACGGTGTAATTATTGATGTGTCCGAGTTCCAGGGGGACATTGACTGGTCGAGAGTAAAGGCTAGTGGTCTAGCATTGGCCATTGTCCGAGTGCAGTACGGT
>NZ_JQBH01000018.1 GCF_001438695.1 Fructobacillus fructosus KCTC 3544
CCTATGAATCGAACCTAGTGATGTAAAAAAAGTGTCTAACTTATTGACATACGAGCAGGGCGATGTCTTCACCGTTTGGATTACCAGCATCCTTGAAGTGAATGTTGCGCTTTACTTCTGCCCGAAGAGCCTGACGAACTGCATCAGGAATCTTTGGTCCGTGCTTTGGATCATCTGGTGTGTTTGGCCCAATGTGTGACTTGTGGTGCTTGTAATGGATATCAACATTAATGTTTTCACCATTAACAACCGTTTCCTTGTCAACATTTTGACCAGCGATTTCACTTGCTGAAACAAGGTCGTAACCCTTCTGACTTTCATCAGGAGCAGTGTAGGCTGCGAAGTTGCCGTCACCGTCAACCGCTTGCCAGTCACCAGCTGGGATAAAGTCGCCAGTGGCATCATCAACGAATCCATCGCGGTGGAAGTGAACAGTTTGTGTTCGATCATTAATTGAATCGGCGTCAAATTCATGACCGTCCGTATCATCAATTAAGTGGAATTGACGGGTAGCCGTCTTATCCGTGTCTGCACCATGGTTGTTGGTTGGTGTGGCAGTCTTGTACGTTACCGTCACGTCAGTGTTTTCTGCCGCATCGTTTTGTACGTCGAATGACTTTTCAGCCAATGAGCCGTTCGCTACTGGTGCGTAGTAATGCTTACCGTTTGCATCAATTGTTGCAGCAGGTGTCACAACTGACCATGATTCGGCGGAGCCAGCCTTGTATGACCAAGTGATTGGGCCATCGATTTGACCAGTTACGTAATCGTAATCAGCTTCACCGTTAGCCGTAACCGTTTCAACTTGGTCAGGAGCGACTGTCTTACCATCCGTACCAACGAAGTGGACCGTACGAGTATAGGTCTTAACCAATTGTTTCTTCACATCAGGGTTAACTGGTGGATAAACAGGGCCGTGAGGATCGACAGGTCCGACTGGGCCATCAGGGGTAATCTTACCGCTGTGGTGGTTATAAGTGATTTCTTGTTCGTAAACGTGACCGTTTACAGCAGTATCCTTATCAACATCGATGTTGGCCGTCTTTGCAGGTGTTCCGGCATCGTAACCTTCTGAAGCCTTGTCTGGTGCATCAACACCGGCAAATTCAGAAGCACCGCCACCAACGACTGTCCAGCCGCCGGCTGGGAAGAAGGCGCCAGTAGCGTCATCAACATAGCCATCACGGTGGAAGCTTAATGTTGAATCGGCGACTGAACCAGCATCAAATTCGTTGCCAGTCTTGCCATCAATCAACTTGACGTGGCGGATAACTGACTTATCCGTATCCGCACCATGGTTGTTGGTTGGCGTTGCCGTCTTGTACGTTACCGTTACATCAGCGTTCTGCGCTGCATCGTTTTGAACGTCAAATGACTTTTCAGCCAATGAGCCGTTTGAAGATGGGTCGTAGTAGTGCTTGCCGTTGGCATCGATTGTTGCCGCTGGAGTAACTACTGCCCATGATTCAGCTGAGCCAGATTTGTATGACCAAGTGATTGGACCATCGATTTGACCAGTTACGTAATCGTAATCAGCCTCACCGTAAGCCGTAACCGTTTCAACCTTATCTGGTGCAACCGTCTTACCATCTGATCCAACAAAGTGAACCGTACGAGTATAGGTTTTTACCAACTGTTTCTTCACATCCGGGTTAACTGGTGGGTAAACAGGACCGTTAGGGTTGATTGGGCCAACTGGTCCATCAGGAGTGATTTTTCCGCTGTGGTGGTTGTAAGTAATTTCCTGATCGTAAACGTGACCGTTTACTGCAGTTTCCTTATCAACGTCGATGTTAGCCGTCTTTGCAGGCGTTCCTGCATCGTAGCCCTCTGAAGCCTTGTTTGGTGCATCAACACCAGAAAATTCAGAAGCGCCACCACCAACGACTGTCCAGTCGCCGGCTGGGATAAATTCACCCGTCTTGTCGTTGACGTAACCATCACGGTGGAAGGCAAGTGTGGCGTCTGCCACAGAGTTCTTATCGAATTCTGCACCAGTCTTACCATCAATCAACTTGACGTGGCGGATAACCGACTTGTCAGTGTCCGTTCCGTGATTGTTCGTTGGTGTAGCGGTCTTGTACGTTACCGTCACGTCAGCGTTTTGCGCAGCATCATTTTGAACATTAAATGAGGTAGCGGCCAATGAACCGTTGGCTTCAGGTGCATAGTAATGCTTGCCGTTAGCATCAACCGTTGACTTTGGCGTCACAACTGCCCATTCTTCGTCAGAACCAGCCTTGTAAGACCAAGTGATTGGGCCGTCGATTTGACCCGTTACATAGTCGTAATCAGCCTCACCGTTCGCCGTAATCGTTTCAACCTGATCGTCTGTGACCTTTTTCCCATCCGTTCCAACGAAGTGGACCGTACGAGTATAGGTCTTAACCAACTGCTTCTTAGCATCTGGGTTTACTGGTGGGTAAACAGGGTCAACAGGTCCAACCGGGCCATCAGGGGTAATCTTACCGCTGTGGTGGTTGTAAGTGATTGTCTGTTCGTAAACATGACCGTTTACGGCAGTATCCTTATCAACATCAACAGTAGCGGTTGTAGCAGGCGTTCCTGCATCGTAGCCCTCTGAAGACTTGTCTGGTGCATCAACACCGGCAAATTCAGAAGCACCGCCACCAACGACTATCCAGTCACCGGCAGGGATGAACTCACCCGTCTTGTCGTTGACATAGCCATCACGGTGGAAGGCAAGCGTGGCATCAGCCACCGTACCAGCATCAAATTCTTGGTTCGTCTTGGCATCAATCAACTTAACGTGACGAACAACTGACTTGTCAGTGTCCGTTCCATGATTGTTGGTTGGCGTTGCCGTCTTGTAGGTAACGGTGACGTCAGCGTTTGTCGCTGCATCCTTTTGTACATCAAATGATGTAGCGGCCAGTGAACCATTTGAAGATGGTGCGTAGTAATGCTTGCCATCGAGATCAATCGTTGACTTTGGCGTCACAACTGCCCACTCTTCGTCAGAACCAGTCTTATATGACCAAGTAATGTTTCCGATGATTTGTTGCGTAGCGTAATCGTATTCGGCTTCGCCATAGGCGGTTACCGTTTCAACTTCATCAGGGGCAACCGTCTTACCATCATCCCCAACAAAATGAACCGTACGAGTATAAGTCTTAACCAATGACTTCAAAACAGCATCTGGAATGTCAGGGCCGTTGTTTGGGTCGTGCTTTGGCGTGTTTGGCGTGATATTGCCAGTATTGTCCTTATACCAAATCGTTTGGTCGGCTTCAGACGTTGCCTCCTTATCAGGAGTCAACGCATCCACTGAAGTCTGCTTAGCCGTATCTGGCACGTAACCTTGGGCACGGAAGTCCTTAGCGGCAACGGCAGCCATGTCAGCTGGCGTTCCCTGTACGTACCAATCCGAAGTGGCAACAAACTTGTTGGTCGTTTCATTAATATAACCATCACGGTGGAAGTGAACCGTTTGAGTTTCCTCATCCAGAGTCTTACCACTGTTTGTTTGGAAATAAATGGTACGTGAAACGTCTTTGTCTGTGTCCGTGGCATTTCCGTTCTTGGTTGCATCGTACCAAATGGTGTCTTCTTGGTTAGCAATAGCAGCGTCAGTTGCGGGGTCAAAAGTCTTATTCGCTTCCGGATCTTGACCGTCAGCACCGTCAGCCTTCACGTAGTGCGTACCATCCTTATCGATGGTTGCTGCACCGTTAACCACTGTCCACTTATCAGCAGAACCAGATTTCAAAGTCCAAGTTGGTGTTGAAACAAGCTTTTGAGTGACGTAGTCATATTCAGCATCACCATTGTAGATAATTTCTTGAATCTGAGCATCCGTCAAGTCGGCACCAGAACGATTCTTAAAGTGAACCGTCCGCTTATATTCCTTTACCAATGAATCAAGCACTGACTGTGGAATATCCGGACCGACTTTTGGATCATGCTTTGGCGTATTAGGATTAATGTTAGCTTTGTGGTGGTTATAGTGAATCTCTTGGTCAAAGACTTGGCCATTGTTGACACTGTCTTTATCGACCGAAACGCTATCCGTCTTGGCAGGCGTTCCAGCATCATATCCCTCTGAGGACTTATCAGGTGCATCGACACCAGCAAATTCAGAAGCCCCGCCGCCAACGACTGTCCAGTCACCAGCAGGAATGAAGGCACCAGTAGCATCATCAATATAACCATCACGGTGATAGCTGATTGTTGAGTCAGCAACTGAACCGGCATCAAATTCATGCCCTTCCGTATCATCAATCAACTTCACGTGGCGAATTGCCGTCTTATCGGTATCCGTTCCGTGATTATCGGTCGGCGTTGCGGTTTGATAAGTAACCGTGATATCAGCGTTTGTCGCTGCATCGTTTTGCACGTCAAAGGACATTTCAGCCAATGAACCGTTTGCTGAAGGGTTGTAGTAATGCTTACCGTTAGCGTCAATCGTTGCCTGAGGGGTAACGACTGCCCATGTTTCATCAGAGCCAGCCTTGTATGACCAAGTAATCGCACCAACAATTTGACCGGTTACATAGTCGTAATCAGCTTCACCATTGGCAGTAACCGTTTCAACTCGATCAGGAGCGACCGTCTTGCCGTCCGTTCCCACAAAGTGAACCGTACGGGTATAGGCCTTTACCAGCTGCTTCTTAGCATCTGGGTTTACTGGAGGGTAAACAGGGTCAACTGGGCCCACCGGTCCATCAGGAGTAATCTTACCCTTGTGGTGTGTGTAGAAGATGTCTTGGTTATAAGAAACACCGTTCGTGATGTCGTCTTGAGAAGGCGTCACAGCCGTCGTAGCGTTACGGTCAAAGTCGTATCCCTTAGCTGTTTCATCTGGTGTCTTAAATGCAGCAAATGAGTCATCCGTTGATGGTTCTGCTACCCATTCACCAGTTGCGTGGAAGTTTCCTTCTTCATCCTTATAACCGGCACGGGTAAATGTCAAAGTCTGAGTACGATCAGCCAAGTTATCCTGGTCAAATTCGGCATTGCCATCACTTGCGTCGCGCAAGTGAACAACCCGTTGAATCGTCTTGCTCTCAGACGTATCTGTCCCCGTCTTATAAGTAACGTTAACGTCTTCGTTCGTTGCCGCGTCGTTTTGAATGTCAAAACTCTTCTGAGCCAATGACTGGTCAGACTGCGGATCGTAATAGTACTTGCCGTCCAAGTTAATTGAAGCAGCAGGAGTTACCGCCTCCCAATCCTTATCAGAATCGGACTGATATGACCAAGTAATGTCGCCAACAATTTGACCCGTTACGTAATCATAGTCAGCTTCACCAGTAGCCGTGATTGTTTCGACTTTATCAGCCGCCAACTTCTTACCAGTGGCATCAATAAAGTGAACCGTACGGGTATAAGTCTTTGTTAACTGCTTCTTCAAGTTCGCTGGATCAACGGGTGGATAATCTGGATCAACAGGGCCAACTGGGCCGTCAGGTGTGACTTTACCAGTGTGGTGCTTGTAGAAAACGTCTTGATCATAGGACTTACCGGACGTGATATCTGCCTGTGATGGCGTAATGGCATCGGTCGTCGCAGGCTTATCCAGGTCGTAACCCTTAGCCTTCATGTCCGGTGCAGCATAACCAGCAAAGCTGGCTGAGCCATCAACAGCTGCCCAACTCGTCGTTGGCGTGAAGACACCCGTTAGTGAGTTAACTGTTCCAGAACGGTGGAAGTGAATGGTTTCAGTACGTGTTGCAATGTTGTCTGCATCAAACTCAGCGTTGCCATTTGATTCGTCACGGAGGTGCACCTTACGAGTAATCGTTTGGTCTGTATCAGTACCGTGGTTGTCGGTTGGAACGTCTGCAGCATAAATAACGTCCTCTACTTCATCGCTTTGCTTAATATCACGAGTTCCAATCCAATAACGATGTGTTCCGTTAATCGTTGGCGTTGTGTAATTCACATTATCAAGTGTGAATGACTGTGGTAGCTCATATTCGCTATATTCAGAACGAACATCGGTATCAAGTTTCCAGCTTGAGAACTCACCCGTTATCTTATTGGTAATGTAGTTTTTACTTGCAGAACGGATGAATTCGCCTGTTTCAACACGGAGCGTCTTAATAACATTGCCCTTGCTATCAACGGCACGAATGGTTTGCGTATACGTTTTACGTTCCGTCCACTTCGTGTCACGTCCCCACATGTACCAACCGCCAGGATGTTTTCCAGTATCGAAGAGTTTACGATAGGCATCCGTTGACATTCCGGGACCTTGAGGTTGATCAAGGCTACCATTTCCGATTGGCACAATGGTTGGATACTTACTATCGCCACCGGTCGCGCCATCAACAGAACCCAAATCAGCCAATGTATTGAAGTGCTGGCTAGGCAACTTAACATAAATGGTGTTTCCATCTCCCAAAAGGTCAAACATTTGGGAATCGCCAGCGGCATCCGTGGCGGCTGACATCTTAAAGCTTGAAATGTCTAAGTGATACAAGGCACCCAAGTTTTGGAACATGAACTGCATTGATGTGACTTTAGACGTATCAAAGCTACTCAAATCCAAGTTTCTCAAGGACGTATTTTGAATCGCACCCATTGAGAACATGTAGGACATATCACGTGTTCTTGACGTATCAAGCTTATCTAAGTTGGTAAAGTCCTTCAACTTACGTAAGTTGGCAAAAAGGCTGCTTGAATTAGCAGCAGCATAGACACCACGATTGAAGACGATGTGCTTAACGTTTGGGAACTTATCGAAAATCGTTCCACCCGCGTTAGTATCAGGGAAAGATCCCGTTGTCGTAAAGGTCAACGTGTCCGTACTAGTATCGTAAGTATAGTCAACACTTCCGTAGCTTCCCTTTTGCGTAGCACGCAATTCAGGTGTATCAGCTGCTTCCGTTGCCCCAGCAAATGAATACTTAACCGTGATCGTCTGATCTTTGTCATCGGCCGTTGCCTTCTGTTCAGCAACCATGGCTTGGTCAACCGTAAAGTTGGCAACGGTTGGCGTCGTTACGGCAGCATACTTACCATTGGATGAATCGGCGACTTCCCAAGTACCTTCTTTAACGACTTTTCCGGTAGCATCAACGGTGTTGACTTGCTTCCAGTTAATCGTCTGTGTGACTGTTTTGGCCATTTCTTGGTCATCATAGTCAGGTGCTACGTACTTGATGGTACGGGTAGTCGTCTTAGTGTTTGTGACTTCCTTTGTTCCCGTTGCTTCAGTCGTCGTCTGGGCGGCGGCAGCCGTCGTTTGTGCAGCTTGCGTTGACGTGGTGTTAGCAGTTGTAGCGGCCTTTGTATAAGTAACCGTTACTTCTTCATCACCCTTGTTCACATCGGCTGCTTCGGCCTTTACCTTGACAACGTCTTGACCATCTGCGGTCTTATCATCGTTTTCGGTAATGGTTTGTCCTGATGCATTCTTGGCATCAGCTTTGGTAACATCCTTACCATCAATTTGTGGCGTGGTGTAACCCTTTGATGACAAATCAAGGTCTTTGTACATCAAAGTCGCGTATTGACCATTCTGGTCAACCGCTTGCCAAGTACCTTCACTAACAACATTTCCCTGGTCATCGACTTTGTTCGTGCGAGTCCAGTTAATCGTTTGCTTGATAGGCTCCACGTTAGCAATTTCTTGCTTTGTGTCCTTATCAACCAACTTAATGGTTCGTGTCGTCGTTTTCGTCTCGACTTGATCATGGGTTGCCACTGTTTGCGTTACTTCAGACGCATTTGCAGGACCTTCAGTCGTATTGCTTGTCAATACGGCTGCGCCCCCCAAAAATGCGAAGGAAGCCATCGAAACAACAACCCAATTTTTCTTCACTTTCCGAAGATGTTTTTTATCATCGGTTTTTTGAAGAAAACGTTTGTTATACTTCATCTGCTATTCTCCTCATCCATTTAATGATGTTGACCGCCAATTAAGGGCGAAACACCAATATTAAACGACAATTAAAGTATAACAATACGGACACAATGATTACAAATAGATTACATAAGTTTTACTAAATTCTTTTAAATAAGCATTTCGATGACCGAAATGTTACAAAAGTGCTTAAAATGACATGTTTTAGTTTAGAAAAAAGCGTTCTTCCATAAAAAAAAGAAAAGAGTCGATTATCAATTTTCATTGATAGTCGACTCTTATTATTTAAGAACATGACTAACTAGAATCATGCCGTTATCTTTTACTCTTCCTGCGCGTATCGGCTTAACAATTCCTGAAAATAGTCTGCCGGACTTTGCTGTAACCAATCGTTTCTTTGCGTCGATAGTGTTACCGTGACTTTTTCTTCTTCTGACAAACCGTCTAATTGAAGTGAGAAAGTCTTGCTGTAGTCAGATGGCTGTTCCACGCGGTAACGATTAACATCATCGAAATCTGCCACGAGATACCCTGATCCATTGCCCTTAGTGACAATCAACAGCTTGCCGTTGGCCTGATCAACCCAGAGACCATCCCCTAAGTTAAAGGCATGGTTATCTTGGAACTGTTGCTTAATTCGTTCAACGGAACGATCTTGGAAGTGAGTAAATGGATTTGTTTCCCGTTCCCCTTTTTCTGGCTGATCTTCTTGAACAAAGTCATCAACGGCTGAATCCTGTTTCTGCTTCTTACGGTAGTAAGAAATCCCCCAAATAATGGCAATAATAATCAGAATGGGAATCATGTGCGTAAATAGGAAAAGCACAATCAGTAACAAGAGAAGCCAAAAAAGGACCGTTGGCATCCACGTCAAGAATAGGAAACAAAACGCAATGGCAAAAATACAAAGGATTATTAATGAAAAGAGAATCATTATCGGCCAACCTTTCTTCTTTAGTGAGATAGTGTACCACGTTTCCGATTAATAGGCGAGAAAAAGTTTTATTGTGATGTAGAAGGGGTTTCCAACTTAACGCAGATGTTTTTTTTGCGGCCTAACCTTTTCAATTAAATATAGCGTTTTATCATATTCCACCATCATCTTCCAATAATCAGATAAAATAGCCTTAGAAAACGCAAGAGAAAATCCCCATTTTTTCGTACTATTTAATGATAGACAATAATAAGAAAGGCGGACTTTCAATATGGCAAAAACAAATACGCAAGTATCCCCACCAGATTGGCTTACACAGAAGGAATTCCAAGAATTCAAGACAGAAGTTAATCAAAATTTTAAGCAGATTGAAAATCGCTTTGCCATGATCAACAACCGCCAACAATGGGCATGGAATATCACCATTCTGATTGCCCTGATTACATTAGTCATCACCATGCATCATTAACAAGACAGTTTCACTAGGAAACTAAGCGATACTCAAAAAAGGATAGCCCTATGACTATCCTTTTTCACTATTCATTTTTTTGGAGGTTACTCCGAAACGTTTCGTTTTGTCGTCGGAGTACAACATAGTAGGTTAAGTTTGACACCGCAAATAGCTCCCATGCCCACCAGGCTGAATGCCCATTGATTCGAGCAAACAGCAACAAATCCTGCAACACCTCAGTCAACCACTCATGACTAATATCAGCAAGTTGTAATTCATTGGCCATCAAGCTAAGCGCCACTTGAACAATAAAGAGTGCGATCCAACCAATTAGGTATGCTGCTCCACCCTTAGCTAGATACTCATCACGGTAAACCGGTTGCCTTTCACCATTCACCTTAACGTAGTACCGACTCCGCTTTTCAACTGTCTTAAAAGTAAAAGTCCGCGCCTGGTAAAACGCAACCAGCACGGCAGCAACAAAAGCTATCCCACAGATAAAGGCATCCCTCGCATTTTCAATCTCGACGCTGTTAAAAAATTGGTAAGAGGCAAAGACCGGGATGACAAGGTAGCGGCTTAGTTTAACTTTTTCATACTCAAACTGCTTTTTTATAAAGTAAAGTGTCACAATTATTGTGATAATGATGGAAAAACTATTCATTTTCAGTATCCTCAATTCAAAATAAAAGCCCCTTTCAACCACTAAAACTGGTTAAAGGGACTATTTAGTGGACCCGAGGGGAGTCGAATAAGTCCACTCATATCAACGTTTTAAGCTTTTTCCGCTACTTTTTCCGCTACTTCTTCTTTTTTAACTAATTAAATTACTCAAGACTTCACCAGTTTGTTCGCTAGCTTTCTTGGTAATTTCTGCATAAACATTTAACGTGATAGAAGCGTCAGCATGGCCTAGGTATGTTTGTACCTGTTTGACCGTTGCCCCTTGTTCTAATGCTAATGTTGTCCATGTATGGCGCAAGCCGTGCATACTCACACCGTTAGCCACTCCATAACTACCGCTAACTTCATGTAGCCACTTATTAGGGCGGAGGGCTTGCAATGGTTTGCCGTTGTTATTGAAAACAAAACTATCAGGCTCTTTGTTCTTGCTTAAGTTATACCATTGCGCCAGCTTTCTAACCATGTCACTGGCTACCTTGATTGTCCTTGTGCTGGTCTCTGACTTCGTGGCCTTGATGTAAGTACCACCATGTAGGCCACGGCCTAGCGCTTGTTCTATTGTGATATAGCCACCATCGAAGTTTATATGTTGCCACTGCAAGGCAAGAACTTCTTCTGTTCTCATCCCCGTGACGGCTACCAATCTCAAAAGCGTGTAAGCCTGCCTGTTAATCTGGCAATATTGACCATCTAGCACCTCGATAAAACGCTTGAACTCTTGGGCGTCCATAGCTCTCTTTTTCGGCTTGCTCTTGCGTTCCCTCGGCATATCCACCTTAGTGAACGGGTCAACGTCTATCATGTCCAGCTTAACGGCCATCTTAGTTAGTTGATTGAAGTAGCGTACCACCTTCTTATAGCTCAATATCTTAGCCTGCATTGTGTTAAGATACTCTTGTAATTCAACGGGCTTTATCTGATCAACGACAGTGTCGCCCCAACGTGGCAAGATATGCAGACTAAAGTATCTCAATACTTTAGCTAAAGTGCTCTCTTCTACAGTGTTTTGATAGGTTTTTAGCCACATTTCGTAGAGCTCCCTGACAGTAAAAACTGTTTTGGGGGCTTTTTCGTTGTATTGACTTTGTCCATTGCTAAACAGTGTTACTTCATTGTTAAACCATGCTGTCGCCTCACGTTTGCTTGTAAAGCCTCGCTTTTGTACCTTCTTTCTTTTTCCGCTGGGCTGTAGTCCCAAATAGCCGACTACTTCCCACGCTTTGCCTTTCTTGGTTTGCACCTCTTTTAATTGCATGTCACTGCCTCCATAGCACCCCAGCTATGTACAAAAGGGCAAAATATGGGGATGTCATAAAAAAAGACGTACGTTTTGACCGTCACTGACAGTCCATGAACGTCACGCCTCTTATTTTGCCACCATTTTGTCCCTCTGTACAATGTAACAGTTTTATTTATCTTTTAACTCTCTTTTAAGCCTAGCTGTTCAGACTATAAATTCGTTCAGCCTCTTCTAACTCTTCATCAGCAACTTTTAACCGCGCTTCCCGTATTTTCTGGCGATCATAGATAGCCCACGCCTCTTCTTCTGTGAGCGTCTTCTGTGTTTTGTCGCCGTTTTCTAATCTGTCCACGTCATAACCTAACTGATTAAGTAAGTCTTGAAACGCTTCCGCCTCTTCTTCAGCATAGATTGCTTTAGTTTCGTGTAGCTTGGCAGAGTATCGATAGATAACCACCCCCTGATAAAACTTGTTCATTTGCCACTTTTGGTAAAAGATAAGGCCAGCCATTACCAGTAGTAAAATTGCTATAAAAATGTTCATCGTACTCCTTTCTTGCTTTGGGTCAAAATGTGCTGTTTTTTGTGTCACTTTAAAAATCGCTGTACCCGTTGTGGCTCTAAGCTTAAAAGCTATTTGTGTCGTTTTGTGTCGGTTTTTCGCCACTTCTCTCCCCTATATATGTTTCTATTACCTTCCTCTCTCTTTATTCAATTACCTTTCTATATACTCAAAACCTAACACTTATAACACAAAATATAGTTAAGACTTAGAGTAACAAGGGGTTTCAGGTTTCAACTTTGGGCACATTCATGGCACGGTGACGCCTCTTGAGTTCTCTTGACAGTTTGCCTCTGACACGAAAACGTGCACAATCGCCATTAAACGTACTTTTCTAGGTCTAAACCCAGCCAGCTAAATTGTGGATTATTTGAGTCTCCCTCTGGATGAAGGCGGGTTCGTGTCTCCAAATACCCATTTTGTGCCACTTTTGTGTCAAAACTCTTCTTGCTCATTTTCGACTCGATTTTATTATCTCTAAGCCAATCTTCAAACCGTGAAAAAGCGACTCGCTTCGATATTCCACCGGTATATCCTTCTTCTGTCTCTCGCCTTGCTTCTAGTAAGAAAGAGCTAACTAAGTCTTGACTGTTCGCCCAGTCTTGTGTGGTTTCCTCGATTTCATCACTAACCGTCAGCTTCATATTAGCCTTGGCTGTTTGAAAGGCAGTAATACACTCAATGGCAAAGCCTCCCAGCTCCTTGATTGCTTCGGACTCATTCCACAAGGTCGCCCGGTGTCTAGCCTCTTTCGGGTTGTCTCGTACCTTAGGGGCTACAACAGGCACTAGGTGCATACGTTGGACTAAAGCGGAGCTAACCGATAACTTAGGCTTGTTATTGCTGGCAAAGATAAGTAAAGCGTACAGCTCCACACTAATTGAGTTTGATCCTTTACCCTCAACTTCTACCAAGTCGCCCCCTGTTAGCGTTTTAAGAGCGTCTGGCATGTCGATACGGGTGTCGGGGATGTCTAGGTGGATATTCGCTAACTTGTTAATCAGGTCAACCGTCCCAAAGCGGGCGCTCTTGCCATTGCTACCGGTCAGCGTGTCGATGTCTTTGGCTGTA
>NZ_JQBH01000019.1:0-2933 GCF_001438695.1 Fructobacillus fructosus KCTC 3544
CCTATGAATCGAACCTAGTGATGTAAAAAAAGTGTCTAACTTATTGACATACGAGCACTTCCGATGGAATATCGACTGCAGCTTTCGGATTAAACTCTTGCTTAATCTTGTTGATGGCCTTTTTGTAATCTCTTTCGAAGAACTTGTCGAAGGTATCAAACTTAAGGCTATTCCCACTGGCGTTGGTTTGTTCAACGGCCATTGAAGCCCAGGCTATTTCATGGATAGCGTGTTTCTTGTCAATCTCTTTCAGTTGAGCCGCCTCAATTTGTAGCTGATACTCTCTTGGAGTCATATTCGCTACTTCGTCAGAACTTGACACATTAAAATAGCGCAAGCCATTTACCAAAATTTCATGGTATTGGCTTGCGCTATCTAACTCTTTTAAGCTGTTTGTGCCACTACTTGTTGAGCAACTACCTTCGCTACCTTGTTCTTCGTAAATTTTCCTTCCTTCAATGCCTCCGTTACTTCGTTAGCAATGACATCAATATCAGTTTTCTCATCATCGAAGAAGTCATCCAACATACCAGTGGTCAAGTTCCCACCAGCAGCATGGTTAGCAGCAATCAAAATATCAGAAAGAGCAATTGGGTCGCCGTCCACAATAAACTTAGACAGGTTCATGTCAACTCCGGCGCCAAACTTAATGCCGTTAACATTTCCTACAACTGACTTGTCCAAAGCACGGATAAACTTAAAGTTGAATGCGAATTGGTATTCCTTACCGTTAATTTCAAATGTAATCATGAATATTTCTCCTATTTTTTCTATTAGTAGTTTAGTATCGGGCTTCTCACCCCGCTCGAACGTTTAGCCGTTGTACTATCGATCAGTTACTTTGTTGTTGGTTGTGAAGCCGAGTCAGACGACTCTGAATTCGTAACATTGCCCAAGTCCTTAAACTTGTATGCGGAGTTTGCTTCATCAAGCGATAACGTTACTTCTCCACGACGTGCGTATCCATCCTTGATAGTTGCTTCTAGCTTCAACGATACAGAGTTATCCGAATCGCCAGTTTCTTCATGAGAAGTGATGTCTGCCATCATGTAGCGAGCCGCATACTTGTTAGTAGAAGAACCTGGCGTGTCTGTGTAGACAATCCAGAATTCCATGGAGTTACCTTTAACAACGGTATCCTCAATGTCGTTTAACAAGTCCTGATTAGATGCCAGCATTTCCATAGAAAGCGTTCCATCAAGTGATCCGCCTTTTGAAATCTTGCCATCCTTCGTGTCTTCTGACTTTGAATCACGGGACAACTTATAACCATAAGTCGTCTGGTAGGCAACCTTTGTCCCCACCATGGCGGCTTGTTTTGAAAATGGCCGTGCAAATACAATCGCCTTGCCACCGGCCTTATTAGCTAAATCAGCCATAATTACCTCCAATAAAAAAAGACTCGTTAGAGTCTTGTGTTAGTTGACCTTAAAGGTCACATCAAGTGTTGCGTGCCACAGACGTAGGTTGTCTTCCTGCTCCTGTGCCACTGTGTTAATCAAATTGCGTGGGTCTAATTCAACCCTGTAATCTCCAACATTACTTAGTTGCATGAGATACGAGTAAATAGACTGCTTAACGTCCTGAACGTCTTCCAGCGCCTCAATATCGCCAAATACATGAATGGTAATGGCAGGTTTCGATACAAGCACGCCTTTTAAAGGTGTATCTTGCCCCATCGACTGATTTCCAAGAATAACCATTGGGTTGTTAAATGAATAATCGTGAAATTCTGGAAAAGTCTTAAAGAACTGTCCACCATCACTACCATCCCCGTATTTATCGAATAAATGCCCGCCGACTTCCTTGTACAAAGCGTAATCTGGTGTATCAACCATTGATTACCTCCTTCAAGCGACTTCTAAATAGCTCTTTATGAGCCTCAAAAGCCGTTGTAATGAAGTACTTGGGACGGACATATTTCGTTCCGTATTCCTGTGCATATCCATAGTTAAATGAACCATTAAAGGCATTTCCGTACACAGTAGCCGTCATTTTTGTTCCGTTAATCACCATCTCCGGCTTAATGTTATTACGCAGAAAACCAGTACGAACCGGTGCAATACGAACAGCCTGTGAACGTGTACTATTCGCCGTATCTTGCAAAATGGAGAATACTTTACCAGGAGCTTTACGAAGCTTCTCTGATTGAACATTAATAAAGTTATCAGCGCCAACTACCCCCATCTAATCCTCCTTTACTCGAAACGACGAGCGAATTCCCACCATCTGTCGTTCCTGCACTACGTACTTTTTGCCATCAATCAAGCAATAATCAAAGTATGGCAGAGTACCAACAGAGCGAATAATCTTCTCGCCGTATGAAACAACGCCATACTCTCGATATGACTTAGCAGCACTTAAATCGGTCACATTCACTGTAACTTCGGCAACTAACTCGTCATCCCCTTTTTTGCGAGGATTACGAGGGTCTTGTGTCCCTTTGCTTTTCATATACAAAGCGATCTTTGTAGCTGCGTTCATAGAAACATCACCCGACCTCTCTGACGGTCTGTAACATTTCCTGTGCGGTATTCGTCAATCTCATTCTTGAACTTAGAAAAATCATCATCTTGGAAGACAAGCGTTAACCCATCTTGCCCAGCAGACTTCATCCCCTCATTACCAATACGAGAAAAACGAGCAGCCACTACTTCATCAACAATGTAGTTAAACTGATCAGGAATTTTAGTGGCTTTCAGCCCGAGCAAGACAGACAAGCGAGCTTTTACATTCTTTTCAATGATTTCAAGCTTATCCTTAACCGAACCCTTAGGGTCTAAGAGCTTCTCATAGTCGCTTGTAGTACCAACACTAGTTTCACTCATAATAGCCCCCTTTCAACTAATTACTTGCCTGTTGAAGCAGATGAACCCTTGGCCATTCCAGCCGTCAAGATGGCCTTCTTGTTCAAGTCAGACACCCATACGCCA
>NZ_JQBH01000019.1:3512-4191 GCF_001438695.1 Fructobacillus fructosus KCTC 3544
GGGAGCATCCACAATAGCGTTGTAGGTTTCTGGATCAACATACGCACGTACTGGTGTCATAATTTCCATGTCCGTGTATGTTTGAGAAGCCTTTCCAAACAACTTGACAACGTCAGATACAGAACCCAGGTCATCAGAAGCGCTTTCCGTCAACTTCTTTCCAAACAATGCGTTAAACAAACGTACCTTTGCTTGTGATTGCAAGTCCAAACGCTCGGCAACGGCAGAATTAAGGTCTGCATTAACCGTGAAACGATCCAGACCTTCACGGAATGCCCAAGTGCTGTCGTAGGGAACATCTTGTTCCTTGTAAATAATTTCCTTACGCTTACCAAAGCGGTTAGAGTTATCAGATCCATCATTAAACGCAGTATTGGCATCAGTATCATAGTTACCAAGTTGTGCTGGCAAGTCATTTGACTTGATAGAGAACATGGTTGCGTTTTCAGTTACGCCATCCTTGGTTTGCAAGTCACCGAATGCTGGTTGAAATGCGGACAACGCACGAAAAGCTGGCGTAATAATTCCAGCAAAATTCTTATTAAAGATTTGTTCTTGAGCCATTTAAGGCCTCCTTTACTTATACTTTGCTGCTTTAGCGGCAAATGGGTCATTTTCATACGTTAGTGACGAAGCACCACCTTTTGGCTTGCCAGAGCCTTGCAACTTCTGGTTAACC
>NZ_JQBH01000019.1:4832-9445 GCF_001438695.1 Fructobacillus fructosus KCTC 3544
CTCCTTCATGGTTTCTTCCCACTTAGCACGAGCTTTCGCCACTCGACGTTCTGCCTCTTGTTCAGCTAACTTGTTAGCCTCTTCTTGCGACAGAGTTTGTGTTTCTTGTTGACTTTCGTCCTCTTGTACTTCGGTTTCTTGGTCAACTTGCGTATCAACTTCTTGCGACATGCCGTCCTCCTAAAATAAATGCACAGTAGCTTGCACAGTTTCCACCATACGGCACAACCTCCACTCGCTACTCCGTTGTGATGGTGCTTTTAACGACTTCCCAGGTCGATTTATGTACTAAAAAAGCACTCACAATTAAGTGAATGCTTATTAATCTTCGTATACTGTTGTGTCCGATTCGTCGACCGCTACTATCGAGCAACGACAGTTAGGGTGCTTTGGAATCACATAACGGCCAGAGCCAAAGCTGCTTGCTTTGAATTGCTTGCCATCTAGTTCCATACACAACTGACACGATCCAGCGCCTGCCACCCATTCGAGTTTCTTGTAGCCAGCAGACTTAATCGACTTTACTTGCTGTTCAGCGGATACTCTAGCACCCTCTGTACGCAAAATACGTTCTGCCTCATACCTTGACACACCGTAGCGGTCCTTAATCTGCTTGGTATAGGTCGTCGGGTTCTGGCTGTCTAATAAGGATTCACGCAAGATATTAGACATGTCAGTACGTAGCCGTGTTTGATTACTCCAAATACGGTCAGACCATTTAACACCTTTGATACCTTGGTCAATGACTTTCTGAGCAATCTCTTGTACAGCCGTGCCATATACTTTTCGTCCAAAGTCGGCCGTTACTTTGGCCTCTTCCTTTAGAGACTTACCCACATAACTAATTGCCTTTAAGGTAACAACCGAAGTAAATACCATCAGTGCATACTCTAATAACTGGTCAACGTTGTTAACCTGTACCGTCTTAATACCATTTTGGATAGCGTAATGGTCTATCTCACTGACCAATTCACTATCTGGATATTGCGAGTAGTCTGCCTGGTCGAAATCATCATACTCATCATTAAAGCTCCCCCACCACGCCAAGAAAGCCTGCTGATTGTTGGCAATCATCTTGTTAAGCTCTTTAACAGATTGATTATCTGCTCTTGCTCGTTGGTTGGAAAAACGTAGTCCTAAATCATGATTACTCATCATCTTCATCACCTAGCTGTGAGGTTTTATCCTGCAAGCGCTTCATTTCCTCCTGCATGGCATTCACTGGCTCATTTTCACGTTCTCGCATGGTTTCAAGTTCATCAGTATCAATACCTGGTGCATAACGGTCTAGGTACTCCTTAGGGAAACTAGCCCCGGATTGTTGCAATACTTGAATAGTAGCCACATCATCAGTTGGCAAATTATCAGTGAACATAAAATTAATGTTTTGATAGTCCAACTTCCATGGTCCAGAGGCTGCCTTTTCTAAGTTTTCCACAATGCCATAAATTGTTGTTAATCCCTTAGCAAAGGATCGGCGCTTTGTTTTGGCTAATTGAATAACACCTAGCTGTTTGTACTGCATGGCAACACCGGAAGCATTACTTGCGAAGTTTTCGTCCGAAACATCAGGCGTGCGGGAGAATGAATGAATGTTCTTATACAGTCGGTTCTTGTAAGCTTCAACGCCAGCCGTATCATATTGTTTGTGGATATAATCAGCGGATACCGTTGTTTGTTGACCGGTTCCACTAATACCAGACTTCAAAAAGAGCGTGCGTGACTTACGAATACTATCAACAAGCCCTTGTTTTTCCTTGGCTAGCTTTTCCAGATACTCTTTGTCATCTGGATCAGCAGCTAAGTCAGCACCATCTAGCAAATCATCAATGTCACCTTTAATAACAAGCATGGCATCGTTGCTATCCTGCATGTAGTTAGCCGTGTCAGACTGTGCGCTATCATATGCATCAATTAAACTAATCACGCCGTCGAAATCACCCATTCGCAGGGTATTATTCCAAAATTCAACTACAGGAAGTGTGGATAATTTGGTTGTTTCAGCCACCTTGTACCCGTCAACGGGTGTCCCATCAGCAATTGCTACAGGTTCACTAATCGTGTATTCACTATCTGTCCACGTCTCAATCACATAGGGTTGATAATTTAAATCATCGTCAATTTGTGACTGTTCCGTGTAGCGAACGGCCATAATCGGCACTGGGTCAACATCATTTGAGTAAATCACAAACGTGTTAGCAGGACTAAGCCGAGTAATCTTCTCAACATCCCCCTCACGGTAGACATTAGCAAAAGCTCTTCCGTACTTAGACATGTCAGAAAACAAATCATAAAAGAGTGAATCCACACCATTTTCATGATTAATCTTGTCTAACTGTTGGTGCTCATCCTCTTGGCCATTGTGGTCTTGATCAACGCTAATGTTAATCGGGTTCCCAACCGAAAAGGCGGTGTGAAAGTCGACAATCTCTTGAGCGAATGGATGACCTAATCGTACATCAGCCCCATACTCATCAATACGGCGACTAGCTTCACTATTAATTTTGGTATTAATACCCTTGTAGTAACTATCAAGATTAATTAGACGTGGGCGTTGTTTATTGTAATGGTGCATGAGGAACTGACCCACACGTTTTGGCGTTAAGTTGTTAAGGTTTTCTTGATACTGCATTAAAGCATGGTGCAAGTATCGTTCCGCCTTCGTTTGATAACTGTTATCGGCTTCTAGTGTTGCCATATACTACTCCTATCGCAATCCCAAATCATTGACTGCTTTGACACGTTCTCGATAATTCATGTACTTTCCTTGGCTATTAGTGAAGATGATTGGTTCAAGTGCATATCCTAGTGCTTGAATAGCATGATCATTGCCGTCTTCTGGTTTGTTTAAGAACTTGCCAAACTTATCTTTTTGATAAGCAAAGGTACTCATTTCATCAACCAGGTAACTAGCGCTTGGATGAATGTGATACTTAAAGTTCTTCATAAACTCCATACGCTGAACATTAGAGTCCTTACCTTTTCCAACAGGAATAATCGTTTTAAGACCCTGTGCGTGAAGTTCTCCAATCGTTCTTGGTTCTGCACTATCGGCATATACCTTACCTCTTAATGCGCCACTACGAGCTAATTTTCGAGCCATTGGTGCACTCAACATCCCCGTTTCGTAGAAGCCATCATATACGTATATATCATGGTCTTTTACAACCGCTTTAATGAATGCCGTCGGGTCATGAGTGAAACCAAAATCGAGACCCATGATGTGACGACCTTGAACCTTGCTTATATCAAAGTTTTCAAGCTCGAACATTCCTTCAAATACAAGCCCCTCTGCAATCCCCCACTCGCCATCTACAGCTACTCTGGCACGATTAGGGTTGCGCTTTTTTAGCTCCATCATATTGTCAATAAACTGCTGGTCTAAGTGGCTGTTGTTCTTGTATGTTGTCGTAAAACTCAACACACCATTACGCTTGGTTTCATCGTCAAAAAACTCTTCTTTTAACCAATGGCGTTCAGACCAAGGGTTGAATGTTAGAATGTGCTGATAATAGCCACCATCAGGCAATTGACCACGCAATGATTCAACAACCGTCTGAAAGTCCTCACGGCTCTTTAACTCGTAAGCCTCTTCCCACCAGGCACGACACAAATAGCCACTCTCGGCACTAATAGACGTGATTTTCAACGGGTCATCCATGCCCCGAAAGTAAATTTTCTGTCCCGTTGCTTTCATAGTAATTTCAAGCGGACTAACCGTAAATTTAAAAAGGTCACTCAACCCTAATAGATTGATGACCTTCTTAATCGTGTTATATGTTGATTCCTTGTTTGTGTTCTGATACTGACGAATAACCAGCCAATTAACATATGGCAGTCGCAACATCTCATAAATAACGTTGTATGCCTGCGCCCACGACTTACCAGAGCCACGAGCGCCCTTAATGGCGACAAATGGATCATGACTCGCAAACAATGGATAGTAAGATTTGTCGACAGAGTGATGAAAGTTAATGTTAATTGTTGCCATTTCCCTTCTCCTCGAACGAATCCATATTTATAATCATCTCGCCATTATTAGTGCCGTTGTCGAAGACACCTTTGCCATTTAGATACTCCAACAATTCCTTGCGAGCCTTGTTTCGGTCATGCAACTCAACGATTGGGCCATCTTTACCAACGGTAATCTTCTTAATAGCCTTGGTATCAACCTTTGACTTATCTTTTAAGGCAACCCAAGACTTGTGCCCTGTCAGCTCTTTTCCGGTCGCTTCATCTTTGTATTGAAACTCATCAGAACCCCAATCGGCATACGTTCCAATATCCGCTTTTGCCTCTTTGGCCATATCGTCAACCAACGAAAAAACGTCTATTTCAAGCTCTTTTAATCGAGCCTGACGTAGACGTTTTATTTCTGTTTTAATTGCAACATTTTGCAACATCCTTTGACCAGCAGTTCCAGCTGTTTCATAGGTTACATCATAAGCATTGATGTATGCCTGAGTTGCATTCGAAAGCCTCACATACTCGATAACAAAGGATTTTTGCTTGTCAGTAAGGTCACTATCTTCTAGCTCTTGAATGGCAGGATGCAGCTCTTTTTTGTGTGCACACTTTTTTGTTTTTGTGTGCACACTTTTTTCAACGGGTGC
>NZ_JQBH01000019.1:9660-12449 GCF_001438695.1 Fructobacillus fructosus KCTC 3544
CCCGTATTTATCCGCAATCTCCTTGTACTTCATACCAGCTAAGTAGTCTTGCTTAGCTTCATCACGTTTTGTCATGTCATTGGCGCTCCTCCTTTCTTCTTGATCTATGTACTAAAAAAGACAGCCTAAACTGCCTATATCATCACAACGTCACTCCGAACCACAGCATTTTAGCCCCAATGAACATGAATCCAGTTGCTCCTGCAATTAGACCGGCCAATACCATGTATGCTACCGCATTAGCCATGTGCACCATTGTATTAGTAACCTTAAACTTCAAATTATCTTTCATTTTTTTACCTCCAATACAATTTGAAAATCATACAAAAGAAAAAGAACGACCAGAATGGGTGCTTCATGATAAATTGCACACCTTCATAATTCAAATTATCTTTCATGACTCTCCTCCAAAATAAAAACACCCACGTATGGGGTGTTATTTTTTACTAATCCACTTATAAAAAAAAATAAATCCGATAATTAAAACAAAAATAACTATATAGCCAGCAATTATCCAATCCATCAACATTAAATCACCTTATTTTTTTGTTTATTTCATCTTTATAACGCATTAACTTTTCTACATTATCATCGAAATCCTTAAGTGTCACTTTAATGATTTCAATTGGATCAACAGTTTGACCAGTAAAATCAAACTTCAACGATGCAACAATCATAGACAAATAAGCAATCGCTTTTACATCCACTTCTGTAGAATTATATAAGTACTGGAAATACTCGGCAGTTAATTTAACTGTCCGTTCTGACGAATAGCCTATCGTTTTCTGAATTAAATTCCTAACTTTGTCTACATCATATGACTGGCCTAAAGCTTCCATGTTAGTAGCCATCACTGTCCATTCCATCATAATTTCTTGCAAAACTGATGAACCACTTTCTCTATAAAAACTATCAATTTGTAATGTTTTTTGAATATCGTAATCCTTAGTTTGATTAATTCTATCAGCGACCATTTGGGGAATTACTTTTATAAATGCATATACCAATACCGTAAGCGCAATTAGCATTAGCGCCGAAATTTTATAGAAATCCATACAAGATACCCTCGTTTGTTTTTAATTTAATAACTTAAATTAAATAATAAAATTTCGTATTAATCAAATCAAATAAACCCATAATCATATTTATTTCACTTCATTCCATATTCCCTCCAAAATAAAAACCACCGTTAGACTAAACTAACTAGTGGTTTTATTATTTATTATTCAACTGTATTTATTGGCGAATAGTAGCAAACTGTACCAGCTTAACGATACCAACTACTAGCAGCATAATTCCGAGAAATTCCCACAATAGCAAGCCGCCGAAGAATGGGCTAAATACCAACGTCAATCCAGCTAGGAAACTAATCAAAGCTGAAATGAATGGCCACACTCGATTACTTCCCCAGCGATTGATAATTGTCATTTGGACAACACCTTCAATAGCCCACGTCAGACCCGTGAACACGCCAACTACAACTAGAAGTGATAGTGTGGCTGTTTCCAGGTCGAGGAAGATAAACAAACCTGCTACCATGTATAGAATTGACATGATGATACCGATAATACGGTTGGAGCGACCTTGTTCTGTGTCTCGAATAGAAACCAGTAACTTAGATACACCAATTGCAAAAAAGGCAAACCCAATCATACCGGCAACAAAGCTGGCACTCTTTTCTGGCCAAATAGTAATAAACGCCCCGATAATTGTAGAAATCAACCCATCAATTCCAATGGTACGTCGAACTCGTGATGTGAATGCATCCATCTCAACATCTCCTAAACAATAAGTTTTATTGATTACAATTATATATCAAATATTTATTTATTGTCATTTAATGTCAAAAATGACCGCTGCATAATTTGCAACAGTCATTATGTACCGCAACCATAACCGCCAAGAAATGGCCACAACTGCTTGCTACCAAGGTATCTAATCTTGGGTCTCGGCAAGCTAAGAACAACAGCGGAGTTGCACCGCTCATGCGTCAAGGTGTAACCATCACCAATGAAACATGAAGCCTAATACTTATTGTTCAAGGACACAGCGATATTGCAGACGAGTTAACGCCTGTTCCATAATAATATCGCGGCTCTGTGCCCCTATCGAATTATTCGATAATACAAATATAACACCTTTTTTAAGGCAAAACGCGCAGTCAAAACGCAGTCTTTTTAGTGGGTCGAGTTTTCCACAGGTTGAAAAAGAACACTCTGCATGAAATCATCTTTAATCGCTTTCAAATCAGACTGACACTGCCTAACAGACTTATACAATCGGTTAGAATCATTGACCCACGTGTGACGTTTCTTGGCATAGCGGAGTTTCAACAGGTTGACGTGGTAATCGTCCAGAGACAACTCATAATTCTTAACCGTCTCAATCTTATGCCGGAGTTCTCTGACAATCTTGTCATCTTCAACTGCTGCAATATTTGCAATGGTTGAATTTAACGTTGTGTTGACATTCTTGACCCTTCCTCCGCCTACATTTTCATCTTGAGTACTATGTGAGTATTTCAAATCATGGATCCGCCACGCTAAATCATGCTCCCACTTTCCCGAGTAATAGCATTTGAAATATTGCTCCGCTGTCTCCGCCAAATCGATCACCTCCTTTAGTACTGATTATCGTTAATCTTTGAAACCTCAATAACAATCTTCTCTTCATCGCTAAATCGCTTCTTAGCGTTGATGTCACATAGCATGGCATCATCCTTCCACAGGATACCGTTTAAGGCGTCCTCGGTACTCTTAATGTAGTTGCTAAGGTCTGGCTTCTTAAAG
>NZ_JQBH01000002.1:0-154702 GCF_001438695.1 Fructobacillus fructosus KCTC 3544
CTATGAATCGAACCTAGTGATGTAAAAAAAGTGTCTAACTTATTGACATACGAGCAACCTCATTGAAAGCAAGTTCAACGTCATCGGTGTGAAGCTGCTTCAAAACGTCCTCACCAAGGAAAATCATGATCTCATCACGTATCTTTTTTGACTCAGCTTTGGCTCTTGATAACTGAAGCTTAGCCCTCTCTTCCTTAGCCTTTTGTTGCGCCAACTTCTTAGTAATTGATTGATTCATAATACTTAACCTCCTTATTTTTTATTCAAGCTAAAGCCAATATACTTGTTCTCTTTGTAAATTTGTTCTTTAAGCAAGCCTTCTGCTTGATAGATCTTTTCTTTACTACTCTTAGCCTCAAAATGGATTGTTGTTCCAGCTAAAGCATTTCAACTTCCTCATCAATAAAGCGGTGTCCTGAAAACTGCCAGTATGTTGAAAATTTTTCTCTCTTCTGATGGCTAGAAGCTTATTTTTATATTTATAAAGAATTTTTACGTAATATTATTTAAAGTGTTTGATTAGTTCGATTTTTCTGTTTAATTGGTCGAAATAACAATTAAACTGTTTTTTTTAGCAGAATATTACACGTATTGAACACGTATTTGTAATGTGATAAGATTACATGAAGGGAACGAATCAATGCAACGAAGAGCAGTCGAGCAACGCTTTAAAAATGCAGGCTGGTCGTTGAAAAGGCACGGGGCTAATCATGATATTTGGCAATCAAGTGACGGTAGGGATACCGAAAGATTACCTCGACACCCAAAATTCAATGATAAATTGGCAATGGCGTTGTTTAAAAAGCATGGCATTTAGGCTAGCTATACTCGTGATCCTTTATATTTTAAAAACAAGGAGGTCTTTTTATTATGGCTAATATTGTTATTTATCCTATTATCATTAAACGAACTGACAGTGATGATTATCGCTATTTTGTTGAAATTCCTGATGTTGATGGTTTCACTGAAGGAAACACGATTGAAGAAGCATTAGAAATGGCTAGAAGTTACATTGGTGAGATGGCTATCGATAATTTAGATACTGGTGAGTCTCTTCCCCCTTCTAATGAAAGTCTACCAACTGTTAAAGACCCCAATTCATTGGTCACTCTGATTGATATTGATATTGATGACTATATCCGAAAACACGATAATCGTTTGGTTAAGAAAACGTTGACGATTCCTAGCCGTTTGAATGAATTGGCGAAAGAGCATAACATCAATTTTTCCCGTGTGTTAGTAGATGCTCTTCAAAAAAAGTTAAGCTAAAAAAATTTGCACATGTTTCCCTTTCGATTCATGTGCTTTTCTTTTACCTTGCTTACTCAAAGAAAAAGCATTAACCGGCTATTGATTAACGCTTCACATTTGATTATTTCTTAAATCCCATTAAATTAACTTTTACTTGTAACTATTAACTCTTGATGTTGTTCCTTACCAAGCAATCCTTTACATCATAGCTTTTAGTAACTTATTTATTCTTTTAAGTATGATTTTATTTCGTCATAATGTTGACGAATTAAATTCATATTATATGTTTTATCAGAGTCACTGTTTTTTACATGTTTCCATAGGATGGCTGCAACCTTCATGGGAGATTTAAAGTTAGTTGAATTTGGATCTTGTCTAAAATCTTTCACAAAATTATTCCATTGATAGGTTTTTTCTTCTTCGCTTCTGGATTGATAACTTGATTCTTTATTTTCATAAGCTTGGATTAAGTCTTGTACTGTTGCCTTTTTGTCATTACTTTTTTCAATTTCGCGCATTTTGATTCCCATTGATTTTGTAAACGAAAATTTATCAAGATCATAGTAACGACAAAAGAATTTTCTTGCTTCGTTATTCAAACTGAATCCGGAATCTAATATTGGGGTCGATACTGTAATGTCACTGGCATTCAGTCTTTTTTTACTTCTTCTACTAATTCTGACTGGCTTTATTTGATCCACTGCTTTTCCTTCTAAAAGAGCAGTGATATAGAGCGTTAATTCATACTTTGTCCCATATGTTGGTAAGTGATAACGTCGACAAATTTCTTGCAATTCAGTCTTATACCAATAATATTTATTAAACTCATTTGCATTCATATATCGATTAAATTCCGGTCTTACCACGTCAATCACATCCTTTCATGAGTTAACTTTTATTGTTTGAATCTTTCTTATCACTACTTTCTCACTTAAACTCTGGCTTAAAGCCCACGTACTTACGTTTACGGTAGACCTGGTTCGCCAGTTTTCCTGAGATATTAAGTACCTTTCCTCGCTTGCTTTTAGCTCTGAAGGAAATGGTTTGATCGTTTAGTAAGGCTTGCACCTCTTCTGGCGTAAATTTGTGTCCGGAAAATTCACTGGTGAAGGTCACATCTTGGCCACGCCAGATACCAGTGATTTTGTCTTTGGGCGCGACTTTTTTACGGGTTCTTTTCTTAGGTTCGCCGAGCGCTTGTTTAAGTAATTTAGCGTTTTCGGCCATGACTGGGATGTCGTGGTCAACGGTTTTGACGATGGAATCAAGGGCTTGGTCGGCGGTCATTTCGAACTTGCCAACCTGGTCGAAGATGTCAAAGACTCGTTTGGTGGTTTTGGGGTGTGCCAACCAGGTGTTTTGAGCCATGATGGCGACGGCGATACCGTCGTTTGTGAGAGTGATTTTACCCTTTTTGTCTTGAATATAGGCTTTTTGGCCACTGGAGAGTTCGCCATAGGTGCTGGTTCGTGTGGCACCGGTTCCAATGTTATATTTTTCAAGGAAAGTCTTGAGCCACTTCCAAGTTGGTGTTGCAGGCTTTGGGTTTTGCCCTTCATAAACAAAAAGATGCCCTGTTGTACCTAATTGCTTGGTTGTTGTCTCACTTTCTTGATCGGCATTTTGATCGTCATAAATCTGTTTCCAGCCCATTGCAATCGGCGTGTTAACGGTGGTTTTGAAGGCTGGGTAGTCCACTAATGACCCGATAATTTGCTGGTAACGGTAATCTTCTGCGAACATGGCCAAGAAGTTCTTACCAAGTACTTGGTAGATTCGCTTGGCTGAAGGACCATAGGATTGAAGTGCATCCAAAGACGTCGGTACCTTAGGACCTGGTCGGTTGGCCCCGTGGGCGCCCTTGTCTTGAACGTGGGTCGGCCGTGGTGTGCGGTGCGTGAGTTGACTACTGTCGGCATGAACAACTGCGGCAATTTTGTCTACTAATGGCAGCATGTCGTTAAACTGTTCTTTGGTAATTGTCTTGTCTTCCGTACGGGGATAGGAGACAATCTGTGCCTCGTAGAGCTTTTGATAGGTTGTCAGAACTTCCTTAGCCTTGAAGCCCTCTTTGGCCAGAATGGCCGATAACGAAGACAAATCGAGGAGCTTGGGTGGCCGGGTGACTTTATTCTTACGGGAATCCTCTTGAACGGCTGACTGTTTGTTAAAATGCTCGTTGTCCTTTAACGCGGCTTCACTTGGAAAACGAAAAGGTACCGTTTCGGCTTTTACGTCTACTTTTCGAGCATAAACATTCCCCTGATCATCCTTAAAGCGATACTCAAAGTATGGCACTTTCACGTAGTTTTGGATGGCCTGCAGTTGCTGATAAATTCGCAAGAGCATCGCTGATTTCAGCCGGCCCTGTCGTGACACGATTGGATAGCCTTCTTTTTTGGTTAAGGTAGTGGCGGCACGGGTGAGCTGCATGGAAGCAAAGTCCCATTTGTTTCGGGCCAGTCCTTTCTGGTAAGCGCTGTGGGTGGCTTTACTTTCGATTGGCTGAAGGTGGGTCAGCGCATTAATCAAACTTTTGGAACTTTCATCTGTAAAAGTCGCACGGAAAACGGGCCCCTGCCACTGAATAGCATCAATGGCTTCCCAGGCAAGCAAGTCCCCCTCCCCCGACGGATCGGTATCGGTCGCGATAATCAGCCCGTCGGTGTTTTTTGCTTGCGACTTTAGTTCATCGATGATTTTCTTAGTGCTTTCAGTCCGTTTACTATGCGAATTATAGGCCTTAATATAAGTACGCTTCCATGATAAATCGCTTAGGTTCCATGGTAGATCCTTTAATTTCCAAGAGGCATACTTATCTTTTAAATCGGCTGATACCTGTTGCTCCGGTTCCTTCAAGGTCATCAGATGACCACGTAAATTTGTCAGTTCAAAGTCGTAATCGGCCAAATGGCCACGTTGCCCGCCGAGTGCCTTCGCAAAATTTTTGCGTGCACTCGGCTTTTCTGTGATGATTAAGTAACGTGGCATGTTGACCTCCTAGGATGAATTTAGTGCTCTTTTGGACTGATGCTATAACCATTATATAAGAAAAGCGGTGCTGCTGAAACAACACCGCTTCTCTAACTTGTTTGCATCATCTGATTATAGCATGGTGTCAGCGAGCATCCCTTTTGATAAAAAAAGCAGTGTTACCTTCACAACACTGCTTTAATTGGCATCTACCTCAAGATTTGGTACCCAGCCATGTTCGGTTGGACTCAAGTAGGCACCACCGAATCCTGGATTAAGGGGCTCATTCGTTTGGGGATTACGCATATAGTAAGTATTATCGTTACCAAAGTAATACGTTGTGCCGTGAATATTTTGGTAACCCTGGACTGCGCGGCCATCCGGATCCGTATAGTAGGTCAGTCCCCATGCTTGGCGCCAGCCTTCGTTTTGGCGGACACCGTTAACGAACCAGTAATAGGTTCCTGCATAGTAACGGAAACCAGTAAAGAGCTGACCATTTTCATACCAACGGTAGCCACCGTTTTCAGCTGAACCATCCCAGACATAGCCTTGCACTGGACGTTCGTAGTAGGTATTATCGGTTCCAAAGTTGGCGACTTTACCATCAATAACGCGTGTTCCTTGAACTGCGCGACCATCTTGGTCTGTATAGTAAGTTAAGCCCCACGCCTGGCGCCAACCCTCATTTTGGCGCACACCGTTAACGAACCAGTAGTAGGTTCCAGCATGGTAGCGGAAGCCAGTGTATGGGTGACCGTTCTCCAGCCAATTCCAACCACCGTTAGCTGTCGACACGTTTGGTGAGTAGACGTAACCGCTTCGAGTATCATCGGCGCTGGCTTTTCCAGCAGACAATGTGATAACCAGAGCTGCGAGAGCCAGTAGCCCAATCAGCATTGTCTTAACTGTTTTCTTTTTTCTCAATAACATTTAGTGCCTCTTTCTTTTTTATTTGTTTTAATTATCACAAGTATCTTTCCAAAAAAACTCTACTCCATTGTTATAGCAAATTCTTTATGGAAAAAGTGTTCCTTTCGTTCGTTTTAATAGAATAGACAATAACGTTATTTTTTCTTATACATTAACGACGTGTAACTACCTGATCCAGGACACATTCTTTTGTTTTAATAACTCCCCCCTCCCCTAATGGGTCCAACTAGCGTACAATATACATAAATCGAAGATATGTTCAGTATTGAACAGGAGGTAGCCCATGATTGAAAAGTTTTTAATCGGTACTTATACCATTAACGATAGTGAAGGAATTTTTGAGGTCGATCTCGATACGGACCGCAAGGTCTTGGAGAACGCCCACTTAGTGGCCAAGATTGATAGTCCAACCTACTTGGCTGAGTCAAAGAAACACATCGTCTATGCCGTTGACCGGAACATGGAAGAACCCGACCTGCGTGGTGGTGTGGCGACTTTTGACTTTAACCAGACACCAGCCGAACTGTTACAAGAAGAAATCGAAACGGGCACGTCAGATGCCTACGTGGCGATTGATGAAGAGCGACAGTTAGTCTTCACGGCCAACTACCACATGGGCTACGTTTCGGTCTACGCAATTCAAGACGATGGTCGCCTTCGTCTAGCTGACCGTGTACAAAGTCTTGGGGACGTTGGGCCACGACCACAGCAGGCTGATGGTGCCCACCCCCACTATGCTAACCTAACACCGGACGGTCGCTTGATTGTTTGTGATTTGGGAACGGACCGCGTGCACGTTTATGATATTTCAGACGAAGGTAAACTAACAGCGGTTTCCGAACTGAAAACAACCCCTGGTTTTGGTCCACGAAACATTTCCTTTGTGAATGAAACGAACCTAGGCTACCTCGTTGGAGAGCTGGCCAGCCAAGTCTCGGTCGTTCGCTATAATCCTCAGGATGGTTCGCTAGCGATTTTAAACACCTATTCCACGATTCCATCCGATTGGACAGCGCACAACGGCGCTGCGGCAATCAAGATTAGCCACGATCAGCGCTTTGTCTACATCACAAACCGTGGCCACGATTCCATTGCTGTCTTTGCGATTGTTGGGGATGGTGAACTGGCCCTGGTGGAACGGACGCCGAGCGAGGGAGAATTCCCGCGCGACTTTAACTTCAGTGCTGATGAAAGTCTGTTGATTGTCGCCAACCAAAACTCTGATAACATGGCCCTTTTTGAGCGTGATCAAGTCACTGGCCGCCTCACGCTTTGCCAAAAAGATTTCGCCGTTCCTGAAGGCACGTGTGTCATGCGCCGTCTGTAAGCTAGCAAAAGGATTGAATCCTTTTGCTTTTTTTATATTTCTTTTAGTAGAATAGGGATAAATTACCTGAGGGAGAAGACAAATGTTCATTCGAACGGCAAAAGTAACCGATGCGCAAGAACTAGTGGCCATTTATCGACCATATGTTCAACAAAATACAACGAGTTTTGAATATGAAGTCCCCTCGGTTGCTGAATTTGAAAGGCGAATTAAACAGACACTCATTGCTTACCCTTACCTGGTGGTGGTGGAAGACGGCCAAATCCTTGGTTACGCCTATGCCCATCCCTATGGTGAACGCGCAGCTTACCAATGGGCAGCTGAAGTGAGTGTCTACGTCAGTCAAGCGGCTCAGAAAAAGGGCGTTGGCAAGGCGCTCTATCTCGCCATCGAAGAACTTTTAAAAAAGCAGCACGTTGTCACCGTAACGGCCTGTGTGACTGGCAAGAACCAAAACAGCATTGCCTTTCACCAGCACATGGGGTATGCCATTGTGGCAAACTTTCAAAAAATTGGCTTCAAAGACGGTCAGTGGTTAGACACTTACTGGTTACAAAAACGCTTGTCAAAAGATGACAAACCGCAACCCTTTCTCCCCTTTTCAGAGCTATAACAATATGAAACAAAAAGTCCGGTATTGCATACCGGACTTTTTTAATAGTCAATGTGAAAATGTCTTTGTTTAGTCGAGAAGATCTCGTCGTGATTTTGAAAATAATTTTCAATCAGTTCACTGATGGTTTGCCTGCCTTCCGATAGGACTTTTCCTTCCTTAAAGACTTGGTTACCGGCCCCCGTGGCACGGTAGTTATTGACAACGATTCGATAGGTTTTATAAGGATCAAAGGGCTGTTGTTGGATGGCCTCAATCGTCACCCGTTGACCGATGGGTTTAGTGAGGTCAAAACGGTAGTCCAGTCCTAGCCAAAGATCGTAATTATAGTCTTGTTTCTTTGAAAGGTGGTAAGCCGGGTTGACAGCGATTTGCTGATCGATAAGGGTAAAATAAGCTGCATTGGTTTCAAGTGCTTTCTGGACTTGCTTTCCAGTCATGGCGATTGTAACCAGTGTATTGGGAAAGGGATAATTACCCAAAATGCTACGCCGTGTGATGGTGTGGCCGAAACCAGCCACTTCATCATTGAAAAGTGCGGTCGCTGAGAGATCGGCCCCAGTGGCTTCCAGTTGGATGTGATTAATCAAGTCAACAAAGGGATGTCCCGTTTGACGGGCCCGGGGGACTGACTGTATGGTCAGGTCGATTCCGGAATTCGCGAGGACTTGGTCGAGCCAAGCATCCAACTCTTGTTTTAATGACTGATACTGTGCCAGTAGTTTGGCATCTTCTGGCCAATTATTCGTGTGAACCAGGTTAGCGACCGCCGGTTGTGTTTGCCCCTTCTGATTTTTTTCATCAGTAAAAGGGATGGTTAGTTGCCCCACGGCTTCAGCACGATAGCCAGGCTGACTAACCGGGACACCGTTGTAAACTCCGGCAATTTGGCGGTGTTGATGCCCCGTAACTAAGGCAGATAATCCAGGAAGTTTCAGTAACTGATTCCCCTGGTTTTCTCCCGTTTCGGGTTCAAGGATGGCATCGGTCGTCAAATCCCTGGCAAAGCCACCATGATAGGCAATGACGATGGCGTCGACACGACTTTCTAATTGTTTAATCAATTTTTTGGCCACTTGAACAGGATCAACAAATTCGATTCCTCGAATGTTTTCAGGCTTTTCCCAGTTCGGCACGTACTTGGTTGTTAAACCAATGACGGCGACTTTTTTACCTTTTTTTTCAAAGATTTTGTAGGGTTGCCCGATAAATGGTTGACCGGTTTTTTTATCCAGCACATTGGCGTTTAATAGTGTCTGATCGTCTTCAAAAATCTTCTTTAGATAGTCGATTCCAAAGTTGAATTCATGGTTACCTAACGTGCGAACGTCATAGGCGATTTGCTTGGGCAACTCACTGAAAATCGTTGCCTGATCAGGGGCCGATTCAGCAATGTAGTTTCCCAGCAAGGGTCCCTGAATGAAGTCACCATTGTCAATTTTAATTAGAAAATCGCCGTTTTTTTCGGCATCTTTCGTCATTGTCGAAAGCACACTTGCTGCCCGAAACAATCCGTATGGTGCCGCAACGTCCTTTGCAATGGTTTCCTCTCCCCACCAAAAAGTATGACTATCCGATGTCGAAAGAATCTGTAAATTCATCTTGTTCTCCTCTAGAAAGCAACACCTGCTTGCCCTTTTTTATTTCAGTAGGTGCTTTCGAATGGCACCGGATAACCAATCAATGACCGTCACCATTAAGATGATGCCAATCAAAATGATCCCAACGCGTGACCAAGAACGGTTAGACAGGGCGAAAATCAAAGGAGCCCCGACACCACCCGCACCAACAATTCCAAGAATGGAAGCTGAACGGACGGCAATCTCAAACCGGTAAAGGGTGAAGTTAATGAATTCCGGTAAGACGGCTGGTAAAGTCGCCCAACTTAATGCATCGAGCCGGTTCCCACCTGCTGAAATGATGGCTTCTTCCGGACCGCGATCAATGTTTTCAATTGCTTCAGAGAAGAGTTTTCCCATCATTCCAATTGAGTGGACCCCCATTGCCAAGACACCGGCAAAGGCTCCTGGCCCAACGGCTTTAATGAACATAATGGCTAAAACAAGTTCAGGAAAAACACGAATCAGTGTTAATAAGAATTTACCAGTGGTTGACCGGACGGAAAATTTCTTACTCGTTTTCGCTGCCCAAAAGGCGAAAGGAACGGCAATGAATGACGAAATAATGGTGCCAAGAAAGGCGATTGCTAGCGTTTCAAACAGTGCCGAGATGAGGTCTTCCCCATGGCCACTGTAAACATAGGACCAATCAGGATTAAAAAGACCAGCAAAAATGGCGCCTAAAATCTGGCCGGCTGAATCCTTCATGCCCTTAAACTCAATTCCTGAAAAGGCCCAAATAACAATGATTAAGGCAATGACTCCTGCCGCATAGGGCTTCAGGCGACTAGATAATGAGCGTTTTTGAACCATCATGAGAGCGCCTCCCTGAGTTTATTTGACAGTGCATCGACCAGGACAATAACCACTAAGATGGCTAGAATCACGACGGATGTTTGATCGTAGCGGAATGTGTCCAAAGTTGTGTTCAAGTATAAGCCAATCCCACCAGCACCCAGATAACCAAGCACGGCCGAAGCGCGAACGTTGATTTCCAGTGTGTAGAGGAAGAAAGACAAGTATTGGTTTAAGACCTGAGGGATGACGGCGAAAACAATGACCTGGGAGCGTTTACCGCCGGCCGCCCGCATGGCTTCGATTGGTCCTTGGTCAACCGTTTCAATGGCCTCGTACAGTAACTTAAACATCATCCCAAACGAGAAAACGGCCAAGGCCAAGACACCAGACAAGGTCCCAATGCCGACAACAGCGACGAATAGCGCAGCTAACAGCATTTGTGGAATGGAGCGAATCAGGTTCATCACAAAGCGAATGATGCCCCGAACAAAAGCGTTCCGCACAATGTTACTGGCGGCTAAAAAAGCGAACGGAATGGCGGCAATGCCGCCAATTAAGGTTCCCACGATGGCCATCTGCACGGTTTGAGCTAAGGGAGTCAACACCCTTGGCAGATAAGACCAGTCTGGGTTTGCCATTTTAATCCAAAGATCAGCAAACTGCTCCATTGAAAAGTCCTGCCCGACCTGAGTGGCTTGAGCGGATAGCACCACAGCGATGAAAAGCAGCAAAAAGACCGTAAAACCCGTGACGTGCCACTCCTTCATAAATGGGCGTTTTGGTATCGATTTGTTCATTAATCTTCCTCCGCCTCGTCAGTCGCCGTTGCGTGGTCATCCCCCGCTTCCCGGTAGATTTCCTTAAAGTCGCGTTTGTCCACTTCGGCAATTGGCTTGTCGTAAATAATCTGACCCTCCTTTAGGCCGACAATGCGACTGGCATACTTCAAGGCCAAGCCGATGGAGTGAACGTTTAGAATGATGGTCATGCCATCTTCTTCATTTAATTTCTTCAAATCGTTCATAACGACTTTTGTCGTCTTCGGATCCAACCCGGAAACGGGTTCGTCCGCCAGAATAACCGAGGGTTCCTGCATGAGCGCTCGGGCAATGCCAACACGCTGTTGCTGACCCCCGGAGAGGTCCCTTGCCTTGACGTAGTACTTATCAAGCAGGTTGACCCGGGCCAGGTTCGCAGCGGCCATTTCCTGGTCTTCCTTCTTAAAAAGGCCAAAAGCGGCTTGCCAGGCTGGATAGTAACCTACTCGTCCCGACATCACGTTACGGTAGACCGAAGAGGTCTTCACTAGGTTGTAATTTTGGAAAATCATGGCAGCCGAGCGACGAATCTTGTGGAGCTTATCACCTGACGCCTTCGTGATGTCTTGACCATCAATAAGAATCGCACCTTCCGTGACATCGTGAAGCCGGTTGATGGCCCGTAGCAAAGTCGATTTACCAGAACCCGATAACCCAACAATCATGACGAATTCACCATGGCCAATGGTCAGGTTAACGTCCTTTAACCCAACGACCCCGTTTGGATAAACCTTCGATACGTCTTTTAACTCAATGTTTCCCTTTTTGTCTAACATAAGAACCTCTTCAGCGCTGCTACCAGCGTTTTTTTCATATAAAATGGCTACCAGCCAATCGGCGGTAACCATCTAAGACTTTATTAGTGATTAGCGCAACTTTTCAATCTGTTGATTGTGCTTGCGAACTGTATCAAAATTAGCATCCTTGGAATCGGAAACACCATCCCATGAATAGATGTTATGCAGGATTTGCTTTCCTTCATCCGTCTTGGCGATTTCTTTCATTGCTTCTGCAATCTTTTTTGAATCCGCCGATGAAACGCCCTTCCGAAGGGAAATGGTATCGTTTGGAATGTTGTCCGTCGTGTACAGAATGCGTGTCTTATCAAAGACGTCCGGTTGGTCCTTCTTCACAACGTTTCGAGCATCCCCAAAGATAAAGGCGGCATCTGTGTCGCCATTCAAAACGGACAGAACAGCTTGATCATGTCCCTTAATTTGAACGAGTGTTGAATCTTTAATTACGTTGATGCCCTTCTTGTTCAATTCGTCAATTGGATAGACATAGCCAGCAGCCGATGTTGGGCTCTGCACCGCAATCTTCTTACCCTTCAAATCCTTTGCCGACTTGATGTTTGAGTCTTTCTTAACGATGATCATGGACTTATAGTGGTCAACTAACTTACCCGTTGAACCACCAGTGTTGTCGTCTTTGATGCCGTAACGTGTCGATTGCAAAATGACTTTGGTACCATACTGCTTATGCGCAGTGACGTAAGCATCGGGTGACAAGAAGCCCATGTCAATCTTCTTTGAACCCATGGCTTCAATCATGGAGTTTGTATCCGTTGATAGCGAAACGTGAACCGGAATGCCCAGTTGCTTACTCAAAAGTGTTTCCAATGGCTTGGCTTTTGCCAGCAAAGTACCAGAATTAATGGAGGGAGTGAACTGAACGTTCAGTTCCTTTAAGTCCATTTTAGATTCGGTCTTACTAGATGATTGGCTCGAATCTGATTTTTTTCCACCCATGGTAAAGGCGAAGAAACCACCAATCACAATGACGAAAACAGCAGCAGCGACAAGAAATTTTTTCATGTTCCTTTTCTCTCCTAAATAAACAACATCTTGTTTATATTGTTCGTGTTTATGCTCGAAAATATTCCCCCAAACGATTTTCGTTCGGTACTTAAACAGTATCACGTATTTTTAGCGGACAATCAACCCAATATTTGAAATTTAAATCAAAAATAAGCGAACATTAAATTAAAATTTATATAATAATCAGTGAATACCGAACATTTTCGATTATTGAGCACTAAAAAAGTCGAGCAAATGTGCTCGACTTTTTTATCAGTTTTTTAATAGCTTTTCGGCAACCAAACGTTCAGCAATTTCGACCGTATTCCATGCCGCTCCCTTGAGTAAGTTATCCGAAACAACCCAGAGGTGAAAGGCGTTTGGATTCTCTTGATCAGCTCGAACACGTCCAACAAACGTTTCACGCTTTCCCTCAGCTGTTAGTGGCTGCGGGTAGAGCTGCTGACTGGAATCGCCTTGGAGGACCAGACCCTCCCCTGCAGAAAGAACTGAGCGAATCGCTTGTGCGGTTGCCTTTTCATCGTTCACTTCAATGTAGACGGATTCACCGTGTGAAATGGGTACAGGAACCCGAACACAGGTTGCCGTCACTTTAAGGTCTTCGGCATCCATGTCGTTCAACAAAATCTTCTTTGTCTCATGAATCATCTTCCACTCTTCATGGGTGTAACCATCTTCTTCGAAGACATCAATCTGTGGCAGGAGGTTAAAGGCCAATGGATAGTGTTTTTTGTCACTGGCTGTTGGTAAAATATTGGCCGTCATTTCCTTTCCGGCAAGATAATCACGGCTTTCTTGGAAGAATTCGTTAAGAGCAGATTGCCCTGCTCCGGAGGCTGCTTGATAAGTGGAAACAATGATCTGTTTTAAGCCAAAACGTTCGAAAATTGGTTTCAAGGCCACGACCATTTGAATGGTCGAACAGTTCGGGTTGGCAATGATTCCCTGGTGATTTCGGAGTTGTTCCGGATTCACCTCTGGGACAACCAGTGGAACCGTTGGGTCCATTCGGAAGGCGGATGTGTTATCAATGCAGACCGCCCCGCGTTTCATCGCTTCCGGTAATAAACGCTTGGAAACGGCGCCTCCTGCAGAGGCCAAGACAATGTCAACACCGTCAAAGGCGTCAGCTGTTGCCTCCTCAATCACAACGGCTTTTCCCTTAAAAGGCAAGGTCTTTCCAGCTGATTGCGCTGAAGCGAGAAGTTTGATGGTTCCGACCGGAATCGTTGATTGCTCGAGCTGTTCGATTAGACGGGTGCCAACGGCGCCTGTTGCGCCAAGAATAGCGACGGTGTATGTTTTCATTTCTCTTCTCCTAGTTTAGTAATCCTGTCGAAAGCGCCGTTCTTATCCTTCTCAACGCCTCCTTGATGTTGGTCATTGAAGCAGCATAGGACAGCCGGACGTACCCGCGGCCCCCTTTCCCAAAGGCAGAGCCAGGAATCAGTCCGACTTTGGCAATCTGGGCCATGTGCAGAGCAAAGGCTTCGTCGTCATTTCCGAACTGTTCGGGGATCTTCACGAACAAGTAGAAGGCTCCGTCAGGATAGAGTGCTTTGAGTCCAATGTCAGTCAAGCCCTGATAAAGAACGTCACGCCGCTCTTGGTATGTCGCAAGCATGGCTTCAATGTCGGCGTCGCCGTTTTCAAAGGCTTCGGCGGCGGCCGCTTGATCAATGGATGATGGGCAGGTCACCATGAAGGCGTGCACTTTTCGAAGTCGGTCGATGAAAGCAGCAGGCGCTGCCACAAAGCCAACCCGCCAGCCGGTCATGGCGTAAGATTTGGAAACGCCCGAAATATAGACGGTTTGCTCCGGCAAGTCCCGGGCAATGGAATAGGGCCGCTGGTCATAAGTCAAATCACTATAAATCTCATCCGTGATAACGAAAAGATCGCGATTCTTCACCACCTGGGCCAGTGCATGCACTTCTTCTTCTGACAAAGTCACACCCGAAGGATTGTTCGGGTAACTGAGCATGACTGCCTTAACCCTTTTATTTTCGGCCAACGTCTTTTCCAAAATGGTGGGATCCAATTTAAAGTCGCTGGTTGAGGTATCGATGTCAATCACTTCCCCACCAAGCAGCGTGATGATGGGCTCGTAAAGGGCAAAGGCGGGTGTTGGAATAATGAACTGATCACCGGGATTGATTAAGGTTTCGAGTACGCCATAAATGGCCTCAGTAGCACCAACCGTAACCAAAATGTCCGTTTCGTCTTGATAATTCAAGCCATGGTTGCGCCTTAGGTATCCAGTGATGGCTGATTGAAGCTGTTTGGTTCCCGCCTGTGCCGTGTAATGGGTTTGGTTTTGGTCCATTGCGGAAACAACGGCTTGTTTGATGTGGGCAGGGGTATCCAAATCGGGTTCCCCAATCGTTAGCTTCACCAATCCAGGAATATTGGAAACTTGGTTATCGAAGGAACGAATCTTGGAAGCCTTGACCAAATCGAGTCGCTGGTTATAACTTTTCTGGAGCGTCTTTAGTAATTCTGGCATATTAGACATTCTCTCCTTTACATGACGTGTTCAAGACCAACGCATAGTTGGTCCAACTGTCCGACTTTTTCAATGGCCAGCACAACACCCTTCATGAATGACGAACGGCTGAAACTATCTTGGCGTATCGTCAGCGCTTCCCCTTCGCCACCAAACAGGACTTGTTCATGAGCAACGTAGCCCGGCAAGCGAACGGCATGAATCCGGATTCCATGGTAATCTGCCCCGCGGGCACCGGGAAGTGTCTCTTTTGAGGCACCCTGTTCGTGTGCTCGGCGTACCTGGTCGATTCGTTTGGCCGTCATGAAAGCCGTTCCGGAAGGCGCATCCTTTTTATCCTCATGATGCATTTCAATCACTTCCACTTCGGAGAAGTAATGGGCAGCCTCCTCCGAAAACTTCATTAACAAAACGGCCGACAAAGAGAAGTTGGGGACAATTAAACCAGCGACGCCCTTTTCTTTTGACAACGACAGTAGCTCGTCTTCTTCAGCATCGCTTAAGCCAGTGGTTCCAATGACGGGCTGGATGCCATGCTCAATGGCGAAGCGTGTGTTCTCAAACACGGCCGCGGGAGTCGTGAAGTCAAGCCAGACATCCGCCGGCACGTCAATTTCGGACAATTGCTGGTAAACTTGTACGCTTTCGTCCAGACCGTAGGCCGTTGCCTGTTGGTCGGCGTGGGGAGAATAAACCGCCACAATCGTCATGGACTTTTGCTGGGTAATCGTTTGAATGGCTTGCTGGCCCATGGAACCTAAGAAACCGGCGACAATGACTTTAATCATGAAAATGCTCCTTCTGTCTTCAACGCATCAAGTAAGTGTGCTTGTTCATTTTCATCAAGCGGTAGAATTGGTAACCGGCAGGCGCCAACTTGGTAGCCGGCTGCATTCAGCATTGCTTTGACGGGCGCTGGGGATGGGTACATGAACAAGGCCGCCATCTTTGGGGTCAGCCAACGCTGCAATCGACCGGCTTCTTGAAAGTTGCCAGCGTAGAAGGCATCATACATGCCCCGCATTTGACTCCCATAAAGATGGGAAGCCACGGAAATAACACCACGTGCGCCAATCACCAGGGCAAAGAGTGCTTGGGCGTCCTCACCAGAGTAGACCGCGAAGTCGTCTTTTACATGGTCAACTAAGTATTCTAAATCCGCCATGCTAGTACACTGCTTAACACCCACGATGTTTGGGTGGGCAGAGAGTGCGACAATGGTGTCGTTTTGCATCGTCACGGCCGTTCGACCGGGAACGTTATACATCACAACTGGTAACCCTCCCTCTTCGGCAACCGCCAGGTAGTGCGCCATCATCCGCCGCTGATCAGGTTTGTTATAGTAAGGAACCACCACCAAGGCGGCATCGATACCAGAAATTTGACTCACTTCTTTTGTAAAGGCAATGGTTTCGGCCGTGTTGTTCGAACCCGTACCAGCAATGATGGGTACTCGACCGTTCACAATTTCGGCAAAGCCTTGGTAAAGAGCCAACTTTTCTGCGTGACTCAAGGTAGGCGTTTCACCCGTCGTACCACCAATTACAAAGCCACGGTGTCCTTCTTCGAGATACCGTTCCGTTAGGGCGGCTAGGCTAGCAAAGTCAATTTGGTTGTTTTCATCAAACGGGGTCACAATAGCGGTCATTAAATCGGCATTTTCAAACATATCATTCTCCTTCTTCCTGCAACATGCGGAACGTTAAAAAGTCGCGAATCGTTGAAACAGCAGGTGCCAGTGCTTCTTCCTTTGGCGAAAAAGTCGCAGCGTGCAATGGATGTTCATCCTCAACCCCCAGCCAAAACATGGTGCCGGGAATTTTTGATAATAAGTACCCAAAGTCCTCACCAGTCATCGCTGGTTCCGTCAGCTTGAATTGCTCAGGGTGCTTAGCCTGCATGAAATCGATGAAATTCTTTGTCAGTTCCGATGTGTTCTCCACGGGAAGATAGCCGCCCTGCGTGAAGGTTGGCACGACCTGACAACCGTAACTCTTGGCAATCCCTTGAGCAATCGCGTTAATTTGTTCCATTAAGTCAACTAACATCGTCTGTTCCAAGCCACGAATGGTGCCTTCCAAGCGGGCAGAGCCAGCAATTACATTTCGAATGCTACCGGCGTTGAAACGGCCAAAGGTGATGACACCAGACCGGATGGGATCAATCCGACGGGCAACAATGCTTTGAATCTGTCCAATAAAGGCTGCAGCGGCCACGACCATGTCGTTGGCATCCTGTGGAAAGGCAGCGTGACCACTTTTACCGATAAAGTCGATATCGACTTCGGCAGACCCAGCGAATAAGGTCCCCATCCGGCATCCAATTGTGCCGGCGGGCAAGTTCGGAGTATCGTGAAGGGCGTAAAATTCATCAGGCCGCCATTCTTCTTCAAAGACACCGCGTTCATACGCAAGTAACCCACCGTTTTCTTCTTCCTCTGCTGGTTGAAAAAAGAAGAGAAGATTATCTTCTGGCTGGTTTTCGGCAAAATAAGCGATTAAACCAAGGGCGACTGTCATGTGCATGTCATGACCACAAGCGTGCATCCGCCCTTCATGAGTTGAAGCAAAAGGCAAATCGGTGTCCTCCGTAACAGGCAAAGCATCGATATCGGCACGGTAGCCAATGGTTCGCTTTGGCTTGGAACCAGCAATTCGAACCAATAAAGTAGTCGGAAGTTCTTCAATTTCTCGAATCGTTAGGTGCTCCTGATTAAAAGAGCGCACCTTATCGAATAAATAGGCATGTGTTTCGTGCTCGGCCAAAGCCAATTCGGGAATTTGGTGTAAATCACGGCGAATCTGAATCAGATCGTTTTCGGTTAACATAGCATCACAACTTTCTTAAATCATCTTCCAAAGTCGTCTTTGACTCGGTCTGTGCATCAACGTCCTTGACTTTGCGGGCAGGATTACCAGCTACCACGGTGTGTGGCATAACATCCTTCGTCACGATGGAACCAGCGGCAACAACTGCCCCCTCACCAACTCGAACGCCTTCAATCACAACGGCATTGGCCCCGATTAAGACATTGTCTTCAATGACGACAGGCTGGGCGGAAGCAGGCTCAATAACCCCTGCCAAGACGGCGCCTGCACCGATGTGAGCGTGCTTGCCAACAATGGCCCGGCCACCCATGACAACACCCATGTCAATCATGGAATTTTCGCCGATTTCACAGCCAATGTTGATAACTGCCCCCATCATGATCACCGCATTGTGACCGATTGTGACCTGGTCTCGAATGACCGTCCCTGGTTCAATCCGGGCATTAATGTTCTTTAAATCAAGGAGGGGCACGGCCGAATTACGTGCGTTGTTTTCAATTTCGTAATCGGTAACGCCCTCCTGCTTCAAAACCACAGCCAGGTCGGTCCAGTCACCAAAAACCGTTGCCACCCGGTCATCACCAAAAACTTTCACCGTATTTGGATAAGTCAACTTACTTAAATTGCCTTTAATATATGCTTTTGTCGGTGTTTTCTTCTTTGCGGAACCAATGTATTGGATAATTTCTTCTGCGTTCGTTTCTGTCATTGTTCTTCCCTCTTTTCTTCGTTTTCTTCTATAAAAGACTATGCTCGTGAGCTACCATCCAAATTAAAATCAAGTCGTTCAAGATCGTCAATTCGTTCACGGCGTGTGACTAGGGTACTTCGACCGTTTTCGACAAAGACAACCGCTGGCTTAACATTCAAGTTGTAATTGGAGGCCATTGAATAGCCATAGGCTCCGGTATTCAAAATTGCCAAAATGTCGCCGGGCTTCGTTTGCGGCAAGGCTTGTTCCTGAATTAAAACATCTCCTGATTCACAATATTTACCGGCCACTCTAACCGTCTCCATTACTGGTGCCAACGGATTGTTGGCCAAAACAGCTTCATACTTAGCATCATAGAGAGCGGGTCGAATGTTATCGCCCATCCCACCGTCAACGGCGAGGTATGAACGAATTCCCTGCACATCCTTTCGTGCCCCAACCGTGTAAAGACTGTAGCCAGCAGGACCGACAATGGACCGGCCCGGTTCAATCCAAATGCCGGGTGTGGGGATGTTCAACGACCTTGTCCGCTGTTTAACAGTTTGAATAATTAGATTGACAAAGTCTTGTGGAGCAAGTGGTCGATCGGCACTCACATAGCGAATGCCAAAACCGCCCCCAACATTTAAAATTTTGGTTTGATAGCCATAATCCCTTGCCCACCGGGCGGCCAAGTCGACTAACTTTTCGCTTGCCCCTTCAAAACCCGCTAATTCAAAGATTTGTGAACCGATGTGGGCGTGAATCCCAAGCATGGTCATCCTTGGTTCTTGTAAAACTCTTTGTAAGGCTTCATCAGCTTGCCCGGAAGCCAAGTCAAAGCCAAACTTACTATCAACCTGTCCGGTTTGAATGTACTCATGGGTGTGGGCCGAAATCCCTGGTGTGATGCGTAGAATGACGTTAGCCCGTCCTCCTGTTTCCTCTAGTAAACGATGTAACAAGGCAATTTCATGAAAATTGTCTAAGGCAATGAGCCCGATTCCGACTTTTAAAGCCAGTCGCAGCTCCTCTTCGGATTTATTATTGCCATGAAAAGTCATTTTCTTTGCTGGAAAACCTGCATGCAGGGCCATTTGAATCTCGCCTGCTGACACGACATCGACATGCCCATTCATTTGGTTGACGAGTTGGTACATGGCCGTATTGGCAAAGGCCTTACTGGCGTAACAAACGGCGTAATCGACTTCGTTTTCTTCGAAGACCTCTTGGAAAGCTCGAATTTGGTGGCGTATTTTTGCCGTATCGTAGACGAGAACCGGTGTGCCGTACTCGTCTGCTAGAGCCACGGCATCACAGCCGCCAATCGTCAAATGGCCTGAAGCGTTGATTTGATTTCCCTGTATTTGTTCGTTCATCCGTTCTCTCCTTGTCAAAATGGCATAAAAAAAACTCCTGTACGAAGTGGTTAACACTTCATACAAGAGAATCCAATGGTTCACAAAAAATTAACTGGTTTCAAATGTCGAAAGCGCAACACGATTAAATCGTGACAGTCCATCGCCTATTGAACGATGTCCCAGCTTACCCCAGCCTGTGTAGCTGAAGCGCTTCGGCAACCTTGCCTTTCGGTTAGCGTCGTTGTCCACACAGGAACTCGACTAACTTACTCATCGCGGTTGCAACCTCTTCGATGTCTCAAATAGTAAACTAATTTTTTAATCTCGTCAACCCTTTTTATTAAAAATTTTTAATCATTTTTCTTCATATACCGCCACAAAAAAGGACGGTTTTTAGTTCTTTTTTCAAGTTGTTTTCTCAAAAAGTGCTGATACAATGCAAACAAATTAAAAACAAAAGGAGCATGAGAAAATGACAAGGGTTGTGAAATTTGGGGGTTCTTCCCTAGCGAACGGACCACAGTATGAGAAAGTTACTCAGATTATCATGGCGAATCATGAGCGTCGGATTGTGGTGGTTTCTGCACCAGGTAAACGAGACGAAAATGATCAAAAGGTCACCGATCTCTTAATCCAATACGCGACTTTATCAGAACTAGACCAAAATATTGAAAACATTCAAAAAACACTGGTCGCGAGATACGAAGCGATTGCTCAGTATTTTAAGCTATCACCCAGTGATTTCAAAACAATTCGTGAGACAATCATCCAGTTACCCCATCTCTTTGCAGGGAAGGGAAATGACCGTCTTGCTTATTTTAAGGCCCATGGTGAGAAATTAAACGCGATGCTAATGGCGCTTATTTTGCAAAAACTGGGTCAGCGGGCTCGCTTTGTGGACCCAGCCGAACTTGGGTTGGTTGTGACCGGACAACCCGATAGTGCAACCATTACAGAAGAAAGCTATACCAACATAAAACATTTCAAAATAAGTGACGATGAAATCTTGGTGATTCCTGGCTTTTATGGCGTGACCAAAAAAGGCGATATTGCCACCTTCGCTCGTGGTGGTTCGGACATTACTGGCTCCATTGTGGCTAGAGGGTTTGGTGTTCATTTGTACGAAAACTTTACGGACGTCTCTTCGGTTTACGCAGCGAATCCGAACATCGTCGACCGACCAGTCGCCATCGAACAAATGACGTATCGTGAAATGCGAGAGCTTTCCTATGCCGGCTTTTCCGTTTTTAACGATGAAGCCATTATTCCTGCCATTCAAGGACAGGTCACCATCAATGTTAAGAATACAAACCGTCCCAATGATCCTGGAACACGAATCATTCCCGAACATGACTTTCACCCCAGCCACCCCATCACCGGTGTCAGCAATTCTGATCACTTTTCAGCCTTGTACTTGCACCGCTACTTACTAAACCAAGAGGTCGGTTTGACGCTCAAATTACTGCAAATTTTTTACCGCTATAACATCTCTTATGAACACATGCCTTCTGGAATTGACGATTTAACCATTATTTTTGATAATCGGCAGTTAACGGAGGATAAAATTCAAGCACTTTGTGCCGATATCGAAGAAACGCTTGAACCGGATGCCATGCAATGGATTGAAGATTACACAATCATCATGATTGTTGGTGAGGGTATGTTTTTAAAGCCAACAACCGTAGCTGAAGCCATTTCGGCCCTAACGATGAATGGTATCGAGGTGAACATGATTAACCAAGGAGCCTCACAAATTTCAGCCATGATTGGTACGAAGAAAAAGGACGCCAAACACGCCGTTGCCACAATTTACCAGCATTTTTTTCAGGAGGATAACCATGACTGAACTTGTCCATGTCCACGGATCACATAATTCTTTTTATCTCTTAGACCAAACGTTATTCGAAACACCCTTGTCGCAAAAGCAGTTAATCCAACTTGCTCAAAAACTTTGTCAGAAAAAAGGCGATTGGCCTGGTGCGGATGGCTTACTCGTCATCGATGAGCCAACACATGCAGGCCCCTTGGGCAAAATGACAGTCGTTAATGCCGATGGTAGTATCGCTTCGATGTGTGGCAATGGATTACGGACGGTGGCCCGCTACTTATCAGAACGCGAGGGCCAAACGGCTTTTACCGTTGAAACGGCTGAAAGTGATTTAAAAGTCCGACGAGAAGCTGACTTTGTGCCCGGGGTACCGGCGTTTTCGGTTGAGATTTCACCGATTCGCTTTAACAAGAAAGCTTTCCCATTTGATCATTTGGAAAAGGAAAGAATCTTCGATACAAAACTTCCCGTTTTACACGATTATCTACACTTTACCGCCATTGCCGTTCCCAACCCCCATTTGATTAGTTTTGTTGAAACGGATGAGGACTTAACGGATACCCTCGGTCAACTGGGTCAGCGTTTGAATGCAGAAAATCCCTACTTCCCGGATGGCGTCAATGTCAATTTCGCCAAAATTTTAGACAAAAATATTTTATTCGTTCATACCTATGAACGGGGCGTCGGCTTTACCAACGCCTGTGGTACCGGTATGTCCGCCACTTCCTATGCCTTTTCCATGATTCATCCCGAACTAGTCGATGTAAGTAAGGAACTGACGATTTATAATCCGGGAGGCATGGTAAAGACACGGATTCATCAAGATAAAGAACAACCATGGATTGAATTAATTGGTAATGCAACGTTTATTGATAAAGTCACCATTCCAGAAGAATACCTGTCCAGTGGTCATTTTGATTTAGCCCAGTTGAGGCCTGTTCAAACGGGAGAAGAAACAAATTATAACCGTTTTGTGGCCAATCTACCCCACTAAAGTTAAAATAGCGCCAGTCATCCGTTTTGATGACTGACGCTCTTTTTTCAATTAATTATTTCATTTTCTTGAGGAATTTCTTTTGTGTTTTGACCTCGGTAAAGCCAATATGTCGGTAAAAGTCATGCGCTGCCGTTCGTTCGATGCCCGAATTTAAACGTATCGTCAATATTTGCAATTTTTCAGCTTCTTCTGATAACCACCTCATCAGCTGTCGGCCAATGCCGGTTCCTCGTCGTTCGTTTTGCACGGCTAAGGCAAGTACGTTCATCGCATCTTCTGCGTACAACTCACGATACAATTCCGCGTGAACATAACCGACTACTTCCCCGTTACGTTCGTCGACCGCAACGGCAATTAGATAATGATTCGCATCATTCAAAGTAAGTTGGAGCTGTTGTTTAGTAAATTCCAGTGACTGATCGTAGCCTAGGGCTTGTCGATTGATCTTTTGAAGCCACACGGCATCACTTATTGCAGCTGAACGAATAATCATGTGAAATCCTTTTTTTACTCTCTCACTTGTCCGTCACCAAACACTTCATACTTAATGGTGGTTAGTGCAGCAAGTCCCATTGGTCCGCGGGCATGCAGTTTTTGCGTTGAAATACCGATTTCCGCACCGAAGCCAAATTCAAAACCATCCGTGAAACGAGAAGAAACGTTCTGATAAACAACGGCGGCGTCCACTTGATTCATAAAGTTTGTCACATTTTGAACGTTTTCAGATAAAATTGTTTCGGAATGATGGGTTGTGTGCTCGTTAATCCAGTCGATAGCTTGCTCGCAGTCCTTCACAACTTTGATAGCCATAATCAAATCGTTATATTCCGTATCCCAATCCTTTTCATTGGCTGCTAAAATTCGAGTATCAATCGTCCGTGACTGCTCATCACCACGCAACTCAACACCTTTTTCAATCAGGGTTTGCACAACCTTTGGTAAAAAGTCCTTCGCAATCGCCTCATGAACCAGCAACTTTTCGGCTGAATTACAGACTGCTGGTTTTGACGTTTTAGCGTTTGTAATCACTGAAATCGCTTGGTCTTGATCTGCTGATTCATCCACAAAAATATGGGTATTGCCAGCACCTGTTTCAATCACGGGAACGGTTGCATTTTGAACAACAAAGTCAATAAAGGCTTTAGAACCACGTGGAATAAGTACGTCAACGTACTTGCGCATACCTAATAATTGGTTAACGCTCTCATGAGAGGTATCTTCAATTAGTTGAATGATGTTACGATTCAACCCATTGTCAGACAGCACGTTCCGCAAGACTTTTGCTAGTACTTTATTCGTTCGAATGGCCTCCTTGCCACCCCGTAGAATAACTGCGTTACCAGATTTAATGGCTAAGGCGGCGGCATCAACCGTCACATTTGGACGCGCTTCATAAATCATGGCCACCACACCAAGTGGGACCGTTTTCTTGGTTATTTTAAAACCCGTTGAATGCTCCCAGGAATCATATGGCCCAGCTAGTGGATCTGGTAAAGTCGCCACCGCGCGCAGAGACGCGGCGATGCCTTGAATCACTAATTGATTAACGGTTAGTCGATTCCGCATGGGACCAGACAAGTCACTAGCAGCCGCCAAGTCTTCATCATTAGCCCGAATAATTTCTTCCTGTTGGCTAAGCAAAGCCGTTGCCATTGCTTGAAGTAGCTGGTTTCGCTCTTCGTTACTCAGTTGGGCAACCGCCTGGCTGGCAGCCTTTGCTTGTTGCCCAATCGTTTCCATCGTCATCATGCTTATTCTCCTTGAAAATGTGTTCCAATTGCCTTACCTTCAATCACTGCACGAATATTTTCTGGATTATTTCCGTTGATAAGGGCCATTTCCCGACCATGGGCCATCATGTACTCAGCCGCTTTCAACTTGGTTGCCATCCCGCCGGTGCCGAGGCCAGAAGTCGATCCAGTGGCTGCTTGCCTGATGGCATCCGTCACTTCATGAATTTTTCGTAAGGGCTTAGCCTGCGGATTGGTGTTCGGATTAGCAGTATACAGCGCATCCACGTCCGATAAGACAATCAGATCAGCACCCATTTCTTCTGCCAATAAGGCAGCCAACCGATCGTTATCACCAAAAGAGTGCTGGTGATCAAGTTCATCCACAGCAATGACATCGTTTTCATTAACAATTGGAATCACCTTTTGCATCAGCAACTCATTGATGGCAGCCTTCGTATTAGCTAACATCGCCGGGTTTTCAAAGACATCATACGTCAGTAAGACCTGACCAATGAGTTGCTGGTAGAAAGAAAAAGCCTGATTATAGATAGTCATTAAGTACCCCTGACCAATGGCAGCTAAGGCTTGTTGCTGCGGAATCTCCTTTGGCCGACTGTCGAGTCCCATTTGATCAATGGCCACCCCAATGGCCCCTGAAGTGACAAAAAGGATTTCGTGTCCATCTTTTTCCAAAGTCGTTAACACCTGTGCTAAACGGTTAATGACTGGATAGTTTACCTGTCCAGTCGAATCCACAATGGTGCTCGTTCCAACCTTTACAAGAATACGTTGCCAATCTGCCATGAACTTTCCCTCAATTGTTTTTCTTTCAATTATAGCAGTAAACAATTCTTAAATTAATCATTTCAGAAAAAGTCGTTCGACTGCCATTAAAAGGAGTGGCAATCAATCGTTCGTTCCAAAACCAATCAACGGCCTGACGATTCAAGACTATTTTAAAAATTACGTATCGTAGGATGTTAGAAAAGTTATCAAGATTTAATTGGTCTAATAAAAAAAGACGTAAACTAAAAACAATGTTAATCAAGAACTTTCGAAAGGAAATGACTTATGCAGGCTGGAGACATTGCTTTTATATTGATATCATCACTTTTAGTTTGGTTAATGACCCCTGGACTGGCTTTCTTTTATGCCGGTGTGGCTGATGAAAAGAACCGTTTATACATGTTGCGACTCGGTCTAATTATAATTGGTCTAGTCAGTATCCTCTGGTTTGCCTTCGGCTATTCCTTTGCCTTTACCGGTAGCGAGAACTTTTCAAAAGTGTTCAACCAACTTTTCTTTAATGGCGTTTCATTTACTCATTCAACACGTGAGCTAACCATTCCAGACGCCCTCTTCGCCTTCTTTCAAGGCACCTTCGCCATGATTACGGTGCTCATTATTGTTGGGTCAGTTCTTGGTCGAATGAAAACAAAGGCCCTTTTGCTCTTTCTCAGCTTCTGGTTGCTCGTTGTTTACGCGCCCTTAGCTCATATGGTTTGGGATAACGGCTTTATCGCACGCCTGGGAGCCATTGACTTTGCCGGCGGGACCGTTGTCCACATCTCGTCCGGTGTGACGGGACTGGTCTTAGCGCTGCTGCTTGGCCGTCGTCGCGATATGAAGGTAATCCCCGCTAAAAGTTCATACACCTTTATTGGCGGCCTCCTACTTTGGCTCGGTTGGTTTGGATTCAATGGTGGTTCCGCCTTAGCCGCAAACGGACAGGGAATCCTGGCCATGTTTAACAGTGCCATTGCCTCGGCCGCAGGTCTTCTTGGCTTTTCTTACTGTGCCTACCGAAAGCAAAGCAACATCACAATCAGTGACCTATTCAACGGTGCACTAGCTGGATTAGTTGCCATCACACCAGCAGCCGGATTTGTGGCACCTTGGGCAGCCTTGCTCTTTGGTATGGTTGCAGCGCCCGTTATCTATTGGTCACTTGCAACTTTGAAAACGAAGTGTCAGTATGACGACACGCTCGATGCCTTCGGCATTCACGGTGTGGGCGGCATCCTCGGCGCCTTACTAACCGCTATCTTCGCGGATAAATCCTTCTTCTCACCCGTCCAAGGTGTCATCCATGGCAATTGGACTTTACTGGGCGAACAAGCCCTGGCTGTTCTGTTGACGGTTGCATTCACCGCCGCTCTTTCCTACCTCCTTGCAAAAGTCGTTTCGCTGTTTACCAAGGGCTCACTCCGTGTCTCGGCAGCTATTGAAGACCGTGGCTTAAATTAATTGAGTGAAACAAAAATCCTAGTAACGTATCGATTTAAACACGTTACTAGGATTTTTTATTAGTCGATATTCGCTGCACAACGCTCGATAAACTCTTTTCGCTGTGCTTCCGTACTTTTCTGAGTATTCATGTTCCCAAGGACCAAAGTTTTGGTGACCTTGATGCCACAGAAGCCAAGGACGAGGTGCTTCCAACGGTAAACAACGCTACCGTAAATGGACTTTGTAAAGAAAGCTGGGCCACGACTCGTAATGAAGAGTTTGGCCGTTTTGCCAGTTAGCAGCTTATCAATTTTGGTTGCTGATTGATAGTGATAGGCGAAGTGCGGTGTCAACGTGCGATCCAAAAAGCCCTTTAACATGGCTGGTTCGGCCCCCCACCATGTTGGAAAGAAGAAGACTAGCTGATCGGCTTCTTTAATCAGTTCCTGATAGTGGTTAGGCTTACTTTCGTCTTCCATGTGCTGACGGAAGCCGTATTCAAGATTTGGATTAAAGTCCTCTTCTGCTAAATCAATCATCTTGACCTCGTGACCGGCCGCTTGTGCTTTTTCGTAATAATTAACGGCATTAGCGTGGTTAAAGGACTGACTATCAGGATGTCCTTGAATGATTAATAGTTTCATCTAATCTCTCCTTTTTGTGCCACTACTGGTTGCTTAACTAAGTAATCCAAGATTTTAGCTAAGACGACCTTATTTTCTTCAGGCACACCATGTGTCAAGAGGTCATTAGCAGTTTGGTGTAAGTCATTCCCTTCATCAGCGTACTGACCGTCGTTTGCCACCATTTCACGAACAGCATCCGCATCCGGCTCAAAGTGAAACTGTAAGCCAACGACGTTGCCCATGACAAAGCCTTGGTTCGCCACTAAATCAGAAGAGAAAAGTAACTCCGCTTCCTTTGGAATGACAAACTGATCCTCGTGCCAATGTAAAACGGTCATTTGATCAGGTAAGCCTGGAATTCGATTACTCTGTCGGCGAACTGGCGCCCAGCCAACTTCTTTATGGGCAGCTTTGCTGATGGGATAACCCAGCACTTTGACAATTTGTTGCGCGCCGTAGCAGATGCCAAGCACGGGCTTTCCCGCAGCTAACATGTCAGCAATCAATGATCGTTCGTTTTTGATATAGTCATCCGAATCGTTCGGTGACTGCGGGCTGCCGAGCACGACCAGAAAGTCCGTTTGTTCTTCCTTTGGCAACACACCTGAGAAATGGGCCGGATGGTAAACCGTCATCTCGTGATCATTTCGCTTCGACCAATCAGCGATTGTGCCAGGGCCTTCGTCTGGTGTGTGCTGTAAGACATTAATGCGCATAAAAAACCTTTCCATCGACGGCAATTTGATATGGGTTTCGCCTGCATCTGCCCTTATTTGCCTCTATTATAGCAGAGAATGAAAAAGAGTCTAATTTCTTTAGCGATTATTCATGCGACTGTTATAATATCACTAGCCTTTTATAACTTTTGGAGGAAAACATGTCGATAAAAAACCTTATTTTTGACCTCGATGATACCCTACTTGACTTTAAGGGTGGCGAAGTGGCCGACATTAAAGAACTTTTTGCTACTCATTGTCACTTAGAGGGGCCAGCACTAGAAAAAGCCTTAGCAACTTATCAGGGCATTAACAGCCGACTTTGGTATCAGTATGAGATGAAAGAAATTGATCGAGAAGAAATCTTTACTAGCCGCTTCCCCAAAACCTTGGCCGCTCTCGGCCTGACAGAGCAAGCTGACGCTAAACAACTGGAAGAAGACTACGCCTACTTACGTGATCATAACTACCGCATGCTTGACGGGGCAAAGGAGCTTCTCGAAACCCTTAGCAAGCGTTATATGCTCTTTGCAGGGACAAACGGTCAGGAAGAAACCCAATACCGCCGACTGAAGGCAACGGGCTTACTCCCCTATTTTACTAAGGTATACACTTCCGAAGGCTTAGGGGTTGCCAAGCCGGATGCCAGCTTCTTTGAAAAAATTTTTAGTGCCGAAGCAGCCGTTCAAAAAGAGGAAACCATTATGATTGGGGATGGCCTCTATTCGGATATATTAGGTGGACAAAATGCTCAGATGGCTACTATCTGGGTGAACTTAAAACATAAGGAGCTACCAACCGATATTCATCCTTCCAAGCAAGTGCATTCACTGAACGAATTAGCAGAAATTCTCTAAAAAAACGACACCCGAAAAGGTGTCGTTTTTTATTTCTTTAAAAGACGGAAGAAATGTTTTCATCACCCTGTTCAAAAGTGATGATTCGGTGCATGGCCTTATCGTCGTGTAAGGCTGCAACAATCATTGCTGCCACGTCGGCGCGGCTGACTGTGCCTGCTCCGGCTTCCTGGTCCGTAATCTGCTTGATTGTGCCAGTCCCAGCCTCATCAGTTAGCGTCGTTGGTCTGAGAATGGTGTAGTTCAATCCAGATTGCTGCAAAAGTCGATCGGCATAGTGTTTCATCATAAAGTAAGTGTAAATGCCAGACTTAACCCAGACCGCCCGGTTATCTGCCCCGGCAGCCGACACCATGACGAATTGCTGAACATCCGCTTTCTTAGCAGCTTCCATCGACTTGACAGCACCGTCCAGGTCAATTTCCGTTGTCCGTTCTGCGCCGCCCTTACCGCCAGCACCAGCCGAAAAAACAACCTGATCAATCTGATAATCCGTCATGATTTTGGCCATTTCATCAGCTGACTTCGTCAAGTCGAAGAGTACGGGATTCAACCGATCTTCCGTTGCTAAGTCATCGAACTGGTTAGGGTCCCGAAAACCAGCGTAAACATGATCACCGGTAGCAGCCAAATCAGCGGCTGCCAATGAACCGACTTTTCCGTGTGCACCAATTACTAAAATATTTGCCATAGCAAACTCCCTTCTTTTGTCTTAAATAATCACCTTACTGATTCTTCGGTCAACACCGTTTTTTGACGAATTTGTAAATCATCCGAAAAGTCATAAAGAATCGGCTGACCATTTGGAATCTCCACCTTCGTCACTTCCTCAGCTGTTAAACCTTCAATCAATTTTGTTAGTGCCCGAATGGAGGTCCCGTGAGCGACAACCAGCACATCCTTTCCCTGTTTCAAATCGGTTAAAATACCGTTTTCAAAAATTGGTCGGACACGATTTTCAGTTGTCTGGATGTTTTCACTCTTTGGTAAAAGACCGTATGGTACTTTTGCATAGCGATGATCAAAGGCGGGATAGGTTTGACCATCAATCGTAACCTCGGGGTGGATTCCTTCGGCGTCTGGTGGCAGAACAGAATAGGAGCGACGCCAAGTTTGCACCTGGTCTCGGCCATATTTCTGCCGCATCTCATCCTTATCCTCGCCTTGAAGAATCCCGTAATGGCGTTCATTTAATCGCCAACTCTTTCGTTGCGGAACAAATGATTGTCCTAGTTCCTCAAGAACCCGGTTAATCGTCATAATGGTTCGTGATAGAACAGATGAATAGGCACTCGAAAACTGCAGGCCTTGATCTTGCAAAAGACGGCCAGCTTTTCTCGCCTGTTCCTTTCCCGTTTCTGATAGCTGCGTATCAATCCACCCATTGAAACGGTTCGATTGGTTCCATTCGCTTTGACCATGACGAATTAAGACAAGTGTTGGCATAAGTAACTCCTTTTATTCTGCCCTATTCTACACTTTAGAAGCCCGTCGGGACAAGTCCCTAACTAGAAAAAGACGCCGCAGCGTCTTTTTCAATCGGCATTACAACTTAATACCGTATTCTTCAAAGAATTCAGGTAAAGTCTTCAATGACTGGCCATCGTATGAATCAAGGAAGTCACGAACATTCTTAGCCTTTGGTACATCGAAGTTAGCATTGTAATTTGGGTTAAGTGTTTCAACGTAGTGATCGCCTTCTGGCTTCAACTGAAGCTCTTCTACCGGCAATGCACGCTTTGGCGAAATCTTGATGTCAATCAAGAATGGCCGACCAGCTTTCGTTACCTCAACCGCCTTGTCAAAGGCTGCTGGCAATTCAGCTGGTTCCGTCACTTGAACTGATTCAACACCCATCCCTTCAGCAATCTTAGCAAAGTTTTGATCTTCCAAATCAATTCCTGAACGGTGCATGGCCACATCATCTTGTTCGGACTTGATAAAGTCAAGTACTTTGTTCGATGTAATGACGTTAATGATTGGCAAGTGGTACTTCCGCTCCGTAATGAGATCTTGCATAATCATCGAGAAGGCACCATCACCGGCAACTTGAATTGCTTGACGGTCAGGGAAGGATAACTTTGCGGCTAGAGCACCTGGAAGACCCGTACCCATTGATGCAAAGAGTGCTGAAATAACCATCTTTTGCTTCTTTGAAACCTGCAAGTGCCGGAAGGCATTGATGATGTTGTCCCCGACATCGATGGAGAAGATGGCATCATCCTCGGCAATCCGATTAACCTGCTTGTAAATAGCGGCTGGATTGATTGGATCAGCCTCACTATTTTCTTGTGCCTTCATGTATTCTTGCCAGTTCTTATTATCCGCAATGGCCGCCTGCATGAATGGACGTTCAGGAACCTGATCCGCTTTCGCAAGAGCTGCCTCAACGAAGGCCGTCGCATCTGCCCAGATGCCAAAGCCGAGGTTGTGGTGACGACCAAGTTCGACACGGTCGTTATCAACCTGGACGAATTTAAATGGATGAGTCGTGTAAATCAAATCAGCAAACGGGAAATCCGCTCCAATGGTAATCACCAAATCGGCACTTGCCATGATTTCATCGGCTGCCTTGTGAGCAGCACGATTGGCCATTCCTAAGTTCCCCTCGTAGGCCTCACTGATGTGCCCCTTAGCCAGTCCAGTCATCACAATTGGAATCTGAAGCTTCTTTGACAATTCGATGATGGCATCGCCACCGTCCTGAATTCCACGGCCAACGTGGAAGACGGGGCGCTTTGCGTGAGCGACCATCTCAAGGAACTTGTCGATTTCCTTGGCAGTTGGTTGCACGGCCGGTACTTGTTTGTCATCACTAGGTCCATGAGAACCGTATGCCAAATCGGGAATCTGAACATAACCTAAGTCATTTGGAATAATCACAACGGCAACACCACGGTGCTTGTAGGCTTCGCGAATCGCTTGATCAACAACGTGTGGCAAGCTTTCAGCAGTCATCACCGTCCGGCAGTAAACGGAGACATCTTCAAAGATGGGATCTTCATTAAACTCCTGGAAGAAGTTCGAGTTCATCACCTTTGTGCCTGTTTGACCAACCAAAGCCAGAACGGGGGCGTGGTCTTCACGCGCATCGTATAAACCAGTCAAAAGGTTGGTGGCACCTGGTCCAGCGGAACCAAAGGCAACACCAATTTTACCAGTTAACTTGGCATCGGCAGATGCGGCCATTGCGCCAACCTGTTCGTGACGAATCTGAACGTATTGTAAACGTTCCTTTTCATCAGCTAAAGCAGCCATTGTTGAGTTGAAAGAACCACCAGGATAACCATAAATGTGGTTAACTCCCCATTCTTCCAATACCTTTAACATGGCGACGCTTGCAGCTACAGTGTTCTCAGACATTAGACATCTCCTTTTTCCTTTTTTGTTACCCACAGTATAGTCGTTTACTACACATATGTGAAGTAAAGTTTTAAAAAGTTTTGTCAATTTTCATTAGGCCATTAAAGAAACTGCTATTCCTAATTGTTTGGCTAATTCTTCCTTTAACTGCACCGCCTGCTTTTCGGTCACATGCTGAACGGACTTAATTTGTCTAGAGACAGTAGCATGACCAATCCGCCCCCATTCAAAGAAAACGTTTAATTCGTGGGAGAACGGTTGAATGACGAGACGAACTTCATAAATCACGTTTCGCTTTTTTTCAAATAGCGGATTAATGAGGCGTAAAATATCGGCAACTAGCTTAGTGTTGACCACGTTGCACCTCCGCAAAACGGATATTTGCCCATTCCACTTTTGACTCCCCAAGATAAAATCCACCATCGAAAAAGTCGGTGACGACACCAACAATGGGTAGCGGAATCTGACGATTAGCATCGACCGTATTTTCTTGTAATCGCAATCGCCAGCCGTATTGAGAAGCGAGCAGTACCTGTTCCCTAATCAGCGTCAGTGGTTGCTTTTCCAGCCAACTAGCTCGCTCCTGATTTTCATGAAGCTGACTATCCTGTTGCATTTTCGCCGTATGATCGGATAAAAAGAAGCCGTTCCACTTAATTTTTCCACGCTCACGATAGTCATTTCGAAAATAGCAATCGACGGTTTGAATCCATTCATCTTCCTCTAAAAAATCACTAGTCATAAGCATTCCCTCCGTTATGTCCGCCAACTAATCCCGCTCGCTCAATTGCCCGTGCACCGCGTTCAAGGGATAAGGACCGTACGATGGCAGCCGAACCAAAGCGTTTTCGTAGTTGGTCCACCACTTGATCAATCGGATCCTGTTCTTCTGTTTCAGTGAGCGGTGCTTCCTCAAAGAGGGAAATTGGTTGGACTTTATCGCTACCCAAATCACTCATCGCTACGCCGATATGTCGGACCGGGCGGCCATTCCAATGCTGATTAAATATTTTTTCTAAGACGCTCATCATGGTTGTGCTTCGATTGCTCGGATCAATTCGAACCGTTTTGTGTAGACCGGCCGAACGATCGTGACGTTCATCGAAGTCAATCTTTTGTTCGGCATAACCGAGATAGAGCGAAACGAGAGCCGCTTGTACCCCGTGGGCTCTCAAACGAGAAGCTACCTGGTCCGCCATTTCTAAAATCACCACCCGAATCGCTTCCCGATCTCGATAGTTGTAGGGTAAAACCTGCGAATTGCCGTAGGACTTATTTTTAACTTGAATTTTTTCAGTGAGGTCAGAGCGGTCAATTCCCCAGGCTAAAGCGAAGAGTTGTTCGCCCATCAGCCCCAGCTTCTTCCTTAATTGATAGGGGTTGTAATGGGCAAGGTCGCCCATTGAATTGATTCCCCAACTCTGCAGCTTCTTAGCCGTTTTTCGGCCAATCGACCAGACCTTGCCAAAATCCATAACCGGCCATAGCTTGTCTGGTACGTCTTCATAATGCCATTCTGCCAATAAGTGACGAGCGGATTTTGCCTCCAAATCAAGCGCTAACTTAGCTAATGCCGGACTGTCCCCAATCCCGATGGACAGGTAAATGCCAGTTTCTTTAAGAACATGCTTTTGAATCCGTTCAGCCACTGCATTTGGCGAATCACCAAAAAGTGGCCAAAAGTTCGTCATATCGAGAATGGATTCGTCAATGGAATACGGAAGCAAGTGCGCCTCGTCCACATACTGCTGGTAAATGGCGTTAATTTCCAAATTCCTTTTGATGTAAAGGTTCATTCTCGGTTCAGCCTTAATCAACTGGGGAATATCCGGGACGTCCTTTTGTCTAGTAACGTTGGAAATCCCTAACATCTTCTTAGCCATGGGAGAAGAGGCCAGTACGAGCCCCCCCTTCAAGTTCTCCTGATGGGACATGACGACAAGCAAGGCTTTCAATGGATTCAACTTTCGCTCCACGCACTCCACGCTCGCATAAAAGCTCTTCGAGTCAATTAGAAAAACGACTCGTCGCTCTTCATTTGCATAAATCGTTTCAAGCGCTTTGTTGACCATCCCCGTTCACCTCCTTAACTGCTTATTCAATTATACGAACAGATGTTCGTATTTTCAAGCAAAAAAAGGCATCGACCAAAATAATTTAATCGATGCTGATTTATTTATTGATTTATTATAAGTGGACTTACTTTTTTGACTATAGCAAGTTCATTTCGACCATTTTTTCGGCAATTTCAACGGTGTTCCAAGCCGCACCCTTCAACAGATTGTCCGAAACGATCCAAAGATGAAAGGCGCCTGGATTTTCCAAATCGGCCCGAATACGTCCGACGAAAGTCTCCCGCTTTCCTTCCGCCTCAACCGGCTGTGGGTAAACCTGGTGCGCCACATCGTCTTCCAAGACAACACCAGGAAAATCGACCATCAACTGGCGAATGTCAGCTACCGTGGCTTGTTCATCCCCCGTCTGCACATAGACACTCTCTCCGTGTCCGATAATGACTGGAACACGTACGGCAGTCCCCGTGACTTTCATTTCCCTACTATCCTTATCATCCAACAGGATTTTCTTCGTTTCATGAATCATCTTGTATTCTTCGTGCGTGTAGTCACCGTCTTCAAAGACATCAATCTGAGGCAGTAAGTTAAAGGCCAGTGGATAGTGCTTTTTATCGGACTTAACGGGTAGAATCTTAGCATGTTCAGCCATTGATTGACCGTTCAACCGAGCCTGCGCCTCCGCTTTAACTTCATCAATCGCCGCTTGACCAGCACCAGATGCCGCTTGGTAAGTTGAAATAATCACCTGATCCAGGCCAAAACGATCATGAATTGGCTTTAACGCCATGACCAGCTGTGTCGTTGAACAGTTGGGGTTTGCAATAATGCCCTTATGATGAAGCAGGGCTTCGGGATTAACTTCCGGCACCACTAAGGGCACGTTGTTATCCATGCGCCAGTAGGAAGAATTATCAATCACAACGGCCCCAGCCTTGACTGCAGCCGGTGCCAAGTTCTTTGAAACCGAGCCGCCAGCCGATGCCAGAACAAGGTCAACCCCTTCAAATGAGGATGGTGTTGCTTCTTCCACCGTAAGAACCTCGTGTCCAAAGGGCACTTTTTCACCAGCAGACTTCGCCGATGCGAGTGCCCGAACAGTCCCATAAGGAATGGTGGACTGCTGTAATTGATCCAAAATGCGGCGACCAACGGCACCAGTGGCACCTAAAACCGCAACGGTTAACTTCTTCTCTGACATGCTTTTTCTCCTTAGTGCTTAAAGGCAGCTTGAATCGTTGCCTTAATTTGATCCGTCGTAATGACTTGGCGGTGCCGAATTGGCCGTTCATAAAGGTTCGCCATCTGAACGGGAATCGTGGTCTTCGTTGCTTCCGATAGAGCCACCAAACCGGCTTGGCCCGCTACCGCTTCTTTACCCAAAGCAGTTAATACCGTCTGGGCAAACTTATAAGGGCTTGCCGTTGACGCCAGCAACGTGTGTCGACTACCCTCGCTGTACAAGGCCTTCGCAACGGCCGTGTGGGGATCAATGAGGTAATGATCTTTTCCATAGGTTTCTTGTATTGTTTGCAAAACCGTTTCTTGACTAGTCCAACCCGCTGAAAAGTCTTGCAGAGCAGTGCGACTTTCGGCTGGTAAGTAATACTGGCCCTTTTCTTGTAGATCCGTCATTAATTGGCGAACAACGTCGCTATTGCGATCTGTGGCAAAATACAGCAGGCGCTCGAGGTTGGAAGAAACCAAAATATCCATGGCCGGTGCGTTAGTCACCTTGAAATCCCGGCGCCGGTCATAAACCCCTTGATTGAAAAAGTCGGTCAGCACATTGTTTTCATTTGAAGCAACGGTAAAGTGGTGAACTGGTAAACCAACTTGACTAGCATAGTAAGCCGCCAGCATATTACCGAAGTTTCCCGTTGGGACAACAATATCAATCGCTTCCCCGGGTGCAATATCTCCCTTAGCAATCAGTTGCCCATAGCCGGCAAAATAGTAAACAATCTGAGGAATGAGTCGCCCGATATTGATGGAATTGGCCGATGACAATTGAATTTGTTCTTTCTCGAGAAAGTCGTGAAAGCCAGCGTCTGACAATAGTTCTTTGACCGCCCGTTGTGCCTGGTCAAAATTACCTTCCAATCCATAAACATAGGTGTTTTTACCAGGCTCGGACTGCATTTGCTGCCGTTGGATGTCGGATATGCCCTTCTTAGGATACAAAACAGCAATTTTTGTCTTAGGAACATCCGCGAATCCGGCCATGGCTGCCGTTCCTGTGTCACCGGACGTTGCCGTTAAGATGGCAATCTCTTTGTCTAATCCCTCTTTTTTAGCCGCTAATTTTACAAGCTGTGGCAAGGCCTGTAGCGCCACATCTTTAAAGGCCATGGTTGGTCCATGAAACAGCTCCAAATAGTGTAAGTGACCAAAATCAGCTAAGGGCACAATTTGATCGTTTTGCCATTGTGAGCCATAGGCCTTTCGAATGGCTTCGCGAAGGTCTTCTTCCGCAAAATCCGGTAAAAAGGCAGTGAACACCTTCACGGCGATTTCTTGGTAGGACAGACTTTTCAAGTCGGCCAGGGTCAAATCAAGGGTTGGCCAAGCGTCCGGTACGTACAAACCACCATCATCGGCCAAGCCCTTCAAAATTGCCTGAGCAGATGAAACGGCTGGGCTGTTCCCCCGCGTTGAAATATAAGAAATCATACATGCCTCTCAATCTATTTTGATTTCATTTTCTTATCATAATTTAGGTTATTTTATCATAATCGAACGTTTCATTCCATTACCTAGCATGGTAAGCTATGATAAATTAAAAAAACAAGTAAAGGATTAACTTATGACAATTCATGTTGGATTGATTGGCCTTGGCACGGTAGGACAAGGTTTGCTTACCCTACTCAATCGAAACAAAGATTACATCCAAAATAAGCTTGGTGAAGCCATTCAGGTTGACCAAATTTTAGTTCGAAATTTAGAAAAGAAACGTGACAACTTACCCAAAAACGTCTTGCTCACGGATTCCTTTAACGACTTTACTAAAAATTCGAACCTCGATATTATCATTGAAGTGGCCGGTGGCATTCATCCCGCTAAGGAGTGGCTGCAATGGGCACTGGAAAACGGCCGGTCCGTGGTCACGGCAAATAAAGATCTCATTGCCAGCCATGGGAGTGAACTGATTGCCCTTGCCAAGCAAGAAAAAGTCGGTCTGGCCTATGAAGCGGCTGTGGCTGGTGGTATTCCAATTATCGCCAATCTGACTGACTATTATGCCACCGACCAGATTCATTCGTTAGCTGGAATCGTCAACGGTACCACGAACTACATGCTTAGCCAAATGAGTCAAAAGGGCTGGGATTACGAGCAGGCCCTGACAAAAGCGCAAGAATTGGGCTTTGCTGAAGCCGACCCTAAAAACGACGTTGAGGGGATTGACGCCGCCTATAAGGCCATCATTCTGGCACGCCTCGTCTTTGGCCTTGATTTATCACTAGCAGACTTTCCCATTGAAGGAATCACCGCCGTTCACCCAACCGACCTAGCAACCGCCGAACAGCTAAACGGCAAAATCAAGCTCATTTTTGCCATTAACCAGACACAAAACGGCGTGAGTGTTTCGGTTCGCCCCCATTTCTTACATCAAGATAATTTGCTGGCCTCAGTGGAAAACGAAAATAACGCTATCTTAATTAATAGCCAAAGTCTGAACAACAGTCTGCTCTTTGGCCCCGGTGCAGGCGCACTACCAACTGCCCAAGCCGTACTAGCCGACTTATTGACCACTGCCGAAAGGCGCTTCTATCCGGCACTGCCCCGTCAGGGTGAATGGCAGTTCCAACATGAAACAACCCAAAGTCACTTATTCCTATTGACTACCGAACAAGGCGAAGCCCTTTTCAATCAGTTACTAATCAACCAAGCCCTCATTGACCATACCGTTTGGGTACCGGAGCAAAAGCAACTGGCCATCTTCACGAAGGCCATTAGCCAACAGGACTTTGAAGCGGTTCGTGACCAACTCCAATCAACAAATACTGGCGTAAAGGAGTATCCAATTTACAAATGATTACCATAAAAGTCCCGGCGACATCCGCCAACCTCGGTCCAGGTTTCGATACACTCGGGCTAGCTCTTGACTCCTATTTGGAACTCACAATTGAACAAAAAAGCCCAAACTGGTTCATCAAACACGCCTTTGGTCCACATATTCCAACAGACGAGCAAAACCTAATTGTTTCTTCAGCTCTGTCGATAGACGCTAACCTCCCCGCCCATACCTTACAGGTTCATTCGCCCATTCCCCTTGCCAGAGGCTTGGGCTCCTCTTCATCAGCCATCGTGGCTGGTATTGTCTTGGCCCATGTGTTAAGAAACGAAACCGTGAGTCGACAGCAGGTTTTTCAAGAAGCAGCGGCCATCGAAGGCCATCCCGATAACGTGGCGCCCGCTGTTTTTGGTGGCTTACAACTTTCTTCAGTCACCGAAGAGGGGCGCTTTTCAAGCACGACCCTTCCTTTCCCCGAAGAATTAATTGGATTGGCACTCATCCCCAACTATGCCGTTTCGACTAAAAAAGCACGGGCCATCTTACCAAAAAAACTCCGCTACAAGCAGGTGGTCCAACAGGGAAATGCTCTGGCTCGCTTGATTGCAGCCTGTTATACCACCGATGCTGGAGCGCTTCGCCAACTGGTCGAAGAAGATCAAATCCATGAACAGTACCGAGCACGACTTTGTCCTGCCCTTCCGAAAGTGCGCGAATTGGAAGCCAGCATGGGGATTCACGGCTCCTATCTTTCGGGAGCTGGTCCAACCATCATGACCTTGGCTACGGCAGACGAAATAAAGCGACTACAAGCACCATTGGCTGAGCTCCAAAAAGACGCAATCGTTCAAAAGATGCCGATTAGTCAGCAAGGTTATCAAATCATTCAACAGTGAAAGGCAGTGAATTGAATATGAAAGTCATTAAGTTTGGTGGTTCATCATTGGCCAACGGACAACAATTTGAGCGTGTCGTGAACATTATTCGAGAAGATTCCCAAAGGCAGGTTGTCGTAACCTCCGCTCCTGGGAAATCCGCCACCGAATCAGTCAAAGTCACGGACATGCTGTTACAATACGCCGAATCTTGTATTAGTGGCCATCCTGATGAGCAGCTACTCAAAGCGATTAAGGTGCGTTACCGCCAAATTGCTGACAACTTTGACGTCAGCGAAGTAGATTTAGCGACGATTACCGACCAGTTAGATGCCCTGAACCAGGCACACTACCCTAGTTATCGACAACTACGCGAATACTTTGCTGCCCATGGTGAACTGCTCAACGCCCAGCTGTTAGCACTGATTCTTCAATCACAGGGCGTGCCGGCACGCTTCGTCTTACCCACCCAGATTCGTTTCGAGTCTAAAAAGAATGATGAAGCCGTCTTTGATGAAGAAAAGAGTTTGGATCGTTTAGCTACCTTTCCTGTGGAAAAAGACGTGGTCTATGTCTTTCCTGGTTTCTTTGGTTTCGACCAGCACAATCGCATTCGAACTTTTTCACGCGGTGGTTCGGACATCACGGGCGCCATCCTCGCGGAGGGTTTGCAGGCTAGTCTATACGAAAACTTCACCGATGTTTCAGCCATTGCGACGGTTGACCCAAACGTTATTGCCAACCCAGAGCCGATTCAGGCCATGTCTTATTCCGAAATGCGGGAACTTTCCTACGCCGGTTTTAACGTCTTTCACGACGAAGCGATTATCCCAGCCATTCACGGGCAGGTACCGATTTGCGTCAAAAACACCAACGATCCAGATGCCTTGGGTACTTGGATTGGTCCGGCTAGTCAACTCAAGGATTCTCGTAACATCACCGGAATTGCCTGCACCAAGCACTTCGCTGCCCTCTACTTGCATCGTTACTTGCTAAACCGTGATAGCCAGTTTACCCGCCGACTTCTTGCACTCATGGCTGACTACAAGATTTCTTATGAGCACATGCCCAGTGGAATTGATGATTTAACGGTTATTTTCAACCGCGAAAACCTCAGCGAAAAACAGCTCCAAGAATTTGTACAGGCTGTTCGGCAGGAACTAGCTCCCGACATCATCCGTTTGCACGACCAACTCGCCATCATTATGGTCGTTGGTCAGGGAATGAAAAACCGGTCCGGTGCTCTTGAACAAATCATTGCCCCACTGGCAAAAGAAAAAATTTCCTTACAAATGGTCAACCAGGGTGCTTCCGAAATTGCCATTATGCTAGCCGTCGACGAAGAGGATGCAAAGCGGGCCATTAAGGCCATTTACGACTCGGAGTTTGCTTAAATTTTAATTTCTGATTACTAAAACAGCCGATACGCCATTAACAACGTATCGACTGTTTTTTCTATTCGGTTCATCATTGAAAAATGTTTTCACCAAATTATCTATTGCTTCGGCACAACCCAATACTTCGTATCGTTATGTTTTTGAACAAACTCTGCAAAGTCTTTTGATTGGTAAGCCTTTTTAACCGCTTTCGCCCATGCCTTATTTTTATCCTTCTGGTTGACTGTTGCCACGAGGTAGTAAGCATCCGCCAACTTCTCTTGATAAAGAATGTCAGAAGATGGCACCTTAGCCGGATAGGAATCCGAACCAGGCAAGACCACGTAGGCAAATTCGTTTCGAACACGTGGAATTGTGTATGATTCCATTTCCTTAAACTTCAATCCATTTGGATTTTCAGCAATATCCTTTTGAGTTAACTTGATTTCGTTGACACCTGACTTTAACTTAATTAAGCCAGCCTGGGCAAGCAATCGGTAAGCACGTGACATGTTGGATGGATCGTTTGGAATGGCGATGGTATCGCCTGCTGCTACATCGTTCAAGTTATGTTTTTCCCCAGTATAAAGTCCCATTGGTACTGTCGGGATCTTGACAATGCCTGTTAAATGACCATGCTTCTCTTTATTAAAATTATCGAGGTAGGCTGTGTGTTGGTCAACATTTAAATCGGCTTCGCCATTATTTAAAGCAATGTCGGCGTTCAATAGCACGCTAAAATTCTTTGAACGAACTTGATACCCCTCTTTTTCAAGGATTGGTTTCACCCCATCCAAAAACATTTCACTATAGGGACAAGGTGAAGTGGCAACGGTAATGATTTTATCCGCATTTTTGTCATGCTTAGGTGCAAAAGAAAAGTAGGCCACGCCAACGACTACGAATGCAGCTAGGGTACTAAAAATTATTTTTTTCTTACTCATCTCTCCCCCTAATTCTGTGCAACTTGAAAGGACTGTTCCAAGTCGGCAATCAAGTCCTCAGGGTCTTCCAAGCCAACGGACAGCCGGACCAAATTCGGCTTAATACCGGCTTTTTCCCGTTCTTCAACGGGTAGTTCGAGGTGGGTCATGAAGTATGGCAGCTCAATCAGACTTTCAACCGATCCAAGGCTGACGGCCAGCCAGATTAACTTTGTATTGTTCACCAACTTCTTAGCGTCAACGCCTTCCTTCACTTCAAAGGAAATGACACCCCCAAAACCACGTAGTTCCGTCTTGGCAATCTGGTCTGATTCATCCCCAGCTTGACCAGGATAATAAAGGTTATCAATGACATCCGTTCTTGTTTCCAAATAGTCCAATACCTGACGTGCGTTTGCCAAATGACGGTCCAAACGCACTGACAACGTCTTGATACCACGAATAACAAGGGCCGAGTCTTGCGGTGACAGAATCCCTCCAATGGCGTTTTGGGCAAAGTAAAGTTGATCACCGAAATCTTGATCATTTGTCACAACTAAGCCAGCAATCACGTCGGAGTGGCCAGCCAAATACTTAGTAGCCGAGTGAATGACCACGTCGGCGCCCAGTTGCAGTGGCTGCTGCAAGTATGGGGTCAAGAAGGTATTATCCACGATGACTTTGGCAGAACGGTCGTGGGCAATGTTGGCAATTTGGCGGATACTCGTGACTTTCAGGAAGGGATTGTCAATCGGCTCAAAGTAAATCGCCTTGGTGTTTTCTTGGAAAGCATCCGCCACTTCTGCCAGATTTTGCGTATCGACGGCCGTAAAGTCGATGTTCAACTGCGTCAAGTAGTCATAAATTAAACGAAACGTACCGCCATAAATGTGCTTAGCCACAATGATGTGGTCGCCAGGCCGAAAAGCTGAAAAAGTCGCGTGAATGGCGGCGCTTCCAGAGGCAAAGGCAAAACCCCGGCTAGCCCCTTCGAGAGCGGCAATTTGGTTTTCCAAATATTCTCGTGTGGGATTAAGAGACCGTGAGTAATCATACTTATTCACCGCATCAATATCTTTAAATGCAAAAGTCGATGAATGATAGATGGGGACGTTCACCGCACCCGTATTGTTATCCGTTAACTTATTCAGACCCTTACCAAAAATGAGTTTCGTGTTAAATCCTGTCATGTTTATCTTTCCTCTCTAATTAAAAAAGTCCCGTAGTCAAAAGACTACGGGACGACTAAATCGTGTTACCACCCTGATTCTAATTAGCATCACTACTAATCACTCGATGGGTACGTCAAAAAGAGATACCCTAACGCGATAACGGGCGCACCCGGTACAAGCTAGCATTCACGCTCACCTATACAAAACTCGAGGACCATTTTTCAAAGGTTTTCGTTCATCAACTCACACCAACGTTGATTCTCTGGGCAACAGCCACCTTTTACTTTTCCTGTCGCGGTTTGTTGAAGACAGTCTATCAAGACTTTTTTTGTTTTGTCAAGTTAAAAATTAAAATAAAATGATAGTTGACAATTTTTAATTTCACGTATAAACTAACTCACAATTTCATAAAATGAACTTTTTTAGAGAAGATTTCTTCGGAACATTAAGGTTAAAGTGAACGTCGTAAAGTGAGAAGGCGCCCTTATACTGAAGAATGGATGGGCTCAATTATTAAAGGCAGACTGTGCAAGCAGCTGTCCGGTAGGAACCGTTATTTTCCCTGACATGTTTGTGTTGTAGAGGCTCGCACTGCAAAGTGCCAGCGAAATTGGGTGGTACCACGAAAGCATTCGTCCCATGGTTTAAAAATCATGGAATGACTGCTTTTTTTATTTGTACGTAAGGAGAAAAAAATGGGACGAATCAACATTTTAAATGGCTATAACAAGAACGCGGATGAACGGGAAAAACAGGCAATTGACCTCGTTATTGTCAATTTAATGCCCACTCGGGCAGAAACCGAACACCAATTTATTTCGGTTTTGAAGTTAACCCCTTACAACTTTAACCTGACTTTTGCTGGGATGGCCACTCACCGTTATCGTCATTTTGAACGAGACATTCGGGCAATTTACACAACTTTGGATCAAATTCGTGACCAAAAGTTCGATGCCCTGATTATAACTGGTGCGCCCCTCGACCAAATCCCTTTTTCAGAAGTCGATTACTGGGCTGAGTTTCAAGATTGGGTGAATTGGCGGAAAGAACATGTCCAAACGTCCCTCTTTACCTGTTGGGCCGCTTGGGCAGCGGGCGAAATCGACCGGCTTTTTAAGGGACAAGCGCTTTCACATAAAATCTGCGGTATCTACCAAAGCAATGGCTACACCATTCCCCATTCCCGTTATTTTACAATTGACCAAGATAGTATCACCCATTCCGCAACGGTACTAGCTGGCACAAAACAATTGGGTGCGACAATCGTTAAAGAAGAACAGAGTGCCAGTTATTACGTGACTGGACACTTGGAATACAGCACCCAAACCCTGGCCAATGAATTTGCGCGGGACCAACAACAGCAAAAGAAGGTCAAAGCGCCAGAAAATTATTTCTTGTTACAAGGGGCACCAAAAAATACCTGGCAGCGCTCAACCAGACGCTTCTTTCGTGAATGGCTAGCTCCTTTTCAAGAACGAAAATTAAAATAAATTAATTTTTTTGTTGACAAAGGGATGTTATACCGGTATATTTTTGGTAAATTATGAAACGTTGATGAGATAAGTAAAGTTCAGCGGCAAGTAAAGAGAGCCAACGTTTGGTGAAAGTTGGTCTTGTCAAGGACTTGAAAATGGTCTTGGAGTTGTGTAATCGGGTGAGTTTTGACATGAGCCTGATTCGGGTGCGCCCGTTATCGCGTTAGGGTATCTCACTTTTGACGTACCTATCAAGTAGTTAGTAGTGATGCTAACTAGAACCTGGGTGGTAACACGATTCCGTCGTCCCGTAGTCTTTTGACTACGGGACTTTTTTATTGCAAGTAGTTAGCAGAAAAACTGAAGAAAACCTGAGGAGGTTAGGAAATGGCTACAACAATTATTGGATTCCCCCGCATTGGAGAAAATCGCGAATTGAAGCGTGCGCTCGAAAAGTATTGGAAACAAGAAATCAATCAAGCTGAATTGAAACAAGTAGCGCAGGAATTAAAAGAAAAAAACTGGCATAAGCAAGCGGAGGCCGGCTTATCATACGTTGCCGCTGGGGATTTTTCTTTCTTCGACAACCTGCTCGATTTAGCTAACTTACTAAATATCGTGCCCAAGCGCTACCAAAAATTGGGACTTGATGCATTGGACACCTACTTCGCCCAGGCACGTGGGTACCAATCGAAGCAAGCATCGGTGAAGGCTTTACCCTTAAAGAAGTGGTTCAATACCAACTATCATTACTTAGTTCCTGAATTTGACGACCAAACGATCATCAAAATTCAAGACAGTTTCTTCTTCGAAGACGTCGAACAGGCTCTTGTCCAACACAATCAGGTGAAAGCTTCACTAATCGGACCATTCACGCTATTAAAGCTTGCTAATTTTACAGGTCAGAAACAGGCAAACGATTTCGTACCAGCAATCATTCAGGCTTATCAAGACATCTTCAAACGACTCAGCCAAACGAAATTGGCCTGGTTACAGATTGATGAACCGGCATTAGTCTTTGATTTAACAAAAGAAGATCGCCAGTTGTTTAATAAGCTTTACCAGGAATTATTATCCGAAAAGCACTCGTTCAAAGTCAATTTACAAACTTACTTTGGGGACGTCCGGGACGTCTATACGGATTTGTTAGCCTTGGACTTTGACGGTATTGGCTTAGATTTCGTCGAAGGAAAGGAAAGCTTGGCGCTTGTTCAAGAACACGGTTTCCCTGCGAACAAAACACTCTTTGCCGGTGTCTTGAACGGAAAAAACATTTGGCGCAATCACTATAGCAAAACCGTTAGCTTACTAAAAGAGCTACCAGTACGCAATAACTTGGTCATCTCCACTTCCTCTTCTTTACTCCATGTTCCCTACAACGTTGAAAACGAAAGTGAGTTGTCAGAAGACATTCAAGGCCACCTTTCCTTTGCCTACCAAAAACTAACTGAATTACACGATTTGGAAGGCATTTTCTTCCGTGGTGAAACGGAGGCACAATTCAAAAATGATCAGTTGTTTGAAAACATTAAGCACCCCACTAACCAAAACGTTACAACCCGTCTGCAACAATTAACGGAGGCCGACTTTATTCGCCAACCAGAACGTGCAAAACGCGAAGTAATTCAAAAGAAACGTTTTAACTTACCTGAGTTACCAACCACAACGATTGGTTCTTTCCCGCAAACACAAGATGTGCGGACAAACCGTTCTCGGTTCCGTAAGGGCGAAATTAGCCAAGCTGAATACCAGACTTTCATTGATGAAAAAATCAAACGCATCATTAACTGGCAAGAAGAAGCTGGCTTTGATGTCTTAGTGCATGGTGAATACGAGCGAAATGACATGGTCGAGTATTTCGGCGAAAACCTCGATGGTTTTGTCTTCACGAAGAAGGCTTGGGTACAGTCATACGGTAGCCGTGCCGTTAAGCCACCAATTATTTGGGGAGACGTTAGTCGGAAAAAAGCCATCACAGTCGCTACTTCTGTTTACGCACAATCCCTGACGAATAAGCCTGTGAAGGGAATGTTGACTGGACCAGTTACCATCTTCAACTGGTCTTTCCCTCGCGAGGATATTTCTGCCAAAGAATCGGTTACCCAGATTGCGTTGGCCATTCAAGACGAAGTCTTAGACCTGGAAAAAAACGGCATTGCCATCATTCAGATTGATGAAGCCGCCCTTCGCGAAAAGCTACCGTTACGCAAGACGGATTGGTACAGCCAATACCTCGACTGGGCCATCCCCGCCTTTAAGTTGGTCCACAGTAAGGTCCAGGAAAGCACACAAATTCACACGCACATGTGCTACAGCGAATTTAACGATATCATTCAAGCCATTGATGCCCTCGATGCCGACGTCATTTCTTTTGAAGCATCGCGATCTGATTTGTCCATTATTGATGAGCTTAAGAAGCATCATTTTGAGACAGAAGTTGGACCAGGTGTCTATGATATTCACTCTCCCCGTATCCCAAGTGCCGAAGAAATTCATGGTATTATCCAAAATATTCTCGCCAAGTTACCAGTTGCTAAAGTCTGGATCAATCCGGACTGTGGTTTGAAGACCCGTGCCGAGGCAGACGTCTTTACAAGTCTCGAAAACTTAATTACAGCAACACGGGAAACACGGGCAGCTCTCAGAAAGGATTAGCAATGGATGTGTCCGAACTTTTTAAGAACAAGACGGTCTTTTCAATCGAAATTTTCCCACCAAAAACAGCTTTGGGACGAGAAAAATTAATGACTTCTCTGTTAGAAATTAGAGATATTCAACCTGATTTCATTTCAATCACGCAATCAGCGGCCGCCTGTTTTAACGAGCAACGAACGTTAGCCATAGCCCAAGCAATCCAGCAAAAGCTTGGTATTGCGACCATTGCTCACGTCCCCTGCCTTTACCGAACGAAAGAAGAGGTCAAAGACTACTTAACGGACCTAGAGGCAGCCGGTGTGCAGAATATTCTGGCGCTGCGTGGGGATGCAGGTAATCAGCAAATTTGTCCAAGAGACTTTACCTATGCCAGTGATCTCATTAACTTCATTAACAGGAACGGACACTTTGATATTTCTGCCGCTGCCTACCCGCAAAAGCACCCCGAATCGAGTGACGTTGTGTCCGATACACTGCATCTAAAGGAAAAAGTGCAGGCAGGAGCCAAGCACTTAATCACCCAAATGGTCTTTGATAACCAAGACTACTGGGAATTTAAGGAGCGACTGGCCCTTGCCGACATTCATGTCCCTGTTGAAGTGGGCATATTGCCCTGCACCAACTCCAGGCAAATCAAACGAATTACCAAAATGTCTGGCATTAAACTCCCCAAAAAATTCCTGGCCATCACCGAGCGTTACGCAGACGATCCCGTCGCCATGCGTGATGCGGGCCTCGCCTATGCAATCGACCAAATTGTTGACTTGATTGCCAATGGCGTTGACGGAATTCACCTCTATACCATGAACAACATGGAAAATACTCGACACATTTGGAATGCCATCAAAAACCTACTTCCCGACCAAACGGTTAGTCAAAGCCAATGTACTTTTGTTGAAAAAGAACGTGTTCGTGGCTAGGGTCAGCATTCCTCGTCTAGTTGTCATTTGAAAAATAATAGGAGGTCCTATCTCCATTACGATCACAATCATCATCGTCAGTGCGGCCATTCTCATTTTATTTGGGTTAGCCGCTTTACAAAAGAAAGGCGTCAGCTTTAACCGAATCGTACTACTTGGTTTGGCGTTAGGAATCACCTTTGGCATCGTGACTCAAATCATTTGGGGAACCAAAAATCAAAGTGTCTTGCAAGCCGTCGATTGGATTAACATTGTTGGCAACGGCTACCTTGCCCTCCTGCAAGTACTGGTTGCTCCGCTGATTTTGATATCGATTATTGCTGCTTTTACAAAACTCAACACAAATAAAAATTTCTTGAAGATCACACTAAACGTACTATTAGTTTTGTTAGGAACTACGGCCATTGCTGCCCTAATCGGCATCCTTTCGGTCAGTCTCTTCCATTTGAAAGGTACGTCGTTTATCAATCACGCGGCAAACTCTGACACACTCGCCGTCCTTAACCAAAAGCAATCGACTTTAACTGAGCAAACGGTGCCACAAAAAATCGTTTCCTTCCTTCCAAAAAACATTTTTGCAGATCTGTCAGCAAGCCGAGTAACCAGTACCATCGCCATTGTTATTTTTTCCTTTTTCGTTGGCCTTGCCTACCTTCAGTTACGAAAGGAAAACACAAAGTTAGCGAATTCCTTTGCCTATGGCATTGACGTGATTGACGGAATTATAACCAAATTGGTACGCATCATTATTTCGTTAACACCATACGGTATCTTTTCGTTGATGACCAAAACAGTTGCAATTAGTAGCCTGAAAACCATTACTAGCCTTGGTATTTTCATCATTACTGTTTACTTCGCCCTAGTCCTTGTGTTGGTTGTGCATACCGTGCTCCTCATCTTGAACCACATTAACCCAATCATTTACTATCAGAAAGTCTGGCCAGCACTAATTTTTGCCTTCACCTCACGTAGTTCGGCCGGTGTCCTTCCATTAAACATCGATATTCAAAAGAATCAACTCGGTGTGAATCCCGGTATTGCCGACTTTTCAGCCAGTTTCGGCTTGTCAATCGGCCAAAACGGTTGTGCCGGTGTTTATCCAGCTATTCTGGCCGCCATTTCCGCAACCCTCTCCGGAACGAACATCCTCTCCCTACAATTTGTGATAACGCTGGTCGCTGTTGTAACCGTTGCTTCCTTTGGAGTTGCCGGTTCAGGGGGTGGCGCTACCTTCGCCAGTCTGATTGTCTTAGGAACACTAAATCTTCCACTCAGCATCATGGCATTGGTCATTGCTGTTGATCCAATTGTCGACATGGGTCGGACATTAGTGAACGTAAACGATAGTATCATCGCTGGTTTATTAACCGCCAAACACAATCACTTACTTGATACAAAAGTATTAGCGGAGAGCCAATCCAAATCACCACTTATCATCGATTAATGTCACCGAAAAAGTCACCATCGTGGTGACTTTTTTATTATCACAAAAACTCTTTTTCGCCCCTTCTAAAAAACAGTCGACAAAGTCGTCTTGAATATGCTATCTTATTGGAGTAGCAAAGCTACAAAATAAAAATTGTCCACTGGGGTGCCAATACGGCTGAGATGATACCCATTGAACCTGATTCTAGTTAATACTAGCGTAGGAACGTGGTCACTTGATCTTTTTTTAATGGATTCAGTGTCAGCACTTTCTGCCAAGCGTGGAAAGTGCTTTTTTTGCGGCTACCCGTTGGACAGACGGAGGAAACATGAAATTTTCAGAACAACTACAGGCACAGGCTAAGCCGATTATGGACGCCATCAACAAGCATCCATTCGTCGAAGGATTGGCTAAGGGCGACCTTCCAAAGGAAGCGTTGATTAGCTATGTCCAACAGGACTACCTCTTCTTGAAGAAGTTGCGTGAAGTTTGGGCCTCGGCCATTCGAATGAGCAAAAATGACGAACAAGTTCGCTTTTTCTGGGGAATTATCGAAGTCATTTTGGATGCCGAGTGCGATGCCTACGATGCGTTCTGTGAACAAGCAGGCGTCAAGATGGAAGACATGAAAAACGCCATTCCCTCTCCAAAAGCCTATCTGTATGAAGCACACTTGGACCAGGCCGTTCTTTCAGGAAACATGTTCTACTTACTGGCTGCCTTTGCGCCAACGCCATGGACCTATCTTGAGTTTACGAGGCACATTTTAGATTCGGATGCCGACATGACCAACAATCCATTCAAGCCGGTCTTGGACTTTTACCTGAACGAGGAAAACTATGCTGGTCCGACGTTCAAGTTTATCGATGAAATGGCTGAAACGGCAACTAAGGAAGAATTAGCCGAAGCCAGCCAATTCTTTTTGAAGACTTGCGAATTAGAGTGGCAATTCTGGGAACAGGCCTATTACCAACAAGACTGGCACTTCAAAGAAGTGTTAGAAGCTAGTCGTCTTGAAATGACTAAATAACGCGTAACGAATTCAGTAAAAAAGAGCAGAAACATTGATATGTTTCTGCTCTTTTTGCCTACTTAATTAAATACTGGACTGCCTGATCATGCTGGTCAACCGGCCAAGTCAAGCCGCTTTGTTCCTCAAGAACTAAGCCAACAGAAGCCCCCTCGTACTCAAATAGGAAGCGATCATAATAACCACCACCGAAGCCTAGACGATGGTGGCTAACAAAGTCAAAGGCCAGTGCCGGTACAATGACTAAATCCAGACTGTCTTTAGCAATGGTCACTTCACTAGTCGGTTCCCATAAGCCAAGCTTTCCTGATTGAACCAATGGCGTTTTTTCTGTCACTAAACGAAATGACAGGGCACGGTTCGCCTCGACTTTGGCCAGGTAGACAAACTTTCCCTCTTGCCAGGCCCTCTGAATAATTGGTTCTGTTGCGACTTCAAAAGCCATGGCATGCGTCAAAGCGACGTGGTTGGCCTGCTGCCAGAACGAACTGGCGAAGAGTTTTTGGTGCAGTTGCTTTTCTTCTGCCGCCTTTTTGTCAGGATGATCAGCTACCAGTTTTTTTAAACGGTTTTGCTGATGTTGCCTTGCTAACCCTTTTGATTCAAACATTTTAATCAGTTCACTTATGGCATACCATGCATCATGGCGAGCTTTTCAGCATCTTGCTTAATTTCCTTCAACACCTTTGGGTCTTCAGGGTTTTCCAGAGCACCAACAATTAAACGAGCGACCTTTCGAGCCGCTGCCTCATCAAAGCCACGTGTCGTAATGGCCGCAGTTCCGATTCGAATGCCAGAAGTCACGAATGGCGACCGTTGTTCGTTTGGCAAAGCTTCCTTATTCGTTGTAATGGCGACCGAATCAAGTAACTCTTGCGCTTCCTTACCCGTCAGACCCGTCGCTGTCAAATCCAGGTTAAAGAGGTGGTTATCAGTGCCACCCGCAACCACTCGGATTGTTGGGGCTTCGTGAAAGACTTCAACCATTGCCTGAGCGTTTTTAATGACCTGTTCTGCGTAGGTCTTAAAAGCCGGCTGCATGGCCTCACCAAAAGCAACGGCTTTGGCTGCAATCACGTGCTCCAAAGGTCCACCCTGAGAACCAGGGAAAATGGCGGAATTTAACTTCTTGGCATACTTTTCCTGCGACAAGATGACCCCACCTCGTGGGCCACGAAGGGTCTTGTGTGTCGTGGATGTCACCACGTCCGCAATGCCCACTGGATTTTGGTGCAATCCCGCAGCAACCAAACCAGCAATGTGCGCCATATCAACCATCAAGTAGGCACCGACTTCATCTGCAATTTCTCGGAACTTTCTAAAATCGATGGCACGTGAATAAGCTGAAGCACCCGCTACAATCATTTTAGGTTGGACAGCCTTGGCCTTAGCCAAAATCGCTTCATAGTCTAATAACTCAGTTTCAGAATCCAAACCGTACGTTTCTGAATGATAGATTTTACCCGAAAAGGAAACCTTTGCACCGTGCGTCAAATGTCCCCCAGCGTCCAAATCCATTCCAAGAATGGTATCACCCGGGTTCAAAAAGGCCATGTAAGCTGCCGCATTGGCTTGTGAGCCAGAATGTGGCTGTACGTTCGCGTATTCAGCACCGAAAAGCGCCTTCAAACGGTCGATGGCTGCCTGTTCAATCACATCGACGTATTCCGTTCCCCCGTAGTAGCGCTTGTAGGGATACCCCTCCGCATACTTGTTGGTTAACACAGAGCCTTGTGCTGCTCGTACAGCTGGTGAGGCAAAGTTTTCAGAAGCAATCAATTCAATCGTTCGATTCTGGCGTGCTGCTTCCTGTTCAATTCCCGAAAAAATCAAGGGATCTTGTTCCATAAATGTCATTTACTTTTCTCCTACGTGAATGTGGTCCGGACAAAATGACTGAACACGATTGTTCAATCCTTTAAAAACATATGTTTAGTATACGATATTTATCCATTTACCTGGGTCTTTTTAAAAAATAAATTCGCTGCTAATCCACTGTTGAAAGACAATCGAATGGTTAAAATTCATGCAAAAAGTTGGTTAATGCCGACGAGGATAAACCGTTTTCTAATCCAATCAACAATTTCAAACGAGCCTTTTGACCGTTGACCGCTCGTGCAAAAATAGCACCGGCCTTTTCTAATTGAATTCCACCACCCAGGTAGTCATAGACGGGTTCGGCAATGCCGTTATAAGAACGAGAAACAATAACAACTGGAATATCAGCATCTAATAACTTCTGCACCCCACGGGCCGCGTCCTCCCCTAAATTACCGGCACCCAAGGCTTCAATAATGATGCCATCGATGTGTTCACTCTCAGCAAAAAGCGAGAGAATTTGACCGTCCATCCCAGCGTAAGCCTTCATAACCGGAATTTTCTTGCTAACATCAGCAATTGGATAGGTCATCGTCTTTGGTAGATCGTAAAAGAAGATAATCTGACGCTTCGTAATCATCCCCATTGGTCCAGAAATGGGTGATGCAAAAGTCGCTACGTTCGTGGCATGAGTCTTAGTTACAAAGCGGGCCGCATGAATTTCATCATTCAACACGACCATGACACCACGGTTAGCCGCTTCACTATCAATCGCAACCCGAAGCGCTGATTGGAAATTATAGAGACCGTCGGATCCAAGTTCATTCGAGGAACGCATGGCCCCGGTCATCACAATGGGAATGGCCAAATCAAGTGTTTTGTCCAGGAAAAAAGACGTTTCTTCGAGCGTGTCCGTTCCATGTGTTATCACAACTCCGTCATAGTCCTTGTCAGCATCCTTGAGACGGTTATAGAGCTGCAACATGTGCTGGGGCGTAATATGCTCTGAGGGCAAATTAAAGATGTTTTCAATGTCAAGGTCGACAGCCGGCAAATCAAATTGCGCTTGATTCAATGGGTTCTCAACCCCAACTTCAACATCGCCGTCTTCATCAGCGTGCATGGCAATGGTCCCGCCAGTATGCAAAACTAGAATTTTTTTCATGATTCGTTCTCCTTTGGACGTGGTTTAATCGTTAATTGCCTCTCAAAAGCGGCCATTTTCTGAATAAAACGCTTTTCTTTTGGTTGAAAGCCAAGCTGCCGGTCATATAAATAGTCCACCACTCGTTGAATGCCACGCTTGGTAACCGGTGACAAATTGACTTTTCCCATCTTTGCAAGATCAATTGTTGAAAAAAGTCGCAAGTAATAAACCGTTTTTTGGTCTAAATGAAGGCGATGGTCATCCATGTCGAAATGAGCCTTTTCAATAATCCCGTTGTATTTTTCTGAATAATCAAAATCGCCAGTCTGTGCGCCGGACAACGGATCCCGCTGCCAATTCGGTGAAATGCCAAAAACCGGTAATAGTTGTAGCTCCACAACGTTAGCAATCACTTGGGGATCCTTTTGTGCATTTAATTGGTCAAAGGCGGCCAACGTCTTAGCATACCATTCTGGCTGCGGCACGTTTTCTTCAAACGCCACGGTCAAATCCTTTGCAATTAGAGCCGCGTAAGCCGCAGTCGTGAGGTCCACTACCACGTTTTTATAAATGCGACTTTCCTGAACAGAATTAATGAAGGCCAAGCCCTGTTGATTCTTAGGGTAAGCCCCGTCCACCACCAACCAGGTGAAGGGCTGACTCACTGCCGCCAACTGCGATTTTTGTTTTTTGGCACCACGTGCCATGGCCGTGATGATTCCCTGCTCCTTTGAGAAAATTTTTACTAGCAGATCATTTTCTCGATATGGCATAGTGTTTAGAATAAGTCCTTCAATCAGTGCCATGGCTGCCCCCCCTTTCAAAAAATGATAATGTACGAAAAAGCGGCCAGTATGCGACCAGCCGCAATGTCTTATTTAATTTAAAAGTCGTCCTTGCGATAACCAAGTGACTGCAAGGCCTGTGGACGGTCACGCCAGCGTTCTTCAACCTTCACCCAGGTTTCCAAAAAGACACGTGAACCGAGCAAACGCTCGATATCCTTACGAGCACGGGTTCCGATTTGTTTAATCATCTTCCCCTGCTTACCAATCACGATGTTCTTTTGCGTTGGTCGCTCCACGATAATGGAGGCTTGAATGTGGACAATCCCATCGGCTTCCGTCGCAATTTTGTCAATGACCACGGCTACCGAATGAGGCACTTCTTGTTGCGTTAATTGCAAGACTTTTTCACGAATCAATTCCGAAATAACGAACCGTTCTGGGTGATCCGTCAATTGATCAGAATCAAAGTACTGTGGGCCTTCGTCCAGGTCCTTGATGACCGTTTCTAGCAATTCAGGAACGTTGTCACCCTCAGTTGCTGAAATAGGGAAAATTTCCGTCCATTCAGGAGCATCTTCTTGGTAAGTCTTAATGACTTCAAAAAGGTCTTCCTTCTTTAACAAGTCAACCTTGTTCACCAAAAGAAAGATTGGCGTATTCTTCACTTCTTTCAAGCGATTAATAATAAAGTTATCACCCGCCCCACGCTTCTTTGAAGCATCGACCACAAACCAAATGGCATCGGCTTCATGAAGGGCAGAAAAGGCAGACTTCACCATGTAATCACCCAATGAATTTTGTGGCTTATGAACACCGGGTGTATCAATAAAGACAACTTGGGCGTCATCTGTCGTGTAGATTCCCTGAATTTTATTACGAGTGGTTTGCGCCTTGTTCGACATGATGGCAATCTTTTCACCAACAATGCGATTTAGAAGCGTTGATTTACCAACGTTTGGCCGACCAATGATGGCCACGAAACCGGATTTAAATCCTTCTTTTGTCATGAATTATCCTTTCAAACGATGAATGAAACGTGAAAAATCAGTTTGGATACCGAAGAAATGCCAGAGATGGGGCTGGAAAATGATGAAGAGAATCACCATTTCGGCAGCAACCGAAACCAAGACCATTCCTGCGGAGACATCTTTTACCAAACCAGCGAGGGGATGGTAGCGTTTATCAACCATGAGGTCAATCACCGCTTCCACAACCGTGTTAACAAATTCGCCGTAAATGGCTAGAAAAACGCCAATGACCACCCACAACCATTCGGAACGGTTTAACCCAAGGTAGAGGCCACCAGCCAAGACAACGAGAGCAAAGCCGACGTGAAAGCGCATGTTGCGCTCCCGTACAAGAACGAGAAAAATCCCCTTTAGTGCATTAAAAAGCGATTTAAAAAAATTACGATTACGACCGGTTTCACGCCCATGCTCCGAAGAAACCTCCACTTGTTGGCTCTTCTGCTGAACCTTGTTTGCTGAGTCCAGTTCGTCTTGGAAAGTCGCAAGTTCGTCACGTTGGAGGTTATCCCCCCGCTTAGCGTCGGAGTCCATAGTCATCTAAAATATTCCTTTGCAAATCAAACATTTCTTTCTCTTCTTTTTCACCCAACATATGGTCATAACCATTAAGGTGTAAGAACCCATGAACGACAAGGAAACCCAATTCCCGCTCAAAGGAATGGCCGAGGTATTCAGCCTGACTCTCAATAATGTCAACGGAAACTAAAATATCGCCAATGTTCTTAGCAATTTCTTCATCCATTTCTTCGTCGTCCAAAATTGGGCTATCATCGCCGTCTTCTTCAATGGCGAAGGAAATGACATCTGTTGGTTTATCAAGTCCGCGATAATCGCGGTTATATGCCTGAATGGCATCGTTATTCATAAACGTCACGGACATTTCAGTGTTGTCAGGCAATTTTAAATATCGACCGGCATAGTCTAAAACATAAGTCACCAAGTCTTTATGGTACTGCGTGACCCCGTCTTTGGTTTGATCAATTAACGCTAAATCCATTATGCTTTTCCTTCTTCACGTGCTTGTTTTAAAGCTTTGATTTTTTCATCTGCTTCGTCGTAGGCAGAAACTATCTGGCCAACCACTGGGTGTCGAACGACATCTTGACTGTCAAAGTGGACAAAGTCAACCCGATTCAATCCTTGCAAGATTTTTTGGGCTGCTAACAAGCCGGACTTCACGCCCTTTGGTAAATCAATCTGCGATGGATCGCCATTGACAACCATTTTAGATTGGAATCCTAAACGAGTCAGCACCATCTTCATTTGGGCGTTCGTGGTGTTTTGCGCTTCATCAACAATAATAAAAGCATCATCGAGCGTTCGACCACGCATGTAAGCCAGTGGCGCAATTTCTAAAACGCCTCGCTCAATTAAGCGCTCCACATGTTCGGCACCGATTAAGGTATTCATCGCATCATAAATTGGCCGCATGTATGGGTCAACTTTTTCTTTTAAATCACCTGGCAAAAAGCCAAGTGACTCACCCGCCTCGACAGCCGGTCGAGCAATAATAATCCGCTCGACGTCGCCTTTTTTAAGCGCTGCCACGGCCATTGCCACGGCCAAGAACGTCTTACCGGTACCAGCAGCCCCAATCCCAAAGGTTAAATCATTGTGCTTGATGGCAGAAACATATTGCCGCTGTCCATAGTTTTTCACACGAATGGCACGACCACGTCGGTCTTTTAGAATAGATTCTTGGTAAAAGTCCAAGAAGTACTCCAACGTTCCCTTCTTAGCCATTGTTGTAGCAGAAACAACATCAGCCGGACCAACCGACACCTGCTTTTTTACTAATTGTGTTAACACGTTCAAAACAGAAAGCGCCTTCGATACAGCCTCCTCATCACCTTCAATGGCTACTTGGGTGCCACGAGTGCGTAGGGAAACTGCTAATGCTTCCTCAATCAGGATGAGCAGTTGATCGTTAGCACCAGTTAAGACGCTTTGCTGTTCAACGTTTTGAAAGGTAAAAATCTTTTCGTTTTGTTTTGTCAAAAATCATATCCCTCATTTGCTTGGAACTTTCTTCATTTTAACACAAAAAAAGCCCGACAGAGTCGGACTTTTCGTGATTTTTACAGCTCTAATTAGAGTGTTTCAACAGAAACGTTGTTAGCTGACTTTGTCTTGTCAAGTGGGGCAACTGTCATCACAACAATCTTGTCACCTGATTCGGCCAAACCTTGGTCCTTTGCAACTTGCTTAGCTTCAACAATCAAGTCATCAACTGACTTTGGTGTTTCGGCCAAGATAGGAAGAACGCCGTTGTTCAAAGTCAAACCACGTTGTACGCGTTCTTCAGCAGTCAAGGCAACGATTGGTGCCAATGGACGGTGCTTTGAAACCATACGAGCTTCGTAACCAGTGTCAGTCAAAACAACAACGGCCTTGGCTGAAACTGAATCAGCCAAACGAGCAGCTGCTGAAGCAACTGATTCAACTGAATCGTTGTGGTAGAACGTGTCTTGGTGACGTGAGTAAAGAGGCAAAACAGTTTCTGCCTTTTCATCCAACTTAGCCATCATTGTAACAGCTTCAACTGGGTATTCACCGTTAGCTGATTCACCAGACAACATCGTTGCATCAGTACCATCCCAAACCGCGTTGGCAACGTCAGATGCTTCGGCACGTGTAGGACGTGGGTTGTCTTCCATTGAGTCAAGCATTTGAGTGGCAGTGATAACTGGCAAACCACGCTTGTTCATGTTAGCCATCATTTCCTTTTGAATCAAAGGAACGTTTTCGGCAGGAATTTCAACACCCATGTCTCCACGAGGAATCATCAAACCGTCAGATACGTCCAAGACAGCATCCAAGTTGTCGATACCTTCTTGTGACTCAATCTTAGGAATGATTTGAACATGTTCCATGTTCTTTTCCTTCAACAAAGCACGGATTTCCAAAACATCTTCAGGCTTACGAACAAATGAAGCCGCGATGTAGTTGATTTCGTGATCCAAACCGAAACGAATGTCATCAGCATCCTTTTCAGTGATACCTGGCAAGTTGATTGATACGCCAGGGGCGTTAACACCCTTACGTGAACCAAGCAAACCATGGTTATCAGCCTTTACGACCAATTCCTTGTTAGCTTCGTCCTTTTCCATGATAGTCGTTCCAAGCAAACCATCATCAAAGAGAACCTTTCCGCCAACCTTTACATCATCGAACAAACCTGGGTAAGTAACGGCGATCTTGTCGTGTGTACCTTCCAAGCTTGCGTCCATTGAGATGCGGAATACATCACCAGTGGCGAATTGAATCTTACCATCTGCTTGCTTCGTGGTACGGATTTCCGCACCCTTCGTGTCAAGCAAACGTCCAACAGTCTTACCAGTAATCTTTTCGGCTTCAGCCACCTTTTGCATGCGGCCCAAGTGTTCTTCATGATCACCGTGGGAGAAGTTGAAACGGAATACGTTAGCACCAGCTTCAATTAACTTCACAATGGTTTCGACATCATTTGATGACGGACCAAGCGTTGAGACGATTTTCGTCTTTTTCATGGGTATATTGCTCCTTTGATATCTTGGTGAGTTGCGACAAACAACTTCCTACAGACATTGTAATACACTAGGCAACCATTTCACAAGCTAGAATCTAACCTTTTTCTTTAAAAAGGACATTTTTCTCGCCAAAGATGCTTTTTAGTTGGCTAAAAACCGTGCTGTCATTTGATAGTGCATATTGACTTGGTAAATTTTGTCGCTTACGAGTACTTGGCCAGTAAAGGGTAACCAGATGATGACCAGCATGGCGCTTCATTAATTCCCAAAGCGCTGCCTTCTGCTTTTCTTCGACCGTTTCATCAGTTAAACGCAGAAACCAAGTGCCGCCTTTTCCGGAAGTTTCCGCCTTTTTTACGAGGTCATCCGAACTTCGTTTAGCGTTCCCCTCATCAGGATTAGCAACTTGTATTTGATTCGCAATCAAGGAAAGCCCCTGCCGTTGCTCAGTCTTTCCGGCAACTTTCAGAACACGACCGACTTTTAATTGTTCCGCCAAACGCTCGTACATTTTCGGAAAGACCGTGACATCGATGGAACCCGTCATATCAGAAACGGAAAGGAAGGCCATTTGGTCCCCTTTCTTCGTTTTAATCACCTTAACTTGTTTAACCAAGCCGTAGATTTTAACTTGCTGATTCGACTGCAAGTCAGCGATAACCTGCACTTCGTTTCGATCATAGTCACTTTGAAAGGCTTCCGTCGGGTGTCCCGATAAATTAAAGCCAAGCACCTCTTTTTCCTTTTGCAAGCGTTCAACCAAACCAAAGTCCGGTAAAAGTTTCATCTTGGTTTCTTGCAAAACCTGATCACCAAAGGCAGCGGCAGTCAACAAATCCTGCCAATTACCAATTAATTCAGCCCGATTAAAGCCAAAGTGATCGAAGGCACCGGCGTAGGTTAGCAGATTAAGAATTTTTTCTTTCCGCCATTTTTCAGGAAGAGCCAGCAAAAAGGCATGCAAAGTCTTAAATGGTCCTAACTGCTCACGAATTTGCAGGATATCTTGAACAAAAGGTGACGGCAGTCCAGCAAAATTGCCTAGCCCCATTTGTAAGGATTGGTCATCAATGGACCAGTCCGCTTGCGAACGATTGATGTCCGGGCCGAGGACCTTGATTTGACGTCGCCTTGCTTCTTGAAGATATCCCTGCGCTTTCGCTGCTCCTCCCTGATGGACATTTAGAAGAGCGGTGTAGAAAGCCAAGGGTGCATGGGCTTTTAAGTAGGCAAGGGAAAAGGATAATTCCGAATAAGCAACGGCATGGGACTTGTTAAAGCCATAGTTAGCAAACTGATCAATATAGGCAAAAAGTCGTTCCGCCTCCTGCTCACTATGCCCTTTCTGCTTGGCCCCCGCTAAAAAGCTTTCCTTTGCTTGCGCCATTTGCTTCAGCTTCTTTTTTGACATAGCCGACCTTAAAAAGTCCGCCTGGGATAAGCTAAACCCCGCATAAGCTTCGGCAACCTGCATCACTTGTTCTTGATAGACCAAAATACCGTAGGTATCGGCCAAAATTCGGTCCACAACAGGATCCGACTTTGGCACCGCCTCTTGACCTAGCCGGCGCTTAATAAAGGTTTCGATGTGCTGACTAGGACCCGGACGATACAGTGCAGTCGAGGCCGTAATCAAGGAAAAACGGTCAATTTTTAACCGGCGTAACATTCGCTGCATTCCGGGCGATTCAAATTGGAAGACGCCGTTTGTTTGACCCGACGCAAATAAAGCCAATGTTTCTTTATCCTCAAAGGAAATCTTTTTAATGTCAAAGTCTTGACCAAGCACCGGTGCGGCCAACGCCACGCCCTTCGCCAATATCTTCAAAGTCGTCAGACCAAGTACATCGATTTTTAACAGCCCAAGCTCTTCAACCGGCCCCTTCGGTAACTGGGTCATTAAATAGCCATCATTCCCGCGTTGAACTGGTAGCGTATCCACTAACGGCGAATCGGACAACACGACACCGGCAGCGTGCGTCGAGTAGTTACGCGGCAGATTTTCCATCTTAAGGGCTGTTTTTAACAGCAAGTCGCCAAATTCAAACTTTCGTAATTCAGGTTCAAGTCGGTTTTTGGGATCTGACAGGGTCTCATTTAACGAGACTTTTCGACCATTTTTACCAGCTGGTATGGTGTCCGTTAGTCTTTTTTGCGCTTTAGCGTCGAGTCCAAAAACACGGCCCACATCACGAAGAACTTGCTTTGCTGCCAAAGTACCAAAGGTGATAATTTGGGCAAAGTCTTCTTGACCGTACTTATCATGCAGGTAAGCCAACAATTCATCCCGCCGATCGTCTGGCCAATCAATATCAATGTCTGGCATTTGTGCACGTTCAGGATTCAAAAAACGTTCAAAAAGCAACCCAGAGCGAATCGGGTCAACATTGGTAATTCCCAAGCAATAGGCAACGAGTGAGCCAGCGGCAGAACCACGACCGGAACCGGTTTGAACGTGTTGGTTTCTGGCGAACTTTAAAATATCCCAGACAATTAAGAAATAGTCAGCAAAGCCCAAGTCAATAATGGCTGATAATTCCCGCTCTAAACGAGCTAAATAGGGTTGTGCATCTGAAATACTATCCAAGGCCATCCGCCTTTTCAAACCAGCTTGTGCTAGTTCCCGTAAAAAGTCAGCAGAAGACAAGGTGGAATCCTGCTGATAATGAGGTAAGGCAGGTTTTTTAAAGGTCAAAGAAACCGCCACCGAAGCAACAAAAGCCTCGTTGTTCTCGTATGCTTTTTTTAGGTGAAGGGTTTGTTGATACTCCTGTGCCAGTGTTGCTTGGTCTTTTAGGTAAAAAGCGCCTTTTTCGTGTGATAAACTGGGTAAGTTTTCAAGCTTTGTTCCGGTATCAACGGCCCGAAGTACCTGAGTCGTAAAGGCATCTTCTGGGTTCAAATAATCAACACGGTCCCAGGCAATCAGTGGCAACTTCTTTTTATCTGAATAAGCCGTCAAAGACTTTTGCTGAACGAAGGAAAGTTGCGGATTAATACCAAGGTACTGTTTTTCGACTGAACCAATCTGGCTGGTCAACTGTTCCAAATAATGGTCAGCAGCGGGATCGGACGAAGTAATGAGTTGCCCTAATTCTGATTCAGGCGTCAAAATGAGCGCCACCCCTTCGAGGTGCTTGGCCAACATCGACCAAGTCATTGGCTGGTCATCAAGGGTCATCTTTGTTGAGGATAGATACAGTAAGTTTTGGTACCCCTTTTGGTTGTAGGCCGACAACAAAACCGGAAAGGTCGTTGCCAAGTTCACGAGACCGTTCACCATCAATTGGACAGAAAAAATGGGGAGCACGTCCCGTTTCTTGGCTTCCTTGTAAAAGTCAACGAGCGAATACATGACGTTCTTTTCGGCCAATGAAACTGCTTGGTACCCACGTGCCTTGGCCGTTTCAACGATTTGGTTGACACTACTAGGACTTTGCAGTAATGAATAGGCGCTTTTTACCTGAAGCGGTGCGTACATGGGAACCTCCAATAAAAATAGACAATTAGCTATGTTTATTATACCGAAATTTTGTTCTCATCGTCGGTCAATCTCTGGTCAGTGCACTTGAAATCAATTGTTTTTCACCCTCTTTTTGACAAAACAACTTGACCAATTCTAAAAGAGGCGTAAGATTGTCAGTAAATAAAAAAGGTGGTGAAAAAATGCGCTATATCGTAACCGCAATCTGGTCGGCACTCTTTGGATTGCTGCTCGGCTACTTAATTGCTCAGATGACCAGTGTTGCTTATAATCCGGCAATGTCTGCACTCGTTACCATTATTATTGGTGAATTGGCAACGGTTGTAGTTCCCGCCATTTCAAAAGAAAAGAAGACAGCAAAATAAACTATTTAATTTAAAAAGGACTTTTTGAGAAAATAATCTCGAAAAGTCCTTTTTTGTGTTTCAAATCACGGTGATTTTATTGAACGGCCTGCTGAACAATTTCTAACAAAACAGCTGTTGCTTGTTCCATTACTTGTTCAGAAACAAATTCAAAGCGACCGTGCATGTTTTCACCACCAGCAAAGAGGTTGGGGGTTGGTAAGCCGAGGTAAGTAATCTTTGAACCATCGGTTCCACCACGAACTGGTTCAATCTTTGGTTCGATGCCGAGCGCCTTCATCGCGCTCTCAGCTAACGCGACGACTTCTTGATGATCTTTCAGTACATCCCCCATGTTATAGTACTGATCTTGTATGTCCACATGCACTCGTTCGGTTTCAAAACGTGTATTGAGTTCATCGACAATCAAGCGTAGCCCTTCTTTTTTGGCTTCAAACGCTTTTTTATCGTGGTCACGAATGATGTAGGCCATCGTTGCTTCATCTGGTGTACCATCTAGTGAGCAAAGATGGTAAAAGCCTTGACGCCCTTCCGTCTTTTCAGGTCGCTCATCTACAGGTAATTCATTGTGCAAATCAATGGCCAATTGCAAGGCATTAACCATGGTATCTTTGGCCGTACCTGGATGAACGTTGCGACCCGTAATATTAATCTTGGCACCCGCAGCGTTAAAGGTTTCCCATTCCAGTTCACCAAGTGGACCACCATCCACTGTATAGGCAAAATCAGCGCCAAAACGCTCCACATCAAACTGGTTAGCTCCCCGACCGATTTCTTCATCCGGACCAAAGGCAAAGGCCAAAGGCCCGTGCTTGACTTCTGGGTGGGCCATCAAGTAATCAATTAATGCAAAAATTTCAGCGACACCCGCTTTATCGTCGGCGCCAAGTAACGTCCGGCCATCAGTCGTAATTAAATCGTGTCCCTTATAGTTTTTCAAATTAGGAAAATCTTTTGGATCAAGAACATATCCAGAATCGCTCAATGAAATAATCGAAGCTCCGTCATAATTCTTTACTTCTTGTGGCTGAACGTTCTGGCTTTCAAAGTCGGCTGTATCAACGTGTGAAATGAAGCCGATGGTTGGTACGGCAACACTGTCGACATTTGCCGGCAATTTTGCAAAGACGTATCCGTCAGCCATGGTTTGCACATCGGTTAATCCAAGGGCCTGCAATTCATCGGCTAGCTCTTTCAAAAAAGCCACTTCTTTAGGATCAGATGGCGTACTCGTCGACTCCTCGTTCGAGCGAGTATCCACCTTGACAAAACGCTTAAATCGTTCAATTAACTTCGGAAACTTTTCAGACATCATAACCTCCTACAGGTATCGATATGGGTCAGTGTTTACTTGGCTAGTCACAACAGACAAATCCTGGGAAAACCACTCACGGACTTTTTCTGCCATGGGTTCTTTGGCAATGGCCTCCATGTGGTGATCCGGGTCCAAAACGGCAAAATCCTCAGCCAAGACATCATGACCAACGTGATAATACAAATCAGCCGTGACGTACAGGTCAGCACCCGCTGCCTGTGCTTGAGGCCAAAACTTGCCTCCGTCCCCACCAAGAACGGCGACCCTTTGAATCATTCGGTTAGGATCATTGGCGATTAATCGAACGGCCGCTACCCCACACTTACTTTTGACTTGCCGTGAATAATCCGCCATCGAAAGCGGCTTTTTTAAGGTCCCGATTCGACCTAAGCCTGCTTTTGGATTCCGCTCATCGACTACTAGTGGTGTTGCATCCTCAATGTCAAAAGCCGTGCAAAGCCAATCATTCAATCCACCAGCTGCCGCATCTAAGTTGGTATGGGAAGAATAAACCACAATGTTTTGTTTGATTAAGTCAGCGTACATCTTGTTTTGCGGATTCGACAAATCCAGATTTTTGGCCGGAAAAAACATTGGTTCATGGTGCGCCCAAATAAAATCAACTTGCTGCTCAATCGCCTCTTGAACCGTTTCCGGTCGTACATCCAAAGTCGTCATCACACGGTGAATGGCTTGTTTGGGATCCCCAATCTGTAAACCAGTTGGATCCCCCTCTTCCGCCAGCTCTTTCGGTGCGAAAGATTCGATTTTTTGAATTAAATCACTCGCTAGAATCATTAATCAAGCTCCTTTTCAATCTGACCAACCGCCCGTTTTACTTCCGCGTATTTCATACTGTTGGTCTGCTGGGCTTCTTCGAGTCTTTTCAAAACCAACGCTAATCTGTCTCGCTCATGCTGCCACTTGGCCACAAAAACCGGTCCCTTGTCCTTTCTCAAAAAAGGACCAAAAGTCAAATCTTCAGCAGATAGTTTCTGTTGTCCAGGATGCGCCACGATGATTTCATAGCGATGGACACCCTCAGCCACCATTTTTTCTTGAGAAATCCGGTACCCATTTTGAACTAACCAAGCGCGCAGAGCATCCTGATCAGTATTGGGTTGGAGAACAAGTTGCTGAAACGGTCCGAGTGCCTGACCATCCTCTAAAATTTTTTTAATTAACAAACCACCCATGCCGGCAATGACAACCGTTTCCACCTCATCTGTTTTCGACAGGGCCGCTAGACCATCGGCTAAACGACAATCGATTAAACCAGTCAATCCCTGTGAGAAAACAGTGGATTTGGCGTTTTGCAAAGGCCCCTCCGCCACTTCACCGACGATGGCCTTGGCAACTTTTCCTTGTTCGACCAATGCACTGGCTAAATAGGCGTGGTCCGAACCAATATCGGCCATCTTTTGCTTCGCTTCGACCAATTGGGCGACCGCTGCTAGACGCGGGCTCAACTTAATGTGGGACATGGATATTCTCCTTTAATTATTCACTTTATTATACTGTTTACCTAGGCAAACGACAAGGTAAATGAGAAACAAATTAAAAAACCGCTTACGCGGTTTTTTAAGACAATAAATTCTTAACGGGTGCAAAAGTCTTTCGATGAATCGGGGTCGGTCCTAGTGTTTTTAGGGCCAGCAAATGCTTTTTTGTTCCATAACCATCGTTATTAGCAAAGTCGTACCCCGGATACTCTTTATCATAAGCCACCATGATGGCATCACGCGTAACCTTCGCTAAGATTGAGGCTGCACCAATTGTATTGGAGCGCGCATCGCCCTTAATTAGCTTCCATTGCGGGAGAGGGACATCCACAACCATGGCATCGACCAGCAAATAATCAGCCGGAACCGCCAAAGCCTCCACCGCCTGCTTCATTGCTTCACGACTCGCTTCATAAATGTTAATTTCATCAATCCGTTCAGCAGAAACGATACCCACACCGTAGGCAATCGCCTTTTCTTTGATTTCGTTGACAAGAAGATCCCGCACCTTCTCGGATAGCTGCTTTGAATCAATAACACCGTAAACATCAAAGTCCCTTGGTAAAATGACGGCAGCCGCTACCACTGGACCCGCAAGCGGCCCCCGTCCCACTTCATCGGTACCTGCCACCGCTTGGTAGCCCTGCTCCCAAAGTTCGGATTCAAAGGAAAAACGAGTCATGAAATCGGCTTTTTGTTTGGCTGCTCTTTCAATTCGCCGGTCAAAAGAGCGGAGTGCCGCTTGGACCCCTGCACGCGGATCCAAACGCCAAGCGGTCAATCGTGGATCATCATGTTGGGCAGTTTTTAAAGCCGTTCGAATTGTCGTAATGGTTTCAGTCATGTTCGCGATCCAATGTATAGCGCCCTAATTTCCCTGAGCGAAGGTCGTTTAACATCCGGACAGCGGCCTTATCATAGTCGTCCTTAAAGCCGAGCTTCTCCGTGATGGTCAACAAAAGATCAACATCCGATAAATCAAAGGCGTCGGCATTCAAATGATAACGGTCAATGATGGCCTGTTGATTGTAATTTCGAAAATAGGCCAGCATCGAAAGCGCTGCATCATCTTTTGCAAAAATTGTATCCTTGACCGCACCAGTCAAGGCCAACCGTTGCCCAATCTTTTGATCTTCAAACTTTGGCCAAAGAACACCTGGAGAATCCAAAATTTCGAGACCCGTTGCCGTTTTCAACCAAGCGACTTTTTTGGTTACCCCCGGTTTATTGGCCGTAATGGCGACGTTCTTTTGCACGAGGTGGTTTAACAAAGTCGATTTACCAACATTTGGAATACCAGCCAGCATGACACGAATTGGCCGGTTCTTAATGCCTTTGGCTTCTTGTGCGGCCAACTGTTCTTTCAACACCTGCTTGGCGGCCTTTGTCATCACCTGAGCTGTTTTTGGACCACGAGTATCTAGTACAACAACGGCTAAGCCCTGTCGTTCAAAGTACGCTTTCCAAGCACTGGTCTCCTTTGGATCGGCCAAGTCAGCTTTCGTTAAAACAAGCAAACGTGGTTTCTTTTCAATGAGTTTATCCACTTCGGGATTACGTGAGGAAAGCGGTAAACGGGCGTCAACAAGTTCAAAAACAATATCGACCAGTGAAAGGTTTTCACGCATTAAACGAAAAGCTTTGGCCATGTGGCCAGGATACCATTGAATATTTTGTCCCATAATTCCCCCAAAACTAACGAGAAGCCTGGTACTCCGACCAGGCTTCATCAAAAATCGTCATTGACATTAGGTAAGGTGCATCCGTTTCCAAATAGTTCGAAATTTCATCAAAATCGGTTGATTGTTTTGGAAAAGAAGCATCCAAAAAGGCGTTATTTGCAAACTGTTGAATTTCAGTCGCAGCCACTGAATTACGGTTTGTCATCAACCAACCGTAAAAGCTTCGCGAACGACTAGGCATTTTGCATCACCCCAGTGAAGGTAAAGCGGTTGCCCTTTACGTCCAATTGATCAGCACGAACGGTCCAACCATTCTTCTTCGTCAATTGGTTCAAATCCAGGGCAATTTGCTGCTGATCAGGCTGAATCGTCACGCCCTTTGGACCAGAATACATGGACTTGATGTAGCCCATTGCCACGTTAACCGGCAAGTCCAACTTGCCTAACTCGACCTTCTTAACCGCCATTACGACGTTGCCATCAGCCGTTGTTTGAGGATCCATCGTTAACTTAGCATCCATCTTTTGACCAAAAATCGTTACGGTTGTCTGAGCCAAAACATCCTGGTCCGTTACTGTGACCGTGTACTTACCATTCGTTTCGTCTGTCAAATAAGTTTTTGACAAAGCGTTAATTTGATCGCGATTTAGCGTCAAATCAATATTCGTTGTCTTGTTATTGGTAACTGCCGTGTAATTAGCACGGGTTGGCACCAACGCCAAGTAGGCCGTGTAGGCACTCCCTGCTAAAATTGCTAGAACTAATAACCAAAAGAACCAAAACCATACGGAACGGCGCTTCTTCATAATCAAATACTCCTTCTTTTCCTTACTTATTCTGCTTCGAACAAAATGGCCAAAGCACCCAAACCAGTGTGTGTTGAAATGAGCGGAGTGGCGACCGAAACTAAGATATCAATATCCGGCCAAATTGCGTTTAACCGTTCAGCCATGGCTTGGGCTTCTTCAGGAATTCCGGCATGGGTTACACCAATGCCCTTCATCTGTTTGAAACCCTTCATCTTTTCAATCACGTCGTCGTTAAACTTGTTCAAAGTCTTCATCCCGCGGCCCTTAACAGCCACATCGACTTTTCCTTCCTTGTCAACAAAAGCACCGACCTTGATATTCAACAAATTACCAATTAAGCCCTGTGTTTTAGACAAACGACCACCGGCCACCATGTTATCAAGATTTCGGAAAGATAAGTAAATGTATGCATTGGCGCGGGCTTTTTCGGCAGCAGCCAACACTTCTTCCATGCTTCCACCGGCCTGGGCTACCCGGGCAGCAGCCAATACGACAAAGCCTTGTGAACGGTCCGCCGAATACGTATCAAAAGTCACGACTTCGTTCTTAACCATCGTGGCTGCCTGGTGCGCCGCATTCACGGTCCCGGACAATCCGGAAGAAATGTGCATGGACAGGATTTGAACGCTGTCATCACCGTCAGCTGCTTGCTCGTAAGCTTCTTGAAAAGCACCGATTGGAGGTTGAGAAGTCCTAGGAATCTCCTTACTCTTGGCCATCTCATCCAAAAATTCCTCGGGTGTTATCGTTACACCATCCTGGTAGATCGTACCATCAATTTCCACAGATAATGGAATAACCGGAATGTCAAAGTCTTTTAATTCTTGTTTTGTCAGTTTTGCGCCTGAATCAGTTACAATCTTAACCTTCGTCATTGCTGCCTCCTAGGCTTTCCGTTTATAAGTCAAAAATTTGATTTCATGTCCATTATCCTGCATCTCAACCTGATTAACCAGTGTGAAATCAGCAAAATTAACGGGCTCCATAAAAGTGTCTCCATCAAAGTCGCCTGCGACTTTGGTGATGGAAAGTTCCGTTGCCGTGGGCAGCAATGCTTTGTAAAGCTGTGCCCCACCAGCAACGGTTACTAGGTGATCCTTTGCCCACTCAGCGCGAATCAATCGTTGCAATTCTTCAAGAGAATGGACAACCGTCACTTCATCAAAACCAGGATCAAAATCCTGCTGTCTCGTTAACACAACGGTATGGCGGTCCTTCAATGGACGACCGATGCTATCCCAAGTCGCCCTCCCCATCAACATTGTTGAATGAAGCGTTTCGTTTTTAAAGTGTTTCAAATCAGCGGGAATCCGCCAAGGTAATTGACCATCTTTCCCGATGGCATGCCGATCATCTTCGGCCCAGACCATCCGCAATACTGGCATTCTACTGCTCCTTCACAAAGTCAAAAATGGCTTCTTGTTCGTTTTCTAGTCGACCCTCCACAACGGCCAGCTCGATGGCAGACAGTTGCTTGCCCAACAGAGGACCAGGCGTGGCAAGACCAGCTTTGATCAACTGTCCGCCGTTCACAGCCAAGTCCTTTGCCGACCAAATGGGAAGATTGAAAAACAGCTCCTCAATGTGTCGGAGGAGTGTTGGAGAAAATGACAAAATCTTCAAAACAGCCAACAAAGTCTCAGCTAAATCATTGATTTGATAGACGTCCCAAATGGTTAACGAATCAGCCTTTTGAATAGCCGGTGCTAACCGTCCAACCGTCGCCATGATTTCTCGTGAGAGCTTCCAAGAACGGAGTTCCTTCTGCAAGTCCACAGCGGGTCGCACAATCGTCGCTAAATAAAGAGTCCAGACTTGGGCAAGCGATTGAGGCTGCCTGTTTTGTAAATGGGAAGCTAGGTACAATAAGTGTTCATTTGTAACGAATTCCGCTTGACCAGGCAAATATGGCAACAGGTCAACTTCTACCATCGTTAATAAGGCCTGACCTGCTGCCTGCCCCATTAACATTTTTTCAAATTCAACTTGGATCCGCTCGACAGCAATCTTTTCGAGATTGGGCGCTAAGGCTTCCAGAGCCTCCAGCGTTTTCTCCTCGATGGTAAAGTCGAGTTTCGAGGCGAAACGCAGCGCCCGCATCATGCGCAAGGCATCTTCTGTAAACCGCTCCTTGGCATCCCCAACGGCCCGAATCTGCTTTTTTTCCAAATCTCCCAAGCCATTGAACAGGTCAATGACCTGACCATCCGCGTCCAAGGCAAAGGCGTTAATGGTAAAGTCGCGCCGTTTCAAGTCCTCTTCAAGTGAACGAACGAACGTCACCGAATCCGGTCGTCTAAAATCCGTATAGGTGGATTCAGTTCGGAACGTCGTGATTTCATACCCTTCGCCGTGATCTAAGACCATCACCGTCCCGTGTTGGATACCGGTGTCAACGGTTTTGTCAAAAATTTGTTTAATCTCTTCAGGGTAGGCCGAACTGGCGATATCAACATCATGGAGTTCTTGGCCTAAAATCATGTCGCGAACACAGCCGCCAACAAAATAGGCCTCATAGCCGGCCTGATTGATTTTTTCTAAGATCGGTTTGGCTGCCACTAACTGACTAGGTAATTCATCAAAATGCATACGCCACCTCAACTGTTCATTCTTACCAATATCTTAGCAAGAATTCAAGACAAATGCACGATTACCACTCGATTACTCAGAGAGAAATGCTTAGTAATCAGCTTCTAACTCTGCTAATCGATTAGCCAATTCCATTTCCTCAGGATTTAGTCGAACCGCTTTGGCCAAGGTTTCTCGCTCAGCCTGAACCTGACCACTTTCATGGTACCAATCGGCTAAATCATGCAAAAAGTCAACATCCTCAGGGTAATCATTCTTTGCCTGCTCAAAGTAACCGGCAGCCTTTTCGTCCTCTTCCTTAGCATGGTAGGCACGCGCCAAATCCCAGTTGAATTTGGGGTCAACCAGATCTTTCTCGTTCGCTTCTTCAATTGTCTTAATGACGGCATCGTAATCGTGTTGGGCCAAGTAAAAGTCGGCAAGTGCCGCAATACTGGTCAAATCCAAGTCGTCTAACGCCAGTGCTTTTTGGTAAGAAGACTCGGCCAATTGATCATCACCTGTTTGAAAAGCTAAGTTACCAGTTAAACGGTACAAGATTGGGTTCGTTTGATCGTAGGACAAGCCAGCTTGATAGGTCTGTAAAGCAGCCTTTTGTTCCCCTGACTTTTCCTGTGCTTGACCAAGCAATGGATATACGGACGTGTAATGCGGATCCTGTTCGAGGATTTCCTCATACAACTTAATGGCCTGATCAATGTCACCCTTCTCTTGATAAAGGAAAGCCAATTGAAACTTTGTATCGGTTGTTAAATCAATCGGTTTAATTTGTTCCAAATAGGCAATCGCATGGTCGACATTGCCCACGGCGGCGTAGGCGGTTCCAATCCGTGCCGCCATATCAACTTGTGCGATCCGACGTTGACCTTGTAGAAGCAGTTCACGGTAAAGCGCAATGGCTTTGTTATATTCACTCATGGCAAAATAAAATTCGGCTAGAGCAAAGGTAACGACTGGCTCATCAGGCGCAAGTTGGCGCGCTTGCTTTAAGGCAAACTCGGCGGATTCTTGTAACCCTTCTTGTTGGTACAAGTCAGCCTTAACCAACAGTGCCTGAAGATAAGCGGGTGAATCAGTCGGAATTTGCGCCAAATATTCTTGCGCCTCCTCCAACTGATCTTCTTCAATTGCAAGCTCGGCAAGAGCGGATTTCAACTGGTCCTCTTCTGGATGCTTTTCTAAAAGCTGTTGGTAGGCCCGTTTTGATTCTTCGACAAAGCCCATCGCATACAAATCTTCGGCGAGTGAAAACACCAAATCATCGGCATCCTCTTTCAAGGATTGTTCGAAGGCACGGTGGGCGCGATCAACCTGCCCAAGGTTTAAAGCACTCATCATTTCCTCTGCATTGCTTGTCATGTGCGCTTTCCTCTTTTCATTTTTAAACAAAAGTCTACAACCATTATAGCCTGTCAATCGTTAAGTATAAAGCATGGATTGCCACAATCCTTCCACCTAGACAAGGGACCAATTACCAAATAGACCAATTCATGTTAAACTATAAATGAACGTGCTGTGGCTTTTGTCAGCACCAAGCATTATTGAAAGGAGATGCCATGTACTCACTAACCAAAAAGCGTTGGCAAGCAATCAACGATCGCGATAGCGATTATGATGGCCGATTTATCTACGGTGTCATGACCGACCACCGGGTATGTTGCCCATCTTGTCAACGTGAAAAAGACTGTTCACCTGAAGATATTCGTATTTTTAAAACAAGTGATGAGGCGCTCTTTGAGGGATTCATCCCCTGTCCGGATTGTCATCCTTTCGGGGATTTGTCCGAAAAGGCCGAATTGGTCAATCAGGTGAAAGTTTACTTAGCCCATCATTACCAAGATCGAATCACCCTTGAATCATTGGCTGAAGCGTTTCAGGTTTCGACCGGCGTTCTTCACCGTGCCTTTATGACCCTTACTGATGAGAGCCCCCAAGCGTACCTTGTCCGTCTTAGGATGTACCACGCTAAGAAAATGCTACGTGATGGAAACGAAGCCGTCGCACTCATTGGCCTAAAAGTGGGCATTCCGAACCTCTCCTACTTTAACACCGTGTTCAAGCAACAGGTTGGGCAAACGGCGGTTCAATATCGAAAAAAAATAACTAAGCAAAAAGCGACTCACCTGTTCGGTGAGTCGTTTTTTAGTCATCATTTGCCAGTGACCAGTTAGGAAAGACATTGCCCTCCTCACGGTCTGAAGAAATCGTGTAACCATGTAGAATCGATTGTCTTGCAAAGTCAATCGACGTTTTCGCAGCATCTTTCAGTTCTTCATTTTGGGCCAGTCGAGCCGTTAACATGGCAGCCAGTGTGCAACCCGCACCATCCCGATAGTCGGATTGAATGAGCTTGTGACGGATAACAGCGGGATGCCCTTCTTCATCAACTAATAAGTCAACGAATTGGTCAGCCAAGACCTCGTCGCCAGCCTTAAACAAAATGGCACAGCGCGCAGACAAACTTAACTGCTTCGTAAAATTCAAAGCCGCTCCCTTAGACTTCGGAATTTCATCTTCTCCTAGAAGAGACATGGCCTCTCGCAAATTGGGAGTTGCGACCGTTGCTAACGGAAATAGCTGCTCAATATAGGCCTTGATGATGGAACGTTCCAAAGTCAAATTGCCCTCTTTAAAGAAAAGAACGGGATCAACAACCACTGGACCAATGTAATCTTTTAAGAAGCGAACAACCGAATGGATTTGTTCCAGCGAACAGAGTAAGCCGACTTTGATGGCATCAAAGTGATCCACTTGTCCGACCGAAGCCAATTGGGCATCAAAAGTTGACTGATCCACCGGCTTAATCCGAACGCCATCTTTTTCAATAATCGCTAAGGATGAAATAACGGAGAAGCCAGCCACGCCTTGCGTCGCAAAAGTCGCTAAATCAGCTTGGAGCCCACCCCCTGAAAGGGAATCAGACCCTGCAATTGTCAAGACTTTTTTGACCATACTTACCTTCATCCTCCGATAAAAAACGAGCTAAAGGGCCCGAAACTGTTGATTCATTACCGCCAACCAGCAACATTATTGCTTGCTGGTTTCTTTCTTAGACGGCTTGTCACCGTTTTTCTGAACATCGCTATCTGCCTTCGGCTTTTCCCATGAGACAAAGTCACAGTCAGGGTAACGGGAACAACCATAGAACTTTCGACCACGTTTGGTCTTGCGTTCAACGACCTGACCCTTATGGCACTTCGGGCATTCAATGCCAATTTCTTGGACAATGGCTTTGGTATTCCGGCAGTCAGGGAAACGGGAACAGGCGTAGAACTTGCCATACCGTCCCATCTTAACGACCATCGGTGCGCCGCAGACTTCACAATCCATTCCAGCCAGTTCATCATGCATGGTGATTTTTTCAAGCGTTTTCTCGGCCGATTCGACTTCCTTTGAAAACGGCTTGTAGAACTCATCGACAACCGGTACCCATTTTTTATCGCCCACTTCAATCTCGTCAAGTGAGTGTTCAACTTGGGCAGTAAACTTGGTATCCGTAATGTCTGGGAACTTATCATCCACAATGTTTTGAACGATTTCACCCAGTTCCGTGGGAACAAATTTACGGGCATCAACTCGAACATAGTTCCTTCGCTGAATCGTATCAAGCGTTGGCGCATAAGTTGATGGACGACCAACCCCGTTTTCTTCTAAGGCTTTAATCAAAGCCGCTTCCGAATAACGAGCTGGTGGCATCGTAAAGTGTTGCTCCGGATCCGTCTTCGCCAAATCAACAACGTCCCCTTCTGCCAAATCTGGCAGTAAGTTATCCTTTTCCTTAGCAGCAGGATACGCTTTGGTAAAACCAGGGAACTTCGTCTTTGATCCATTGGCGTGGAAAAGCACCCCGTTTTGCTCAACCGTGACGGCCATTGTATCAAGAATTTCAGGTGTCATCAAGGAGGCAACAAAACGAGACCAAATCAAGGAATAGAGCTTGAATTGATCAGGGGTCAGCTTGTCCTTAATCGATGATGGTGTCTTGGTCACATCCGTTGGTCGAATGGCTTCGTGGGCATCCTGGGCCCCTTCCTGTGGGGTTCCCGCAACGGGCTTATGGCTTGAATACGCCTCACCCCATTCATCATGAATGTACTGCGCTGCTGCGTTTTTTGCCACGGCAGACAGACGGGTCGAATCAGTACGCATATAGGTAATCAGTCCAACCTGGCCCAAACCACGACCGAGGTTAATTCCTTCATACAGTTGCTGCGCCGTCATCATGGTTTTCCGTGTTCGAAACTTCAGCTGCGTGTTAGCCGCTTGTTGCATCGTTGAGGTTGTGAACGGTGGTTGTGGTGAACGCTTTCGTTCCTTAGCCTTAACGGCCGAAATCGTAAAGGGCTTTTCTTGATCAAGCTGTTTCATCACGTCCTGAACGGCTGCATTGTCGGGCAAGGGTTGTTTCTTGCCAGCAAAGCCGTAAAAGTTGGCTTTGAACTTGGAACGGCCCTTCTTAAATTCGGAATCCAAGGTCCAATACTCTTCCGGTCGGAAGGCCTGAATTTCTTTCTCACGAGCAATAATCAAGCCCAAAGCAACTGATTGAACGCGTCCTGCAGAAAGGCCTCGCTTCAGCGTCTTCCATAGCACGGGTGAAATGGAATACCCAACCAGTCGGTCAATAATTCGACGTGCCTGCTGCGCATCCACGAGGTCTTGGTTAATGGTCCGTGGTTCCTTAAAGGCGTTTTTAACGGTGTCTTTTGTAATTTCATTAAAAACAACCCGGTTGGCCTGTTCAGGATCCAAGCCAAGGATGTACTGCAAGTGCCAAGCAATGGCTTCCCCTTCACGATCCGGATCGGATGCGAGGTAAACTTGCTTTGCATTCTTGGCAGCCTTCTTTAGGTCCTTAATGACCGGACCCTTTCCCCGAATATTAATGTACTTTGGTTGGTAGTTATCTAGAACGTCAACGCCTAAAGTTGACTTTGGTAAATCACGGACGTGACCGATTGAAGCAACCACTTGATAAGTCGACCCAAGGTACTTTTCAATGGTTTTTGCCTTCGAAGGTGACTCAACAATCACCAGTTTTTTATTCTTAGCAGTCCTTGTTTTTTTGGCTGCTGTTTTCTTACGAGTCGTCGTCTTGCTCGTTTTCTTTTCTGCCACGACAGATCCTCACAGTTCTTCAAATTATCTGCATTATAGCATAGAAAGCGCAGAAACAAAGGCTCTTTCATCAGAATATTATAAAATAAAGGAGCAAAACTTGCCAATTAAGCTCAGCATTTTGCCCCTTTCCTTTTAATTGATGACGAAGGTGCTCAAGGAACACCTCGTCCATTTTTATTTAATAATTAATTCGTTGAACCATCGGTTGCTTTTCGACAAGGCACCGACCCTTTCGAAATGAATACAACATCGTTCGTCGTTCGTTCAAAACATCGTAAAAGTTTTCGGCGTCGTAGACCAAGAAGCTGGCCTCCTTACCGACTGCGAGTCCATAGCCTTCCGCTCGATGCAAAGTCTTAGCCCCGTTGATTCCAATCAATTGGTAGGAAGAAAGAATTTGTTGACAGCCCATTAAACCGCTGGCCAAAATACCAACGTACAAGCTATCCAGTAAATTACCATCCCCCATTGGATACCAGGGGTCCTTAACATCATCTTCTCCAAACGAAACATTAATGTGGTTTTCGAGCAACTCCTTCACCCGCGTTAAGCCCCGGCGCTTTGGATACGTATCAAAACGGCCACCCAAGTGCAGGTTAACTAGTGGATTGGCCACCATATTAATTTCTGAAAGTCGTAATAGGCGCATCAATTTATAGGCGTAAGCATCGTTAACAGAACCCAGCGAAACGGTATGGCTTGCGGTCACCTTATCCTTCAACCCACTTTCAAGAGCTAGAGTTGCCAAAACTTCTAAGTGCCTTGAGTTCGGATCATCAATTTCGTCACAGTGAACATCCACCAGTAAGTTGTTCTTCTCCGCTAAGTCAACAAGGTAGGCCAACGAATCGTTACCGTATTGCTGATTAAATTCGTAATGCGGGATGCCGCCAATACCGTCGACACCAAGTGCAACGGCTTTTTCCATCAATTCTTTGCCGTTTGGAAAGGACAAAATGCCTTCTTGTGGAAAGGCAATTAACTGTAAATCAATGAAGGGCGCCACTTCTTCTCGAACTTCGATTAGTGCACGCAGAGCGGTTAGCGATGGATCCGTCACGTCCACGTGACTCCGGACATATTGAATGCCGTGACTAGCCATTTTTTTGAGTGTCTCGGTCGCTCGTGTTTTCACGTCATCTCGATTTAGACTTTTCTTCCGTTCCGACCAAATCCGGATGCCATCAAAGAGCGTTCCGGTTTCATTCCACTCCGGCTGCCCAGCTGTTAACGTCGAATCAAGATGAACGTGTGAGTCAACAAAGGGTGGAATCACTAACTTTCCTTTTAAATCAATGACTTGATCGGCACCTGCAGACAACGTTGGCGCCATCTCGATAATCCGACCATCTTTAATCCGAAAGTCGGTCGTTGTCTTGGCATTTTCAATCCGTGCGTTCTTAATAATCATTGCTTTGCCTTTCGCTTACTTTGATATTGGAGCAGGCCATAGTACAGTAAGGCCACAATGGCCATAACAATAAAGGTGGCACCCGTTGTTTCCTTCAAAAAGGCAACGTTTGACAAAATGAGGTACAGAAGAACGCCGAAGGCAAAGAGAATAATAACCGGGTAATTGAAGCCACCCTTGTACCAGAAGGCGCCCCGCTCTTGTTCGAAGTTCGGCTGAACGTACGTTTCTTTGTCACAAAAATAGTCCACCACCATGATTGCAATAATTGGTCCAAGCAACATCCCAATGTAGTCCAAAAACGCGGTAAAGACGGCGAGAAAATCCCCATTAATTAGTGGAATAAAAGTCAGCAACGTCGCAATGACCGTCGCAATTAGCAATGATGAACGGAGTGACAACCGACTAAAGAGGTTGTTCAGAGCCGATCCAGAAGCTTGCAGGTTCACGGCGTTTGACGTCATGCTCGTCAACACAATCACCACCATGGCCACTGTTCCCAACCCTAGTTCATTGGCAACGGTGCTGGGATCAGAATTATCAGGGTTATAAATTCCGGATGTGAGTGCAATACTAATTGCCGTACTCATGCCCATGGCTGCAAAGGAAACAACCCCCACAAGCGCTCCCCAAAAAGCAGAAACTGTGGAAACGCTTTTCGTCTTTGCAAACCTGGAAAAGTCCGCTGCCGACGTAACCCATGCTAAGTTAAATGCCGCCAAAATATCAAGCGCCGCTCCAAATGGCATCCGGTCCTTAACCGGTACCGTCCAGTTAAGTAATTCATGGAAGGACACATGCCGGAAGACAACGATTCCTTCCCATAGGACAAAGAAAATTACCAGAATGATGCCGACACGTTCGATAATGCGGACGGACTTTTGACCAGAAATAATACTCAAGATGTGCAAAACACTCATAATCAAAATTCCGACAATTAATCCCTTGTTACCGCCACTTTGACCAAAAAGTGGCCAACCAAAGAAACTGTGGAAAATAAAGGATAACGAGGTGGCAGCAATAAACGTGTTCACCGCCGTCCAGCCCATGAACATGATGAAGTTAATGACCGAAGGAATCACACTGCCACGAATACCGAAACTAGCTCGACTCAAGGTTGTCGTAGACAATCCGGTTTCATAACCCATCAATGAAACTAAGCTCAAAAATAAGTATGAAATTACGGAGGCAATCAGCATTGCCCAGAAACCACCGACTAAGCCACAAGCCGCAATAATTCCCCCAATATACCAAGTACCGTTATTTGCGTTAGCCCCAAACCAGGTCGCAAACATATCCCAACGACCTAAGTTTCGTTGACCTTTTCCAACAGGATTTACCTGAAACCGCTTTTCTGCCATTTTAACTCCTTTCTTCTCCATCAAAAAAACACCCCAAACAATAATTGCTCAGTGTGTCATCAAAAAGCAGGGAATAAGCCCCTATTCATCCAATTTATGACAACTTTTGATTTCTCTGAACCAATTAAAGTTTAATCAAGGATAACATAATTAATGTTACAAATAGAAAAAAATTTATTCAGGTTAGAAACCTGAAAGATTAGCGAGAATATCACTGCTTGATTGAACAACGGTTGCCCCGGCTTGAATCAGTTCATGACAACCACTGGATTCATCAGAAAAGATTGACCCTGGAACCGCGAGCACGTTCCGGTTATTTTGCAACGCACTATTGGCCGTAATTAACGAACCAGAATGATGCTTTGCTTCCACCACCATGGTTGCAGAGGCCAAACCAGCAATAATTCGATTTCGTTCTGGAAAATGTCCCCTATGGGAGGGCACGTCATCAGGGTATTCAGACAAAAGGAGTCCCTGTAGCGCGACCTCCTCTTGTAGCTGACGGTTTCGAACCGGATAGGCATGGTTTAGGCCACTACCAATAACAGCAACCGGAACCCCTCGGTTTGAAAAAGTCACCTGATGGGCCATCACGTCGATTCCCCTTGCCAAGCCTGAAACGATGGCAACGCCGTGCTCAATCACTCCAGGAAGTAGTCGGCGCAGGCAGGAAAAGCCGTAAGGCGTTGCCGTTCTAGTACCAACAACGGCAAGCGCTGGAAGACGCAAAGCGCGCAGGTCCCCGCGATAAAACAAAATCAATGGTGGCTGAAAGATTTGCCGTAATTGTTCGGGGTAGGCATCATCAAAATAAGTAACATAGGAGAACACCCCCCGCTGCTCCTCGACACGTCGAAGGGCCGCCCGGTAGGCGCCTGCAATTCGAGCAAAAATCTGACTCGTCGGATCAAGACCAACGATGACGGCTAAAGTCATTTCAGACCATGGATAACCAGTTGGTGCCCGTTTTTCTTCAATTCCCTTAATGATTTGTGCCTTACGAGCCAAAGCTAAGCCTGTGGTGAGCTGTATTGCCAATAAAAAATCTCTTTCTTCCATACCGCCCTCCTTCATAAAGTATCACGAAGGACAACGATAAAAATCAAACAAAAAAGGATAGAAAATTCTATCCCTCAACAATCTCAGACAACTCAGCCCAACGATCCATTTTTTGTTCGAGGACTTGTTGCTTTTCTTCCAACTCCGACTGGAGACTCACGACTTTTTCGTAGTCAGAACCATTGTCAGCCATGGCTTGATTCAATTTCTCAACCGCCGCTTCCAGTTCAGCAATTTCATCCTCAATTGTTGACCAATCTTGTTTCTCTTTATAAGTCAACTTACGTTTCTTGCTTTCCGGCTTTGGTTTTTCCGCTTTCTGATCATTGGTCATCTTCACTTTCTTATCGGTCGTCTCCTTGGGTAAGATTACGTCTGTCAAATAATCAGAAAAGGCACCGTTATAGCGGTCAACCTGACCATGGCCCGATAAGTAATAACCATAGTCAGCGACTGAATCAAGAAAGTAACGATCGTGTGACACCGTGACGATGGTACCGGAAAACCGGGCTAAAAATTGCTCCAAAACAGTCAGTGTTCCAATGTCCAAATCGTTTGTCGGCTCATCAAGAAGCAAAACATTGGGCGCTTGCATTAGAATCTTCAACAGGTAAAGTCGCCGCCGTTCGCCACCCGATAGCTTTCGAACCAATGTGCCGTGCATGAAGGAAGGAAAAAGGAACTGTTCCAACAAGTCTTTAGCAGAGACGGATTGACCATTTTCGTCTTGAATTGTTGACGCAACGTCAGTCAAGTATTCAATGACCCGTTTATCATCCGGAATCTCTTCCGTAACCTGAGTGTAGTAGCCGATTTTAACCGTTTGACCGATTTCATAAGTACCATCAGTCAGTGGTAGTCGGCCAGCCAAAACATTCAGTAAGGAAGACTTTCCCACGCCATTCGGACCGGTGATACCGATTCGGTCACGCTGGCCAAGTAGCATGGACAAATCCTTGAAAATCAGTCGATCGCCAAAGGAAAGCGTGCCATGGTCTAATTTCAAAACCTTTTTCCCAAGGCGCGATTGGCCAAGTGAGAGTTCGATGTCTTCGTCTTGTTTGACCTGTCCCATGGACTCTTCTAACTTCGCGAAGGCTTTTTCACGTCCCTTTTGTTTCGTTGTGCGGGCACGAGCGGACTTATTCATCCAGATTTTCTCTTGTTCGTACTTCTTTTCTCGTTTGTGTTCAGCGAGTGCTTCGTCAGCCTGTCGTTCAGATTTACCACTTAAGTAGTCTTGGTAATTGCCTTCGTACTCGTATAGTTTCCCAAACGAGAGCTCAAAAATACGATTCGTCACCCGATCCAAGAAATAGCGGTCGTGCGTCACGGTTAACAGGGCGCCCTTGTACTTGGCCAAATACTGCTCCAACCAAGCGATGGAATCAAAGTCTAGGTGGTTGGTTGGCTCGTCCAAAATCAGTAAATCAGGCTCTTGAATCAACACTTGCGCCATGCCGACACGTTTTTTTTGACCACCGGACAAGTTTTTCACTTCGGCCTTCAAATCGGTTAAATGCAATTGTGTCAAAATCGTTTTAATCTGCGATTCAATTGTCCATGCATCATCACGATCCATGGCTGCCTGCGCCTTTTCGAAGCGGTCGGCCGCCTTTTCATCCTCTGGATGTAACGAAAAGAAATCCAGCGCCTCTTGATAATGACGAACCGTTTGAAAAATGGGCTGGTCACCAGAATAGACGGCATCAAGGACGGTTAAATGACCGTCTAGGTTTGGTTCTTGCTCCAAATAGCCAATTCGATAGTCGTTTTGTGTCGTAATGGTTCCCTTGTCTGCGGGATGTTTTCCAGACAAAGCGTTGAGCAGTGTGGTCTTCCCAGAGCCATTCACGCCAACTAATCCAACCCGATCACCGGAAGAAATCAAAAAAGAAAGGTCGTCAAACAAGACCTTTTCGCCATAAACTGATGTTAAGTTATCAACTCGAAATTGTTTCATACTCTTATTATACTGAAAACCAACTAGTTTTGCCGATTATCGTGGTAAACTATTGAAAGAAAAGTTCACCAAAAACGGGACAGATTATGATTAATAGTATCCAAAAAAATAAAATCGGCTTATCCGTTCTCGCCTTGATTAGCCTAGCGACTTTCCTGTTAGTTCTTTCTTTAGCTCAACAGAACCAGCTAACCACTAGACCAGACGACGTGCCTTTAAGAAAAGAACCAAATCGAACCAGTAAAAAAATTGTATCCTTAAAGTCCGGCACCAAACTAACCGTTTTGAAGCGCCAGAACGGTTGGTGGTACGTACGCGATTCCAAGGATGACACCAAGGGATGGGTGGCTTCCTGGGTAGCCAACAACACCTTCTTAAAAAAGCCAACGGCCCTTTCAGAAGCAACCATCGTCTTGGATCCGGGCCATGGTGGTAGTGACACCGGTGCCCTATCCTACAACAATAAGTATTACGAAAAAACTTACACACTCAAAACAGCCCTCGCCACCCGTAAAGAATTAGAAAAGACAGGGGCCCGGGTATTCATGACCAGAACCACCGATGTTGTTGTTCCCCTTCTATACATCCCCCGACAAGCTGAAAAGTATCAGGCAGACGCTCAAATTTCCTTCCACTTTGATGCTTCCGGCACTCATAACTCTGCTTCTGGCATTTCACAGTATTATTACAACAGTAACTCCCTCGCCTTGGTTAAAAGTCTTTCCTCGTCGTTAAACAATCTTCCCTTAGAAAACCGCGGCTATGATTCAACCCCCTACCTAGTGATTAAGGACGTCAGTCGTCCAGCCGTACTTCTTGAACTCGGTTTTATTGATTCCGACAAGGATCTTTCCTACATCAGATCAAGCACCTATCAAGAAAAGGTCGCAAAGGACATCCGGAGTGGTTTAATGAACTACATTCAAAGCAACTAAAAAAGTCAGTCGAATCAATCGACTGACTTTTATTATGCTCATGGTTGTAAGACAGTGGCTTGCTTTTCTTCGACCGAACGATCGAGATAAAAAAGTAAGAACAAGGAAAGGATAACGGACGGTAAAAAGGATACTAACATCTCCGTCCAGCTACCAACAACGAGGGGTTGCACAATGTTATCTTGCAAATCAAAGAGGAAGTGGGCTATTGCAAGTGGCCAAATTTGGTTGCTAACAATCCGGAGTGTGACAAAAATCATCCCAATGGCGAAAGTATACACAACCTGCTGTGCCACGGCTTCGGCCGGTTCATCAGCCAAATTCGCTAAGTGTAGCAAACAAAAGAGGAAGCTAGTGACCACCGCAATAATGGTTAAGCGATGCTGCTTCACTTGGTAGCGATTCAACATTCGCTGAACTAAGTTGAAAAGATAGCCCCGGACAAAGTACTCCTCAAAGCAGCCGGCCCCAATGGCAATAAAGACACAGCTCAAAAGAATTTTCATGGGCGATCGAAAGACATTTAGACCACTCTGAATGTTGCCATTCATCAGATAAAGAAAAAGAAAGTACAAGACCAGAACGACTGCGAGTCCCCTTTCTTTTCGATCCAGTGAAAGGCGGGTAGCAAAAACCTTTTCATGGTTTGTCACTCGCCGAACTAACCAGATAAATAGCACAAGAATAACGGACAAGATAACACACAAGAAAACGGTTCCCTGTAATGATATTACTGTCGGGTAATTTGGATAAAAGGTTAACCCCAAAATGAACAAAAATAAAATGAGCACACCGTGGTGCTTTTTATCACTCTTCCGTTTTTTAAATAACGACATCGTACTGCTTCCTCCCTTACTGTTTTTCGACAAGTAGATTGTCCTAAGACATTGACTTTTACAGTATAGCAAAATCATTTACCTTCCGCTGAATGCTCTCCAATCCATTTAGAAATAAAAAAGCCATCAGTTTTTCACTGATGGCTTTTTTGCTCTTTATTTATCTTTTAACTTCGTTCTTCACAATCAGTTGCTTCAACTTCATTCTTGGTTGATTTCAATAAAGAGAGGCACGACCTCCTCTATGGTATCCGAACGGCGCAGACGGTAGAAATAGCGCAGGTGAACCGAATGGGATTGTAACCAAATCCGGCCGCCGATTAGGAAACGGTCCCAAGAAGAGATTTGGGAAACCGTCTTCAAGTCTGTGTAGTAGTTATTGGTCAATACGTACTTAAAATCACCGATGGCCCGGTTTTTGTCCAAACCATAACGAACTTTTTGCGGCTCCAAGTAGCCTTGTTTCATCAGTGATTTGGCAATTTGCCGAATGTAGTATTCCACTTGCGGGTCGACTTTAAAACCAAGATTCAAAACAACTCGAACCATGTTTGTACTTCCCATAAAATCAACAGAATAGGATTTTTCGTACGGGTTAATCGATTCCTTAATGGTGACAAACCAGTAAAGTTTTGCCCGCTTTGGCCGAGCGCCCAACAAGGAGTAAATCACTGATTTTTTAATCCGATAATCGTCATGAACATTCACGATGTAGACCAGATTATTAGCCATTAACGGTTCTTCTGGATCGGTCGATAGCTGCATCAATTGACGCCGATAGTCCTTTAGGGAAAGGTAATCATTATTAAAGGATAGGGCCTCCCGCCGCTTGTTACCGTAGTACCAAAAGACCATCACTGAAAGAATAGCAAGCATCAAAATGACCGTGAAATAGCCGCCATGAATAAACTTCGTTAAGCTAGCGAACAGGAAAAGACTTTCAATCGAGGCAAAGACAACGGCGAACAAGACGGCGTACACCAACTTTGTCTTTGAACGAATGAATTCAAACAGGAGCAGCGTCGTCATTAACATGGTCACTGTGATGGCCAAACCGTATGCCGACTCCATGTTGTGGGAAGTTTGAAAGAGCAAAACGACAGCACAACCTGCTAAAAAGAGCAACCAATTGACAAATGAAATGTACATTTGTCCACGAAACGCATTGGGGTATGCAATCCGGAGGCGGGGCATCATTTTGAGCGAAATAGCCTCCGATACCAAAGTGAAAGCCCCAGTAATCAAAGCCTGAGATGCAATCACAGCAGCAATCGTACTTAAGACGACGCCGACTAAGCGCCAGTTATTGGGCAAAATATCAAAGAAAAGGTTTAAGTTTGTCCCACTGGCTTGATGCAAGACGACCCAGGCCCCCTGCCCCATGTAATTGAGGACCAACATGGTGTAGACGAAGGGCCAGCTAAAGTAAATGTTTTTCTTTCCCACGTGCCCCATATCTGAGTAAAGGGCTTCGGCCCCCGTTGTTGCTAAGAACACATTACCAAGAATCAATAGCCCCAACTGGTTATCAGGTGAAAAGAGAATTTCAAGGGCATAGACCGGTGAGAGCGCTTTTAAAATTTCAGGGTATTGGATGACCTGTAAAAGACCAAAAAAACCGATGAAGGAAAACCAAATCAGCATCAAGGGGCCAAACAACTTACCAATTTTCGTTGTCCCCTTTCGCTGTAAGGCAAAGACGACGAGTAAGATAATCAAAACAACTGGCACAACAAAGTCAACACCGGTCGGAAAAACGAGGTCGCCAAAGCGCTGGCCAGCCAATCCCTCAACTGCCGAGGTAACGGTCACGGCAGGCGTCAAGGCTCCGTCAGCTAGTAAGGCCGCTCCACCAATCATCGCTGGTAGGATAAGCCACTTTAATCGACTAGTTCGAACCTTGCTATAAAGCGAAAAGATGCCACCTTCGCCGTGGTTATCTGCTCGTAAGGCGATGAGAACGTACTTAACCGTTGTAATCAGCATTAACGTCCAAAAGACCAGTGAAATGGAACCAATGACAAGGGCCTTTAAATCGGCGGTGTGGGCATTCCCGGCAATAATGGCATTCATCGTATAGAGGGGCGATGTTCCGATATCACCATAGACAATTCCAAGTGCAATTAGGAAGGCGGCGTATTGAAAGCCTGTTTTCTTCTCTTTGACCATGTTTGCTTCTCCAGAATCCAATTAAATCGTTCGATAAAAATGAGTCAGTCTTGAATGGACTTTTTTGATTCGAGATTCAGTCTAACGCTAGTTATCACAGAAAACAATCATTTCAAACAAAAAAGAATAAAAAAAACGGCACCCATACGGGTGCCGGGTAGGTAGATAGATACTACCCAGTTGGTCAAGAACTAGTATACCACATTTTTAGCAAAACGCCCTTAATTCCAACCCAATTCTTTAATCGTTGATTTAATTTTTGGCGTTTGGTAATTCGCTGAGAGGGCCAATGTGACAAGCGCCGATGGTAAAATCAACCAGGTTTCAATCTGATCCTTCGACAACTGCCCCGTCAGGGTTAACATAACGTGTAACTGATCAGCAGCAGGCCGGTTCATCAAGTCGACCAAAGCGGCATCCAAATCAGCCGGCTCAATTTCAGAAACCGAAGCAGCCGCCATTTCAAGGTTTAAGAGATTCGTTCCCTTATCAGCAGCGCCGTCAAAGGCCTTTGACAATTCCATTTCCGTCAACTCCTGAAGCGTCGTTGTCCGGATTACTAAAGTTCCCTGTTTCTGAGCGGATTCTTGTACTTTTTCTTGTAGGTTTTCGTCCAATAATTCTGGGATAAAGACGGCCGAAAAGGCACCATTACTCTCATTCAGAGCCGTTGTTAAAAAGAAAGCCTGATCAGCAGGGCCCATTTCACCAAGCCCCCCCTCCGCCTTAGTTGAATAGGCAAGAAAAAGGGAGCGTTCCCCAGCAGTTTCCTTAGCATTTTGCACTAATTCCTGCACAATTTGCTTTTGAATACCTGGCCAATTTGCGAGAAATTCCTGGTGTGCCTGGTCCAACTCGGACTTTAACGCCGCCTTTTTCATCACTGATAAATCACCTTCGTCAACGGCTTGGGCGCCCCCCTGCTTGACCTGGTCCCAAATGACCTCTTTGGAAAAGTCGTCCGCAATGGCATCGGCTTGCCAGATTACCACATCGGGATTTTCCTCGTTTAACAAGTTCTTATAGGGGGTAAACTTGTCATTTGGTCCCAGAGCCATCGGTACGGCCAAGGCCGCTTGGTTAATTGTTTTCTTCTCGTTTAGTAAAGTCAAAAAATCCATTTTTATCACACAAAAGCCAGGTGCAAAGCGCCTGGCTTTCCTTTTTTAAAAGAAGTTCATTGAATAGGTACCATTGAATGTGTCGCCGGCGGCTAACACATTGTTACCGAACTTTTCCTTGAAATTACCTGTGGCATCAACCGTGTCCGCAATTCCCCACCAAGGTTCAACGGCGATGAACGGTGCGTCTTTCCCAGCGGGCGTCCAAATTCCGAGGTATTGAGCGTTGTCGACCGTCATTTCCATGCCGTGCTGATTGGCCAGACGGGCTAATAGAAAAGTCGTCTTTTGTCGATCGAGCTTCAAAATAATGGCATCGTCATGATAGTCTTCCTGCCGCAGGCGCAGTGGGATATCTGCGTTAAACGGTGTCGGCATGTTCGGGTTTGAAAACGGACCAACTAAGCGAAGACGGTCATACACCTTCTCGGGCTTAACCGACAAATAGTAATCTGAGAACTTCCCACCGTCTAGCGGCAAGTTAAAGGCGGGATGTCCGCCAACGGAAAAGAAAAGCGATTTCTGCTTGTCAGGGTTATGTACTTCGTAGTCAACAAACAGTTCCGTTCCCTTTAACCGGAAAATAACATCAAACCGGAAAGCAAAGGGATAGATTCGCCAAGTTTGTTCAGAATCAGAAAGCGAAAAACGAACGTAATCAACGTCGTGGTCAACAATTTCGAAATCCATGTTTCGAGCAAAACCGTGTTGGTTCATGTAATAAGTTTGACCGGCGAGATGGTATTGATCGCCCTGGAGTCGGCCAACAATTGGAAAGAGATTCGGCGCGTGCCGACCCCAGTACATGGGGTCGCCATACCAAATGTACTCGAGCTTGGCCTCTTTATTCCAGGCTGAAACAAGCTCAGCACCGTGCTGGTTAATTTTTACGATTAATTGGTCGTTTTCTAGAGTTATCATAATTCTATTTTACTACCTCTACTGAGTTCTGACAATAAGAATCAACGCCTTTAGATAGGAATTGAAAGCGGTTACTCTGAATCTCGTTTTGCTCGTGGAAAATAGCTTTGATAGGAGGATTGCAACATGGCTTTTGACACGTGGGTGTAGATTTGTGTCGTTGATAAATTGGCATGCCCCAATAGCTCTTGAACCGTTCGCATATCAGCTCCTCGATTGAGCAAAGTCGTGGCAAAGGTGTGCCGCAACATATGGGGATGAATTTTGGTCGTTAGCGCCGTTTTGTTCATCAACTCTTGAAGAATATAGGTGATGCCAGCTGGCGTTAACGCCCCACCGTGTACATTTAGAAAAACCTCTTCTGGTGGCTCGGTTGTTTTATTTTTGGCCAATAACGCGGGTCGGTCGTTTTCCAGATAATTTTGCAAAGCCTTTTTGGCCATTGAACCAAAGGGAACGTAGCGATCTTTGTCCCCTTTCCCATGAATTAAAACAAGCTGATTGTTTAGGTTCAATTGCGCAATGGTTAAATTGGCTAACTCTGAAACACGGACCCCAGTAGCAAAAAGAAATTCTAACAGCGCAGCATCGCGAAGGTATTGGGGATGGTCAGCTTGATCGTAAGCAACCTTGAAGAGCGCTTTCAATTCATTATCGTACAGAAATTCCGGTAAGTGAGCCTGGTGTTTGCGAAGCGTCACACCCTCAAAAGGATTATCTGTTGCGAGGTCCTCCTTGACCAAGTACGAATAGAAGTTTTTCAGACTCGAAACCTTCCGTGCAATGGTTGTTCTCGCCAGGTTATGTTCATAAAGACTGCTTAAATAAACCCGGACATCGAGCGGCTGAACGTTTTGAAAAGTCGTAAACCCACCGTTGTCATTTAAATAGGCCACAAAGGCCAGAATATCCTTTATATAGGCCTTAATGGTCAACGGCGAATAGCCTCGTTCGGCTGATAAATAAGATTGGTATTGTGTTACTTCCTCTTGCATAACTTCATTATACGCTAAAGTAATTCTTAAGAAGAAGTAAAGACCCTTACGATTCATCAAAAGCACAACATAACGAGTAAAACACGCGGTATAGTGAACATAGTTTAACAAGTGCTAGGAGGCAAAAACATGAACTTACCAATGAATTCAAACACGGACTACTTGCGTCACAATCTCGAAATGAAGCGGGTTAAGTTTTCTGCCTTCTTCCTCCGTTTTCGTGACAATATCCTAAACAACCGTGACAAGCGCGTTGCTCTTGAAGCTGGCCGCCAATACGAAGCGAAGCATCACCAAGCAGACGACTTGCTCACAAAGCGCGTGATTGCGGCAAACGATCGTTACGCTTACGGTTCACGTGCTACACGCCGTCATTAAGATTACAAAGTCCCCTTTATCGGGGCTTTTTTATTTGCAAATTTATATACAAATAAAAACGATTCGTTTAAGATAAGCGAATCGTTTTTTATGGTCACAATTTAGTTCTTAAAGGAATGAATTGGCGCTGGTACGTGTCCCCCACGGTTGATAAATGCAGCAGAAGACTTTTCCACCACGGGCATAACCGGTGCAGTACCAAGTAAACCACCATAGTCAACCATGTCGCCGACCTTGGTACCGTTTGTTGGCAAAATACGAACAGCCGTAGTCTTATTGTTTTGAATACCGATGGCTGCTTCATCCGCAATCATCGCAGAAATGGTCGTGGCTGGTGTTTCACCAGGAATGGCAATCATATCCAACCCAACCGAACAAACGGAAGTCATCGCTTCCAATTTCGCTAATGAAAGTGTTCCGGCCTTCACGGCGTCAATCATGCCGGCATCTTCGGAAACTGGAATGAAAGCGCCAGACAAGCCACCAACACCCTGAGCAGCCATCACGCCACCCTTCTTAACGGCATCGTTTAGGAGCATCAATGCAGCCGTAGTACCGTGCGCACCAACTTGTTCCAAGCCAATGGCTTCCAAGACTTCGGCAACCGAATCCCCCCGGGCCGGTGTTGGCGCCAAGGAAAGATCGACGATGCCAAATTCAACCCCGAGGCGTTCGGCGGCTAAGGAACCAACCAATTGGCCAACTCGAGTAATCTTGAAAGCCGTCTTCTTAATGGTTTCGGCCACCGTTGTAATGGACTGTCCCTTGACTTTATCCAAGGCACGCTTAACAACACCGGGACCTGAAACCCCAACGTTAATCACAACATCTGGTTCCGTTACACCATGAAAGGCACCAGCCATGAAGGGATTGTCTTCCACGGCATTGGCAAAAATAACCATTTTAGCGTTAGCTGTATCCGAAAGGTCGGTAATCTTCTTGACCGTTTCGCCCATCAACTTTACCGCATCAAGGTTCATTCCAGCCTTAGAAGAACCAATGTTCACCGATGACATGACCAAATCCGTTTCAGTCAAGGCCCTTGGCAATGACTTGATTAACGCCAAGTCCCCGTGTGAAAAGCCTTTTTGAACAAGGGCTGAGTAGCCACCAACATAATCAACACCAACGGTCTTAGCTGCATCGTCAAGTGCGTGTGCTAGGAGCAAAATCTCTTCCTCGTTAGCAGAACCAGCCACCAAGGAAATGGGCGTGACCGAAATTCGCTTATTCGTGATGGGCACACCGTACTCACGTTCAATTTGTTCGGCAACCGCCACTAAATCTTTAGCGTAAGTGGTAATCTTTTTGTAAATGTTTTGAGCCGTTTCTTGGACAGATCCGCCGACAGTGTCAAGGAGAGAAATCCCCATCGTCACCGTTCGAATATCAAAATTGTCCTCTTCGACCATCTTAATGGTTTCTTCAATTTGCGTCGTTTCCATGACAGTTATCCTTTAGTTTGCTTCGCCGACTTAGATATGGGCCATTGCGTCAAAAATTTCTTCTCGCTGAACGTGAACTGACACGCCCATGGCCGTTCCCTTTTCCTTCAAAGCAGCGTGAATTTCGTTAAAGGAATCTTCACCAGCAATTCCCACCAGCATGGACATTGTGAAGGTTGACGACATAATTGTCTGTGACAAATCCAAAATATTCACGCCATGGGTAGCTAGTTCAGTGGCAATGCCGGCCACGATTCCGGCCTTATCTTGTCCAACAACGGTTACAACAGCTTTCATTCTTTCTCCGCCTTTCGGTCGCATGTAATTAATGGGTAGCAAACAAGTCGTTTGATTAGACGACTGCCCCATCGTAAGGAATTTTTTCGAGTTTTTCAAAGTCATAATCGGCCACGTCTTCGACTGAGTGCAAATAAGCCGTTAACGCCTGGGCAATCATGAGGTTCAACGTTACGTCGTCTTCTTTAATGACAATCACCGGGATTTTCTTGGCATAGGCATAGCCTAATTCCCAGGCCGTTCCAGAATCAGCATCGGCACCGTCAAAGTCAGACAAGGCAACAACCAAGTCACAATCATCAATTGCCTGAACGTCCGAAGCGTAAGTCACCTTCTGCCATTCCGGTGAAAACATTTCGTACTCTTCGTGTTGATGCTTACGTGGAGAGAAAACATCACCGATTTGGGGATGTTCAGCTAACACTTTTTCCAAACGCTCGACCTGTGCGACCTGCGTTTTTGAAAAAAAGGGACCAGCTAGATAAACTCGTTTTGCCATGATAAACTCCTTCTTTCTGTCTTGAAACTAGTTTATCAAAAAAAACGATGTCAAGGCGATGACTTTCGCAAAAAATTGTAACAAAAAAGTCGGCAAACCCGACTTTTTTACTTACCCTATTTTTTGTATTGGTACTGACGGTAATGCCCCTGCCAGCCCAGAAACTCACAACGACCCGTCTGACCAGGTGCTTCTGATCGAACATCCCCACTTGAATCAAAGAGCTGACTTGTAAACATGGTTTCGTATTCAAAAAGCGATAACTGTCGCCGCTTATCCAGCATTTCTTGGACATTCTGCTGCGACAACACTTTCTGATAGCCAATCGTCAACGTTAGGGAGAAGAGTTCCGCTTCGGCACCAGAGCCAAAGGAGAAGAGTCCAATCCGATCACCGGCTGCCAGCTCCTCCGAACGGTCCAAGAGAGACAAAAGCGATAGATACAAGGAACCAGTGTAAAGATTTCCCACCAAACGGTTGTAGTACTGGGATTCCGTCAATCGCTTTCGTAATGCCACTTGTCGCTCCTCATCCACTTCTGGCAGGATTTGTTCGAGGGCTTTCTTCCCCATCTTGGTATAGGGCAAATGGAAAGCAAAACCGGCAAAATCGGACAAAGAACGCTGGTTTTGTACCTTATAGCGCTGCCAAAGAGCCAAAAACATGTCCTTGTAAACATCGGTTGACTGATGACCATCCACTAGGGCAATGTCAGAGTCAATTGGTCGCCAAAAGTCAGGTTCGTCTTGCACCATATAAACGCTGTCATCATTAATTTCGGCAATCTTTGGATCAGTCGAAATCAGCATGGCCACCGCCCCAGCTCCCTGGGTAACTTCGCCCGGTGTGTGTAAGCCATAACGCGCCACGTCCGCTGCAATCACCAGGACTTTTTTATCGGGATGAAGCGAAACAAAGTCTTTCGCCTGCATCAGGGCAAAGGTACCGCCGTAACAGGCCTGTTTGACTTCAATCGCTCGGATGTCATCCTTTAGACCGAGAAAATTTTTCGCAAAGATAGCAGCCGACTTGGAGTTATCGACGCCCGATTCCGTTCCAAAGAGGAGCATCTCGATGTCAACGGTTGAAACCGTTTTTAACAAAGTCGCTGCCGCATTGACCCCCATCGTCACCACGTCTTCATAGTTTGGCAGAACGGACTGTTGACTTTGCCCGATACCGATTGTGTACTTATCGGGTTCTTCCCCCCGGGCTTTCGCTAGCTCAACCATGTCGAGCGAAAAGCCAGGCGTATAAAACGTCATTTGTTCGATTCCAACAGTCATTTTAACAATCCTTTCAATACAAAAAGGGCTCATGAGCCCTTGCCGTATTTTTTAATCGTAAAGTGCTTTAACCTTTGCTTGGATAGCATCAGAAGAAATAAATTCATCATAAGTGGTATCCAAACGATCCACCACGCCCTTGTTCGAAACTTCAACAATGTGGTTAGCCGTCGTTTCCAGGAATTCATGATCGTGTGACGTCATGATGACGGAGCCCTTGAAGGCTGTTACGGCTTCGTTCAGCGATTGGATGGATTCCAAATCCAAGTGGTTCGTTGGGTCATCCAGTAGCAAGACATTGGCCTTCAAAAGCATCAACTTGGCTAAGACGATGCGGACCTTCTCGCCCCCGGATAATACCTTGATTTGCTTCAAGGCATCGTCGCCCTTGAAGAGCATTTGACCAAGCATACCGCGCAGCGATGTGTTGTCCTTTTGTTCTTCTTCGGCAAAGTCGCGCAACCAATCCAAGATGACCTTTTCCTGATCATCAAAGTTGTCATTCAAATCTTTAGCAAGGTAGGACTGGGACGTCGTCACACCCCAGGTAACCGAACCAGTATCCGGTTCCATTGTACCGGCAAGAATTTGCATCAAAGTCGTCGTGGCCAAATCCGAACGGGACAAAATGGCAATTTTATCACCAGGACGGCCGGTAAAGCTGATGTTGTCCAAGACTTTTTCACCATCAATGGACTTTGAAATGCCTTCGACTTTAACCAAATCGTTTCCCATTTCTCGGTTAATTGGGAAAGAAATGTAAGGATACTTACGTGATGAAGGCTTGATATCATCCAAAGTAATCTTATCCAACTGCTTCTTACGAGCCGTGGCTTGCTTGGACTTCGACGCGTTAGCAGAAAAACGGGCCACGAATTCTTGCAACTGCTTAATTTGCTCTTCCTTCTTGGCGTTTTGCTGTGAAGCCAAACGTTGGGCCAGCTCAGCAGACTCACGCCAAAAGTCATAGTTTCCAACAAATGGCGTAATCTTGCCGTAGTCAACATCCAGGATGTTTGTTGAAACCACGTTCAAGAAGTGTCGATCGTGGGAAACAACAATAACCAGGTTTTCAAAGTCGGCTAGGAAGTTCTCTAACCAGGCAATGGTTTGCACGTCCAATCCGTTAGTCGGCTCATCAAGAACCAGAATGTCGGGATTGCCAAACAAAGCTTGTGCCAACAGCACCTTCACCTTGTCGTTTTCAGTCAACTCGCCCATCAACGTGTAGTGCATGGATTCATCGATTCCCAGTTTCGTGAGCAGCTGAGCTGCTTCCGCTTCGGCATTCCAACCATCCAACTCTTCGAATTCGGCTGACAAGTCCCCGACGCGAACACCATCTTCATCCGAAAAATCAGGCTTTGCATAAATGGCATCCATCTCCGTCTTCACTTCGTGAAGGCGTTTGTGTCCCTGAATAACCGTATCCAATACCGTATATTCATCAAAGGCAAAGTGGTCCTGTTGCAAGGACGACATACGAGAACCCGCAGTAATGTTAATCGAGCCCTCGGTTGGTTCCAACTCACCCTGCAAGAGCTTTAGAAAAGTCGACTTACCAGCACCATTGGCACCGATAATGCCATAAGTGTGGCCCGGAACTAATTTTAAGTTCACGTCCTGATAGAGCTTCTTACCAGAAAATGAAAAAGACATATCTGAAACTGTAATCACGGTGTTTCCCTCCGTATTCAATAAATGTGATATTAACCTTATAATAGTCTAACAGAAAAGCGCCCTTAATTGGGCGCTTTTCTCAATCGAATCATTAAATATCGCGGTAGCCACCATCGACGGGGAGCTCGTTTTCGTCAGGATCATCACTCGTGTTTGCCAAATAGGTAAAGAAAGTGAGTACCAGGTACAAAAATGCCAAATAATAGCCATAAGTATCGTTAACTAAACTAAAGAGCCAATTTGACAAAAGAGCAAAAACCAATGGCTGGACAAAGACATAGTAAAAGCGAAAGCCGCGTTTGCGAATGGCATAGCCAAAGGCTAATGCAAAGCCACCATTTAGAAAAAAGTACACAAAAGTGACCTTTGTCAGGGTTGACCAATCAAAATAGGAAGCAATGAAAGGCAGAACGAGCGTCACAACGAGAAGCCCCAACAACCAATTCCCGACCTTATTTCGAAATAACTTGTTCATGTTCATTTGCATCAACTGTCCCCGTTTACTCTTGTTTATTCGTTCTCCATTATATGTGCTTTCAACTGACGGGGCAAGCAAATCATGAAATCAACAGTTAATCTGCTAACTCCCAAACCACGGATAGCGCACTCAGTGTATACAATGGTGCCGTTTCTGCTCGAAGAATTCGCGGACCAAGACCTGCCGGCTGAAAGCCCTCCTGTTGGAGTTGCGCCACTTCCGCTTCCGAAAGGCCACCTTCCGGACCAAAAAGAACCGCCAATCGCTGACCGGCCTGGGCCGACTCAGCGACTTTTAAAAGCGTCGCCTTCTCCCCTTCCTTCGCTGACTCTTCCCAGGCGACCAAGCCCAGGTCTTTATCAGTTTGCAAAGCGTCCTCATAGGACATAAAGAGAATTTCAGGAACCACGAGCCGGTGCGATTGTTCGGCAGCGTTCAAAGCGATTTTTTGTAGTCGTGCCAGCTTTTTTTCCTGCTGCTTGCCCCAATCCACGACCGTCCGCGCCATCTTGGTTAAAACAATTCGGTTAACGCCCAATTCCGTCGCCTTTTGAACAAACCAGTCCGTTCGGTCGTTTTTGACCGGTGAAACAATGAGGGTTACATCAACCGGTAGCTCGACCGACTGCTCTTTCTCTTCGAGTACCGTTACCTCGGCTTCATCGCCTGACAAAGTCGTTAATTCAGCAATCACTAATCGCTGGTTATTATCCACAAATTCAGCCTTCGTTCCGACTTTGGCACGGCGCACTCGGACCAAATGATGGAAAACCGGCTGGTTTTTATTCAAATGAATGACTTGTTCAATTGGTTCATCTAAGAAATATCGGTGCATCTGTTTCTCCTAGGCCGTCACGTCTTCTGGCAATCGGCAAATGAAGGCGTGCCAAGTGGCGGACTGCATCTTTTGTTCAATCGCGAAACCGGCGTCTTGCAGCGCTTGTTCAATCTCTTCCTCGACGTCGTCGTAGATTCCAGAAACCAAGAACAAGCCGCCCTTTTTGAGGACCTGACGAACTTGCGGAATTAAAGGCAAAATGACGTCCGCTAAAATATTCGCCAACACCAAATCGATGCCGGTATTAATAAAGTCGGTTGGAACGTCTTGCATCAAATCCGAGGCAACCACTTGAACATCCTTTGCCACTGGATTGAGTGCCAAATTTTCTTCGGCCGTTTGAACCGCAGCCGCATCGATATCGGTTGCCAATAACTCACCAACGCCAAGGTACTTGGCGGCCACGGCCAGAACGCCAGACCCAGTTCCCACGTCTATGGTTTTTTCACCACCGCGAACGACCGTTTCCAAGGCTTGCAACATCAGTGCCGTCGTTGGGTGCGTACCAGTCCCGAAGGCTTGGTCCGGATCCATGACAATCAGTTGTTCGCTCGCTTGCTCTGGTTGATATTCTTCCCATTTTGGCACCACCGTAAAGCGGTTGGTTACCCGACTGGCATGGTAATAATTCTTCCATTCGTTTTCAAAAGTCGTCGACGACAGCGCTTCATTCACCACTGGCTTTGATTGAACCGCCAAACCCTGCTCTTCCAATAACTGTAAGCCAATTTGGTAGGCCTGTACACGCTCCTGCCAACCTTCTTTGCTCTGATCCTCGTAAATCGTCAGCTTTTGCTCGTCCTGTTGTACCCCATCGGCACCTAAATCAATTAACACGGAGACAACAAAATCCTGTAACTCCGCCGGCACTTTCCAAGTAACTTCTTGATACGTGGCCATTAAGGTCCTCCTTGACTGAAAAAAGGGACCAACTGTCCCTTCTGCGTTTTGCATCCTAGTTTTTGTTTCCTTCTTTGGCTTCTACACCATCCGTTGCCACATCGATAACGACTTTACCCAGACTATGGTGACTGGCCACGTCTTGGAAGGCCAAACGAACGTTATCGACTGATAAGCCAGCGTACACCTTCGTCACCGTTGAATGGAGAACGCCCTGATCAAAGAGCGTCGCCATTTGTTGTAGCATTTGTCCCTGTTCGGACAAAAAGAGGTCGTTATTACCACGAGCCAACATGAAGACCCAGGTAAAGCTAGCGGACTTGGGTTTCAACTCTCCCAATTCCAATGGCAAAGTCGATCCCACAATGGCCGCAATCCGACCGTAAGGACGAATCAACTGCACCATGGCGTCCCAATAGGTCATGGTGTCCTGTAGATTAGCAATGTAATCAACCTGGTGGAAACCAGCATCAGCCAGTTGTGTTGGCAAATCGTCATGATAATTAACGACGAAGTCGGCTCCCATTTGCCGCACCCATTGCGTTGATTCCTTTTGACCAGCCGTCGCAATGACCGTTAAGCCCATGTATTTAGCTAGTTGAATCAAGATTGAACCAACACCGCCGGCTCCGTTGATCACAAGCAACGACTGTCCCTTGGCCGCGTCTTTTTCCACTGGAAGACTAAAGCCATGGTGCAAAATATCATGGGCCGTAATCGCCGTCAAAGGCATCGCAGCGGCCTCACTATCCGACAAACTCTCGGGGGCCTTGGCGACCATTTGGTAATCAATCACTTGATACTCAGCATCAGCACCCTGCTTTTGTTGCTTGCCAGCATAGTAGACGCGGTCACCAATGGTAAAGCCACTCACATCCTGCCCCATTGCCATGACACGGCCAACGACATCCAAACCGAAAATACGGAAGTCGCCCTTTTCCTTATAACCCGACCGCATTTTAACGTCGACCGGGTTCACTGAGGTGGCCAAAACCTGAACGAGTAACTCATTGCTCTTCGGGTCTGGTACGGGCAGTGTTCGTTCACTAAACGATTCCTCATCAGAAAGTGGACTTACATGGGTAATCCCAACAGCTCGCATTTTTTGGTGAAAGCCACCCATTATTGTATCCATAACATTTTTAAAAGGCATGGTTCACTCCTTTAAAATATCCATCCAGATTGGTCAATTTTAACCCAGTTCCCAGTCTTTCTTGTTTTTCTTTTGCCAAAGTCAGCGCCGTTTGCTCACGTTGCCAGCAGTCCCCTTAGTTTCCTTTGGCGTACTTTTCATCATCTTCCGTCTTCAAAACCGCCATGAAGGCTTCTTGTGGAACAGAAACCGTTCCAACATCCTTCATTCGGGCCTTACCACGCTTCTGCTTGTTCAAGAGCTTGGCACGACGGTCGGGATCCCCCGTGTGAATCTTCGATGTAACGTCCTTACGATAAGCCTTGATGTTCGTTCGGGCCAAAATCTTGTTACCAATGGCGGCCTGTACTGGAATTTCAAAGTTCTGCCGAGGAATAATTTCCTTTAACTTCGACGTGATGATTCGACCACGCTCAGCAGCAAAGTCGCGATGAACGATGAAGGACAAAGCATCCACCCGGTCCCCGTTCAATAGAATATCAATTTTGACCAAATCAGCTGCTCGGTAGCCAGACAGTTCGTAGTCCAACGACGCGAAACCGCGGGTCGAGGACTTCAACTTGTCGAAGAAATTAAAGATAATTTCAGACAATGGCAAGTAGTACTTCACGTTCACCCGGCTATCATCAAGGTATTCCATGGTGTCAAATTCACCACGCTTCCGTTGTGCCAACTCCATGACGGCACCAACATAATCATTTGGCACCATAATCTGGGCGTGCACATAGGGCTCTTCAATCTGACGAATGTTTTGCGATTCGGGTAACTCTGAGGGGTTTTCAATCATCAAAGTTTCACCGTCCACCGTTTCGACTTTATAAGTCACGGAAGGCGCCGTCGTCACGAGGTCCAAGTCGAACTCTCGCTCGAGTCGTTCCTGAATGACGTCCATGTGCAACAGCCCAAGGAATCCAACACGGAAACCAAAGCCCAAAGCCTGTGACGTTTCCGGTTCAAAGGTCAAAGCCGCATCGTTTAGTTGCAACTTTTCCAAGGCCTCACGTAAATCACCGTACTTGGCGTTATCAGCTGGATAAAGTCCAGAGTACACCATTGGCGTCATAGGCTTATAACCGGGAAGCGGTTCACTTGCCGGATTATTGACCAAGGTCACCGTATCCCCAGAATGCGTCGTCGAAATATCCTTAATGGCAGCTGTCAGATAGCCAACATCCCCCGCCATCAGATAATTACGCTTTTGGGCGTTTGGCGACATCACTCCGACCTCGGTTACTTCGTACTCCGCACCGGTATTCATCATGCGTACCTTATCGCCGGGCTTAACCACCCCTTCGCGAACACGAAGGTTAATCACAACCCCACGGTAAGGGTCATATTGTGAATCAAAAATCAACGCACGTAAGGGGGCATCCAGGTCTCCATCAGGTGCGGGAAAGTCAGAAACAATTCGTTCCAACAGTTCGGGAATCCCAATGCCCTTTTTGGCTGAGACCAAGACAGCATCTTCAGCATCCAGTCCAATCATGTCTTCAATTTCTTTTTTAACCTTTGGAACATCGGCTGATGGCAAATCAATTTTGTTTAAGACCGGCAGGATTTCCAAGTCGTTATCAATGGCCAAATAAACGTTAGCCAAAGTTTGCGCCTCGACCCCCTGTGCCGCATCCACAACCAAAATGGCCCCTTCGGCAGCGGCCAACGAACGCGACACTTCGTATGAAAAGTCGACGTGTCCCGGCGTATCAATCAAGTGGAAAATATATTCCTGACCATCATTGGCCTTATAGTTCACCTCAACGGCATTCAGCTTAATGGTAATCCCACGTTCACGCTCGAGTTCCATGGTATCCAACAACTGGTTTTGCATATCGCGTTCGGCAACCGTTTGCGTCTGTTCCAAAATTCGATCGGCAATCGTGGACTTCCCATGGTCGATATGAGCCACAATCGAAAAATTACGAATACGCTTCTGTCGTTCTTTTAATTGGTCAATTGTAAAATCAGCCATGTTTACCTGCTTTTTAAAGAGTTTTTAGTCTTTCTTATTTTACACGAAAAAGGCCGTCAAAAAAAGAGCTAACGGCGGAAGTGTGATTTTAATCATCTTTGAATTTCTCTCATTATTTTCACATAAAAGACCGTTACTTTGTTAAAATAAGACAAAGAATTCAAGAAGAAAGCGAGTAACGACATGACAGCTATCCAAATCACCGATCTCTACAAGCTCAAAAGTTTCAGTCAACCTTTTGGGACGTCCGACCGTACCTTCTTTGTTCAAACCCAGATGAATAAAGAAAAAAACGACTACCAGGCAAACATCTTGGCAATTGAAGAAACTGGTACAGTTCAGCCCTACACCAACGGTGGAAAGAATCTGCAACCCATCGTTGTTGGCAACAGCCTTTACTACCGCCATCAAGATAATCAGAGCCACTACCAGCTGATGAAAATGCCTGTGGACGGCGGTGTTGCCACACCAGTTACAAAGGAAAACGGCTCTGTCGACGACCTACGTTTTAGTCCAGATGGAACATTAGCTTTCTTAAAAGTCACACTCAGTCCAGAAAAAGATGAAGAAAAAGACCAAGGTTTAACGCCCCGGCATCTCACCAAAGTTCAAAACAAGGCCGACGGGATTGGCTGGTTACCAACTGAAAACGTCTACGAATTGAAGACCTTTGATCAGGAAACCGGTGAAACAAAACTAATTAAGAGTTTTTCCCATGACTTTCACCTACAGGACGTTTCAGCCGACACCCAAGAAGTTGCCTACCTTGCGGCTGAGCACCCCGACTGGACCGACAAATTTGATACCAGTCAGGCCGTTTACGTATACAACCGCCAGACGGATCAAACCACCTGGGTAACTGCAAGCATCCCCAACGGTGTTTTCACCGATGCCGCCTTTTCGCCTGACCAAAGTCGGATGGCCATCATCGGTTCGGATTATCATGCCTATTCGGCGACGGTTAATCAGCTCTATGTCTATGACACCAAGAGCAACGAACTGACAAAACCGGCACAAGACGAACAGGTCAACGTTGGTTATGGTAATCCAATTGCAGACGATTGGACCCAGAACCCTAGCCATGTCTCCGGTTTCTGGGTGGATAACGATACCTATCTCTATACAGCCGTTCACCATGGCCATAGCCAGCTCTATCGATATCACGCCCAAGAAAACACTACGGAAAAGGTTCATGAAGCCGACCGCCACATTGTTGACTTTGCCATGATTGATAACCAAAACATTGTTTTCGTTCATTCGACCGCCGAAAAAGCCGGCGAAATTCGGGCCCTGAACATTGAAACAAAAGCCGAACGGGTACTAGCCAATCCAAACGCCGACTATGAATCAACGCACCAGTATGCCCCAACCGAATCCTTCTACTACAAAACGGCGGATGGCAAAGCCGAGGTTCAGGGTTGGTTTACCAAGGCACAGACGAACAATGACACCGCACCACTCATTCTCTACATTCACGGTGGCCCACACGCTGCCTTCGCCAACACCTTCTTTCAGGAGTTCCAAGCACTTGCCGGAGAAGGCTTCAACGTGCTCTATGTTAACCCTCGTGGTTCGACATCCTATGGAGAAGACTTTGCCACCGATGTCATGGGCCATTATGGCGAAAACGACTATGCCGATGTTATGACTGCTGTGGACTACGCCCTCACCCACTTTAAGGGAATCAACCCCGACAAAGTCTTTGTCGCCGGTGGTTCTTACGGTGGCTTCTTATCAACCTGGATCATTGGTCATACCGACCGCTTCCAGGCAGCTATTGTGCAGCGCCCCGCCATCGACTGGTTCAATCTCTATCACAATTCTGACATTGGCGTTCCCTTCGTCACCATGGAACTCGGTGCCGACCTTTACAAGGATAAGGCTTATCAACTCTACTGGGAAAAGTCGCCTTTGGCCTATGCCGACAAAATCACGACGCCTGTCCGCATCCAACACGGTGAAGCTGACCGACGCTGTCCTCCTAGCCAAAGTGAAGCGCTCTTCACCGCCGTTAAGCGAACAGGGACAGAATGTGACTACATCCGTTACCCCAAGTCCTTCCATGGCTTCTCACGAAACGGCAAGCCTTCCCTCCGTGTCCAGCGGATGCAAGACATTGTGGAGTGGTTTAAGAAGTTTTAATCAAATTGACTTGACCACAAACAGTCAAAAAGCCCTCATCAAATTGATGAGGGCTTTTTTCATACTCAAATCATTCTTTTGATGGGTCGGTCTCATTAACAATGAAGTCAAATAAAAAAGACCTTTACGGTCAATTAGAACAATTATTTCAAATTTACTTGATAAGCTGCAGGTGTGAGATTGAGTTCATGTTCAATATTTTGTCCTTGAATCTTGTAGAACTTGACTTGGTCAATATTTTTCTTTGCAAGATCTGTGAACCGATAAAGTCGATAAATAACGTAGTCCTCTTTGTTTTCCAACGCAAACGCATACTCGTTTTGACTCATAAAGAAAGGAGTCGTTGCCTCATGATTCGTGGTCTTCACCTCAATATAGAGCGGACTACCGTCGAAATTAAAGGAAAAGATATCATAACCATCTCCGTCCCCTTCTTTTGAAACACGCTTCACCTTATCTTGTAACTCAGGATAATTAACGAGCCGTTCTTTTTCATACTCAAGAACTAACTCCTCACCGCTCAAACCTAACTTTTGGTTTCTTTCTTGTTCTGCTAGGTAATCTATCCTTCGTACTGTTCTCTTCTTATTCTTTGTAGGCTTTAACTTTTTCCGGAGGGTAGGACGCTCCTTTTCAATAAGTGACGCGTGCTCCAGCTTGTCCGTGATCGCTTCAGCTTCTGCAGCATTATCCGTATAAGTGGTAGTGCATTGGTAATTTAAAATATAGGTCGCGCTTTTTTCAAGATCCTTCGTGTCTTGCATCATGGCCTTAACACTCATGAGCTTTGACCACATCAACTCAATATCTTTCACAAGTTCGGTATTTGTGGGAAGTTGATTGGCGTCATACTCAATACTATAGATCTCTCCCGCCTCATAACCAAAGGCCAGGCTGTTGTGTTTCGAGTTATCTGATGAAAGCTTCATTGGAAGCGCAGTATTTCTGATTGATAATTCATTTTGAAAATACGAAGCAACTGTCCTTGCTTTTTCTTCAGCAGGCATATCAATCGTTTCATTTTTAAATTCTTTTTCCCAGAAGGTCCAGCCTTGGTTAAGTGAAAGATAAACACGTTTCATATCTTCAGAGAAGAGATAAACCACGAAGAAGCCACGTTGAACTGATTTCGTAATATCGGTATCACAAATTGCAATCCAAGGGGCTGCTGCCCACAGGCCTGTTCCACCTGATCCATATATCTTTACGTTATCTGCATTAAAGAACAACTCATCTGCATCAAATCCTTGACGCAAAGTTGCTGCTAACCAGTTGGCCTTAAACGGCTTCTCCTTTTCTGCCAAATAATTATTAAATACCGTTTCCAGCGTATCGTGTATGTTCATCTTCTGCTTCCTCTTATACTTTTCTAGAATTATTGTATAACAAATAATGAATTCTAGAATAAAAGAAGTTGATTAATTGACCAGGAATACCCCATTTTAATTAGTCTATTTTATTAGTTGCTTCATATTTTGATTAACAAAAAGTCGGACTCTTTCGAGTCCGACTTTTTTCACAGATAGATAAAATTACTTAATCACAATTTCCTCAATATCACCCAGGCCATCAATTAAGGTTTTGATGGCACCCAATTGGGCGTAACGGTTGTTTTTGATGGTTTCATCATCATAGTTCACCATGGTGTTATCGAAGTAGGCAGCGATTGGTGCCTGCAAGGTGGCCAGAGCCTCGTAAAGGGCTTCGGCACCTTGGGCTTTCAGAGCTTGCAAAGATAGATTCTTAGTATCTTCGTACAAGGCTTTTTCCTGATCGTTGGCCAACAAGCTTGGGTTAACCGGTGTCATGACGGGCACCTTCTTAGCCAAGCGAGTGACACGTGACAAGGATTCCATCACGTCACGGAAGTTCGCATCCGTTGAATGGGCAGCCAAGACTTTGGTCCGGTCAGCGACATAGACGTAATCGCCGATGACAACGTTTGCTGTTCCAGCAGAAACGATATCCTTGCGGATACCGGCATCAAGTGCTTGCTTGCGGACACGGTCCGTTAAGAAGGCCAAAACAAGGTCCAAGTTTGCATCAGCAACTTGACCGTTCTTTTGCTTAAAGCTCGTCAGAATGTCCAAGAGGTTGAAATGCCAATCAAAGGCTTCCAAAGTCCGAACAACCCCTGTGGCTGCACGGCGCAAACCGTAAGGGTCGTTGGCACCAGATGGCATCATATCGTGGGCAAAGAACGTCACGATGGAATCAAGCTTATCGGCGATGGCCAAAACGGCACCAACCTTTGTTTGAGCGACTGCCCCGTCGGCAGAGGTTGGCAGGTAGTGCTCGTAAATGGCTTTGGCAACGGCATCGTTTTCTCCAAAGAGCTTGGCGTAATGTTCACCCATGACACCCTGGAGTTCGTCGAACTCACCGACCATTCCCGTCATCAAATCAAACTTGTAGATTTGGGCTGCCCGGTTCAAGTCCGCTTGTTCGTCCTTTGACAAGCCCAAGGCCTGTGCCAACTGTGCAGACAAGCCCTGAACACGTTCCATGTGCTCGTATACCGTTCCAATCTTCTCGTGGAAGACCAACTTCTTAACACGGTCCATGTAGTCGTTGATTGACTTTTCTTGGTCCTCCTTATAGAAGAAGGCCGCATCTTCCAAACGAGCAACCAAGACTTTTTCGTTTCCACGAGCCACGTTTTCAATGTGGTCAGCGTTTCCGTTACGAACGGAAAGGAAGTGTGGCAAGAGGTCACCCTCCTTGTTCGTGACGAAGAAGAAGCGTTGGTGGTCACGCATGGAAGTAATCAAGACTTCCTTTGGCAATGCCAGGTACTTCTTATCAAAGTCACCGGAGAAGGCCGTTGGCCATTCAACGATGTTGTTAACTTCTTCTAGAAGGTCCTTGGCCATTTCGGATTGCAAATCCAACTGCCAGTCGTGATCTTTGGCAATGGTGGTCAATTGGTCTTTAATGGTTGCCTTTCGCTTGCCGGCATCGGCCATCACGAAGGCAGCCATTAACGTCTGTTCATAATCCTTTGCGGCTGGTATGACCACGTGGTCCGTTGACAAGAAACGGTGACCGCGTGTTGTCTGTCCGGCTTTGACATCAAGCACCGAAAATGGCACCACTTCGTTATCCAAAATTGAAACCAGCCAACGAATCGGACGGATGTAGTGGAAGGAATGGTTACCCCACTTCATGTAAGTGGTAAAAGTCATTTGCTCAACCACTTCTTGACCAATCTTAGACAAGATTTCCTTGGCGGGCACGCCAGGAATCTCTTTTTTAGCCCAGAGATAACCATCCTTTTCGGTCAGTGCTTCTGGCGTTGTACCCTGGCCGCGGGCAAAGCCCTGCGCCGCCTTTGACCAGTTCCCTTCGTCATCCTTGGCCCGGTCAACGGCCGGTCCACGTTTTACTTCGGAAACGGATTCTGATCCATCCGCTAGTCCAGAAAGTTCAACGGCCAACCGACGTGGTGTTGAAAAAGGCTTAATTTCTTGAACAGCTAGGCGATGTTCGTCCAAAAAGTCCTTTACGCGCTTGACCAACTGCTTTTCAGAAGAGGTTACCAAGTGTGCGGGCATCTCTTCCAATCCAATTTCTAAAATATAGTCTGCCATTAGTCCTGGTCCTCCTTCTTCGCGTACTTTCCCTTTTCACCAAGGTACTTTTCACGCAGTGCTTCATCCTTCAACAGTGGGAAACCGAGCTTTGCTCGTTCCTCAATAAAGACTTTGGAAACCTGACGGGCCATCGTCCGGATACGGTGAAGGTAACCAGCACGTTCCGTTACGGAAACCGTTCCACGAGCGTCCAAAAGGTTGAAAGTGTGAGATGACTTGAGAATGTAGTCATAGGCCGGGTGCACAAGTCCGAGTTCCAAGCAGTGCTTGGCTTCGGCTTCGTAATCATCGAAATGGCGGAGCAACATCTCTTGGTTTGATTCCTCAAAGGCATACTTTGAGTGTTCGTATTCCGGTTCCTTAAAGATGTCACCATACAAGACACCGTGTCCCCATTCGAGGTCGTAAACCGTTGGAACGTCTTGGATATAAGAAGCTAAACGCTCCAAACCGTAAGTGATTTCTGAGGTAACTGAATCAACCTCAATCCCACCAACTTGCTGGAAGTAAGTAAACTGCGTCACTTCCATACCGTCTAACCAGACTTCCCAACCGATACCGGCGGCTCCCATTGAAGGATTTTCCCAGTTATCTTCTACGAAACGGATATCGTGTTCCAAGGGATTAATTCCCAAGGCTTCCAAGGAAGCCAGGTAAAGTTCCTGAATGTTGTCAGGTGAAGGCTTCATCACCACTTGGAACTGGTGGTGTTGAAAGAGTCGGTTGGGGTTATCCCCATAACGGCCATCGGCGGGGCGACGAGATGGTTGTACATAGGCAGCCGCCCATGGCTCCGGACCATTAGCACGTAAGAATGTGTACGGACTTTGCGTTCCGGCACCCACTTCATTATCATAGGCCTGCATGAGGTTAGCACCCTTTGCTGCCCAGAATTCTTGCAAAGTCAGGATAATATCCTGTAATGAAAGTTTTTTATCAGTCATAATTACTTCGTTAATCCTTTTCTTTTTTTAATTCGTCAAACTTAGCTTTCATGGTTGGATTACCACGGGTCAATTTCTTGACGGAAAGATCATCCAGCTTATTGTTAGCCAAGCGCAGCTGGTTTTCGGAGGTCGTCAACTTCTTCTTGACCTCCTCCATCCGCCGAATGGCTTTATCAATTTCATCGATTGCCTGCTGGAAATTGTTTGAGTAAGATAGATAGTTCTTAGCAAACTTGTCCTTAAAGGTGCTGATATTATCCTCGAAATTGGTAATATCAACGTTCTGCTCCTTCGCCTCTTCCAGTTGTTTCTTATACTGAACAGAATCTAAAGCAGCGTTTCGTAACAACCCAATGAAATGCACAAAGAACTGCGGTCGAATGACGTACATCTTTGGGTAATCCGGTACTTGCACAATCCCGGTGTTATAGTAGTCATTATCGCTTTCAAGTAAGGAAACCAAAACAGCATATTCTGTCTCTTTTTCACGACGATCCTTATCCAGTTCCTTGAAGAAATCGGCGTTCTTGTGCTTTTTCTCGGTTGTGTCCGCTTCGTTTTTCATGTCAAACATGATGGAAATAAACTCAATGCCATCATCGTAATCGCGGAAGATAAAGTCTCCCTTCGAACCCGTTTGCTTCGAAACTTCGTTATCTTTTTCAAAGTAGGCATTTGGAAAGGCATAGGGCCGAATCTTATTGAACTCTTGATGAGCGTAGACTTCGAGTGACTCCCCAATTTCTTTGGTGGACTGCTTGGCTTTGAAGTCCTTCCAGAACTCAACCTTTTCTTCTGCCGCTTTCAGTTGGGCTTCATACTCCGACTTGGTTTGAACCAACGCCAGCTCTTTCTCACGATCTTGGTTCTGTACCTGATTTTCGAGTGCCAGCTTTTGCTTTTCAAGCGCTTGCTTTTCCTGATTTGCCTTTTCCTTTTGTTCAGCCAAATCCTTTTGCAGTTGCGCTTGAACGTCCTGCAGTTCCTTTTGAAGCTGTTCCTTTTCAGTGGCCTGCTTTTGAACCAGTTCTTCCCGCTGCTTTGAAAGTGCTAGCTCCTGCTGGTTTTTTTGCTGATCCTGTTGACTCTTCAACGCTGCCTTTAGCTCGGCTAATTCCTCTTGCAGCTTACTCTGCTCTTGCCGTGTCTTCTCAGCAACCGCCTGTTTTTCCTTTTCCAAAGTCAGACTGGCTCGCTGCTTTTCTTCCGCTAATTTCGAATCAAGGAGAGCCGCATGACTCTTTTCCCAGTCATCTTTCTCTTTCTTCAATCGCTCATCGAGACTATCTTGAAGTGCCCTGGAGAGTGTATTCGTATCGACTTCTTGCTTATCCTTCAAATCAATCAGGTCGCCAACCTGACCAGCTTCTTGAAGTTCCAAGACCGTCTCAGACTTGACACTGTACTTTAGCTTCTTTGCCATCGTCCCTCCTTTATGCGACAAAAAACCGCGCCAAACGGTCCAATGCCAAATTTCCTTGACATCAGGACGCTTGCGCGCGGTTCCACCTGATTTCCAGGGTATTTTTACCCTGACACTTTCGTTTTCCTTCATCACTCGCCGGGTGCCAAACCGGGTCATTGCAATCAAGTTGCTTACCCATATTATGCTATTTTAAAGAAAAAAAGGCAAGTAAAAAAGGATACTAACCAATCAAATGTTAGCATCCCTTTTACTTAGGCATGACGATAAACGTAGAAGTATGGATAATCGTTTGCCGCAGCATAGTAATTATAATCGTGTTCGGAAACCGCGGAATTATAACCGCCGTTAGTCCAGTAATCAACCGAAATTTCGCGAGCACCAGAACCATTGCTGTTGTCAGCTTGATTAATCACCATGATGTGTCCGTTTGCACCACCCGAATTACCACGCTTACCCCAGACCACAATGTCGCCAACCTCTTTATTGACTTTAGTATTTTCTGCTACTAACTGGTAGCCATTCGCCTTTAAGTAGTCATGAATACTGTCCGTGTTGTAGATATAAGCTGGCTTCGTTGCTCCGGCCTCAACGAGCGCCTGAACCATGGCACCGGAACAGTCCGCCGTGCCGTCAGATCCAGTACGAGAACCATACATGGAGTAGGTAATTTTGCCATAATTTTTATAGAACCAATTGGCCACTTCACTCGAGGCAAAACGACGGTAGTAAGTACCGTCATCACCGAAGAAATACCACTGGCCATCAATGTATTGCGAACCTTGAACAGCACGACCATCGTTATCCGTATAATAAGTCAGACCCCAAGCTTGTCGCCAGCCAGCGTTTTGTCGAACACCGTCGATGAACCAGTAATATGTGCCGGTATAGTAACGGAAGCCGGTGTAGAGCTTTCCATCTTCGTACCAACGGTAGCCACCGTTTTGGGAGGAACCATCGTAGATGTAACCTGTCCAGGGTACGGATTGACCATTTTGATCAGTGTGATAGACTTTGCCATCAACCGTGTAAGAAGCGGCTTCGCGAAGGTAGAAAGTGTTGTCATCACCAAAGTTATACTGCTTGCCGTCAATGGTTTGAATGCCTTGAACGGCTCGGCCATCGGCATCCGTGTAGTATTTATGACCCCAGGCTTCACGCCAACCTGCGTTTTGCCGAACGCCATCAACAAACCAATAGTAAGTGCCCGTGTAATAACGGAAACCCGTAAAGAGTTGGCCATTTTCATACCAACGGTAACCACCATTTTGGTCCGAGCCATCGTAAAGATAGCCTGAGGTACGCAAATAGAAGGTGTCGTCATCACCAAAGTCGAACACCTGACCATTGATTGTCTGCTTTCCTTGCACAGCACGACCATCATTATCCGTGTAGTATTTATTTCCCCAGGCTTCACGCCAACCTGCATTTTGCCGAACACCGTTCACGAACCAGTAGTAACTACCAGCGTGAAAGCGAAAACCAGTAAAAAGTTGACCGTCTTCAAACCAGTTATAACCACCGTTTTCAGTGGAAACTTCTGGTGAGTAAACATAGCCAGAGGTGTGTTCAGCAGCATACTTAGCTAGTGCCGCATCACGTTGACTCTGCTGATTGGCGACTTCCCCATTTTGATTCGCGTTGTCATCGGCCGAAGCCTGTTGTTGGTTAAAAGCAGAAAGACTAGTAGCGGCAACTGCCAGACCAAACCAGGCTTTCCCATTTAGATTATTTTTATTTGTCATAAGAAAATGCCTACTTTTCCTTGTCATTCTTTGTATCCATTAAAGATACCTTCAAGAATAAATATAACACAAACAGAAGAAATCGGCTAAATTCAACAACTACTTTTGCCAGTCTTAATGGCTTTTACGTTATTTTAATAATTAAAACAACTAAAAAAAGATGGATAGAATCCATCTTTTTTTCGGAAATTAAATCGTCATCAATTCTTTTTCCTTATCTTCAGCAATCTCGTCAATTGCCTTGATGTTGTCATCCGTTAACTTCTGAACCTTGTCTTCTGATTCGTGAACTTGGTCTTCCGTTAGTTCCTTATCCTTCTTGATGGCGTCCATTGCATCACGACGAACGTTACGAACCGCAACCTTGGACTTTTCAGCTTCGGCCTTAACTTCCTTAACCAATTCCTTCCGTCGCTCTTCCGTCATTTGCGGGATAGCCAAACGAACGATATTCCCATCAGAGGCTGGGTTCAAGCCCAAATCTGAAACGTTAATCGCCGTCACGATTGCTTCCAAAGCGCCCTTATCAAAAGGTGTGATCAACAGCAAACGCGCTTCTGGTACTGAAATAGAGGCCACCTGGTTTAATGGCACCATGGCACCGTAATATTCAACCTGCACACGGTCCAAAATACGTGGGTTGGCACGGCCAGTACGGATTTCACCCAATTCACGACGAAGCGCGTCTTGCGCCCCCTTCATCTTTTCAGTTGCTTGATTAAAATCAATCGCCATGTTTATTCTTCTCCCGTTACAGTGGTTCCGATATTCTCACCGGCAATCACCTTTTGAATATTGCCAGGTTGGTTCAAGTTGAAGACAACCAGTGGCATGTTATTATCCATGGACATCGTTGAAGCCGTAGCGTCCATCACCTTCAATCCCTTTTGGATAATATCCAAATGAGTCAAATGGCTGAACTTCTTAGCTTCTGGGTTTGTCTTTGGATCAGCATCGTAGACACCATCGACACCGTTCTTTGCCATCAAAATGGCATCGGCATTGATTTCGTTTGCACGAAGTGCAGCCGTTGTATCCGTTGAAAAGTATGGTGAACCAATTCCAGCAGCAAAGATAACAATGCGTCCTTTTTCAAGATGACGAATCGCACGACCACGAATGTATGGTTCTGCAATTTGTTGCATCGTAATGGCTGTTTGGACACGAGTCTGCACACCAGCACGTTCCAAGGCATCCTGCAAAACCAAGGCATTCATGGTCGTCCCAAGCATTCCGGTATAGTCTGCTCGTGAACGTTCCATTCCAACCTTAGAAGCCGGTTCGCCACGCCACAAGTTACCACCACCAACAACGATGGCAATTTCCGTTCCCATGTCGTGAACGGCTTTAATCTCGTTGGCAATGGACGAAACTGTCTCCAAATCGATGCCCTGTCCCTTTGAACCCGCCAAGGCTTCCCCGGACAACTTCATTAGAACACGTTTGTATTTCTTTTCAGTCATGGTGTCTCCTTTTTCTTACCATCCATTATAGCAAAGGATTGGTCTTCCGTCCTCAAAAAAAGTGCCCAAAACGGACACTTTTTGTTTGGTCTTATTGACCGATTTGCTTGGCAACTTCATCAGCCAAGTTTGTTTGTTGCTTTTCGATTCCTTCACCAACTTGGTAGCGAACGAATTCCTTGACCGTCAAACCGTTTTCCTTTGCATACTGAGCAACCTTTTGGTCACCGTTCTTAACAAATGGTTGGTCCAACAATGAGATTTCAGCCAAGAACTTCTTGATACGGCCTTCAACCATCTTTTCCTTGATGTTGTCAGGCTTACCGTTCAAGTCTTCAGAAGCCAATTGAACTTCCTTTTCCTTTGACACAACTTCAGCAGGAACATCTGCATCGGAAACGTATTGTGGTGCAATGGCCGCAATGTGCATGGCGATGTCACGAGCAGCTTCAGCGTTCGTACCATCAAACAATGCCAAGGCAGAGATTGAACCACCCATGTGTGAGTAAGCACCAAAGACTTGGTCGTCGTTCTTTTCCATCGTTTCAAAACGACGCAACGTGATCTTTTCACCAGTAATCTGGGAAACGTTGATGATCATGTCGTTAACCGTACGACCATCTTCGCCAGGCAAAGCCAAAGCAGCTTCAACATCCTTTGGTTGTGCTTCCAAAATGATCTTCGTCACAGCAGCCAACAAGTCGTTAAATTCCTTGTTACCGGCAACGAAATCCGTTTCAGAGTTCAATTCGATGATGGCTGCCTTGTTGCCTTCTTCCATGACATAAGTCATTCCTTCAGCAGCGACACGGTCACCCTTCTTAGCGGCCTTTGCCATTCCCTTTTCACGCAACAAGTCGATTGCCTTTTCGATGTCACCTTCAGCTTCAACCAAAGCCTTCTTGGCATCCATCATTCCAACAGACGTCTTGTCACGTAATTCCTTAACCATCTTTGCTGTAACAGCCATAAATGTGTGCTCCTTTTTTCAAATAAAAATGCCGTACCAGCGTCCCAAGCAGGTCCACCGGAACGGCAAATCAGATAACAAATCGCTTAGTTGTTCTTTTCAACAATTTCAGTGATTTCTTCAATTGATTCTGTGTTTTCGTCGCCTTCGATGAAAGCATCTTCAGCTGCTTGGTCTTGACCTTGACGGCCTTCGATCACAGCGTCAGCCATCTTTGACGTAATCAAACGGATGGCACGGATTGCATCGTCGTTTGCAGGAATCTTCACGTCAACAACATCTGGGTTGGCGTTCGTGTCAATCATGGCAACAACAGGGATGTTGAGCATGTTGGCTTCCTTAACAGCGATTTCTTCCTTCTTAGGATCAACAACAAAGAGCACGTCAGGCAAGTCCTGCATGTCTTCGATTCCACCCAAGAACTTTTCCAACTTGGCTTGTTGCTTCTTCAACAAAACAACTTCCTTCTTTGGAAGACGATCAAAAGTGCCATCTTCGGCCATCTTCTTCAAGTCCTTCAAACGGCGGACACGAGTCTTGATCGTGTTCCAGTTGGTCAACGTTCCACCCAACCAACGGTGGTTGATGTAGAATTGACCGGCACGCGTTGCTTCTTCAGCGATTGCGTCTGAAGCTTGCTTCTTCGTTCCAACAAACAAGATGTTTGCGCCATCAGCTGATGCGTTACGCATAAAGTTGTAGGCTTCATCAACCATCTTCACCGTCTTTTGCAAGTCGATGATGTGGATGCCGTTACGTTCCGTAAAGATGTATGGTGCCATCTTTGGGTTCCAACGACGTGTTTGGTGTCCGAAGTGAACTCCTGCTTCGAGGAGTTCTTTCATTGAAATAACTGCCATTATAGGCCTCCTAGGTTATCCTCCGACCGATTCAAGGTTCGCATGAACATTTCTGCACCTCTGCGTTCTCCTCGGTCGTGTGTATTTTTGTTGCTCACACAACGGTTATTAGTTTACAGGATAGTCACCTATCTGACAAGCTTTTTACGGGAATTCTTTAAGAAAAAAGCCCGCCAACAACATTGGCGGGTTTCCGTTAATCTTCTTGCTTCATTTCTTTGGCTAGTAACTTTGCCAAAGTCGCGTTTTGACCAGTCTTGTCCAAATCATTCCCGTTAGTAACAATCAGGTTTGTGTCGGAACTAGCTAAGGTTTCAAAGGCGTTGATTGATTGGTTATTAAAGTAGTTTTGGTCGGCATTTTTTAGAGCCGTTTGTACTTTATCAATCCGGTAAGCTTCGGCATCGGCACGGGTTTTCGTCGCTTCGGCATTGGCCTTTGCGGTTGCCACTAAGGCATCGTTGTTGGCCTTAGCCCGTAATTCGATGGACTTGGCCTCCCCTTCCGCTTGTGAAATGGCAGCCACTCGTTCACGATCCGCCTTTAACTGCGTATCCATGGATGACTGGATGGCAGCTGAAGGCTTCAACTCGTCAATGTTAATCCGATCAACGTTAATCCCATAGGTGTTTGTTAAATCGCCAATGGCATCGGCCAAGTCCTTGTTAATTTTTGACGTTGAACCAAGCGCTTCGTTCAATTCCATTCGTCCGATGATATCACGAAGGTGCCCACGAACCAACTGCTGCATGGACTCAATGGAATTCGTGTTTTCGTAAAGATACTTTACTGGATCGGTCACGTGGAAGTTTAGGGTGACCGTGGCACCAATGTCGGCGTTATCCTTGGTAATCACGGAATAACCTGCCAACTTCAAAGGTTGCAAAGCCAGTGACACGACCCTGATTTTTTGAATCACGGGCAAGCGGAAGTTCAACCCAGTTGAACGGGTCGATGAATACTTCCCCAACGTTTCCAAAAGGCCCACCGTGTTTTGGGGAACAATCCGAAAACACGTGAACATAATCAAGATGATAATAACAATAATCGAAACAATTACGAGCATGTTTATCCTTTCGCTTCTACTTTTTCGACGACCAGCTGATTACCATCTGCTGCTTTTATCCGGTAGTCCGCATTCGGTTGCCAGTTTTGGCCAGCCACCAAGCGGTAGTGATAAAAGTTGCCGATGACCTCAACGAGTCCCTCACGCGAGTCAAAGGAACTTGCTGGCAGTACCTGACCGACAATGTTTTGTTTTTCAAAGTTTGCAAGCATGCACAAATTCCTCCCTCACCATTAGTTTACCAAGAATTCCACAAACTCGTCGACTCATTTCTCCCATACCGTTGCCGGAACCCCTCGTTCGACTAAAAAGACTTCCTTTTTCTCACGGCTTAGCCTTTTAAAAGTCGCCTCCGCATGCATCGCGTCGTGCTTGCTTTCAAAAGTCGCATAGTAAATCAATTGTAAGGGGTGCCGTGACTTTACCCGGGTGAACTTCGCACCCTTCCCGGATTCGTGGACGTGAAAACGACGGATGGCATCGTCAGAATAACCACCATAAAAATAGCCATCCGCCGTGTAGAGTACGTAAAAATCATAGGTTTTACTTTTTTTGTCAGTCATAAAAAGCACTCCTATTCAATTGTCCAGGGTTGTCCATAGAGAATCTCTTCCACCTGCTTGGTGTAATCATTGGTTGCCGTGTAGGCGACGATAGGTGGTAGTACACGTACGCCACCAGCACGCCCCTGTTTAATCGCTTCAACCAGCACCATGTTTGCTTCTCGATCAGCTTTGCCGTAGACGAACTGAATGTGTTTGACTTCTAATCCCCTGGCAGTCAGTGCAGCAAAAATATCGGCCAGTCGTTCCGGTCGGTGCACCATGAAAAACTTCCCCTTGTTCTTCAGCAACTTATTAGCGGTTTGTGCTAACTTCGGCAAATCAATGGCCACCTCGTGCCTGGCAATCTGGTAGTGCTCATCCTGATTTTGCTTGGTCGTTTCCTTGACCGGAAAATAAGGTGGGTTACAGAGCACGGTGTCAACGGAACCAGGCTTAATCTGGTCAAAAACTTCTTGCATATCCGAATGAATCACGGAAACCCGGTCGTCAAGCTGGTTCAACTTCACCGACCGTTCGGCCATTTTAGCCAAATCGGCTTGTATTTCGACCAACATGACCCGTCCCGTGACTTTCTTGGCATAGAAAAGGCCCACGGCTCCCGTTCCCGCTCCGAGGTCCACCGTTACCCCTCTTCCCTTCTTATTCGGCTTAGCAAAGTGGGCTAAAAGGACTGCATCCAACGAATAGGAGAACATGTCGGGGTTTTGAATCACGTTCACTTGCTGCGATGGTAGACCATCGAGCCGTTCGCCAGCCTGTAAATTCGCTTCTGTCATTTGCCTTTGTCCCCTTTTATAGTAAAATTAAACAGTTAAATCATATTGAAAGGACAAGCTTATGCTTTATCGCTTTATCCGGGTCTTCGTCGTGACCTTGGTTTCCATTATAAACGGACGTACTTATTATTTGCACAAAAATCGCTTGCCGAAAGAAGACAATTACATCCTCGTGGCGCCCCATCGTACCTGGTGGGATCCCGTTTGGTACGCCATGGCGGCCTACCCCAAACGTTTTATCTTTATGGCTAAGAAGGAATTGTTCAAGAACTTCTTCCTGCGCAAGCTAATTGTTTCGTTAGGTGCCTTTCCGGTCGACCGTAAGAACGTTGGTGCCGATGTGATTCGCAAACCCGTCAGTGAATTAACGACGGGTGACCGTTCCCTCATCATGTTCCCCTCAGGTTCAAGGCACTCACAAAAGCTCAAGTCTGGTTCCATCTTGATTGCCAAACTGTCTAAAAAGCCAATCGTGCCCGCCGTTTACCAGGGACCTGTCAAGTTTTCCCACCTTTTCTTGCGTAAGCGCGTCACAATGAACTTCGGTGAACCCATTGTCATCGATCCGAAAGTGAAATTAACCGACGAAGTGATTGCGAAATACAACGAAAAGATTGAAGCAGCCTTTGCCCAGCTCGATGATGAGATCGACCCAAATTGGGTCTACGTTGATCCAAAAGCCAAGCAATAATAAAAAGTCCCGAAGAATTAATCTTCGGGACTTTTTTAGATGAGCAAAATTACTTCTTTTGTGCCTTTTGGCTTTGTGCCTTCATCTGGCTCATCATTTGATTCAACTTCTTCTGTGATGGCTTTTGACCCATCGACATCATCATTGACTTCATCATCTCTTCTGAGATTGGTGGGTTCTTGGCCAAATATGACTTCATCGTGAAGCGCGCCAAGAAGAATCCACCAACCAGCCCAACAACCAGGGCCAAAAGTCCTACTAGTACAAGCATAGTGGTCTCCTTTACCTCTAAAAATCTAATGATAAGTATACCACAAGCAATCACCATCCGTTTCGACTTTTTAATCTTCCTTTCAAAATGCTTAAGAGTGTGAGTCAAGCTTAAGAAAATCTTACGAACATGTGTTTGCTTTTTCGCCTTATTTTCGCTAGAATAATAGCAGATTTAATGAAATGGGAAGAACACTATGGAATCGGATTCAAAACAAATTCAGGTACTCCGCTTCATTCACGAGTACCAATCAAAAAACGGCTTTCCGCCGACCATCCGTGAGATTGGTGAGTCAGTTGGCCTTTCGTCTTCTTCAACCATCCACGGTCACATTTCCCGTCTGATTAAAAATGGTTATCTCTTAAAGAAGGGTGAGAAAACGAAGGCCCGTGCCATCGAAGTAACTGCTAAGGGATTTGAAATGCTTGGCATTTCATCTAACGCTGGTAAGATTCCAGTGCTTGGTCTGGTCACCGCTGGTCAACCCATTTTGGCAGTTGAACAGGAAGCAACGGAATTCTTCCCTATTCCCGAAGATTTAATTCCCTACGACGGTGATCTCTTCATGCTAAACGTTCGCGGTGAATCCATGATTAACATCGGGATTCTTGATGGCGACAAAGTGATTGTCCGCCGTCAACAAACCGCCGACAACGGCGATATCGTCGTGGCGATGAACGAGGACAACGAAGCAACCGTCAAGCGTTTCTTCCGCGAAGCTGGCCACTACCGCCTGCAACCGGAAAACGATACCATGGCCCCCATTATTTTGGACCAGGTATCCATCCTCGGTAAGGTGGTATCACTCTATCGCGATGCCATCTACTAAAAACTACTAAAAGATCAGCATTTTGCTGGTCTTTTTCTTTTGCCATTACACAAAAAAAGACGACACAGATGTGTCGTCTTTTTCATTTTCTACTGCTTATGCCTTGTGAGCTGCTGCATAGCTTTCTGAAACAGGCTTTGTCACGATGTCGTTAATTTCACCAAGCAACGTGTTCAAAACTTGTTCAGCGGCCATCAAGGCCTTGATCTTTTCGTCAGCTTGAACATCCTTCGCAATGGCGTCCCATTCCTTCTCCTGTTCAGGAGTTGGTGTCTTTTGGGCCTGCATCATTTGTTGCACCGTCATTTGAATCGTTTGGAATTGCTTGAAGAGTTCCTTTGACTTGTCATCGCCTTGAACATCCTTGAAAGCCTTTTCCCATGATTGGTATTGCTCAGTTTGCGTCAATACCTTTGCCATCTCGTTTGCGTTATCGTAAATATTTACTGCCATTTATGTCAGTCCTTTCTTATCTAAACAACTTCAACTACTTTTACTAGTTGAACCATCCTGTTACAGTATCCCATACTTTATTAGCACCGGCAACCGTTGTGTCCACCCCGTTTTGAATGTTCTTCTTCGCGTTATCCGCCCATGAATTACCATCCGATGATGAGCTGGTTGAACTTGTGGTCTTATTAGCATCCGATACCGTAAAGGAACTTTCTTCGGTGTTTGGTAAAATCTGCCCCATCGAAGTTTTGACCAGGTTTCCGATTGTTGACATTAAGCCAATTGGGAGTGAACTTGAACTATTGCCTTCAATTCCTTCCCATGAAACTTGGACCACATCGTTGGTATAGGCAACTGCCCATGAATCCTTTGATGAGTTCGAATTATTGGTCGAATTAGGGTTTTCCGTTGTTCCGGTCTTTCCAGCAATTGTATAGCCAGTTGGTGTGGCCCCCTTACCAGTACCGTTGGTATAGGTACCAAGCATCATCTTGGTCATCTTGTCGGCAATCGACTTGGAAATTAATTGTGTTTGCTTAGCCTTTGGTTTAGCCACGATTGTCTTCCCCGAAGCATCCACAATCTTAGTGATGTAATGGGCCTCTGACATCTTTCCGCCGTTTGCAAAAGTCGTGTAGGCAGCAGCCATTTGCTGTGGTGAAACACCCTTTGTCAAACCACCAAGTGCCAGAGCGTAATTCTTATCGGAAGAAACCAAGTTCAAACCAAACTTCTTACCCCAAGTATAACCAGTATCCACCCCTAACTTATCAAGCAAGTAAACCGCAGGAATGTTGTACGAATGCTCGAGGGCTTCGTACATCTTCACATTACCCGTTTCAACGTTCAAGGCGTTGTTTGGCGAGTAGTTATTCGTACCGAAACTCATCTTTTTGTTTGGTAACTCGGTATTAATGGAATAGCCATTGACTAAGGCCGGCGTGTAGACAACCAATGGCTTAATAATCGATCCTGGTTGGAGCTGTGACTGGTTGGCGCGGTTAAAGCCACGGTAAGTATGGGTCGTTTCCCGACCACCAACGACTGCGCGAACACCACCTGTTTTGGCATTTAAGACGACCGTAGCGGCTTGTGCCTCCGACTGATTACCGAAGAGCGAGCCCTTCTCGTAATCATTTTGTAGGTTTTCCTGATCCTTTTGGTTCAGCGTTGTATAAATCTTATAGCCCTTATTCATGATGTCTTTTTCGGTCAAGCCATAAGTATTAATTGCTTCATTAATGACCGAATCAAAGTACCAAGGGTAACGATAAGATTCATCGCCCGTGTAATTATCAGAAAGCGTGATGTTCGTTGCCTTTGCAGCAGTAGCTTCCGACTTGGTAATCTTCTTATTTTCAACCATTGTTTCGATAACCAGGTTTCGACGAGCCTTTGACCGGCCTGGGTTATCAATTGGGTTAAAGCCAGAAGGATTGGTGAGCATTCCCGCCAGCGTTGCCGCTTGTTCGGTATTCAACTCCGAAGCATGAACACCAAAGTATTTTTCAGAAGCATCCTCAACACCCCAGACACCATGACCAAACCACGCGTTGTTCAGATACATGGTCAAAATGTCGTTTTTCGAGTAAGTTTTCTCAACCTGAACAGCTAGGAAGATTTCCTTAAACTTACGCGTAAACGTCTGTTCCTGCGTCAAGTACGCATTCTTCACCAACTGTTGCGTCAAAGTCGATCCACCACCAGAAATGGTTTCGGAACCCGTCAACTTATTCTTAACTAGCAAGAAGGCTGCGCGGGCCAAACCCTTGATTGAAAAACCAGGTTCCTTATAGAAGTTACGATCCTCAATCGAGAGCACCGCGTTTTTCATCGATGGAGCAATTTGATTATATTTGACGTAGGTTCCCTTTTGCGAATAGAGTGAACCGGCTTTATCACCCGAATTATCGTAAACGTCGGTCGTCTGTGAAAGCGACTGCTGCAAAGATGAAACGTGGGCCGTCTTCGCGTTCACAATGCCATAGGCAGAACCCGCCAAGAAAAGGGTCATGACCATTAAAATCAACAAACGACCAATCTGATAGCGATTCCACACTGGTGCAATTTTTTGCCAACCAGCCGTCTTTTTAATTGAAAATTTTCTGTCCATTTCGTTTCCTAGAGCTAGTTGCTCGACTCAGCATGAAGCATGTTTCGCTGTCTGCTTTCTTACATTTCCTTTGGTGCCTTTACCCCAAGAATGGACAAAGCCACTGTCAATGTTTCGGAGACGGCAGCCACCAAAGCAAGGCGGCCATTCTTGTTATCGTCGTCAGTCAAAATCTTAGAGTTGGCGTAGTACTTATTAAAAGCACGGGCCAAACCAAGGGCGTATTTAGCCACCACAGATGGTTCGCGATTCAAAAAGGCACGACGCACCGTTTCAGGGAAGGCATTCAAGGCCGTAATAATTTCCCAAGTGGCGGGATCGTCCAAGTGAATCTTGTCCTGATCGACCGTTACGCCAGCCTTACGCAAAATGGACTGCGCACGCGCGTTGGTATACTGCACGTAGGGACCGGTATCGCCTTCAAAACGCACCACTTCGTCAATCTTAAAGTCAAAGTTATTCGTTCGATCGTTCATCAGATCGTGGAAGACAACGGCACCAGCACCCACTTCTTCTGCAACCTGGTCCTTGTTGGCCAAGGTAGGATTCTTTTCTTCAATTTGCTTCAAAGCCAACTCATGGGCATCGTCCAAGACGTCCTTCAACAAAACCACGTCACCCTTACGGGTCGACATTTTCTTACCGTTAAAGGTAATCAACCCGAATGGAATGTGTTCAACGTCATCTGCCCATGGCAAATCGAGGAGTGACAAAACAGCCTTCAATTGCTGGAAGTGCTCGCGCTGTTCACCACCAACGACATAGAGAGACTTGGCGAAATGATAGGTATCCTTACGGTACATGGCTGCTGCCAAATCACGGGTCATGTAGAGCGTGGCCCCATCGTAACGCTTAATCATGGCAGGCGTCAGGTTTTCGTTAACAGGTGACAAATCAACGATTTGTGCCCCTTCCGACTCCTTTAAGAGATGCTTATCCTCCAATGCCTTGACAACGCGGTCCATCTTATCGTTATAGAAGGCTTCCCCGTTATATGAATCAAAGGTGATGCCCAAACGATCGTAAATTTCAGTAAATTCCTTTAATGACTCTTCACGGAACCATGACCAAAGCTTGTGCGCTTCTGGATCACCATCTTCCAGCTTCTTAAACCAAGCGCGTCCTTCGTCGTCCAACGCTGGGTTTTCCTTGGCTTTTTCGTGGAACTCCACGTAATACTTCAGCAATGTCCCGATGGGATCTGCCTTCACTTCCGCTTCGGAACCCCAAGTCTTGTAGGCATAAATCAGCTTTCCGAACTGCGTTCCCCAATCACCCAGGTGGTTGATTTTAACTGGCTTGTAACCATTTTTAGCGGACAAGTTGGCCAGTGCATTTCCAATAACCGTTGAACGAAGGTGGCCCATCGACATTGGCTTGGCAATGTTAGGCGATGACATGTCGAGCGCAATCGTCTGCCCCTTCCCATCGCTGTTTTCACCGTAGTTCATGCCGGCTTTCAAAACCTTTGTCAACGTTTCGGCCGTTACCTGCTTCTTATCTAAGAAGAAGTTAATGTAGGGACCCGTTGCCACGACTTTTTCGAAGGCGGACTGGTCGATTTGTTCAACCAAATCAGCCGCAATCATTTGGGGCGCTTTTTTCAATACCTTTGCCAACGTAAAAGTCGGAAAGGCTAAATCCCCCATTTTATGGTCTTTTGGTGCTTCCACCTTATTGAAAATTTCTTCCGTTGTTAAATCCGGTAGAACCGCCTGCAAGGCGGTCACTACTGCCGTTTTTTCTGCCATCGTTTCGTCCCTTTCAATGTTTAAAAGCAGGACCCATCTCGACATATCTGAAGAGACGAGCCCTGCCCGCGGTACCACTCTAATAGTTAGCATGGCCAACCACTTTTGTTTATCAAATTGTTTCAGAAAAAGTGGCGCGGGTCAGGGGCAAGCCTTGACTCACACTACCGCCAAGGTCACTGGATGCTAGCCATCCTGCCTTCTTCTTTTTCTATTCTTCTTCAGCCGGTGCTTCCTGAATCACTTCCACATCAGCCATCCGAACGACTCCCCGGTGATTCATTTCGTTAACCGTGGGTTGGTCTGCTGGATCGTTTTCAATGATTTCGACAAGCAGTGCGTTGTCGTAAACCTTCTCGACTTTGCCAGTAAAGGGCTTTTCCAAGTTTCCGTAGGCTGGTGCCAAAAGCACATCCCCCACGTGATACTTAGCTGCTTGTTCTTCGTCTGTCTTTGCCATGAAAGCCTCCGATTCCTTATTAGAAACTAATTATACCACAATTCTTATCTATCTAGTATGGTAACCAAATGGGCAATGATGTCTTGGGCAACCGCTTGCTTAGACTTTGGACCAATCGATACCGGTTCCTGTCCTTCTTGAATAAGCGTTACCTGGTTACTATCCTTATCAAAGCCGGCTTGCGGAGCCGTTACATCGTTGGCAACAATCATGTCCGCATGCTTGGAAGCCAACTTCTTTTCAGCATTTGCCAAAAGATTTTGGGTCTCGGCAGCAAAGCCAATAACCACCTGTCCGGCTTTCTTTTCTTGACCAACTGTCTTTAGGATGTCCGGATTTTGAATCAAATCAAGCACAAGGTGCTCATCTGGTTGGCTCTTTTTCACCTTTTGTTCAAAGGGATTGGCCAATGCATAATCCGACACAGCCGCTGCCCCAATAAAGGCATCAGCCGTCGGCATGGCCTTCTGAACCGCTGAAAGCATCTCTTTTGCAGAAGGTGCATAAACGAAATGAATGGCTGGTGAGTAAGGTCGTTTCGTCGCAGCAACTAACGTTACCTCTGCTCCTGCTGCAAGCGCTGCTTCAGCTAAGGCGTAGCCCATCTTTCCAGACGAACGATTCGTTAAATAACGGACTGGATCAATGGCTTCCTTTGTCCCACCGGCTGTTACCACAACTTGTCGACCAGCAAGTGGCCGCTTGTGAACTAGCGCCTGCTCGGCACTTAGTTCCTCCAGGGCCTGTGTAGTGGCCGTCATAATTTCTGACAATGCAGCCAAACGGCCCTTGGCCGCATACCCTTCCGCTAGAAAACCAGTTTCGGGGCCCACCACTTGCCACCCGTCTTTTCGGAGCGTTTCCAAATTGCGCTGGGTGGCTGGGTTGGCATACATCTGGTCGTTCATGGCGGGTGCCAGTACTTTGACCGGGGCGGTGGCAGCCATGATGGTTTCGGTCAAGACATTATCAGCCAGACCATTCGCGACTTTGGCCAGCGTGTTAGCAGTGGCTGGTGACAGTACCAACGCATCCGCCCAACGTCCCAAGGCAACGTGCTCAACGGCGGAAGATTCACCCTGTTTGGCGTCAGTCAGCACGGCTTCTTTTGATAAAATGGCCAGGGTCTTTGCTGATATAAAGGTTTCAGCCGCCTTAGTCATCAAGACTTTCACAGTCGCTCCAGCCTTAACGTAGAGACGGACCAGTTCGGCAGCCTTATAGGCAGCAATGCCACCCGTCACCGCAAGTAAGATTTTTTTATTTGTCAAAGGCTGTTCCATACTAGGCATGAAAAGTTCCTTCTTTAAGTTCTTGTTGGCAGTTTTTGACGACCGCAAAATCGCCAATATAGGGAGTGTCAATACCATTTACCTTCTGATATGGGTCTTCTCCCTTACCCGCAACGACGACCAGGTCATTCGGTCCTGCTAGCGCAACCGCCTCATGGATGGCCTGAATCCGATCCATTTGATAGTGGATGGTCACAGCTGGATTGGTAATGGCCGAGGCAATTGTCTGACAAATGTCTTCTGGCTTTTCAAAGGCCGGGTCATCGGCTGTCAAGACCACCTGGTCCGCTTGCTTCGATAAGACTTTGGCAAAGTCTAACCGACGGGAAACACCCTTGTTACCGGGTGCGCCCAAGACCACAATGACTTGTCCTTCTGGCGACTGCCCCTTGGCAAAAGCCAAAAGGGCGTTCAAGGAAGCAAAGTTATGGGCGTAGTCAACAAAGGCCACCCCGTGCCCAGGCAAAACCATGGAGAGCATTCGACCAGGAATCGTGACCTCATCGAGCCCCTTTTTCATATCGTCGTACTTGGCACCGGCTAAAGCCGTCATCATCAACGCCGCCGTTGCGTTCTCCTCGTTAAAGTCACCAGGCAGGTTCAAACGATACGAACCGTTCAATTCAACTAAAGCCGGTTCTTTCACCAGGACCTCAGCCGTAAAATACGAATCATGTAATTCAGATTTGTCGGAATGAAAGGCAACCGTTGGGGTTAAGTCCGGTAACTGGCTGGCCGCCCCCTGTCGATTAAAAGTCAACACTTGATTGTGCTTCCGAGCAGCCCGCTGATGGATTTCGGCAAAATGATCCATGCCAGCGTTTAAAATCACCTGATCGGAGTGGTCCAATAGCATTTCTTTATGGGCTAGGTAGTCCTCAAAAGTCGGATGCTCGTTCGGACCAATGTGGTCTGGCGAAATATTGAGAAAAGCACCAACGTTGTAGCGCAACCCGTACACCCGGTTCTTCAGGTAAGCTTGCGAGGAAACCTCCATCACCAAGTGGGTCATCCCCTTTTTAACAGCCCGAGCCATGTCCTTGTATAGTTCGTAGGATTCGGGGGTCGTTAAATCGGATTTCTTACTGTCTTCGGGGTTGGGTCCAACAATCCGGTTCACGGTCGAAAAGAGTGCGGTCTTCCCGTCAGTGGCTTCCTTCAAAATATTATAGGCAAAATAAGCCGCCGTTGTTTTCCCCTTGGTCCCGGTAAAGGCACCAATCCAGAGCTTTTGGTTAGGATAGTCGAAAAACGCAGCCGAAAGAACCGCTAAGGCTTTTTGCGTATCCGTCACTAGCCAAAGAGGCACGTCCAGTCCGAGGTCTTTCGTTGCCACCAGTCCGGTCACACCCTGGACGCCGTCTAAATAGGCTGCCTTAAAGGCTCCTTTGGCAACAAAGAGGGTGTTTTCCTTTACTCGCCTCGAATCATAGTGTAAAAAGTCAAAAACCTGTTCCGAAACCGGTTCTTGAACCAATAAATTCTGTTCCTCTAAGAGGGTCGTTACTTGTTTTGAAGATAATTTCATAATACCTTGATTATAGCATAGGATGGTCATCCTCATTGCAAACACTCAACCAAAAAAGGCCCAGTCACTGACTGGGCCTCACAGCCGTTTATCAAAAGTTCAATCAACGCTTGAGCATTGGCTTTAAGGCAATCGGTGTAAAAATGGTGGTCAATAAGATCACCAGTACCATTGCCGCGTAAACATCAGCTTTCAACAAATGAGCCGCTAATGCCAAGTTAGCAATCACTAAAGCCATTTCCCCACGAGAAACCATGCCAACGCCAACAATGTAAGCAGGTCTTTTGGCCATCCCCGTTAGTCGAGCACCCAACACCGGGCCAACAAACTTTGTCACAATGGCTAATACGGTGAGCAAAATGATCAACCAAAGGTGTTTTTCTTGACCGGTCCAACTGACTTTCAACCCGATATTGACAAAGAAAATGGGGATAAATAAAACGTTGCCGAGGATTGTGATACCGTGTTCAACTCCCTCATGGACTGGTAAACGAGAAAAAAGCAGACCCAGCAGGAAGGCCACGATGGCACCGGAAAGTCCTAGTTCTTCTGCAAAGTATGCAGAAAAGAGAATCAGAGAAAACACAACCGTCACCACCATGGCCGGATGAGCCACCTTGGTTAAAACAGCGATGACTTTTGGCAAGGCCCAGTAAAGGAAAAGTAACAAAGCAGCGAGATAAGCGAGCATCAAAAAGACCGTCAGTCCCAAGCCCATGTGTTGGCCGCCCCCTAAACCAAAAGTCGTCTCGAAGACAGTCCACATCAGTACTGCCAGCAAATCATCAATCACCGCCGCCCCAAGAATGGTTGTGCCCGCTTCTGATTTAATCTGCTTATACTCAGTTAAAATTTGTGCCGTTATGGAGACCGAGGTTGCCGAAAACAAGACACCCCAAAGTAGCGCCTGCTCGTTACCATAGCCGAGTAAATGTCCAAAAACAAAGAAAACGGTAAAGGGTGTCACCACGCCCGCTAAAGCGACGGAAAAGGACTGCTTAAAGTGCTTCTTGAGCAAGTCAACGTCCGATTCAATTCCCGCTAAGAACATCAGCAACAAAACCCCAATTTCGGCCCAGTGATCCGTTACCTGACTCGCTGAAAGGAAGGCAAAACCGGCTGGTCCAATCAATAGCCCTGCTCCAATTTGACCAACGACACCTGGTAGGCCGATTCTTTCGGCCAACCAGCCACAGAACAATGCGGCAAAAAGCATGCTTGCAAGCGTCACTTCAGACATCATTTCCTCCTTTTAACCAATTAAAAAAGTCGTACCAAAAACTTACCTAACTCCCCCGTTAGGTAAATCCTTGAGTACGACCTCAACCAAAGTTCAATTCAATTAATTTCAGTATACCATAAACCCTTTTAGCGGTCCTCGTTCTTCACTAGGCTGCCCACATGTTCGGCCAAAATCGCCCGTACTTCCTCGGTCGAGTGCGTCGTCATTAGTAGTTGACGTAACTGTGAAGCGTGGGCAAAACCACGGAGATAAATCTTAAAGTAACGCTTGAGGGCTTCAAAGTGTTTAGGCGTCACGGTTTTGGTGACCTCATCAAACAAATCCAGTTGCAACTCGAGCAAGGCGATGGACTCAGACAATTGGTGCTCTTTTGGTTCATGATTGAAGGCGTATGGATCTTCTAAGACACCCCTTCCAATCATAATGCCGTCAACACCCGGGTGCTCAGCGGCCAGTTCCAGTCCTTGTTGATAGTTCTTAATATCCCCATTAATTTGCAACAGGGTATTTGGTGCCAGTTCATCCCGCATTGCAATAATATCGTCAATTAATTCGAAGTGGGCATCCGCCTTGGACATTTCCTTCCGTGTACGCAAATGAATCGTCAAAACCTGAACGTCGGCCTTCAGAATGGTCTCAAGCCACTCATGGTACTCGTCGACTTTGTAAAAGCCTAGACGTGTCTTAACAGAAACGGGTAATCCCGATTCCTTCGCTGCTTCAATCAATTCCAGGGCGCGATCGGGATGACGAATCAAATCCGAACCAGAGGAATTCTTAATCACCGTACCATCCGGACAACCCATGTTGATGTCGACGGCTTCATAACCCATTTCAGGTAGCAACTTCGCAGCCCCAGCAATGGCTTCAGGAGTCGATCCCCAAATTTGCGCAATGGGCATCTGCTCTCCTGGCGCTACCGCCAAACGGCCTTGAATGGAAAACTTAGCTTCCGGATGAACCATTGAGGCTGCGTTCGTAAACTCCGTGTAGTAGACATCCGGTCCCCCTGCTTTCGCAACAACTCGGCGAAAAATGGTATCGGTGACCGCTTCCATGGGCGCCATGGAAAAGAACGGACGAGGATTCCCCTTTTCATCCACTGCATCATCAACAATTTTTTGCCAGTAAGCTGACTTTGCCTGTCGCATAAGCACTCCTTCGTGGCCATTAGCCAAACGTAAAATTAACCTTTATATTTTAGCACGCTTTCAAGTTCCCGACAAAGTCACTGCCTAGACCGATACAAAAAAGCCCACAAAAATTGTGGACTTTCTGATCTTAGTGTTGCAATTGTTGGACCAAGGCAGTTAGCGTACGTGCCCGATCGTGATAATGAACGGCCTCTGTCAATGGCATCTCGGATAACGTTTTACCGTTTTCAGCCAACAGAAGATCCGTCAAACCACCCAGGTCCGGACCGCCAACCGGAGTCCGAGTTAGCACGACCCCACCCCGACAAGCAGCCACGGTGATTTCGCCAGTGGGCGAACAAGCCGCCATGGTTGATAAGAGATAGGCCCCTCGTTTTTCAGCTGGAATATTCGCATAAAGATCGAGTAAATAGGCATTTTCTTCCTGAATACCCTTCAGACCCAGCGCTTTAAATTCGCGGGCCGCCTTTACGCCAAAACGTTCCGGAAAGGCCTCCAGAAAGAAGGCCGTGTCATCAGCCAAAATCCAGTCATCGGGCAAGAACTGGTGGATAAAAGCAGCCTTCCCCCGGGCATTGCTCTCCTGGTCCGTTTCGCTCTCTGGTGGAAAAGTCAATTTCTCACCCAAGACAGTCCGATAAGAAACAATTTCATGTCCCAAAACCTTGGCTAACTTTGTTAACTCCCGAGTTTTGGCTTCGTTATTTGATGCAAAGATAAAACGCATATTGACCATCTCCTAAAGATTCAGGTTCTCATACAATTTTACCTTGGTCACCTCACCAGCGTAAAGCGTTTTTTTCTCGCCATTGTCTAACAAGAGTTCCAAACCGGCCTGATTCGAAATGCCTGTCACTTCTCCTGACAGGATTTCTTGTCCCACTTGAATCGACACTCGCTGACCAATCAGAAAAGAGCGCTTGCGATAATCAGCCAAGAAAGTACCATCTTGGTAGCCATTATTCATGTCAATTAATGCCAACGTTAAGCGTGCCAGCAAGAAGTTCAAATCAATGGTTGTTGAAGGATCATCAAGAACAGCCATGGCTTTTTGCTGGATCTCTTCAGGATAATCAGCCGGTAAAATGTTCACAAAGAAGCCCAACACCAAGGCGTTATATTGTTGCCGCTCCATGTCAAAGACTGCTTCGGTAATGATTCCACCGACTTTATGCCCCTTCACAATTAAATCGTTCACCCACTTTAATTGGACATTCAGTCCAGGAAAAGTCTCTTCCAGAACCTGTGCAATGATGGCCGCCGCCGACGTTGTCAACAGACTGGCAATCATTGGTTTTTCAGGGTTGACCGGTAACGACAACGAAATGTAAAGGCCCCTGTCCTTGGGGGCAAAGAAAGCCCGACCCCGTCGTCCGTATCCGGCACCCATTGTACGGGCAGTGAAAATCGAAGGGTTTTGTCCGGGGTGCTTCGCCAGATAATCCTTGGCGTAAGTTTGTGTTGACCCGACCTCATCAAAGACACGAATGGCATCAAAAGCCTGCTGTCCCTGACTCAGCTTTCCCAAGTACTTTTGCACAACCTGTTCGCTCACATGGTCAGAAGAAAGGTAGGCGTAACCAGTTTTTTTCTTGGAGACGATTCGGTGCCCCTCTTTTTGCAAGGTCTTAATGGCCTTCCAAACCGATTCTCGAGACACACCCAAATCACTCGCCAACTGGTCACCAGAAACGTAACGGCCGACATGGTCCAAAAGATCATCAAGAACCAAGTATTTGGTGGCTGTTTTTTTCTTTTCTTGATCCATAAAACTCTCCGTTAATAAGTATACTTATTTGAAAACTTTTTGAGGCAATGCCTGCACGACAATCGTTGCCAGCGCCACCTTCAGCAAATCACCAGGAATGAAAATCATGTTCGCCCAATAGGTTTTAACAAAGTCCAGGTGGGCCGTCCATGAAAGCCAGCCGGCACCAAATCCATAAACCAAAATCAAATCAAGCAGGAAAATCAAGACAAAAGACTGAACAATCCCTGGGCGAACCTGCCCCTTTTTCTTTGGCCAAAAGACGGATAGTAGTCCAAAGAGTGCAGGTTGGAATAGCCAGGCCCAAATGTAACCCGCAGTGGGACCAACCAAGACGGCTACACCACCGTGCCCACCTGTCAATACTGGTAGACCCAGTGCAATCATGATGATAAAGACGGCCATTACCGCGGAACCACGACGGGCACCTAAAACCAACGTAATCAGCATGACGCCCAAATTTTGGACAACAACCGGAACCGGTAAGAAGCCAAGGGTCATGCCGGGAATCATGGCAAACACAATCAAGAGGGCCAAGAACACGGCCTCCAAGGTTAAATCACGTACTCTCGTACCTTGCATAAAAAATCTCCTTGTTTTTTAAGTAAACCAATTATAAATAACAAGTTCACTTAAAGTCAAGTTGCGAACATAAAAAAAGGGCCGAAGCCCAATTTTGTCTTTTATCCGCGCTCTTTAATTGTAAAAGAACGTGCCGTTTTTTTACGCTTATCAGTCGACTTCGCTGCTGATTTTTGCTGCTGACCAGTCCTTTTTTTCTTCAAAGTGGACTGGCTGCCTTGTCGTTTTGGCTTCGCCGTCTGTTTAGCTGAAACGTTTTTAACCATTTTAGACGATGCGTCTGGCTGCCCTTCGCGCTTCTTCTCAGTAAAACGGTGACGTCGCTTCTTCCGCTGATTTTGTTGACCATTGATCGGCTTTTTGCCTGTTCGTTTCTGCTTTGGTCTTGTTTCTTCACTGCTCTTAGCAGAATTCTTACCATTTTTGGCTTTTTGATTCTTAGCCTTTGGCTTCCCCTGACTCGCCTTTTTACGCTGTTCGTGCTCCCATTCACTTAGGTAATCACGAACCTTTACAGGACGAAAGGCGACGCTTTCATTCTTTAAAATAAAATATGGCGCACCAAAGTTAACGGTTTCATACAGATAATCAGCTAATGTATTGATTTTTTGATCAGCACTCACTTCGCGTTCTTCATGGTAAAAGCCGCGCAGACGAAGCTGCCCCGCCGATAAATCACCAACAATGTAATCGTATTGCTTCAACAACGGGGTATAACGCAAGGCCAGGCCTTCGTTTGAAAAGGCTTCCTTAAAATCATCCAAAAGGACGAATTTCAGTCCGTCCACTGTGATTTCATCGCCAAAGCGTGTCACTTCGTACTCCTGCTGACGACGAAGTTGCTGCTCAATTGTTCGTTCTTTTAATGTCGCGTGATCCATTGATATCGTTCGTTAGACAGTGATGGTCACTGCCCCTTCCTCTTGTTTTTGATAGTAATCGGCCATCATTTCACGAAGAAAGACGTCCAGAGCAATCTTAGCTGGCGCTTCATCCAACATACTAAAGAAGTCTAGCCAGCGATAATGATCAAGGGTAGCGACTTGGTAGTCTTCGTCATCGACAATATCGCGCCCCATATAAGTGTACTGATTAAATTCATCCTTAGCCAAACCAGTCATTTTCATTTCACCAAAGACAGAACCCCGAAAACCAGATCCCTTGATTCGCTCCGTCCGTAGTTTTTCAGCCTTCTGATCGTACTCGGCCAACCAGGCCTTTAAATCACGCCCCTTTATCGTCAGCAGCATTGGCTGAATGGTATGGGGCATGTCCTTCAAAAAGTCGTAACGACTCTTCGGACCAGCCGGTAAATTCATCAAAAAGAGGCCCGATGAACAAACCGCAACCGGAATCTGGTAAAAGTCTTGCAAAGCCTTCAAACAGTCATCTGTCTGCTGGTCTGGTGAAATTTCAGCCGGATAGGTGGTCACCATTTCCGTTGACTCCATCTCAATGCCTTCTTGGGCAATGTCTTCCGTTATCTCGGCGTCACCAGGTTCAGCCGGTAGTTCGGCCGTTTTATGAGCAACGACCGACACCTCTTGGACTTGGTGTTGGTCGTCGACTTCCAGGGTTACCTCGCCAACGTAATCACCATAACGACCGGCAGCGGCAAGCCAGGTACCGTTATCCAGTTCACCATTTGGTAAGACGTGGTGAGTGTGCGCACCTAAAATAACATCGATTGGATATTTCTTAGCCAAGTCCTGATCAACTGGCAACCCAAGGTGGGAAAGTAGCACGGTAATATCGGCTTTTTGCTGCATCTCAGGTAAGTAATGATCCAGCATCTCTTCTGGATCTTCCGGGTACCAATCAAGTGTTTGGTACGTTTCTTGGTATGGAGCGGTCATACCCAAAACGGCAATTTTTGTGCCGGCTTGACTTTCAAAAATCTGGTAGGGTTTTGCCCACGCTGGTAAAGTCTTGGTTTTGCCATCGACCATGTTGGCCAATAACACCGAAAAGTCAGCCTGGTCATATAAATGGTTGAGATCTTGATGGGGCATGACCAAACCTTCATTGTTACCAATGGTGACTGCGTCATACTTGGCTTCGTTCATGATGGCCACATTGGCCTTCCCCAACGTGGCGTCGGTCAGCGGATGCAAACGATCAATGGCATCACCAATATCAAAACGAAAAACAGTCGTATTAGCCGGTGCCTTCCGTAGTAAAAAGCGCTTAATCTTTGGCCAAGGACCAAAGTGTGAGTGCATATCGTTGGTGTGTCGTAATTGAATCGTTTCCATTGCCAACCCCCTTTTCTTTATCTTAACATGATTTAGCGGACTTTCCCTCAAAAATCAAAAAAGTCCCCACACTAGTGGGAACCTCCTTGTCTTTTCTTAATCAATGGTAATCAAATCCTTTGAAATACCAGCAGTCAAGACTTCATGACCGTTTTCGGTAACCAAGACGTCGTCTTCAATTCGAACGCCCCCCTTACCAGCGAGGTAAATTCCTGGCTCAATCGTCAACAAGTTGCCCGCTTGGACCTCATCTGATGAACGTGCTGACAAATAAGGACCTTCGTGGATATCCAGGCCGGCACCGTGTCCAGTGCTGTGGATGTAGTAATCACCGTAACCTTCACCCGTGATGTAATCACGAACGACTTTATCAACTTCAGCCGTTGAAAGGCCAGGCTTGATGACGTCAATTCCATCTTCGTTCGCTTGCTTGACAATGGCATAAATCTTTGCCAATTCCGGATCAATTTCACCAATGGCAAAGGTCCGGGTAACGTCCGACGTATAACCATCAACATAGTAGCCAAAGTCGATGGTTACCAAATCGCCCTTTTCCAGCTTCTTATCCGTTGCAGTTCCGTGCGCCATTGCCGAACGGGCACCAGAGGCAACAATCGTGTCGAAGGAAGGCTTCTCACCACCATACTGCTTTTGCAAAACGTCCAAACGGTCAGCCACTTGCTTTTCGGTCCAGCCGGCCTTGATTTCAGTCATCAATTGGTTGAAGGCCTTCGTGGAGGCTTCCGCTGCTTTACGCAAAGCCGCAACTTCCGCCTCGTCCTTTACCTCACGGAGTGCTTCAACGGCCCCAGGAACGGCATCAAAACTAATGTTTGCAGGTAATAAGTCATCGAGCAATTCGTAGTTTGCAAAAGGCAAATCCGCTTCAAACCCTAACTTTTCGATACCAAAAGCCACGGCTTGCTTGACTGCTTCGCCGTAGTAATCACGGGTCACTTGGAAAGAAACGCCTTCTGGCAAGGCATCCACGTATTCGTTTTCGTAACGAGCATCCGTAATCAACGCGGCATCAGCCAAGGAAACCAAAACAAGGCCATCACCAGTACCACCGGTGAAGCCAGTCAGGTAGCGCATGTTCGAACCATTTGCCACGACCAAGCCTTGCAAGTCCAACTTCTTCAACAATGCCTGTAACTTCTTGATTCTTTTTTCGTAATATCCCATGAAAGTCCTCCTGCTTACTTACTTGTGTTCTCTTGTCGCCATTGTATCACAGATTTGCTTTAAAAAAATAATTTATCCCGATTAAAATAGGAAATGAGCGACTTTTATGATGACTTTTTAATTAAATAATGGCAATAAAAAAAACAGGCAATGCCTGCTTTTTCCAACAATTTAGGCCTGAGCCAACTTGTTGTATTCTTCCCGAGTATAAACGGAAACTTGACGCTTGTCGCGACCCTTACGTTCGAACTTTACAACGCCGTCAGTCAACGCGAAGAGCGTATCGTCGTTACCACGCTTAACGTTCACACCTGGGTAGATGTGCGTTCCGCGTTGGCGGTAGATGATTGAACCGGCAGTCAATCCTTGACCGTCAGCAACCTTCGTACCAAGACGACGACCGGCTGAGTCACGTCCGTTGGCAGATGATCCACCACCCTTGTGGTGGGCAAAGAGTTGTAAGTTATCTTGATTCATCAACATAAGTCTATTCTCCTTTAACAGTGATGATTACGCGATGGAATCAATCGTCACGCGCGTGTATGGTTGGCGGTGTCCCTGCTTCGTGTGGGAATGCTTCTTAGGGCGGTACTTGAAAGTCACAACCTTCTTTTCCTTACCTTGCTTTTCCACAGTAGCAGTAACCTTAGCACCTTCAACGAAAGGTGTACCGATCTTTGAGTCAGTCAAGACCACTTGGTCGAAGACAACCTTGTCGCCTTCTTGTGCGTCCAACTTTTCAACAAAGATGGTGTCGCCTTCAGCGACCTTGTATTGCTTGCCGCCAGTTACAATAATTGCATAGGCCATTATTGAATTCTCCTTTTATACTTAGACTCACCGATGCGAGGCGGTTCAATGAACTTACTTAAACCTACATCGTGTGGTTGTAGCTGCGCTAACAACTGTTTAAGTATAGCAAACAATCGTCAAACTTGCAATCATTGGCCTAACAAGGGCTTTTGATTGATTCATTGCGTCATCAACACACGGTTTTTCTCAATTACTTTGCCACTTTCTGCCCGTTCAAAGTCGACCGTAAAATCAAAAAGGGCTTGCGCTGATTTCTTAGTGCGACCAGAGGTCCCCTTCCACAGTGATTTAAACTCCATCACTAAATCAGCTGCTGAAAACGGCATCCCCTCTTCCAACCACAGTGAAATGGCGGCAAAAAGGCAGCAACCATCATTTCCCACTGGAAGATAATGCGTGTTTTCAAGGCACTGGAACGAAGGTTTTTCAACGCTTCATCACGCCTTCTCCGCAGTTCAATCATCAACTCAAAAAGAAGCGAGGTGTTTTTCTTATGATTAAACACTTCGTGGTAAAACTCAGCCTGATCGGCAATTTGCTGAATAACACCGTAACAAACAAAACGCTCATTGTTATGCTTAAGCAACTGGGCCACCAAGTAGCCATTCACATCGTGAATCAAATCCGCTTTGTTGCTATAGTGCCGGTAAAAGGTTCCCCGAGTCACGTGGGCAGAAGCCAACAGTTCGGAAATGGAAAACCGGTCTGATTCGGCAAGTAATGCCATGGCTGCTTGTCGCATCACAAAGCGTGAACGTAAGATACGTGCATCAATTGTTTTGGTCATTATCTTATTCCTCCTGGCATGTTAAATGGACAATTCAGTCCACTTTTTTCACCATGAGTATAGCAAGGGGCCAAAACAAAGTCCGTGATTCCGTCCCGAAATAACAAAAGAGGTTGAAAATTTGTCCTAACTGACAAAATTTCAACCTCTTTCTTGATTTTTAAAAAAGATGCTTAATACTGACTGAACGTTATTTATTCATTTCAGCCTTAATGGCACGTGCCCATGGTGAGAAGAACAAGCCAAGCACATCGTTACCCAAGTATAGGATGTAAGTGGCGAAGAGAACCCAGTTGGCATCCCCTTGCAAGGCCGTCAATCCCCAGAGGGTCACTGACATAATTCCTTGTAATGTCCACATCCAGTATTGGGAACGGTACTTTGAAACCGTCAAAACAGCACCCGTGATTCCAATCGTGGCAGACAAGGCATCAATAACTGGACGAGGTGAAATTAAGAGGTGAGTGTCCATCAAGTACAACAGGATGAAGGCCACAACTGCCGTCAACGATGCCAGTATCCAACCATGGTTATCCATGGCCTTAATCTTACGGTTTTGCCAAGCATTTCCGAAGAACATGAAGTTCAGATCCAACGTGACCAAGTAGATCATCTGCACCACGATATCGGAGTAATTCTTTGAATGGAAAGCCACAATCGAAATCAAGACGGCTGAGATGAAGCCCAGCAAGCCGTTAATTCGACGGTTAGCCGTAATGGCCAAGGTACAAGTAAAACCAATGGCACCACCTAGCATGGACATCACGGACAAATAGTTGAGTCCGTGGGCCAAACCAGTCGTGACAATGACAAGTAGACCAATTACCAACCAGACGTATGATGAGCGGTCCCATCCCGAGAATCCTTCCTTGTAATAAGACCAAGTAAAGATTTGCTTCATGTTTTCCTTGACCTCCGGCCAAGAAAAACCATTTGTTGTTTCGTTTTCTGCCATGTTTCCTCCTCCATTGCCTCGGGGACAGGCTTCCCCGAGATTTATTCATGTACGTGCCCAAAGAGATTGACCAAGACGACGCCGACAATTAACAAGGCTAGCCCCAAGACTGTTTGCCAATTTAAACTTGCTTTGAAGACAACCACACTTAAGCTCGTGATGATTAGTATACCACTGGCCGACCAGATGGCATAGGCGAGGTGAACCGGTATCGTCTTCACAACAATGGCAAGTAAATAGAACGAAAGTCCATAACAAGCCAAAGTCAAAATTGTCGGTAACAATTTTGTAAAACCGTTTGTTTGGCCGATCAACGCTGTCCCAGTGGTTTCAGCGATTACGGCCAACGCAAGATAAAAATACGCTAACATTTTAATCTCCTTTGCTACCAAATGATTATCAAGGAATTACAGGAAAATAACAAGGTCAATAAGCGTCCTCCTATCACATGCAAAACATTTGCCCCCGATTTTATCTAAAAAGTCGGCTATGTACCGGCCGGATAGCTTTCTTTTATGCCCGACTTTTGCTAAACTAAGATTTGTTCATCTTTAAGCGTTGGTAGCTCAGCTGGATAGAGCAGCCGGTTTCTACCCGGCAGGTCGAGGGTTCGACTCCCCCTCAACGCATAATGAGTGTTAATATAAAAGCGTTTATAACTGTTTTGAAGCAATATTGATACCATCAACAAAAAAGCACCCCCAACCAATTAAGGTCAGGGTGTTTTTTAGTCAGTAAAATCTTTTTAACTCCCCCATTTGCAATTTTTCCTCAGTCCAATACAATAAGGGTGTCTTCCTTTACTTTAGGAAATGCTCATTACAAATCAAATTGCAATTGAAAGGGTCCATAATGGTTCAATATAATTTTATTGTCGCGTCTGCCCGGGTGGAGACCGACATTTCGTTACCAGTTCGTCCTCAGATGGGAGATGTGATTTCTCTAACAACTGGTGTCAATACGCCGCACTACTTGGTGCAACGGGTGGAGCTCTTTGCCAATTCCGAGATTGTCAATCTTCACGTCCAACGTTTTCCAGATCAGTTATCCGCCAAATTAGCCATTGATGGCTTTCGAAACACGCGCGACTTTGTCCGAAGCGACGAAGGCAGCAATTAAAAGCAAAAGAAAACCTCCACGAACAATGTGGAGGTTTTCTTTTTAAAAGTGGGCTTTCACTTTGTAGATTGGTTGTCCCTTTGCTAGGAACTTTTCTTCGTATTCGGTCTTAACGTTACCCTCGACTTTGTCAGGATCGGCGTGCAAATCCATGGTGTAGTCTTCGGCTGTCCAACGCATGCCAAAATTCATGAAAGAAACCAACGAGTACTCGAACAAGTGGCGGTTATCCGTCTTAAATTCCACTTCCCCACCTTCCGGCAAAACCGCCTTGTAGGAAGCCAAGAATGACCGATAAGTCAAGCGACGCGCTTCATGCCGCGTCTTTGGCCATGGATCAGAGAAGTTCAGATAAATCTTTTGGATTTCACCCTTTTCAAAGTATGTTTCGACCCCCGAACCGTTACCGTAGAGGTAGCGCAGGTTGGGCAAAACCCCTTCTTGATCGAATGATTTGCGGGCCGCAATGGCGACAGCCGTCTCTTGAATCTCCATGGCGATATAGTTAATGTCAGGATGGGCCAAGGCCATTCCCAAAATGAACTGTCCCTTACCGGAACCAATCTCAACATGAATGGGCTGTTCTTTATCAAAGATTTCCTGCCAATGCCCCTTCATTTCCTGGGCACGGTCCTGATCGATAACCAAATCTTGATGAGCTTCTAGCCACGGCTTAGCCCATGGTTTTGAACGTAAATGCATTTATTTGTCTCCTTTTAACTTGTCGGATTTGAGAATAATTTGAAAATGAAGGACTAACAACGTGATGAAGCCGGCGAACATCAGAACGAGTCCGTCAACCAGCGTGAACAAGCAGCAAGCCAAAAGCCCGATTAAAATAACCAATGGGCACAAAAGGGTAAAAATGGCTTGGCTAAAAGCACGCATCTGATATTGACCTCTTGGGAATAAAAGTTTATTCCACAACTGATGACGATTCCGTTGGAAAATCGGCCAGAGCTGGCGCACAGCCAAGTAGGTAAAAGCAATGACCAGTATAACGGCGATGTACAGTGGCTGTTTTCTGAGAATAAACAAAAGAAAAACCGTTAGACCAAATTGACGTAGAACCAACGTTAAGCCTGATTCATTTCGAATTAGTTGTCGAAGGGCTAACTGCCTGGCTGGCGCTTTTGAAAAGGAAAAATGGGCCAGAAAGCGGTCCAGATAAGCCCGTCGTTTAACCGCCATCCCCTGTTTCGGAACCTCCGCAAAAAGGGAGAAAAAGGCGTAGCGACGAGCCGCCATCTTTTCTGACTGTGCCACTGCCACTGGCCAATTAATCTGATGCACGCCAGCTGACGAAGCTGGAAAAAGTGTCTGAAATTCACGTTGTACATGCCAGACTTTTACCAGAACCATCAATAGCAATAAAAAGACCAGCGTCCATGGTCCATGAAGACCAGCCCGAACGAAAAGGGGCAACCCAAGGACGAAAAAAATCACTTCAATCATCACAACGGTTAAAAAAGAACGCCTTTTGGCTCGTTTAAGGTAGTCTTGTAAAAGGAATCCTTCGGCTGCCAGCAAAAAAAGGCGATCCGCTTTTTCTAGTTGACTTTGAAAGTGGCCGAAAAACAGGGCCACGATGACCCAAAGTGTTGCCAATACCTGCCAGAGGGTGACGCCCGTCCCATAAATGGCAAGCGACTGCCCACTCAACTGTCGAAAGGCCAAAACAAGGGCGCCAAACGCAAAAGTCAAAAACAGTAGAAAGTGGTCATTAAACAGTAATTTTAAATAACGCTTTGTCTCAACCTGTTTGCGCTGGAGACGGTCCTGATAGAGCGCATCCAATTGTACACGATTTTCAGATTGCCTCATGAGAACAACTCATCCAATTGATTGGTGGCCAAATGACGCGAAGCGGCTAGTGCTTCTGCTGGACCAAAAAAGGCCAACTGTCCCTGTTCCAAAAGGGCAAAGTCGTCGACGAAATCGGCTGCTTGACTCAATAAATGGGTGGTCAGCAGCACGGCCATCCCCTGCTCTGCTCGCTCTTTCATTAACCGGATCAGCTGCTTCTGCGCTAAGACATCGAGTCCCAAAAAGGGTTCATCGATAACCAGCAAATGAGCATCCAGCGAAAAAGCAGCCACAATCATTACTTTTTGTTGCATCCCCTTTGAGAAATGCTTGGGCAGCCAATGTCCCTTCCCGTCCAAGCGGAAAAGCGACAAGAGGGCCTCCACGCGTTCCCAATGTTCGGCGTCATCTTGCCCATGGGCAGCCAACATCAAGTGGAGATGTTCGTCCAAGGTCAATTCGTCGTATAGAACGGGTTGCTCAGGAATGTAGGCCAGGTTTTGCTTATACAAGGCCGGCTCGTCCTCGAGACGTTGCCCATCCAAGGTTAAGGAGCCGTTCAAGGGACGGCCAACCCCAATCACCTGTTTAAGCGTCGTGGATTTCCCAGCGCCGTTTAACCCAATTAAAGCGACAATCTGCCCGGAGGCAACGGAAAAAGTCAAATTGGAGACGACTGGTTGCCCAGCATAGCCGGCTGAAAGATTGTGTATTTCTAATCCCATTCCTTTATTATACCAGGACGGGTCTGCTTTGCTATAATATTAGTAGAAAAACGATAAAGGAGCACAGCAGATGGCAGATATTTTTGACAAAATCATTCAAGGTGAAATTCCTTCCTATAAAGTTTACGAGGACGATGATGTGTTGGCTTTTCTAGACATTTCACAGGTCACGCCTGGTCACACCCTCTTGGTGCCAAAAAAGCACGTCGATAACATTTTTGATTACGATGACGAAACAGCCAAAAAAGTCCTATTGACTTTACCAAAGCTAGCCCGGGCCATTAAAGCCACAAACCCCAAGATTACCGGGATGAACATCTCATCAAACAACGGGGTTTCGGCTGGACAAACCGTCATGCACTCGCACTGGCACCTCATTCCGCGCTACGACGATGACAATTTAAACGAAACGCTAGTGCCAACCATCGACCATTCGTCAGAATATACGCCTGCCCGTTACGAAGACATTGCCAACAAAATCAAAAAGGAGCTATCTTAATGGCTTTTGAACGTATCAAACAAAAGATTGAACATCTCCAAGAGATTAACCAGTTAAGAAAAAAAGCGCAGCAACAAGCCGACGTCCTGAAGGCAGATTTACAAGCCAACCAACAGGATATCGAGGACATTAAACGCGACGTTGCCCGTTACAATTTCAAAAACGCCGCTCCCCTTGCCCGCATCAATGATAAGTTGTCCAAGTATAAGGGCTAAGTTTTCGGTTGTTGCTATGGTAAAATGACAACCATTAGATAAAAGAAGAAAGGATTCACGATCCATGCGACGTAAATTTATTTGGGGGGTCATACTGGTCATTTTTGTTGCCGGTGTGACCTACCTAGCCGTTAGTGGTTCAAAGACTTTGGCCACGACCGATAACGGAAAAATTACCCAAGCTGACTACTACGACGAGGTCAAGCAATCATCTGCCGGCCGCCAAGTGTTCGCACAAATGGTCATCAACAAAGTATTGGACAAGAAGTATGGCAAGGAAGTCACCACTGCCGATGTTGATAAACAATACGCCACCCTCCGTGCGCAATATGGTGACAGCAAATTTAAGCAATACCTCTCACAAGCAGGAATGACTGAAAAGCAGTACAAGGAATCACTGCGCGAAAAGCAAGTCATGCAGGCTGCGGTGAAGGCAAACTATAAAATCTCAGCCGACAAGCTGAAGGAAGCCTACGATAACTACGTACCTGACACGACCATCTCTTTGATTACGGCAAAGGATGAGGATTCCGCTCAAGCGGCCATCGATGCCTTAGACTCTGGCGAATCATGGGATGACGTCTACAAGCAATACTCGCAAGCTAACTCAGCTGTTTCAGGGACTGGTCAAATGGCTGCCTTTGATTCAACCAACACCAACGTTGATTCCGAAATCCGCAAGGCCGCCTTTAACCAGGACGCCGGTGTTTACTCAGCTTCGCCAGTTAAGGGAACCAACGGTACTTTCTACGTGGTTCGCACCGATGCCATGGCTGAAAAGCCAGCGCAATCAAAAATCGAGTCAAAGTTGAAGGATAAGATCACGAACGACTTTATCAATGACACGAACAACCAGGACGAAATGAAGAAGATTATTGGCAAGTTGCTGAACAAGGCAAACGTCAACATTAAAGATTCTGATTTAAAGTCCGCACTAACGGGTTATTTAACCGCTAATTAAAATTAAAAACAGTGGCTCTTACGAGTCACTGTTTTTTTGTCTTTTAAATTAAGTGAGACGAATCCCGGACGGTCCCAGTAATCCTTCATCAAAAGTCCAAAACAATACCTGTTGTTCGGTCGCCAGCTCCTGCAATAACACCAGTGCTGCCTGTCGCCGCTGGTGATCAAGATGAACCAGGGCATCATCAATCAAAAGTGGCAATGGTTCCTCCCGGTGTACACTCGTCGAAAGAGCAAGCCGAATCGCCAGGAAGAGCAAATCTCTTGTTCCAGAGGATAGCTCGATTGCCCTAAAAAGTTGCCCCGCCGAATCAAACACGTTAATCGAACCATCATTCAACAGAATTCGCTGGTAAGCGCCTTCTGTTAATTGCGCTAAGTAAGCACCAGCCTGTTCGAAAACCTGGTGGGCCAATGAATCTTCTTTTCCAACAAACGCTCGCTTGACAACGTCAACCGCCAGCACCTGAGCAAGATAATGAACATAATCCTCTTTTAGATCACTTTCAAAATTCGCTAATTCCTGAGAAATGCTTGTTAAACTACCCTTTTCAACGAGCTGTGTTAACTGCGCGCTCACGTCCGCAATCAGCTGTTGCTGTTGGTTTTTGGATTGACGTAGGCTGGCTAACTTGTTCTGGTACTCGCCAAGTTGGGCCTGCAAATGATTGGCTACGTTTTCTTGACCAAGCGTGTCGACTAATTTTGAAAACGTCGCCAAGCGCCCCTGACCCAACTGCTTGGTAGCCATTCGTTGCGCTACAAGCAATTGCTCCTGCTTCTGCTGCTGGTTGATGCGTTCATAAAAGTCGTCAATGTTTGCCAACCCATAGGGCGCCAACTGTTCCTGAAGACGTTCGGCCAGTTGCTCTTTTTGCTTAGCAATGGCCGCTTGCTGCCTGAGGGCCTCTTGCAAACGATGGTTCAATCCCGTTTTGCCCGTGTGACGACAATCGAGAAGCTCTTCTTTGACCCAGTCTTGAACTTGGTCATCAGACCAAGCGGCCAAGGTCGCTTCATCCAATCGGCCGGATTGCAGAAGGGCTTTCTTTAATGCTTGTAAGGCCTGCTGACGCTGTTTGTCAATCAAGGGAAGCTGACTTTGCTCCCGATAGATTGTTCGTAATCGGTCTTGATAAGCCAATATCGCCGCCTGATTGAGCGGAGCAAAACGATCCAGAAGTGCCCTCTTCTTAGACTTTTGCTGCCAGAAAAAGCCCAGTAGGGCAAGGGAAACTACCAACAAAAGGCCTGCTTCAAGGCCCGGCAATAACAAAGCTGCCAGCAAGCTAGCGCCAAGAAGAAGGAATGCAACGGTCCAAGGTAGTCTCGCACTTTTTTGTAACAATTTTTCTTCTGTTTGATTCAAAGGCTGTGGCAGGCCACGGGTAAAGCCATGCCCTGCGTGGGCAATTGCCTGAACAATCCGCTCTTCCTCACTTTGGTAAGCAGCCAAGGAAGCCATGGTATCTCGAATCACACTTTCAGAAGGAGGCACTTGGTTTTGGTCACTCAACTCCTGTTGAATTGACGTCAAGGCCTCTTGCTGTTTCTGTGCTTTCTTCTCCAGCCAACGCTTTTCCTGTTCCAGTTCCTGGATGGCTTGTCGACGATTTTCGTCCGGCAATTCAACCAATTCCTTTGATGCGTTTTTCTTTGTTGACACGTCCTGGTAGAGGGACCAATCAGCCAATTCACTTTGCTTATCATGCAGTGCTTCTTGCAGCTTTGTTTCCTCATCAGTTAATTGCGCTAACGTCGCCTCTAATTCGAGCCGCTTGGCTAGCAAATTCTGGTATTGTCCCTCCTGTTGGCTAGCGAGCGCCTGTTTTTCCTGTAAGGCCCGGTAGGCCTTGTTCGCCATGTTAAGTGGCCGCTTCCCGTTTTTACCTTGCGCAAATTGTTGTTGCCCCAATTGATGATGTTGATCAGCCCAGGATAAAAATTGCTGAGTCTGTGGCTTCGCATAGGTCAGTAACGCCTGCTCAAAATCATCACCTGTCAGATTCGTCACTTGGTCGAGTTCGGCTTCATCAAAGGAAAAAATATGACGGTAGTCTTTTTCAGTGAGGGGTGCAAAAAGTCGCTGTAGCCACTTTTCGGGATCTGGCATTGTTAAACCGGAGTCCAGCGAGCGAACCGTAAGCATTGACTGCGTACGGTCAAGGCGCTCGATGGAAAAGCGACCTTTCTGGGTTGCAATCGTTACCCGCCCCCCATACCGGGCACCAGAACGAGGTTCATAAAGCTGCTGATCCGCTCTTCGTCCCCGCGGAAAGCCAAAGAAAACACCGATAATGAAAGCCTTTAGACTGGTTTTTCCGGCTTCGTTAGGCCCGGCGATAATCTGAAAGTCATTGGAAAAGCGGAAGGTCACATCCGTCCATTTGCCAAAGCCAACGATATGGATTTCCTCAATCTTCATCACTTGACCTCCGTTCCGAAAAGAGTTGTTCCAATGATTTTCGCAGGGCCACCTGACCCTCCGGCTGATTTAAGTATTCCCGAACAACTAGGGGAACGTCGTCTGAAAGCTTTTTAGCCCCTACTCCCTCTTGAATGACCGCCTCAATGGCGGTCGAAAAATCATGAGTCGCTGACAAAGCATCCACTACGGTCTTTTGCTCTTGCACCGTCAGTTCGATTGGCCAAACATTGCTCGACTTTGGTAAGGATTGCTGAATCACTTCTAGCAAGTGTCCCTCATCATAGGCCTGACGCAATGCTGGTTGAAGTGGTCCGTCGATGGTTAACGTCAAAAAAGTCGGCAAGGAATAATTCGACTGAAGCAACGCATCCACGACAGCCAGCGGGTCAGCCACGTTGGTTAGCGTCAACGCTTCAAAGCGAACAGGTGCCAAATCAATAAACCGTTCGACCAAACCATGCGAACCCGACTGCACCAGTAGGACCCCTTTTGCTCCTACTTCCGTTCGATTCAGCCCCTGCAAATTTCCTGAATAAGCGATAGTGGGCTGTTCATGTAGCGTTGCCCGTTGGTGAATGTGCCCTAGGGCCCAATAGTCGTAGTTTTTTGCGAGCATTTCATCGACCGAAAACGCGGCATAGTCATCCCCCAGCTTGCCCACCGAACCGTGGTACAAACCAATTTCGTAGTCAACATTTGGATTTCGGCTTGGAAAATCAGCCAGACGCTGTCGCCGTTCCGAACGGTCGGCATAGGAAAATCCGGTGAACGCCACGCGTTCACCAGAGCGACTGGTCAAAACTTTTTCTTGAACGGCGTGATCAAAGACAAGAACGTTTTCAGGCCAAAACCTTGGCTGACTGTCAAAAGCCTGGTAATCATGATTGCCAAAAGAAACGATGGCTGTAATCCCCGCCTCTTTTAACTGGCGAAATCCCGACATGAGCGTGGCTTGAACTCGAGCAGAAACGCCACTTCCGTTCAATAAGTCGCCAGGAAACAAAACAAAATCCACTTTTTCGGTTACTGCTAAATCGATGAGTCCTTGAAAGGCGATAAACGACGCTTCCTGAATCTCTTTTTGAAATTTTTCCGGTAGTTGCCGAGACAAGCCCTTGAAAGGGTTGCCCAGGTGAACGTCGCCGGCGTGGATAAACGATAGCATTTAAAGCTCCTTTAATTCAGCAAACAGATGTTCGTATAACCATTATACAAAACGACTCTTACTTTCCAAAGCATTCTGAACAAAAAAAGTCTCAGCTTATGCTGAGACTTTTTTATCTAATGATAATCGGCCAACAGGTCATGCTGAACTTCCTTTGTAAAACGACCGATAGGCTGAAAGTCATGCCGATCTTTAAAGGATAGCGGCGTCACCCTCGTCAACAAAACCTTCTGATTCTTTTCCGTTAAAAAGATTTGTCCAGGACCAAGTAACTGACCTTTGGTATGCTTACCAATCCGCCAATCGTGTTCCTGCTGCCGGTCTTTAACCAAGAGGTGCCCAGAAGCATCTTCCTCCAGCAAACACCCAGTCAAGATAACCGTTTCATACTTGCCCTTTGCCATGCTAGTCCTCCTGCAGGCGAACAATCTTCGCCCCCATTTCGAAACGCGTCGAGTCGATTGGCGCGTCAGGCTGTAGATGCAAGTGAAAGTCGGTTCGATCAGAAACCATGGCAAAGTCAGACCCTCTTAGATCAGGCATGTGCGCCACCAGTGCTCCTAGATCATTTTCGGTTAGTCCTCCCTTCCAGGATCGAACAACCAACCGAATTAAGGAAATTTTTAGCAGCTTCGATAGAAAGGCGATTTGGCCAAATGGCATTGGTCGCAGCCAACTATCAACGGAAAAGTCTGGTAAGTCAACGTGCTTTACCCAGTTCAGGCCCTTTTTCCGCCAAATCAACTGGTAAACACCCGAATGGTCTAAATGAATGCCCGCTAAATCAGTTCCAGAAATATCTTGATCAACCAGACGAATTTCACCAGCTTGGTGCTGCGTCAAAACCAACGGATAGGCCCGCTGCCCGTCGTAAAACAGGTTCAAGGCAAATTCGGATTCATCCGCTTCTGGACCGAACGGTTGATGCTTCTCCTTTGGTAACACAATCACCCGCTGCCCGAGAGCCAGTAATGAAGCAATCAACTTTCGGCGATTACCCGGTACTAAAATTGCCTCAGGCTTTTCCTGATCAACGACCGCCATGACATCCGATGTTTCCAGTGGTTCCAAATACTGTTTATCCGACAAATGCGGCAATAAGGAGGCATCGGCAGCGTTATTGTTCATAATCACTGTGTGGTAGCCCAACTTCCGCAATTCTGAAAGAGCGACCGAGGTCACATAACCAGCCGCTGCGCCATCACCCATCCGAAAGGCCCCTGATCCGACTAAGAGAATGGTATGGTTTGAAACCGCAACCGATTCATTTTCCTCTTCAAAAGTCGCGAAAAACTGGTGAGCGTTTTCGGGAAATTCACCTGCTGAAGGTTCCAGCGCCTTATAGGTTGGAATGACACCAGCTTCCTTTGCTAGCGTTCGGATGTTTTGCAAATTACTATTCCAAAAGCGAGCCAGCAACCCGTCAGACAAACCAGACTGCTTCGCCTCCGCTAACTGTTCATGGCTAGGACCACTGTCTAAGATTCGTTCCTCGGTCACCAGTAACTGCTTCAGTTGGTAGAAGTAAAACTCATCAATCTTCGTTAACTCAGCCAATTCATCGACTTCGTAACCACGACGCAAAGCCTCTAAGAGCAGAAGCACTCGGTTATCATGGGGGTGAATCAACTGCTGAATCATTTCATCGTCCGAAACGTTCTTCATGTACTTCGGCGAAAAAGAGCGGTTGTTAAAGTGAGCAGCCCGAATGGCTTTTTCCATCGCTTCAATGAAAGTCCGACCGAATCCCAAAGCTGAACCGACAGACTTTTGAATTGAGTTTAATTGACGGTTCACGTGGATGCCGGATGCTTTCAAATCACCAAACGAAAAAACGGGTAATTTAACCACAATGTGATCCATCACCGGTTCCATCATGGCCGTCTTTTCATGGTAGGAATCGGCTGGCAACTCGACATCCATGATCCGACGACCAGTGGCTAGTTGTGCTGCCACTAACATGACGGGATAACCCGTCATCAAGGCCATGCGGTTACTCAATTGATCCAGGTATGGCGACACCTTAATAATATACAGTTGACCCGTCCGTTCGTTAAGCGCTAACTGTACATGGACCGGTCCCTGCACGTTTAAAATGTCAGCAACCAGAAAGGCTTGCGCCCGCATTTCTTGCACAATTTGGTCCGAAATGGTCAGAATTGGCGCAACTGAAAGCGAATCCGCAGTATGAATCCCAATCGGATCCATGTCTTCAGAAGCCCCCACTTGCAAGCAGTTCCCCGCCTTATCACGTAAGACAAGGAGCGAAACTTCTTTTAGCCCGTTAATCGCCTTCGAAATCACGGCTTCTTTCGTCAATGACTGCGAAAGAACTTGATTAACGGCTTCTTCGAAATCATCCAGCCGTCGCACAATGCGCCTGGTCGTTCCCTGCGCTGGGTTATGGGCACGAACAAGCAACGGTAGTTCTAAATCACGCAGTAACTCATTCGCCTCACTCTGACTACGCACGATGGTTGCCTCTGGCATCGCCAGTCCTGCCGCAGAAAGTGTCTCGAAGAGGGCCGTCGAATCATTCAACAGGTCTAAGGTCTTATCCGAAATACCAAGACCGACTGGCCGTGCACCATCCTCTTCCCGCCATTCGGCAATCACCTGATGCCACAGGCGTAACCCACGTAAACCAGCAAAGCCAGGAAAAACAGCATCAATTTGTTTTTCCTTAATAATTGACTTGATACTTTGCACCGTCAACGTCGCAACGATGGTTTCGGCTTCTGACGATTCAAGGGCCAAAGAATAGGGATTATCATCCACAAAAAAAAGTCGGTAACCCTGCGACTTTAGAATTGGCAGCACTTGATAAATGGCCGCATCGTTTTCGCCCTGCATGCCAAAGTCAGTCTCGCCGGAGCCAAGAAAGAGAATCCGTTTTAAATTTTCATCAGTTGTTCTTTTGTACATAGTCTACTACCGTTTCGAAAAAGTCCGCAAAAACACGTTTCGCTTCGAGTGGGCCCGGAGCCCCATCTGGGAAAAACTGTACCGAAAAAGCGGGAAAGTCACGGTGACGAAGTCCCTGGATTGACTGGTCAACCAAGTCACGATGCGTGACAAAGAGACGCTTACTGTCTAACATCTCAGGATCAACCACATAACCACGCCCCTGCCGGGCATAGAAAATTTCCTGTGAAATAATTTCCTGAATTGGGTGGTTCATCCCGTGGTATTCGGCTGGCAAAACCGTCAATGCCGAATGGTTGGCCAAGGCGAAGAGTTCGTGCCCCAGTCCAATACCGAGCATGGGCACCTTACTTTGCAAAACCCGAATCAAAGTGAGTACGGATTCTGGTAAATCCTCTGGGTTTCCAGGTCCCGTCGACAAAATAATGCCATCGGGATCTAGGGTCAGTACCTCGTCAACCGAAGTTGTATAGGGTAATACCGTTACATTCGCATCGTAGTCCCCAAGAACACGTAAAATACCGTTCTTCAGTCCAAAGTCGATGACGATAATGTGGAACCCGCGACCCGGATTCGAATAAGCCTTGTCGGTCGCCGTATTCTGAACCTGTTTATTCGTTAAGACCGTTGCCTGCAATTGGTCACGGGCATGGTCATCCACCACATCAACAATGGTTGCTTTTTGAGAACCCGTTTCACGCAAGTGGCGAATTAACTTTCGGGTATCGACCTGGTAAAGGCCGGGAATATTGTACTGTTTCAAAAAACGGTCCAAATTCATTCGCCGCTGCCGGTTTGTGGAGACCTCTGCGAGGTCGTGCACAATCATCCCTCGAATTTTAGGACTAATGGATTCATAGGCCTCAGCATGGATACCATCAGCACCAACTACAGGCATGGCAAAAACAATCATCTGCCCGTCATAAATGGGATTTGTGATGGTTTCTTGATAGCCAGACGTGGCCGTATCAAAGATAACTTCGCCAAAAGTCGTTGCTGGCGCACCAAATCCCTCGCCTGAAAAAACTGTACCATCTTCTAAAATCAGGTGCCGCTCCATGGAACCCTCCTATTCGAGTAACTTCGTACGAAAAAACAGGATGCTTAGTGGACAATCTCCACTTCGTCTGTTCCATCGATTTCTTTCACGTGAACTTGAATCTTTTCGTTTTGAGCAGTTGGAATGTTTTTCCCAACAAAGTCAGCCCGAATCGGCAGTTCACGGTGCCCACGGTCAATCAAAACAGCGAGCGAAATGGTCTTTGGCCGGCCGATTTGAATCAGGGCATCCAACGCCGCACGAGTTGTCCGGCCCGTGAACAAAACATCATCAACTAAGACAATGTTTTGATCGATAATGTTCACCCGGTCGTCTTCATCCAAGCCAAGCTTCGTATGTTGGCCCAAACGATCGTCACGATAATCCGAAATATCGATTGCCATTACGGGAATCTGAACACCTTCCAATTGCTCCAAGCGGTCGGCAATTCGGTGGGCCAAATATTCACCACGTGTCTTCACACCAACCAAAATTAAATTTTGACCGCCCTTATTGTGTTCCAAGATTTCATACGTAATTCGCGTTAATGCCCGTTGCATGGACGCCTGGTCAAGTACAATTTTATTTGCCATTTGTTACTCCTCATATATGTATACTTACAATTTTTGTTCTTCTTTTAAAGCCTTTAATACTCGTTCGAAGGACGATGGTAGTGGCGAATCAAAAGTCATTTTTTCGCCCGTTGTTGGTTGTGTCAACACCAAGGTTTTTGCATGGAGTAATTGTCCCTTTAAGGAAATTCCCAATAGTTCTTGCTGGTGGCCGTACGTTGCATCCCCAACCACTGGATGCCCAATGTACTGCATATGAACACGAATTTGATGAGTTCGTCCTGTTTCTAAAGCCAATCGGAGGAGTGTATAACCATGGAAACGTTCAAGCACTTCAAAGTGGGTAACGGCTTCGCGCCCACCGGCAACCACTGCCTGCTTCTTACGATCCTTTGGGTGACGACCAACTGGCGCATCCACCGTTCCATGGTCTTCCTTAAATTCGCCCTTCACCAAGGCGTAGTAGTAACGCTCAGTCTTATGGGCCTTCAATTCAGCGGCCAGGGCTTGGTGGGCACGGTCGTTTTTAGCAACCATCAAGAGGCCAGAAGTGTCTCGATCAATTCGATGAACAATGCCAGGACGGAACTCACCGTTAATGCTTGACAACGGAGCGTGAAATAACAGAGCGTTCACCAGCGTGCCACCGGCATGTCCTGCGGCGGGGTGCACAACCATTCCCTGTTTCTTATTGACAACAAGCAAATCGTCATCTTCATAGACAATATCCAACGGAATGTTTTCTGGCTGAATCGCAACGGACTTAGTATCCGGTACCGTAATGCGAACTTTATCACCGCTTTTTACTTTATAAGAACTCTTAACCGGCTGATCATTCACTAAGACCTGTCCGTCCTTAATCCAGCTAGCCAGTGTTGAACGTGAATGCTCGAGGCCTGCACTTGCTAATGCAGCATCGATTCGTTTTCCGCCATCGTTAATCGTTAACTCTGTTGTTTTAGGCATTGATTTGTTCCTCTAAAAGTCGGCTGCCCTTCTTGCTAAGGAAAAGTCGCACTTCTTTTTCTTCTGCTTGGTTGATAACGAGAATTCGTCCCTCAACCGATAACTTGACGGTTGAATCCGTTAGATTAATTCGACTTTTTTTCCAAAAAAGTACTCGATAAATGACGAGGGATTGCTTTGAAAAAACCAGAAAACGACAGCAAAGTCGAATCAGAATAATAGCTAAAACGATGACTGTGTACAGCGCCCAAATGACATTGACTGAATAAAAGAGTTCTGAAGCCCAAATAGGACTAACTAAGAGTACGCAGGCCCAGAGTAACCAGCTGATTTTCGACCAGTCACTTGTTGGTTGGTAATGTATTTTCAATTTAGCCATGGCGACTCCTTCGATTGAAATTAACTCTCCCTATTTTACCATTTTATTATCGTTTCTGTTATTGTAAGACTGGTAGATAAAAAGGAGACAATAGGGTGATTCAAATTCAAACAGACGCTGCTTACCGACCAAGTAGCCAGGAAACAGCAGCTGGAATTGTCTTTGTTAAAGATAGAAAGCAAGCACAAATGAGTGGTCGGTTAGAACCTTGCCGGGATAATCACGAAGCTGAATTTCAGGCGCTAATTTGGGGACTAACACAGGTGCAAAAGGAATTAGATGCAAAACAACTAGTCGAAATCCAATCTGACTCTAAAATTCTGGCCTCATCCCTACAAAAGGGCTACGCCAAGCATTTCCAAGAATATGTTGATCAAATTCTTGCACTCCTACCAAATCCAGAACTGACTTTCTTCGTCTGGGTAAAAGACGCTGAAAACAAAGGCCCCCATCAATTAGCCTGGCAAAGTTTAAATAAGTGAACTTACAAAAAATGCCATGGAGCAAATGACGTATACCCCAAAAACTAAAGTAAATAGTTACTCGTTCTCTAAGCGGCTAGTTGTCGATATGCTATCGGCGACTGGCCGCTTAGTTTTATTTGGATACGATTTGTATTGTAATCGTGGATGAACCACCGAATCTTTTTTGTGAGTTTTGTGCGACTTTTGTACTGTTTTAGCGGGCCAATTTCCGTCTTTTCTTTGTTAAAGAAGCTTTCAATGACGGCGTTATCAAGAGCAGTAGCCTTTCTAGACATGCTTGGTTTTATTCCATTCTGTAATAAAGTCCTCTGCCAAGTTCGATGACGATATTGCCATACTTGATCGGTGTGTAAAATGGTCTGTTAGTTGCGTCTTGGAAGCTTAGGTAAAAGTTTCTGAACGGTCTGCAAGGCTAAGGCTAAGGTTGGTTTGGAAGATAACGAATAAGAAACAATTTCTCGATTATAAAAGATCCATAATGGGTTCTAAATAGAGTTTTTGTCCAGTTTCTGGTACCTTAAATTCGGTCACGTCACTCACTAATTTTTGAAAACGACGATCGGCTGGAAAACGACGACGTAGACGATTCTTAACTGACTGTCCATTTGGACCTGGATAAGAATTATATTTCCGAGTCTTTTGACCATAGCCTTCCGCTTGAATGCCCCTGATATGCATGAAGCGCTGGACTCGCTTATGGTTGACCTTTTCGAACCCAGGAATCCGTCGTAAGGCTGTGTGAATGCGAAGCACACCGTAGTACGGATTTTTTTCTGAAAGCTTGCGAATGGCATCTTTAATTGCTTTATCGGGATCTTCCTCAAGGAGGCGACGGCGCCAGTAATAGAAAGTTGCTGGACGAATTGGTGCATAACGGATCAAAAGACTTTGCTTATAAATCGCCTCGAGTCGGAGAATCGCTTGTGCGACTACTTTAGGAGCCCACCCTTCTTCATCGAGGCCAATTCTTTTAAAAGGGCATTTTTGATTTCAAGTTCTTGAACACGTTCTTCAAGCTCGGCAATACGATCTTTGTTCTTTGTTTTAAGTGACTTTTTAGCGGCTTTAATCTGTTTCTTTTTAGTCATGGAAGGTCTACCTTTTTCTATCGACCTTAACCCATCAGGACCCTGCTGTAAATAGATTTTTCGCCATTGATACATCTGAGCAACACTGAGATAACCGAATTGAATCGCTGTTTCAGTGTAAGAGGCTTGACTTTGAATCATCCAAAGAACTAATTGAATCCGGAAATCGACTGTGATTTTTGGAGGATTCGTAAAGATGGTTGGTCCGTGCCGCTGATAAACGGAAAACATAATTTGAAAGCTACGCTTACTAATACCATATTTATGAGCAATGTTGGTCATCGAGACGCTTCTTTTACGAAATAGAAATTCATTGATTGCTTTAATTTTAGTTTCTTTAGAAATTTTAGTCATAAAACTTACTAACATTAAAGGTGCAAATCATTTCGACGGAAATGATTTGCACCTTTTTAGGTTAACGCCTAAATTGGTAGTGAAACTTAGGTCGCAGGTTATTTGGGCACTTGATGCCATTCAAAAAAATGGCCGTTTCACTGGTAGCACCATGCAATTTGTTCTTAGTAAGTTAGACGCTTGACGCCGGGTATAGAAAATTAAATGATGTTGTCTGTCAGTGGGAAGTTTCAAAAACTAAAGGAGGTGCATACATGCACCATGTCATTGGAATTGACGTTTCCAAATCAACTAGCCAAGTCGCTGTGGCTGTTGATCAAGAAATTGTCGAAACTTACAAAATTGAACATAATGTTTTTGGCTTCAATCGTTTAAAAACATCTATCCAGCAGTTCAATGAATTTCCAGATATTGTCTTTGAGGCAACAGGTATTTACTCAAGAAGATTGAAACATTTCCTGGATAGCCATCACTATTCCTATCGTTTTCTAAATCCATCGGCTGCTAAAAAGGAACTCGACCAACTGCGTCCCAATAAGAACGATCCGAACGATGCTAAGAATTTGGCGTTAACACAATTTATCTTGGACCGGCCAAAGTCTTATGTTCAGAATCCAATCTATATAGAACTACAAGATATGAGTCTTTTTTACCAACAATTAACCCATGACATCGTTACGATTAAAAATCGCTTACACCGTGTTTTGCAGTTGACTTTTCCTGAAATTGAAGAACTTTTTTCAACGACCGATAGCCAACAATTTCTTGAGATACTACAGGCATTTCCTCACGCTAGTTATGCTCAGCATGAATTGCAAAGCTTAGAAGACACGATTCAGTCCTGTTGTTCACGACATATTAGACAAATAAGACTCGAACGGATCACCAAGAGATTAGTCAGTCTGGCAAGCCAGGCCGCTCCAGCTGTGACAATGCATTCACACACTGTTTATCAAGTACGGTACTATTCTTCACAATTAGTAGCATTGATGCAGGAAAAAGATGCTGTTCTGAATGAAATGATCAATCAGAGCCGTGGTCTTCCGGAATTTGAGATTTACATGAGTATTCCAGGATTGTCAGACAAAACGGTTGTCTCTCTAATCGCAGAATTAGGTGACATCACACGCTTTCAAACAAGTAATAAGTTGAATGCCTTTATTGGCATCGATTTAAGGTTTAATGATTCTGGACAATACCACAGTTCTGGTTTTATTACAAAACGTGGTAATCACATTGCCCGTAAAGTGTTGTTCAAGGCGATTGGCAATAAGGCTAGTACAGCGACATACGGCCATCCCAACCACATCAACGATTGGTACCAAAAGAAAAAGCAATCTTCGGATGGCCGTGGGACCAAGAAGATTGCCATTGGTGCGATGTCTCGCCTAATAAGAACATTGCACTATTTGGTGCTACATAATCAACTCTATGACTATGAAATAGCATCAAGAAACTCAACAATTTAAGTTTATCATTTTTCAAAAAGATTGCAAAGGTGATAGCTTATTTAAGTGTGCCTAAATTAAGGTAGTGAATCAAAAGAAAAAAAGCCAAATTCCTTGATAGGCTTGACTTCTGGTAGAAAAAATACCCCGAAAGTTAAAGTAGCTTTCGGGGTATACGTCAAAAATCCAAGGTGTTTTTAATTATTCGTCATCTTCAATTAACAGTTGATATGCCCAACGAGCGGTCGAAATATGTGGCGCCTCTTGCATATGAACCGTACCACGTTGTTCGAATCCGTTATTCGCAATGACTTTTTGCATGGGAAGATTTCCTGGATGCGTATCAATCCGGAAATCGCGTGCTCCCTGCGCATAGAAATATGAAATCAGTGCAGTGATAAAGCGAGGAGTCAAGCGTTGTCCGCGGAATTTATCGGACATGGCCACACGATGAAGTGAAGCGTAATCATGTCCGTCCTTCAGCCACGAGCCATCTTCCAAAGCCGTGTACAATGCATCCTCACCTTCAAAGGCAGCAGCATAACCAGCCACTTGGTTTCCAACCATCAATACAAAAGCTTGGTGCTTATCTAAATCCATTTGAATCGTGCCGGCATTGGGATAGTCCCCCTGCCATTGGTCAAGTCCCTGTTCTTTCAAGAAATTCTTGGCCGTTTGTAAAATCTCGACAATTTCGTCAATGTCACGAGCCTTGGCCCGTCGCATGTATACTGCTGGCATATTTGATTAGCACACCGAATTTTTCCAGTGTGCGACTCCTTTCTTCTCAATTACAAAAAGCAATTATAGCACTACAAGTCGGAATGCACCACTGTTATTCCAGAGATATTATTAAAATACCTGACAATAAGAAAGAAACCTTCACAACACCTAAATGCGTTCGGAATTTTCTTTCAATTGGCAAATTCTATAATTAATCCGAACGATAAAATTTAAAATAAAAACCAAAAGAATTTCTTTACAATGGTAGTTGCTTAGACCAACCAAAAGGAGAAATTATTTGAGCTATTCAATTTTATCTTCTTATGACCGTGGTGCAATTGAGAAATTACACAAATTAGGATATTCCATGCAATTGATTGCAGATACTCTTGGTTTTGCAAAATCAACGATTCACTATGAACTCCATCGTGTTCAACCCTACAATGCCCAATTAGCACAAAAAGATGCCGATAGAAAGCGTGGTCAGTGTGGACGAAAATCGACTCTGGCTCCTGACAAAAAGCGCCTAATCGAAAACCATCTTCGACTGACTTGGTCGCCTGAAATAGTTGCCATGCATTTATTTCCATAAGTCTATTTTACCGACAGAAAAATAAATCAGCAGATTACAAGCTTAATTCAAACAACTCTGAAAAAATTCAATTGATTCCCAATAATTATTGTTATTTCATGGTCCAATTGTTATCAGCTCGAGCATTTCATAAAGCTGCTGCCCATTGGCGTCTCTAAAATAGGTAAAATTTCAATTTAAAGATTATATCTAGCCTTCCGCTCTGAGCTTAAAACGCCTCTCAGAGCCTCTCAGGGTGCTAAACCTGAAAGCCACTACTTTGCCAATCACTTGCTGGGCGAGCTAACTCATAGCATTTATTCATTGCTCAGTTACATGCTACGGCAACCCTTGAACGTGGTTTGGACGGAACTCTACTGCCTCCCTCCTTACGGGTACACGCCTATCCCGTATCAGCCTTATAGGGTAACGACCCTAACGAAATCAAAGGTTCCCATATGGCCCTCTTTTTTTGGGGGTAAGCGCATTGCGCAGATTTCGCTGGATAAGATAAAAAATCGTACAAAAAACGTCCCCGCTACTTAAAAAGTAACGAAGACGCTTTTTATTGATCCATCATGCGCATTAATGCATGATGGCATAACCAACTTATTCACTCTTATTTTTCTTGAATTTACCAAAAGTAACAAAGCCAATTAGAGAAAGAAACAATCCACTAATTAGAGAGACACGTACAGATCCTGATTTATCAGTTTCACCTGTTTCTGGTAAGGTATTTTCCTTCGTTGAGTGCATTGGTTGACTAACCTGGTGTGATGGAATGGAAACCAGTGATGGATTATTTTTAATTGTTGTATCCGTTGATTCGGCTGGCGCGTTCTTCGTGTACTTGACCGTGAAGTTCAAGTCACTT